>NZ_JBZFQM010000002.1:0-131126 GCF_058313635.1 Bacillus sp. z26
TCATTCATGCTTTCATATCCATTTACATAACGTTGAACCGCTTGGATTCTTTGTTCAACAGTTGATTTTGCCATAAAAAAACCCCCATAAAAATTAGATTAGTGTCTAACTTTTACGGGGCAGTTCAATTCAGAAGGTGCTTTCTATCAGCCAAGCGGTGCTCGAACACGTATATCCAGACATATTATTAGCAAACTAGTTTTTCTGTAAATTCCGCCATAAGAACCTATTTATATCCTCAACATTAGTGATTCAGAAAATATTACAAATAATAAGCTTCATTCATTTCTTTATTCATTTTAAAATCTTGATATACAATTTTAATATTTGCTACCATTTTATCCTCTATACTTCTACGTAATTCAGTAATTTTATTACAATCTTCATTTAACAAATAAAAGTCAAGATTTTGGATTTTTGACATAATTTGATTGAACAATTTCACATTTACTTCTTTAGATTCATTAATTACAAATAAATCTTTAACTAAGTAATCAATCCATTCCGAGTTTCTTCTATGTTGAACCAATGCATGTAGACAATGTATCTATTAACCTTACTAAGCTCATTAGGGTTCAGGTTGTGCTTCTTTATGAGTGAAATAATCTTTTGAAAAGATGTTCCATAGATTTCCGCTATGTTCTGGTTTGTCATTTTATTTAATAAATCCTGTTCAAGTTTTTCTTTAGTTGGCAGCCTGATAATCACCTCATAATACTTCTATCTTGAGGATTTATTTTGTAAATAAAGAATGATACAATCTTTACAATGGATAAATCAGGAATATTTCTCCAACAAAGTTATACACACACATATTAGTAAGTATGGAAGGATGAAGTTTGTGGCAAGATTCAGAAATACAACACGACATATACCATCAAGATTAAATAGAGAGCTAATACTAAAAAGTTTAAACGCAGTAGATTTACAAAGACAATTTTCAAATATGAATCTTTTTCAAGGTACAATTGGTTCGTACAATAATTTACCAGGAGCAACAGTTGTTTTTGATTTATCTGGTTCATCTATGGACATCAGAAAGCATGGAGCAGTAAATTTTGTTGCTAAAACTCAATACATATTTACAAAATTAACAGATATTATCTATTCTAATTATGGTATTGTTGAAAAATTCCCCGGCGATGGAATATCTATGCATTTCCCTAGTATTTCTACATCTGAATGGAATCCTACCGAGACTTCCAATAATAAAGACTTTGATGGAAATAATTTTCACGAAATCGAAATAGATAAAGATGGCTTTTACGAATTAGATATTGATGAAAAGGAATTTAATGAAGAGTATTTCGATGATAAGGATTCAGATATCAAATATCCTAATATAGATTGTAACTCCAAAGTATTTTCAATATATTATGCTTGCGAGGCAATTAAACAAATGGATTATTTTTTACGAAAAGAAATGAATATGTCTAGAAATAAATATAGATTTACATTGACCTATGGCGAGGACACAATTGTTACTTCTTTCGGTAATTCAAGTCATAAAGAGTTTATAACAATTGGACATGCGGTAAATGTAGCTCATAAACTTGAAAAATTTGTTAAGGAAAAAGAGTTTTTTTTAGGAATGGATTCCTCTAGCAAAATACTTGTTAAACAATTGAATATCTTTTCTAATTTATCTACTTGTCTATTACCTAAGGATCTAAGCAGAAACAATAAATCAAATGAATACTGGTATGGGGTGAAATATTAATGGATTTAACAAATCCTAAAGAAGCAGATCGTTTATATGATTATCATAAACATAATCTAGTCTACATAGGAGACTATATCAAGTTTGCCGATGGTAAAGCAGGAATTGCCTTAGGAGCAACCTTAGTTATGTTGGGTTTCTTTGGAAATGAAGCAAAAGACATAGGATTTTGTAATTTATCAATTGCTAACTACTCTTTATTAACTGGACTTCTCCCTTTAATTGCAGCTTGTTATTTCTTTATTTGGAAAGTTCTTTGGCCTCGCTATACAACTAATACTTCTCTTTATATGTCATGGGGAGGAATCGGTTCTTTCTCTAACAGCCAAGCTTATGCAGACTATATTGAAGAAAAAGACGATATAGAATTCCTTCATGACATGAGAAATCAAAATTTCGTTCTATCTCAAGTCTGTATAAAAAAGTATCAAAATTTAAAATACGGGTTTATATGGTTAACTATTGGGGCTATAACTGAATGCGTAAGCTGGTTTTTTATTAAGTAAAAAGGACAAACCTATAGGTTTATCCTTTTTATTTGCTAGTTGTTTCTGGATGTTCAATAATCCCCAATTCTTTCATTATATTATTTTCATCATTAACAAATATACCAAACCTATCTTGTCCAATTAACTTCCCTTGAGAATTATAAAAAGAACACTCCATATAATGATGTCCATTATATGCTGTTTTTTGTTGGCACGTATATTTATTTTTGTAGTCTTCCATACCAAAAGTTAATCTGCTTTCAGATTCACTAGCTTCCTTACCTCTGTTTATTACTTTCCATTCAATTTTGCTAGGTTTTAATTGTTTTAGAGTTCCCTTTAAAACTAGTTTAAACCCTAATGCTGCCCCTTTTTGTATAGCTCTAGAATTACTATTTAATGGTAAGATATTTTCTAAATCCTCTGATACTTGAGCTTTTATTTCAAAATCTTCAGGTGATTTATACCTAGTCAACTGTTCTTTAGGTAGAAAGGAGAATGAGCTTAGATATTTTTCCCAATCAAAAATTCTCATTTGATAGTACGCTTTCAAATAAGTATCATTTAAAACATACTTATCCTCCTGTTTTTCCCCATCTTTAATAAACGTTTTAATTTTTATAAATTCATCCGGCAAATCCATATAAATAAGAACATTTTCTCCAATTAATATATTATTTCTCGGGGCTTTACTTTGGAGTTTGGCTGCTAAGTCAGTATGGATGCTTGTACTAGTGATTTCTGTTATATTACCTAATCCATAGGAGGACCATAATACTTGATGATCGTCACCTATATCAATGCCTATCCTAATACGTAAGGGCTCTAATCCATTTTCCTCAAAAAATTCACTTAAAGTATTTTTATTAAAGAACTGCATTAAAGAAGCAGCATTTAATGCATTGATAATAGCATCTGATTTTTTCATATCTTTATGACCGAAATAAGCAAAGACTGCATCGCCTTGCAACCGATGTATATGTCCATCAAATACCTGAAAAATTTCAATAGCAGACCTTAAAATCGCGTTCTTATAGAACCGTACAGTTGATAAAGGGAATTTCATGCCCAGTTTCGTGGAACCAGAAATATCCAAAAATACCGAGCATACATACTGACTTCTAGTATCTGTTTCTGATAAATCCTCAAAGTCTGGGTGAACTCCTATCGAATTCGAAAAAGGCACCTCATTCTTCCCAAATAGAATTCTTAATTGCTCTTTAGGAGGTAGAATAACATCTAAATCCATAGAATTCCCTATCTTTTCGAATACTTCATAATGAGACTTTTTCAATATTTCCTTTGGTACTTTCTGCGCAAACAATTGGTCAAATATAGGTTTTAATTTATCCATCTATACCCCCACTAAAGAAATGCGTATATAGTCATATTATACCACCAATAATTACCAAATTAGTATTAATAGATCAAATATTTTAGACACAGGTATATTGACGGGAATTTTAGAATTAATACTTGAAAGTTCAGATGCTATAGAATCCTTAATAGATTGAGGGACAAATCAATAAAGTTAATTGGATAGTTTAAATATATTATTCTAACACTCCAATTCTCTATCAATTTCATAAGCTCCTCTAGCTAATTCATGTAGTCTGTAATTATGCTTCTTCCTTGCTTCTCTCATGATAATCATCTAATAGTCTTTTAACGTAATATTAATGTTTGTATTAGCAACAAATAAAGAAAACGGGACTGGAACCAGAAAGATAGTTGGTTCCTTAAAATATTTATAGCTTGGATTTTATTGTATCTTCCTATGTTAGCGTTCATTATATTACTAGTTTCATATGTTTGTTGCAGAAACTCTATTCATTTCATGAATAGAGTTTTATTTTTATTGACCAAATTGATTACATACAAAAAAAAAACAGACCCTGCATATGCAGGGTCTATTCTAAGCTATTATTAAGCTTTTTGAACGTTTGTAGCTTGTGGGCCACGTTGTCCTTGTTCTACTTCAAACGTTACACTTTGACCTTCGTCTAAAGATTTGAAACCATCGCTTTGGATCGCTGAGAAATGTACGAATACGTCTTCTCCATCTTCACGTTCGATAAATCCAAAACCTTTATCTGCATTAAACCATTTCACTTTACCTTGTTCCATAATTGTTGCCTCCTAGTGTGTTTCCACACAATGTGTTACTATCCCTGCTCAAATACCTTAGACGAAAATCAAAAATTGTTTATCAATCTGAAACCGCCGAACAAAAATAATTCTTCTTTAGAATAACAGACATATTTTAAAATAGCAAATTATAAGACTCTTACCCTTTCATCTCCAGCTATCCTAAACATTGTGAGCTAAGCGGTACTGATAAAAAAGTGATATAAATATTCAACGTTATTCTCTTGTTAAGGAGTCTTAAGAATAAACAGAGAAAAGACGTGGGCTTCTTGCTCAACGTCTTCTTTGTTTAAAAATGAATATATAATGGCATTATTACTTTATATGTACTGTATTCTCAACCTCTTACGGGATTCGAACGGAAATACCCACCGCCCTCTTCGACTGTTAAGTTAGTACCAGGGTTATGATCTCCATCTCTGTAATATCCATTCACGTACGTACCGTCCTCGCGGTAATATCCTTCAACATAGTGTGGATCTACATGATTAACACCCGTGCTTTCACCGCTCGTTTCGGATACTTCATTAGCACTGGCAACATTCGTTCCATCTGTTCCATCGACTCCGTCAACTACATCAATAACTCCAATAGCTAATGCTCCAACTGCCACAGTAGTGAGTAAACCTTTTGCTCCATTTTTCACGGAGTCCTTATCCCCATCAAGGGCTCCCCCAATGATTTCACCTCCATTAACCACAGCAGTCTTAGCTGTATGAATAACACCCATTGCTGTTCTGCCAACTGCTTCACCCATACCATTTAATCCTTCATCTCTCTTTACTACATCATCTTGAACAATACCGGATATAGTATTAACGGTTCCTTCTGTAAATGTACCAAAAGTATCTCCAGCAAATGTAGAAGCTTTTCTTACACCACTTCCGATGTCTTCTAATACTTCTATACCTGATAATTCTCCAACCATTTGTATAGGTCCGCCTATTACTCCACCCAACACAGTTCCTGCACCTTTTCCTAAGTTACGTATAAATCCCACTTTAGAACCCCTCCTATTTTCCTATATTTTCTACAACCTATATATCGGAAGGGTTCATAAATTTTTAATCTAATATTTAAAATAGAGAAAAGTAATAAAGACTGACTAACTCTCTCATCTCTATAAACACAAAATGATCGTCATTTATTCTGAAAATTGTACTTGTATAAATACTGATGTTTTATACAAATAGAAACTTCCTGCCAAATTCACTACATCCAAATCTGTGATTAAAAACGCATGGACCATATACAGACAGAGTTCCAAAGAAAGTTATAATATATGTCTGTTTTAAATTAGGTATTATTCAAGTACTGTGCTATGCTTAGCCTACCATTTGATATTACTAG
The DNA here is from genome assembly GCF_058313635.1 of Bacillus sp. z26. NCBI lineage: Bacteria > Bacillati > Bacillota > Bacilli > Caryophanales > Bacillaceae > Bacillus > Bacillus sp. z26. Next base: position 5,707 of record NZ_JBZFQM010000002.1, read on the forward strand.
TTTCATATGTTTGTTGCACCGGCTCTATTCATTCCTTGAATAGGGCTTTTTTATTGATTAAATTAATTAAATGCAAAAAAATAGACCCTGCAGATGCAGGGTCTATCATAGCTTTTATTAAGCTTTTTGAACGTTTGTAGCTTGTGGGCCACGTTGTCCTTGTTCTACTTCAAACGTTACACTTTGACCTTCGTCTAAAGATTTGAAACCATCGCTTTGGATCGCTGAGAAATGTACGAATACGTCTTCTCCGTCTTCACGTTCAATAAATCCAAAACCTTTATCTGCATTAAACCATTTCACTTTACCTTGTTCCATAATTGTTGCCTCCTAGTGTGTTTCCACACAATGTGTTACTATCCCTGCTCAAATACCTTAGACGAAAATCAAAAATTGTTTATCAATCTGAAACCGCCGAACAAAAATAATTCTTCTTTAGAATAACAGACATATATAAAAATAGCAAATTATTAGACTCTTACCCTCTATAAACACACTAGACCTTGCGAGTTAATCTTCTTTAAAAGATAATGTTTAGTTGACAAATTCAGGCATGGTTCAATACCGAGCATAACGGAAATTCACACACGTACTGAAGCAACTCAGCTGGCATGAGCCCGGTAGAATACCTTCTTCACACCAGCAAATCAGCTGCTTGTTAGGGACTCTGACTTTTTGGGGGCACATCAATATTATTAGGTACTTTTTGAAATTTTAATTATACATAATAATAGCTGCAAAAGATTCATCTTTACCATCGTAAGCACCTGCAAATTTAATATCAATTATCTGATTAAGTGATAAGTCACTTAAAGCTGTATTAATCTTACTCTCTAATATGTTAGTATCGGATGCTTTTACTACTTTTACTTTCATATATAAACACCACCTTTCGCTCTATACATTCGACAATAGGATATGTTTTCCTGCTAAAGAAACGCACCCTATAGGACGCTTGCCATTTATTGTTTACCTCTTATTTCTTTATTATTAAATATTTCAAATTAACCCTACGCTTAATTTGAAAGGCTGTTTTCGCATTTATTGTTGCTATTTTGACCAAACTCTTTGTAGGTGCCAAAATACTGCCACAGGAGGTTTTAGAATGTGGAAAGATGTTTATGCTGATTTTACTAATTTGCCAAAACACGAACAACTGATACTGTTTAACCTTATAAAAGAAGAATTCTTCTCAGATGAAGAGGAAGAAATGAAATATGCATTGATGCCGTTATTGGGGATTATATCGACCCATCTTCTTTGTTATGCACAGATAACGTGACCAACTATATAAAGTTCGCTCTCATTAAGGGGCTTAAGCGCGAGACGATTAATCTGAGTAAAGAGGGATATGTCAAAAAAAGTATAATTCCATCTTCAGCACGTCAACAGTTATCACAAGTGATTGAAAGACTGGATGCGACGGTTTCCAAGGTATGGCCACAAAGTACTTGGACAACTACCTCTATCGGTTCAACTTTCTTCAACAGAGTAAAAAAATAGCGACTTAGGAACGAGTAAATCAAATATTTTTAAGTGCGTGTCAGTAGCCTATTTTGATCACGGTTAAAATTTTTACGTGAGGTATAAAAACAGCCACCTCCATAAGAAAGTGACCCGACTCGTTATTGGACTAAAGCCTTAGTTTTCACAATAACTGTTAAGCTTTATTTATTCTTTAGGTCTTTTTTTAAGTAATAATGTTTAAAATTTCCACCTGCATTATCTATACTTCCGTATACTTGATAACCATTCTTTACATAGAAATCCAATGCTTGAAAACTCAAAGTATCTACTTTTATGAAATCACATTCTTTTTCCGTAGCTATTTTCTCAAGTTCAGATAATAATTTAGTTCCATAACCTGATTTTCTTATGTCCTCATCTATCATAAAAGTATGAATCTCCAACCAATTCCAACATATCTCACTAAGTACTCCACCACGAACATTACCCTTTTCATCCTTGAGAAATAAACAGATTTCTTCATATCTACCTCTCAAATCTTTTGGAAAGTGCTCTAAATTAAATCTGTAAAGTTCATCATCAATATATTGTTTATCCTTATCATTTAATTCTTTACTTATATAAAGTGTCATTTTACATTTCTCCTGTTTATCCTTTTAATTTATAATTCTAGCAATAATATTTTACAGTTCTCTGTTACACTGCCCCGTTTTGTTCAATATGCTACTTCAAATCTAATTTTACCATAAAATGGATATTGATTGTCCTTTTTTATTTAAAACAAACGGCGATTTAAAAAGACTCAAACCAAGATATATCAAAAGTTTGAGCCTTATTACTATTTAATAAGATTTTTTGGGGGACAGCATACATAAATTAGGTTTGATGATATCCCCTTTAAACACTTTCAACATCTCCAGATAATTTAACGATGATTGTATTTCTTTACAATGATGAACAATTACCCCATGAATAAATCCCTTGCCCTGCTTATTCCTTTTGCGACTGCCTGATCATTATTAGCCACATGTTCAACCTTGCCAATTTATCAAGTTCAGCTTGAAATGCTTCATCATCATACCCTCATTTTTCATTAAGTAAGATTGTGATTGAAAGGTAAGCATTACGTGGCATATATGTATACATTTATGATTCACCTGATGAATAGTATATTTTTGTAGACACTTTATTGATACGGGGGAATTGAATGTGGGATATTATGTTAGTGTTGAAGAGGACGTCAATTTGTATGTGGAAGATTTAAATCCTGAAGGCAATATCCCAATAGTGTTCTTACATGGCTGGCCATTAAGCCATGAGCAGTTTGAGTATCAGTTTAATGTTCTTCCGTCATTAGGGTACCGTTGTATTGGAATCGATTGGAGAGGGTTTGGGCGGTCTGACAAACCACTGCATGGCTATAATTATAATCAACTGGCAGATGATTTAAGGCAAGTAGTAGAGATTCTTGAAATAAAGGATTTCACTCTCTTAGGTCACTCCACGGGTGGGGCAATTGCTCTGCGATATATGTCAAGGCATAATGGTCATGAAGTTTCCAAGCTCATTCTTGTAGACTCAGCAGCTCCTACTGGGTTTACCGCAGAAACGGCGGAACACTTACTTAACTTATCCTTGAATGATCGGCCAAAAATGATGCGTGAAGTCACAGAAAGCTTTTTCTTTCAAAATATCACCAATCCATTCTCTGAGTGGTTTTTTCAATTGGGATTACAAGCAGCCGGCTGGTCTACAGCAGCTGTAATCAGGATGCTAAAGAATGAGAAACTATATGAAGATTTACCAAGAATTCATGCCCCAACATTAATTATTCATGGTATTCACGACAAAGTTATACCATTTGTACAGGCAGAAGAATTAAAGCAAAAGATAAGAAATTCAAAGCTTGTCCAGTTTTATTATAGCGGGCATGGTCCTTTCTGGGAGGAGCGAAAAAAATTCAATCACACGGTCAATCAATTTATTGAAGGAAACTTACATTCTCAGTAACTATAAAGAAAGGGAGACTTCCCTCTTCTCTTTTTTGTCATCCCGATGTTTCGCAATACTGACGTTTTCTAAAGAGTCTTTTACTATGATTAAGTCAGATGCGAATGTAACAGAGCCAATAATTTCAATAATGAAACCCATATAGAAATAAAGAAGCTGGAACAGAACAAAACTTCCACTCTAAAGCCGAATAATTAGTAGGTATTCAACAGCAGAAAAAAAATAAAAACCGAACTATTCTGATACTCTATCAAGATAAGAGTTTTAGAAAATAGTACGGTTTTTTATTGACTGAATACCTTTTGTCCCAGCCTCCCTTGATTCTTAATCTATGCTTATGACTCGACTCTGCAGATTCACTTTCCTGTAATTCATGAGTCCATATGAATCGGTAATAGTAGATGCTCTGATATTTGTGAACTTAATTTGATAGTTACCATTGATTGGTCACGACATTCTATTCTTTTGAATTCTCCAACGCACTCTTCGCCAGTAAGCTCAACGCGGAATCGTCCATCGGAGGATTATGCAGTCCAGCTCTTACATCACGATAATATCTTTGCATAGGATTTTTCCTCTGCAGACTTTGGGCTCCTACAATTCGCATGGCTATATCTACGATTGAGATTGCCTGATTGGTTATCGCTGTTTTGACAGCTGCCAGTTCAGCACCCATCTGTTCCCGTTTCTCTGGATACTGATCCCAGCGATCAGCAACTGAATACAGAAAGCTTCGCGATTGCATCAGTTCAAGCTCCATTTGTCCAATTTTAGCCTGAATATGAGGCAATTCCGAGATAGTTCCGTTTAAGCTGTTTGGGGAGTATGTTTTTGCAAATTGGATGGCATAGTTACGCGCACCAGTTGCAATGCCTAAATAACAAGCAGGTATATGTAACAGCCAGCCTGAAGCTTTTCTGGAAGATGCTTTTTCCACATAATCTTCTTCAGATAACACGACATTTTCAAGTATTAAATCATGGCTGCCAGTCCCCTGCATGGAAATCATATCCCAAGTTTCTTCGATGCTCACACCCACCTGATTTTTATATATTTTAAACCAACCTATTGTCTCTTCATCAGGAATCCAGGCACTGACAAGAATGATATCCAGTGCCGGCGCCAGCGAGGTGTACGTTTTTTTTCCATTCAAAATCCATTGACTGCCTTCTTTGCGCGCAACCGTCTGCGGTCTTCCACCCCTTGTTGGGCTGCCTGTCGCTGGTTCCGATGCTGCACGATTGACCAATGCTCCTTCAGCAACTTCCTTGAATAGTTTGTTTTTATTCCAATCAGTCCAGGTTTCGTTTTCTAAGAGCTCCAGTACCACCATATTGTGCCACCCAATCGCGAGCGCAGTTGAACCGCAATGTTGAGCGATAATTTCCTGTCCATATAAAAAGGTCATTAACCCTTCCCCGGCCCCTCCATATTCTTTTGGCAAGGTTAGGGTTGTATATTTTATTTTTTTCAAATCATCAATATTTTCGGCAGGGAATGACCTTTCCTCATCATATTTTGGTGCTCTTTCAGAAAACTTTTTCGCAGCTATTTTTAATGGTTGCAAAATATTCTCTTGTTGCTTTGTTTTATAATCCTCCATGATGCCAGCTCCCTTATCGAATAGTACTATTCTGGGTTGAATAGTAAGGTTTATATGTTTATCATATCACTTTGTTTTTTCTATACCCATTGCCAAAGCATATATATCCTCTCTTCTGAGCAATAGCCCATGCAAAATTTAACCATGTGCATTAACTAATTATATAGAAAGGAGAGAGAACAATTGAGCAGAGAACATGATGAGGATTTCTTTGAATATGCTTCTGACCTGATTGGTGAACAGGTTCAGGTTATTACTGTTGAGGGTTCATACTATGGAGAATTGAAAAAATTGAAAAGCGACTTTCTATTGTTGCTTACAAGTAATCGGGGTCAAAGCAGCATAATAGCCATACGCCTAAAAAAAATAATTGGAATTTCAAAAAACCTAGAAAGAAAAAGGCCTTTATTTTTGGCCCACAACTATGGGGAGAAGAACAAGAAGTTCGTATAGAGGATCAGCATGATGACGTTCAATTAGATGATGACCATGAATTCCATCAAGATAAATGAAATAACTAAGGGACTCTGTTTTCACTTCAGAGTCCTTTTTCTATTTCACTAATTGCTTTAAAGCAGAGTTTAAATCTGGATACAAAAATGTGTATCCAGATTTAATTAATCTTTTAGGAATTACCTTTTGTCCCTCCACAATTAACGTAATCATCTCTCCCAAAGCCATTTTCAAAAACATGGAAGGAATCATTATCCAGTGTGGCTTATGAAGAGCTTTTCCCAGCACCTTCCCGAAATCAGCCATTTTCAGTGGATTTGGGCTGTAAAATTAACAGGACCAGATACTCGGTTATTTTTAATACAAAATAAAATGGCATGAGCTGTATCTTCTACATGAATCCACGAATACCACTGTCGGCCTGAGCCTAAATTACCGCCTGTACATAGCTTATATGGCAGTAATAATTTTGGAAAATCTCCCTCATTGGAACCCAGGATTAAACCAAAGCGGGCAAACACAACTCTCACGCCGAATTTTTTCACTTTATCGGCTTCATTGTCCCCATCATAAACATCAAAATCGTTCTCACTGAAAACCCTATGTTTGTTTTTCAAAATTAATTAAAAAAATGTCAAAATACCTTAGGTTTTTTCAAATTAATTAGAATCCTCTTTTTCTGCAGGTTGAGACTATTAGCGTAAAATCCTGTTCCAGCAGCCAAATTTCATCCCTGGTATTTTCAAAGTTCTCTTCAACTTTCTTTGATGAGGCCGCTTCATAATTATCTTCTATTTCTCGTTTTAAATGATTTGCCCCTATTGAAAAAGTACGGCTTGAATCTTCCCCCTTCCTTCTTAATTGCTCTTTATGATTTTCGATATGCTGTTCAAATCGACGATTAAGCTCTTCTTCCATATTATGCTTCTGAATCTTTCTCTGAACACTTTCTTTCATCACATACAGGGTATTGAGCATGGATTCTTTAATGTCGTCGAATTCATCTTCTGTCTTATCCTCCCACTTACTAATCTGCTTATTAATAGATGCTAATTCATCATTAAACACTACCGCTCCCCTCCGAACCAAAGAGATATTTTTCTATCGAGAGTACCTGTTGTTTCAGCAGCTTTAATTAAATCATCAAGGAACATATCCATCTTCTGTTCAAATTTCTTTAGCTTCTGGCATAGATCCATACCCATTTCTACGTCAATAAAATAATAATCCGAACCTTTCACAGTCATAGCTTTTTCTTTAAAGAAATCGGTTACATCATGTTCACTTAAAAGCGGATATTTTCCTGAACCATTTACGTTCGCTAACATGTCTTGATAAATTTCTCTAACTGCGTGCGCTTCATCTTCTATGTAGTGTTCTATCGTTTTACGCCAATCTCTAATTAATTCTAAACGGGGCTTGAATGTTTTGATGGCTTTTATTACCTCATCCGGCTCCATTTTAAATTGAATGCTTCCATCTCCGCTATTGAATTTACTAGAGTATGTACCCATAAAGTGGCCGGCAATCGGATTCCACCATGGTAGAGATTTTTCTTTCACAGCAGTCATATATTGTTTACCAATTAAGGGATCGCCCCCGTCATATTCGCCAATTAAATCTTTTTCATGTGTGTAGTCTCTAATTGTATCCTTTGTCTTCCCTCCATCTACCATTTCCTTAGCATCATCGCTTAAAAGACCATATACGTTAGGAGCGGCAAAGGTGGTGGCTTCACGTTTCTGTTCAGCAGCCACATATTGCGCCATTGCCCCACCTAAGCTATGCCCTGTATAACTAATCTTAGCCTTCTTATATTTATCAGATATCTCATTAGAGAATTTAATCGCTGTCTCAAATTGAGTTTCTGTAGTAAATGTACGAAAGTCTCCAATAGCCGTTTCTATTGTAGTAGGAACATACTTACTATTTAAGACTACCTGTAGACCATCAGCGGTTATATCACCATCCCATTTACCAGCTTCTGTTCCACGATATGCAATAACTATTTGCGAGGTATCCAAGGATTTACCGTCTGAAAGAACAGGAGCCAGCGCTATTCCTTGGGCCCCGTTTTTTTCATCCATCGTCTGTAGAACACGCCATTTCACATCCCTTTTTTTTATTTTAATATCGTCTCCTACTTCTAAATTTGGCTTATAACTCTGTTCCGCGAAACTATAATACTCCAAATCTGAAATCTTTCTTGAAGTGTAAGCTAATTCCATCTTCCTACCCCTTTTAACTTGTAGAATTTACCATTTTGTATTAATATTAAACCATAAATTCTATAAAAGGGAAAATGATACATGAGAAAAAAGTCCATTATTATTGGTGCTATAGTTATTTTATTGGCAGTATTAGCAGGAGGTATGTATATGCAGAAAAAAAAGGTGGAAAAAGCTGAAGCTGAAGAAACTACCTTTTGGGAGAAACAGAAGCCAAGAATCGAATTATTCTTCCGTTACAACTTCAAAGATATTCAAACCATTACTTACACAGAATCAGGGCAAACTCCTATGGGGGTCTATATTGATGGCTACTTAAATGATAATCCGAAATATCGTTTCTCAGCAGATGTGCTTGGAGATGAAGACGAATTCAATGGGAGTGTAAGCTTTTCAAAAGAAGTGCGAGAAGATCTGGTGAAACCAGGAATCGAAAAAGATGTTGATGAAATATTAAAGGAACAAAAAGAAAGTCAGTAAATATACTGACTCTTCTTTTTTTATTCTGCCGCTTCAAAGAGCATGGTTTTGTCATGTAGCTTTTAGATTTTTTGATTTTTTTGCTTCCTTACTCCAGTTGCATCATACCACCTCTTCCGCCTTGTAGAATTTACTATTTTTAATCTAAACAGAAAGGACGGCCATCCATGTCTGATAACGTGAAAAATAAAGACACCAATAAATAAGGCTGCCAATTCTTTTCCGACAAATCCACTTCCTCCTGCAATCGCAATTTTCATTATTTACACCCCATTTATCTCCCCACAATCGAATTAGTTAAATTTTCCGACTTTGTGCTACGTACTATTTCACTCTTCCTTCGATTATGGAGATAAACATTTGTCTGGATTTGATTATGTATACAAAGCTATAGGTTTTATCTATTTAAAAAGAATTCTCTCCTAAATAATAGGCTGGAAGAATCGTTTCTTGAATGGAATTTTCAACTATTTCAACTTTATAAGCTGCTGCGTGTGGACGTGAGCTAACCACTTTGAATAGTTTGCCATTCATATAATGAAGCCCTACTCCGTCATCAGCGGCAATCCCTGGTTTTAAGAGCCTGTCCTTAATCATCTGCTGATAAGCTGGTCTTCGATTCGTTTCACCATCATAATGTGGTGAATGACTTCCCGCCAATATTCCCAGAGCCTTTATTGGTTCTAATTTCTCACCATAGGAGTCTGTTATTCCATCCTCATACCAGCAAATCGCACCTGCACTGATCCCACATAGTAATATTCCTCGTTGATAGGCTGTTTGAAGTATATCTTCCAAACCCCATTCTTTCCAGAGAATCAATAAGTTCTTTGTATTTCCTCCGCCAACATATATAATATTCTGCTCGAGAATAAAATCTCGTATATTTTCTGTAGGTGGCTTAAATAAAGATAGGTGGGTAGGTTCGCATTCCAGCCCACTAAAAAAATCATAAAATCGCTTGATATACCCTTCTGCATCCCCGCTGGCTGTCCCAATAAAACATATTTTCGGTCTTTTAGCAGCAACCTGTTTCAATATATATTGATCCAATAAAGGATTATCCGGTTCCATTGAAAAACCGCCACCCCCTAAAGCAATGACCTGTTGCATACCCATTCCTCTCTTTAAGTCCTTTTTTATAAATTAATACCCTAAATTGTTGAAAACCTTTTTGGCTGAACTTAAATTTAGCAAACTTTTATAACCTGTTAAAACAAAGTCTGAAACATATATAAACCAAAAGAAGCCTTGCTTTGGAATAGGCGTAGCACGGCTCAATTAAAACATAAGTGATATAGATTTACCTTCATCATTAGAGTTAATAGTTATTAGATTTTGACTGGACGGGTTTTTATCTAAGTATATGAGATAGGCACCTGGTTCCATATTTAACTCAACTTCCCCTTTAAGGTTAGTTTTTATCTTTAGTGGTTCAACCTCCTCTTTCTTTTGGTTATTCTCGATAAATACATCAGTTTCACGGAGGCTTTTTCCAGTTGAATCCAAAAGCACAAATTTTATATTTACACTTTTCCTAATGAAATTTCTTTCTGACGAGTCAGCGGTTTGTTTTGGAGGCTTGTTACTTAAAAATGATTCATGATCTCCAGTAGCATAAAAAATGGCATACAGATAGATTGAAAAGACTACTATTGCATAAAATATGAGTTTGAACTTTGCTATCATATTCACATCTTATCGCCCCTTCAATCCTTAAAAAAATAACTATACGTCTACCTTCTATACATTATATTTCCATTCTTAAGGTATCATTCCCTTCCAGTATTATAAATTAATATCGGAAATGCTATTAAAATGATTAATTATATTCGGTATTTCCTTTAGTTGAAACTTCTCTCAACTTTTTTGGTGTTTTCATATTTTAATCCATTTTATTTAAAGAGAAATTAAATTAAAGTATTAATAACTATTCAGCAAATTAAATAGCCAACGTATAATTTTTGTGAATTTTACAAAAATTTGTAACTTTGTTAAAATTATTCCGTACTAGTTATTAAATATAGGAGGTTATATTGAATGAAAAAAATCATACAGTGGGCAATGATTACCTCGATAATCATTGGAGCAATTGTTTGGATAGCAAGTGCAATCATACCTTTTTCTTATAGTGAATGGAGCTTCTTTATAGGTTTAGGTATAACTGTCATTATGTTCCTCTTTAATAGCAGCGGAGGATATTTATCGAAGGGAGCTACTCTAGAAGCAAGTGAAGCGACCTGGCAAGTACAGAAGGATAACAATGAGTTGAAAGTTAACGTGGGCGGAGTATTTTATGGGGCAGTTCTGTATACAATTGTTAGTTTAGTCGTTATGCTCGTCATTTACTTTTAACCTATTTTTAATGCTACAAACAAGCCATTTCACAAAGAATGGCTATTTTTTATCCCCTCACTACCTACGATGATTTGTAAAAATACAATCTATGAGAAAAATACGCTTATAATATCGATTTTCTGGTAAACTGCTACTTTACTTCTATATGATATTCATCAAAAATAGACATTCATCCTTTGGGATCAATGCCACTGTTTTTATCAGCAAGCTTTTTATATAGCTAAGTTCCCACTGTACCCTTCGTTAAATGGGATTAAGTATTTTCAATACTATAAGCAGAAGTTCTCTCTGATGATATTTGCCACTTCTTGCGCATCCAAGTTTGTATTGTTTATTTTTATATAGTTTAAATGTTTAATTTCTCCTTCTAAAGAATTCAATCTGTATATCTCCATCGACTTTTTCAACTCATCTTCAGACCATTCGATATCCCTTTTCGATGGCTTATGTTCAAGTCTATTAGAACTTTTATTTCTCTTAAGCCTTTCTTCTAAATCAGCCTCAAGTTCCACAAAGTAAACAGTTCCTCCTCTGGACTCAAACAACTGAGAAACCTGATTAACATAATCCCAGTCTTCTTGCATATTAAATGCCCAAACATATGTGAAAATCATTCCATCCAAACTGCTTTTTGATACTTCTTCAAATATCTCTTGACGAAACAAATTGACTAATCTCTTTCCTTCTTTAGTGTCGTAGTCAAAGAAATGATTAACCAGATCAATTGTCATATGATTATGAAAAAGTTTCAAATTCGTTATCTTCGCTAATTCTTGCCCGACTGTCATTTTACCAACCGCTTGCGGTCCAAATACAAGAACAAATTTCATAATCTCTCTCCTATATCCATAAGTTATATTTTAGTTATTTTACCATAAATAAACAAATGGATTAAATATGACCTTACTTATTCCATAATCCGTATTGATCTAAAATGTTTTATCTGAATAAGAAAAGACGGTCCATTTTCTAGTCTTGATTTAAAGAAATAAAAAGTACGTCTTTTTATTCAAACTTTCCTAACTAAAATTTACTTAAGGCGTAATCGTGTATAATTTCCACCACTTCAATTTTTCCGTTAATCAATAGTTCGGAAAGATTGTTTTTTAGATTACCCTTCCAATATTCTCTGGCTTGTTCAATTTTTTTTGAGAAAGGAACTCCATCTGCCTTTGGTAAAAGGTCTCCATCACCCTCAAAATAATTTCCTGCTACTCGTAACTTAACAATCTGAAGAACTTTTCGGTGGTTAGTATCAAATAACTCTTTCCATTTCAGAGCATCTTCATAGCTTTTTGCAGCATATAAGCAAGATAATCTTGAGGGATAGACAGGATATTCTTGCAGTCTAACCATTTCTGCTATCACTTCTCTTATTGCTCTGATTGTTTGATCCGCATAATCTACAACTACCTTGGCATTCTCTGTATTCAAGTACAAGCCTTCATTTGTAAAATGACTGAATAAAACCTGCATAAAGTCTTCGTCTTTAGAATTTAATATTTCCCTTTCAAAAAAGAAGCGATATAAGGTGTTTTTTTGGTTCCTATCAAAATTAATAATCTGTCCAATACTCATTTCTTTATTAGTAACAATATGATAAGCATAAAACTCGGTCTCTTTCATATCCCTGCCCCCTGTTTAACTTCAACAAATTGGCTATATATATTCCATCACATCTGCTGAGAATAGTTGTTTAAGTTGCTCTGTAACCTGCTCCCTTAGAAATAAGACATATTAATGTTTATCACGAATTTCATTTAAAAGCTCTATGACTATAGCATTTTGTTTTTCCATCGACTTTAAACTCTTTTCTATCGTACTTGTAGACACAACTATTACAATTAGAATCGCTATTCCAACAAAGAACAATCTAATCTCCTCCAAATCAATAACTTTGTAATACTTTTCCATTTAAATCATTCAAATCTATCCTTATTGCTAACCATCCCCTTTAACTGCATAAAAGAGATGCCCCACCCTTGATATCGGAGTAATGCCTTCGTTACTTTAAGTATTTTTTTCATAAAATTTACTCAAACACATTTCATTCATTACTGAGGGCTGGCCCTTTATCAGCACAAGAAAAGACCGCCAATTTGACAGTCTCGATTTTCTGTTATTCCTTTTTCGTAATATAAAGTTGACCAAAACGTGGAATAAAAGATGTATGCCTCCGACGGGATTCGAACCCGTACTCCTTTCGTGAGCATAGGTTAGGGAGAACACGCTTCCCTACGGAATTTCACCGACAGGAATTTCACCTGTCTCAGCTAATTTGCTTTTCGGTGCTTCTGAAACCCTTACCTTGCGACCCGTTTATACAATTGTTTTACGGCGCTCTTCCCTTCTTGAGCTACAGAGGCGTATTTATAATTATTATATAGTATCAAATTGGAATTGAGTATCCTCGTTTAACAAATAATGGTTTTTGGCCTTACTTAATACTCGAACTAACCTTCCCTTAACAGCATGAGAAAAAAATACCAAATTGACAATCTAATGCTCTGTTGATCCTGGTAGTTCCAACCTAAACCTACATTTTCGCTTAGGGAAGATTCCCCGTTTTTAAAAAAAGACTGCCCGATAGCAGTCTTTGATTAGATTTAATCCCTTTGCCTTGATTAAGTATGATAATTTTTCATGAACAACAGTTATTGATCCCCATTGTGAACTGTCTCTTAATAGTGATCAATCATAGCAGGCACAATAGATATTAGTTTTTGAGTTTAGATGATGAAACTTTAAGCATCTGTTACTCTTGTTTAGTTCCTTCGTTTAAAAATCTCTTTTATATCGAATAGCCAGATATATTCCTGAAGCGATGAATGCAAAGGAATATTTAAATAAGAAGAAAATTTGCCACATATATTCTTTCGGGAAAATTATGTCACACAAAATGACTGCACCTAACATAATGAAGGTACTTTTTAAGTGTATGGGATTAGTTCTTTCGTCAGGTTTACCTATTTTTTTATAATATACGTATATCAGAATCGTTCCCACTAAAAGCAATACAAACCCGCTGCCAATAAGCATATTCCAATTACCAGTTGATTTTTCCGCCCAGATTTTTAAGGGATTAAAAATTGTATTTGATATTTCCGATATAGACTCATTTTTCATTTTGATCACTCCCTTTCACATAAGTAAAAATATCGTTAACATCTACGTCGAAAAAATCAGCTATTCGAAAAGCTAAAACAAGAGAAGGAGAGTAGTTATTCTTCTCCATAACATATATGGTTTGTTTAGATACTCCTACAGCGTCAGCTAATTCTTTTTGGGACAATCTTTTTAAAACTCGATGCTCATATACTTTATTTTCAATGTAGTCCTCAATGCCTTCTTTCAAGGTCAACACCTTCCTTTTTTAACCATAAACATACAATATACCATACTTATATAAAGGTAAAGTAAACTTATACAAAAGAAAGATATTTTTATACAAACTAAGATAAAAAAAGGACAAACTCTAATTTTAGAATTTGAACCATTTTACATTTTTAATAAATCAATAACTACAATAAAAAAATGATCTAGATATGTTCTTTCAAGTAATATTAAATACAAGTTAAATATCACTCTACAAAATTATTTGCTGTTTACTTCCGAAAAAGGGTATTAATGCTTATTGAATCAACACCCCCATAGCTTCTTATCCAATTAATCTAATTTTGATAAATTTCTTGATACCGGTTTACAGGTCGGCCTATTCCGCCATACTGTAAGACAATTTCAACTTTATTTTGCTTTTCAAGATAATCTAGATAGCGGCGTGCTGTAACCCTTGCCAGTCCAGTTCCTTCAGCAACTTCTTCTGCTGAAATTGGTTTCTTTTTCTCTTTGATGAATTGAAGGATTGTCTCCATTGTTGCCGTGTTTAGCCCTTTAGGGAGTACCTCCTTCTTCATTTTATGCTCCTGTTCAGGTTGCCTGCGTAAAAGTCGGTCCAATTCTTCCTGAGTCAATTCCTTTTTCTGTTCGAATTCCTGCCTGTACGCCTTATATTTCTCAAGTGCTTGCTTCATTCGCTCAAAAGTGAATGGCTTCATAATATAATCAAATGCTCCGTATTGCAGGATTTCTCGAATTGTCTGCTGATCATTAGCTGCCGTAACGACAATGACCTCAGTCGAAATGACCTTTTCCCTAATTTTGCGGATTGTTGCGTGCCCATCCTGTTCGGGCATGAATATATCCATTAAAACAAGTTCTGGTTTCAAGTTTTCTATTAGTTCAATTCCAGACTTACCGTCCTGGGCATAACCAACGACATGAAAGCCTTCGATTTTTTCAATAAACCCACGATTAACCTCACGCACCATTGGATCGTCCTCTATTAGTAAGACAGTAATCGGTTTCATTTATTTTTCCCCCTTAAAATGTAATGACGATACTTGTCCCTCCTCCAGGAGAACTATCCACTTCAATATTGCCGCCGCCTTTGGTGACAATTTCATTGATCAAGTACATGCCAATCCCATGCCCTTCTTCTTGTTTGGTTGTATATCCATTTTTGAAAAGATTATTAATGGCAGCTTCATCCATCCCAACTCCATTATCCTCCACCAAAATGGATGTATATTCTTCCGTTTGGTCTAAACTAATAGAAACTTTACGCTCTTTTTGACTTATTTTATGTACAGCCTCGAACGCATTCTCCAAAAGATTTCCAATAATGACAACAAAATCATGATGGTCGAGTCCCTTTGGAAAATGGGTCCACTTGCTATTCTTATCTATTTCGACTTCGATACCTAGTTCTTTCCCATGACTAACCTTACTAAGAAGCAGACCAGATAGATTGTCATCTTTAATACGATCATCCAGGAAATCAGTGAGCTTTTCTTGTTCTTCTTTAACATGGAAAATATAGTCCATTGCCGTTTTATATTTACCAAGCTGAAGCAAGCCTGCGATTGTGTGCATCTTATTTTTATGTTCATGGTTTTGAACACGGAGAGCCTGAACAAAAGCCTTAACTCCTGTAAGCTCCTCGGCAAGCTTTTTCACATCTGTTCTGTCTTGAAAGACTGCAACCGCTCCAATCGTTTTACCCCTTACCTGAATAGGAATTCGATTACTCAAAATGGAATGCTGATTGACTAATAGTTCTTTATTATAGACTGGATGATTATAGTCAATGATCTCTGGCAATCTTGTATCAGGCAGCACATCATAAATATTCTTGCCGATTAGATTTTGCTTATCTACGCCAAGGATATGAAAGGCCTTTTCATTAAAAATTGTAATGGCCAAATTATTATCAATAGCGATGATTCCTTCGTGCATAGCATTAAAGGTTTCATTCCGTTCAGCATACAGCCGGGCTATTTCGTGCGGCTCAAGTCCAAACATCTGGTTTTTAACATGCCGTGCAAGTGACCAAGCTCCCCAAGCTCCAAGTAGCAAGGAAAAACCAATAGCCATGATGATTTCAATCCTTGTTCCCCATACAATTTCCCACAGTGTTGGGGTCAGATAGCCTGTGATTACAACCCCAACCTGGTTATGTTCATCATCCATAATTGGAACAAATCCGCGCATAACTATGCCTGCTCCCCCACTCGCCTTAGAAACATAGCTGTGTTCTGTAAAGGCAGCATCCTCATCTGCCGTTTTTGACACTGTACCAACCATCTTTTTAACCGGATGGGACAGTCTTATACGGTTATTATCGAGCACAACAATATAATCAGCATTATTGATCACCCTAATACGTTCCACAATTGGGTTTATTTCTTCCACTCCGCTTTTGTCACCGTCTTCTGAAAGCAGCTTCTTCACCTCAGGCAATTCAGCAACCGTTCTTGAGAGAAGCAAGCTCCGTTCGCTGATTTCATTCTCCTTCTTTTCCATGATACTTTCGAGCACAAAGATCCCTGCAACAGCGAAAGAACAGATAATGATAAAAAAAGTCATGGTCATAATCTTCCAATGGATTGATATTTGCTTCATGCCGAAAACTCCTCGAGTAACTTTTTTCCATTGTACCACCAAAAAACATGGTAGAATATTGAAAAGAATATTTTTAGAATAATATGGCGGGGATATGATATGAAAAAATTTTTGATAGCAGCGGTTTCCATCATTGCTGTGCTGCTTATATACATGGGGGTTCGGCATGATTTATGGCAGAAAGCAAGCTTACCAACTGATTTTGAACAAGAGGGCTTAAACGAACAAATTGTCATCAACTTTAGTCATGTTGTTGCCGAAAATACGCCAAAAGGGCTCACCGCTGATAAATTTGCAAGTCTAGTCGAAAAAAAGACCAACGGAGCCATACAGGTAGAGGTATATCCAAACAGCACGCTCTACTCTGATGGCGAGGAACTGCAAGCTTTACAAAATGGCGATATCGAGATGATTGCTCCCTCCTTCTCAAAAGTGACAGACTGGATTCCCGAATGGCAAGTACTCGATCTGCCGTATTTATTTGAGGTTCATAATGATATAGAAAAGATTTTCAGAGGTCCTATAAAGGAAGATTTATTAGCCATGCTTGATGAATATGATGTTAAGGGTTTGGCCTTTTGGAATAATGGATTTAAACAAATTACAACGGCTCATTCCCCTGTTATACTGCCAAATAATCTCGATGGACTTACCCTGCGCACTATGCCAAGCGATATGCTCAATAGACAGATGAATCTCGTTGGGGCTGAGAACCGAAGTGCTCCCTTTGACCAGGTTTATAGATTGTTAGAAAAGGAGGAGCTTGACGGTCAAGAAAATACGATTTCTAACATCGATTCTAAAGGCTTCTATCAAGTGCAGGATCATATGACTCTAACCAACCACGGTATTCTCGGTTATGCAGTCATGATTAACAACGGATTTTGGAACAGCCTTTCAAAGGATTTACAACAGGCAGTCACCGAAGCTATGGAAGAAGCAACAGCTTGGAACATAACGCAATCCGAGCAAATGAACAGAGAATCCTTAGCGAAATTGAAAGCTTCCGCTGAACTTGAAATCCATCAACTAAGTGAAGAAGAACTACAGCAATGGCAGCAAACTTTCAAGCCATTGTACGATTACTATGAAAACCAAATCGATGAAAAATTGTTAAAAAAAATCGAAGAGTCAATTGACTAATAAGACCTACACTTTGGAAGGTCTTTCTTTTACATATAGATTAGAAGTTGATTAATAGGAATATGCCCATTCTGCTTAGGGTACACTTTTTGACCAAAAAGACCAAAAAGAACTTTAAAACCATAACCCCAAAATTCCTTTTTTATCCTTTAAGATAAAAATAAATTTGTAAGCGCTAACAAAAAAACAGAAAGAAGGGTTGGCTTTGAAAATCTTTAAGAATCTGACTGTCCAAGTGGTCACCGGTATCATTTTGGGGATTATGGTAGGGGCCATTTTCCCTGAGTTCGGTGCCAGTTTAAAAATCCTTGCTGATTTATTCATAAAACTGATCAAAATGCTGATAGCTCCAATTATCTTTTTGACTGTAATCATTGGGATTGGAAGCATGGGAAACCTAAAGAAAATCGGAAAGATTGGTGGCAAGGCTTTATTGTATTTTGAAATTGTATCCACTCTTGCTTTAGCTATCGGTATTATTGTCGTAAATTTTGTACAGCCTGGAAGCGGACTTAATACAGAGAATCTAAAAACTGGCGATGTATCTCAATATACGGCACAGGCTGCTGAAACAGATCAGGGCTTCGGAGCATTCATACTGAACTTGATTCCTGAGAATGTTGTCGGCGCCCTTGCTTCAGGGGAACTGCTTCCGGTCTTGTTCTCAGCGATTCTATTCGGACTGGCTGCTGCTTCTTTGGGCGAAAGAGCCAAACCAGTTATTACCTTCTTCGAAATAGTAGCTGATATATTCTTTAAGATTGTCAATATGGTTATGAAAATATCCCCTATCGCCGCGTTTGCTGCAATGGCTTATACAATCGGAAATTTCGGTCTTGGATCGCTTGTTTCACTAGGTAAATTGATGGGATCTGTTTACCTCACGATGTTTTTGTTCATCGTCTTTGTCCTCGGCTCCATTGCAAAATATTATGGTTTTAACATCTTTAAGTTCATGGTCTATATTAAAGAAGAGATTCTGCTTGTTCTTGGCACATCATCTTCCGAATCTGCCCTGCCAGCAATGATGCGTAAGCTAGAAAACTATGGCTGCTCAAAGCAAGTCGTCGGTTTGGTCGTGCCAACTGGGTACTCCTTCAACCTTGATGGCACATCTATTTATCTATCAATGGCCGCTATCTTTATTGCCCAGGCTTACGGGATTGATTTGACCCTCTGGCAAGAACTGTCCTTACTAGGCATATTAATGCTAACCTCAAAAGGCGCTGCGGGAGTTACAGGTTCCGGCTTTATTACATTGGCCGCTACTTTGGCTGCTTTTCCGATGATTCCGGTAGAGGGAATAGCATTATTAATCGGTGTTGATCGTTTCATGTCTGAAGCACGTGCCATTACGAACCTGATTGGCAATGGCGTAGCAACTGTAGTTATTTCTAAATCAGAGAAAGAATTCAATCCTGATTTTGTGCCTGGCCAACAGGCCGAGGGTCACACTGCAATTACTCCTAAAGAAAAGCTAGATTATTAAACAAATCAAAATAAGACAAGCCGGTATTGAATCTGCCGGCTTGTCTTTCTGTTTAAACTAACATATTAAAAAAGGTAGCATTCATATCACAAAATATAAGTCATACCATTAAAGTAAACCATGCTCATATTTAAGTGTATACCTTCACATCTTCTATTTTCGAATAAAATTTATATCCTGTTCGCCTCAATTAAAGCCAGCTTCCTTTCAACTGATACTCATGATTATAGCCAAATAGCTAGAAAGGACAAAAAGGACACTAAGCAAAACTGTAATTATGGGCGATGTTTTTTTAAAGAAGGAATATAAAATCATAGCTAAAATTAGGAACGCAATAATAATAAGGAAAATGCTCATTGAATTTACACTCAGTTGAACTTCCATTCCCGGAACATACTGACCTTGATAAAAGAGTTCAAATAGGAAAGATAGTCCTTCCTGTTCCAGCATACTTGCACTAGGAGGAGATTGTTGGCTCATTGCAGCAGTTGCTGATAAAACAAGGAGCGCAACGATACTTTCAGCTTTCATCCAGGGAACAGGATTAAATTTTTGATTTTTCATTAATCTCCGCCGAATGAATATGCCATTGATAACTGCAAAGACAAGCAATGAAATAATGAGTATATGTTTTATTAATAAATATTGACCATAATCAATCATCCAAGAGTTTGGATATTGCGAGATATCCATCATGAAACCCATAAGGGCAATTCCAGAAGCCGTTATCACTAGGACGCAGCTAATTGCAAGCGGGGTAAACCAATGCAAAAAACGAAGCCAATTTTCATGATTTTTGGAAAACCAACTAGCAACATACATGATTCCTACCCAGACAGTAACAGCAGTAAAATGGATAATATGTGTTAAAAACCCTTTTCCTTGTTCCAAGGAACTTGCATGACTGGACCATGCAAGTCCACTAATTAACAATATTGTTAATAGACATCCAATCCAAGCATATGCAGGATTTTCCGCTTGATAAAATTTAGTAATAACTACGAGTAAAATCAAAGCAACAATGGTTGTAAAAATCCACGCATTCCCCATATCAAAAGTTAACAGTACCATTTGCAGCCCATCCTGCCATCCTAATCTTTGCTGCAGATTTACGATAAGTACAAGTATGGGCGTAAAGGAAAATAGCGCTATTCCGATTGCAGCTAAAATCATATACCTTTTGCTCACAAGTAGACCTGGACGAAAATGACTTGGAACCATGGTTAAAATAAAGCTACCCATTAAAATGGAAAAACAAAGATATAGCAAAATTTCGCTTACCATTACAAAAGCCATTGATTATTTCTTTCTCCTTAATAGAATAAAGATGATGATCATAGCCAATATTAATAGTGCGGCAAGAATAGGAACGAGGGTGGAAGAACCTTTGTTTTCTAAATGATCACTAGCAACATCATTTTCTGTCTCAGTTGCTTTTTGTTTAGATCCTTGTTCACTTACATCTTCCGGATTTATGTCACTGTCTTCCATATTTTCATTCACTGGTTCTTCTTCATTATTATCAGTAGATGCTGGTGTTTCAGTCTCCGCGATATCTACTTCAAATGAAAACTCCCCTTCGATTTGATGTCCATCTGCACTGATGATACTCCATACAACATTATAAGTTCCATTCCCTAAACCATTTGGAAGGGTACCTATAACTTTATTATCTGTAATAGTACTGTCTTCAATTGAAATAACTTTTCCATCTGAATACATTAATTCAAAAGTGCTTCCTTGTTCAACCTTCCCATCAAAGGTTAATGCTATTTCACGCAGCACTTCTGTGACAACCCGGCCATCGGCTGGTGCAGAACTCTCTAAATGAGAATGTGCAAAAGCAGTTGGTACAAAATACACCGATAATAGCAACGTGATCAAAATAAGTTTTTTCAAAATAGTTCCTCCTACTAATATGGTACTATACCGCACTTAATGCAATTAGTTCTAAGGATTGCAAGTCATTTCATTAGCCAAATGATAATCCTTTTAAAGTATAATATACAAAAATCATTAGTACCATTTCTTTACACTACAGCCTTCTTATAAGTGGCTTCATGATATATTAACCATCAACTATCTTGCTGGTTTTTATTTATTAATAGCCGTAGGAATGAAGGCACTAAACACAATCCTTTTCCCATCATTTGTATTTGTTATGAAGTATACTTATGATAGTTTACGTATGTCTACATGCAATGGATTGTAGTTGAATAGGAGGTTGCTTTATGTCTGATATTACGTTTTTAGCTTCATCCAAACCTTTTATAATACCTGATGAAATTGAAGACTATTATAATCGTATTGATCGAATGGAAGATTTTATTGGGTTATGGGTGAATGAAGTTGATACATTTGGATGGGGTCAGTGTGTAGAGGGACTCTTTACCATGCCATACATATATGAAATTACTGGTGCTGGTAATGAATTATTCTTATTATATCTTGAAAAATATATGGAAATAGGAGACGTATTGGAACTATTATACATCCCAAATCAACACGACTTTGATTATTACAAGAGAAGATTACTAGAAGTTCCCGAACCGATTTTTATTAACATTGAAAGATCAACGTACCAAGATCAATATGGAACGTATCATTTAAACCCTAAAAAATGGGCAGAAGAATTGGGTCACAAAAATTATTTAACAGAATTTGGAGTTACAACCATTATTAAATATTAATTGGTACACTATAAAATTCAATCCTTTAGCCTAATCCTTTATTTTTTCAACTTTCATCCACGGACCCCCCTTTGTTGAATAAATTTCTTTATTAGCTATTAGAAATACTACCCCCTGACAAAAACGACAAAAAAATAAACGCCGATTCATTCGACGTTTTAGTAGTAAACTACAGTTGTTCTTTCCTTCTGTTTTTTATAGTATTTGTCATATACAACCAATGTTAAAACTGCAAGGATTGGATAACAAAGCACCATTGAGTTGTATGAAGCAAATCCTGCAAAATTAAAATGGAATAGCAGGAAAGCTATGGTGTTAATCACAAACAGCCTCATTTTTAAGGAATGATTTTCTTTCATCTTAATAAAAAACAATCCGAACAGGAGAATAGTTATCCCAATCGACATCGAAATATAGGAACCGAGGAACATTCCGAATGAATCAAAGAATATTACCGGGATCATTCCACTTAACATAACGGTCATATAACATGTTAGCAGCAAGAGAGAATATCTAACATATTGCATTTATCTTCCCCCCTTATTGATTTAATAACTTCGTTTTCATTTCTTTGTTCATATCATCGAGCTTCTCCACAAACTCTTTACTGCTCGCGATAATCCTGCGGCTGGATGCTTCCTGAGTCTCAATAGCTGAATAAATATCTTGATAAGCCTTTTGTAACTTTTCGATCGAGATAGATGGATTCTCCAGAAGCTTGGTTGTTTTCTCCGTATTTTCTTTTAACATTTGCGCATTGGCCAGGATGATGTTTTCTGTAGCTTCATTAACGTCATTGATCGCCGTAATGATTCTTTCCTGGTTTTGCAAGGCCATGTGAATAGCAGATGTGACAGGAGCCAGATTTTTGGTTGTATCAATCGCATTTCGAATAGCTTCTTTCAATTTATCATTATTTTTCTTGATAATATCTACTGAAGCAAGGGACTGTTGCAAAACATTGACCATGGAACTCATATTTTTTGTTCTGACAATGATTTTCTCCTGTGCTTCATTGACAAGCTGCTGCTTATTTTGCCATTCAGGTTCGTTCCTTTTATCTTCAATCATTTGGAACAGGTGCCGCCCCATATAGACTTGTTTGTCCAGCAGGTAAATCTTATCGTGGACATCCTTCTTAATGACATCAAGCTCTGCATTATCTTCCTGAAGCATGTCTCTTCCTCTTAGCAAGGACTGGACGATTTCATCGATATTTTTTTCTACTGTTTGATATTTGGCAATAAATTTTTCGTTAGAATTCTTTCGTAAAAACTTCGGAACGATCTTGGCTATTCCTTTTGTTTGATAAGCTTTTGGATTCAGGTCGGATACCGCTTCACGAAGCTTCAACAAATTACTTGGTATATCATGATTATCTTTATTATCCATCATATCTTTAACAGGTCTTCGCAGGCTGTTTAACGATTCTCCTGCCATCCTTTGTTCATTTCCGCCGAAATTGCTTAATTGCTCCAAAACTGAATCAATATTATGTGTATCCGTATCAGATATTTTCTTGATGACCTGACTTGCTTCTTCGTTTAATTTTTTCATATCGTCAGGATTAATGACGGATTGAATTACTGTTTCATCAAAATCCCTGTTTTGTTCACTCATTGGCTTTTCACCTCTTAATCAGTATTATTTTTCATATCGTTGATCGATCGTAGTTAGTGTTTTCTTTAAATCGAATTCTCTTTTATTGTCAATATGTCTACGGATTTGTGTAATTCTCTCCTGTATGGTAATTAATCGGTTTAATGTATCATGCTCATATTTTTCTTGTTGTTTCGTACCCAATTGAATAAAGTCAGCAATCAGCTTTCGTAAATCTTTGATTAGTGTCTCCTTAACCTGATGCTCATAATCAATGTCTGTAATTAACTCTATATGCTCCAGCAAATAACCTAAACTAGGGATGATTTGCGTGAAAGCATGATCGATCGGTGATGAAAGGCGGTTTCGATTCCTCGCATCTTCCAGTTCATTAATAAGCGCCGTATAGTTTTTGTTATTTTTATATAATAATTTTGTCTTTTCGGGTTGGAAATTCCTTATAGCCCATTGTAAAAAAAGATCTATCTTTTCTATATCATTTTCTTTTTTCAATAACTGTTCGGAAATCTTCTTCTCTGTATAGACTCTCGATCTTGTATCATAACGAACGCCCAGTAATGGCTGTTTTGTTTTGGCTCTTTGGGCATTAATCGTAATATAATCCGGCCCAGCCAAAATAGATAGTATATTTGAATCCATATCGTATACATAAGATGCATAACGTTCATCTAATTGAGTGCATACAAACTGGTCTTTTTGATTTTTTCCAGCTATTCGCTTCATTACATTGGCCAGTCGTTCCTGTTTAGGTTCTCCCGACTTTGCGTCTTGCAGAAAAACTACGGTTGTGGCTCCTACCAATCCCAGCAGGATAACATAGAACATAACAGTCACCCCTTTCTAAGGCTATTTTATCATACTATACATACGAACCAACAGAGAGATAGTTTCAAAAACCTTGGTAAGTTTTCATTTCTTTATAATATGTATCCAAAAAGTAACAACTCAACGATTAAAGTTATACTTATATATCTTTATCCATAATACCATGTAGCTTAAAATTCATGGAAAAAGATACAGAAGATGATTGCTTTTGTTAATAGTCAAATTTACCCCTCAACAAGAAGACACACTTAATAATCGTTCCTATACATAAAAAAGCGCCGGATAATATCCCGGCGTCAAAATGTCTGTTTATTTATTACCTATCAATTTAAATGGAAATTGCAGTTCAAAAATAGCTTTTCTTTTTTTGGGTTCTTTTTTGATGACTTTCCCAGTGTTAAGCCATTCAGCTACATCAAAGTATTTTTTATAGGAAGTTAGTTCATGTTCTATTTTTGTTTCTAAAGATTGATTTGAAAAATAGATGATACTCTCTAAATGTCCCATTGGCTTTGCCGTAAAGCACACTTTATTACTTAATGGTAATTGGTTAAACGTTTCGATATATTCTCTTCTGCACTGATACTGATCACTGAATTTAAAAAATAATTGGTTCCAATTTATACGTTGAATTCTCTCGTTCCAGTCTTCTAATGCCGTTTGTTTATATTTATAGGAATAAAAATGTATTTCCACTTTTTTGTCCAACAAACCAATTGGATAGACACCTTTTATGCCATCATATTTTGAATGAAGTGTAAATTTAAGGGGAGATTTCATATAGTGTTCAAAGTTAGATACAAGTTCAATATAGTCTGGTGCAAATATGAACATACCTATAAATGGCGAGTGGTATTCCATACCTAAGTCATCATATACTTTCTTGCCCCAATCATTATCTGAGATAATTGTGAAATGACCATTTTCCACCTTGCTTTTCAAATCTTGGTGTAAACAATAACTACTCAATTTTTTTGTCAACTTTGGCAAATACCCTTCCATTGTCCTCCCCCTTTCCATTCTTATTATTACCTTTATTCCTTTTTTTAATGAAAAAATAACATCTATTTTATGTTAAATTACATTTTCCATTAAATTTCATCCAATTATGTCGATAAGTGATATAGCACCCCTCTATAACATTCTATGATGCCCATATATTTTAGTTGCACACTTTTACATATTTAATTTTAGAATTTAATCACAAACAACTAGACTTTATGGGAAAAGAGGGAGAATACAGGAGGATGTACATTTGCAAAATCATAAGGCACGTCGTAAGCCATTGATCAATAAGGGGACAACACTCTTATTATCTGCAGGATTTATCCTTTATAGCGGAGATACTTCATTAAAATTATTGGATACAATAAAAGCGGAAGCAGCAAGTTCAACGTATTATGAAATAACAGCTAATGTGAACCTACGGGCCAGCAATTCTACCAAAAGTACTATTTTATTAACCATTCCAAAAGGGAAACAGGTTACTTATATTTCGAAAAGTGGTTCGTGGTTTAAAGTTAACTACAACAATCGGACTGGGTGGATCAATGACCAATATGTTAAAAAAACAACAAAAAACAACCCAAGTAAAGCGATTGTCTCTAACTATCACACGACCGCCAATCTAAATATTAGATCAATAGCATCCAGTAACGGGAAAGTCCTGAAAACAATTCCTAAAGGCAAATCTATAACCTATATATCTAGCAGTGGTTCTTGGTATAAAGTAAAATATCAAACTACTACAGGATGGGTAAGCTCGGATTATGTAAAAAAAGAGATCGCAAAAGAGGAAACAGCGACTGTAACGGTTGCTTCAAGTAACTCCCTAGCTTACACTGCTACGGCAAACTTGAATTTACGATCCTCTTCTTCAACGAAAGGATCTATACTATCAACGATTCCTAAAGGCAAATCTGTTACGTATGTTTCTAAAGACGGTTCGTGGTTTAAAGTAAAATATAATGGGAAAACCGGCTGGGTCAGTTCCAGTTATTTAAATGGGGTTACTCCTGCCAAACCTATAAGCAACACTCCTTCTCCTGTGGTAAAGCCAAAGGAAGAGATAACGTATCAAACAACTTCTAATTTAAATTTACGATCCTCTGCTTCAACGAAAGGATCTATACTATCAACGATTCCTAAAGGCAAATCTGTTACGTATGTTTCTAAAGACGGTTCGTGGTTTAAAGTAAAATATAATGGGAAAACCGGTTGGGTCAGTTCCAGTTATTTAAACGGGGTTACTCCTGCCAAACCTATAAGCAACACCCCTTCTCCTGTGGTAATGCCAAAGGAAGAGATAACGTATCAAACAACTTCTAATTTAAATTTACGATCCTCTGCTTCATCGAAAGGATCTATACTATCAACAATTCCTAAAGGCAAATCTGTTACGTATGTTTCTAAAGACGGTTCGTGGTTTAAAGTAAAATATAATGGTAAAACCGGCTGGGTCAGTTCCAGTTATTTAAACGGGGTTACTCCTGCCAAACCAATAAGCAGCATTCCTCCTACTGAAAAGCCGAAACAGGACGTGACCTATCAAACAACTGCCAACCTGAACCTTAGAGCCGATGCTTCTAGTCTGAGTTCTGTTTTAACAGTTATCTCTAAAGGAGAAAAAGTGACCTACTTATCAAAAAGCAGTTTTTGGTATAAGGTGAAATACGGAAATAAAACAGGCTGGGTCAGCTCTGAATTTCTAAAGAAACCAACTGAAGATAAACAAGAGGAAACGAAGATAGACGTCATTTACAGCACGACTGCTAATTTAAAATTAAGAACAAAAGGTTCAGTAGATTCAACTGAGATTACAACCATTCCAAAAGGAAAACAAGTTATGTATCTTTCAAAAAGCGGCACATGGTATAAAGTTTCCTATAATTCCTTTACAGGTTGGGTCAGCTCTGAATTTCTAGAGAAGGGAGCCCCCGCTTCGGACTCATCTGATCAAATCAGTTCAGACTCCTATGTAACAATGGATTTAAGGACTAAATCATCCGTAACGGCTGCTCAGATCAATGCGTATATTGCTAATAACGCAACATCTGCTAACAGTGTCTTATATAACAAGGGCAATATTGTAATTGATGCAGCTAATAAGTATGGCGTGAATGCACTATATCTTGCAGCACACGCCATTCATGAGAGTAATTACGGTAAATCTACTATTTCCCTGGCGAAAAATAATTTGTTTGGGTACGGTGCCTACGATGCTGCTCCATTTGTCGGTGCGGTTAAGTTTACTACCATCCAATCAAATATAGAATTTATTGCCCAAATGATGAAAGCTACGTATTTAAATGAAGGTTACTGGACTTATAGGGGCGCTTATCTTGGAAACACTGTTAAGGATCGTAATGGAAACAGAATAGACAGTCAAAGCAGCGGAATGAATTTCTTTTACGCCAGCGATTCTAATTGGGGAAAAGCCATAGCTAAACATATGTCCGCCATGCTTAATTACAGCAAGGAAGGCGCTAAAAATGCAACACCAAATAAAACGGTGCCAAGCAAGCCTTCCTACCCTGATGCAAAAGATGTCTTTCCAGCTGGTACACTAGCCGTTGCTCATAAGACAATCACTCTGACACCCGGAGAAAATGCTGGTGCCAATGGATACAAAACAACTTCTAATCTGAATCTGCGATCAGCGGCATCGATAGATGGAACTGTTCTGCTTACCATACCTAAAGGGGCAACTATCACTTACCTTAGTACCAGCGGGAACTGGATGAAAGTTCAGTACAGTGGCAAAACCGGATGGGTGAACTCTGGATATGTAACAAAAACAAGCTCGGGATCTTCTGTAAACATTCAGGCTGGAGAAACCTTCAACTTGTTAGAGAAACATAATGATGAAACATTAAAAATAAAATACAATGGAAAGATGTATTTTACCTCCAGTATTAGCTTAAGCAAATATTATCAGCACATGTCCGTTAAAAACCTGGCCCGTGTGGATGCTACAAGCTTAAATGTACGCGCTGCTGCCAATACAGGCAGTAATGTAGTTGGTACCCTATCCAATTACCAATATATTGAGCTATCGGTTGATGCTAAGAACAATCCGATAACAAGCAATGGATGGTATAAAGTGAACCTATCTAATGGTAAACAAGGATGGATTTCAGGTCTGCATATCATTCGTGAATTAAATAAATAATAGTTTGTTAGATTTAAATATGGCGATACTTTCCACGAATTTAACATGATGACTAAAGTCCAGAGATAAATACTCTGGGCTTTTCTTTATTATGAAACAACTTAAAATCCGTTCCGCTCCTGAACATCTTCGTTTGTAAATAATCATTTTAGATCGGTTCCCCCTTTTTATTGAACCTTTTTTCAGGGAGGTGTTTTAACCGTTTATTTGCCCTTACACTTTGTCCAATCTTTCATATATTAATAAAAATCAACATGCGAGGTGACATTATGAATAGAAGAAAAAGGCGAAAAGGTAGGGGATTATGTTATCCCGGATACAATTGGTGCGGTCCAGGCTGTTCGGGCCCATGGGGTCCTACCAATCAGGTAGATTCATGTTGCAAAAAACACGATGATTGTTATGAAAGATTTGGACCTACCAGACAGTGTGACGAGATGTTATTAAATTGTCTCCGATCTCAAATAAATCCCCACACTAAAATGGGCAGAGATGCTCGATTGTTTTATCAGATCATGCTGCTAAGGTACAATCTTTGATGGTAAGTAGATATTTCCCTTTAAGGTAAGAAGCAGCGCAAAACAAAATATACAGCCATACACATTATGAATACTCGAAAATAACTAACAATACCCAAATTATTAAACCTCTTATCATCCTGTTCTTTTCAAACCACTCCTACATGGGAGGGCCAAGCCCTCCCTCCTATTGAATAGTTTATTGGTCATATTTATACGTTCATTACATGACTAGTGCCGATTCGAAAGTATAGTATTTTTAACCCCTTATTAATCTTAATTCCTTTCCTGTGAGCATATAATTATTGTTACTGCTATAACAAGAGTATAATAAATATTGTAAACAACTAACGGGGCATTAGCTTAGTTGGTAGAGCAGTTGACTCTTAATCATCAGGTCGTAGGTTCGAATCCTACATGCCCCATCCAAAAAGGATCCGCGCAAATTCGCCGGATTCTTTTTGCATTTAAGAAATATGACTAAATCCAAAATGTCTTCATAATTATATAAAAATGTAAACTTCTATTAATCTGTACGTAATAATGTAATTATATAATCAGTTTATAATAGTATTTTAGAAGGATAGATGATAATGGACATTAAAGAGCCAGCACAAAAACCGAAGCAGATAACAATCCCTCCGGTTATTAAAGACTTTATCGGAAATCAAGCAACGTTGGAAGATTTAGAACAACTAAAGCACTTAGTTGCCAAACGATACGCAGAACTCAAAGTACCCCGTCTCAATCATTGAGAGGGGTTTTTTAATGACCAAATTTTATTATATTACAGTGACTAATCTTTTCGATGCCAATGACAGATCATCTTAACCTTACTATGTCTCCTTTTATATTTATCTTTGTATCTGATTTATGAATTATTTTACAATATTATCTTCGTCCATAGTTGATAATAGATAAAAAGAAAACCAAGCGGTAAGATGATTTTTATTAGGGCTTTTGGTATTCTTAAAAAATTTGCTAATTTAGATATTACAATAACTAAAAATAAGGATATGATAAGGACGATTCCATAATTTAAAACCATTTCTTTTAACGGTTCTACTAACGCTTCTGATAATTCCATAATAAAACCACACCTAATTGACATCGCCTCTTAATTATTGACCATCTAATTCTTCAAACAGCTTGAAACTTGGACACTGCATATAGGATTAAGGTTAGCTTTACTATTGAGCAGTAGAGGTACTTTAAGTACCCCAGATAAAAAATTGTGCCAAAAGTATGTTTTATTTTTAAAGGTTGTTTCGTATGAATGTTGCCTATTTACCATTCTGTTAAATAATATAATGGGATTTAAGGAGACGTTCATGTATGTGGGAAGGTATTTATGAAGATTTGAATCATTATTGAAATCATTTCTTCTGGAGCTTAAAAACAAGCCCCCTCTTATTTTAGTATCATTATTAGTTTTAATTATCAGATTCATGTTAACTACTTATGGAATGGCTTCCATATTGGTAAAATTTTAAATTCCTTTATACTTCAACAGTGATAAATGTTGGCCCTTCCTCTTAGGGATATTTTTATGAATACGGTATACGTTTCCGTTTCATGGTTCAATCAAACTGTATCCCCTTTTATGTCTCCCAGTGTTTCAAAAATATCGCCATTTGCTGGCCGTGAGTGATTTGAATATCATAGTTCTTATCCACTCGATCATCTTGCTTATCCATTCTGAGTACGTGTTTATTAAACTTTTTATCTGTTTGCTTCTATATTCTTTCAGTTCATCCGCCATATTTATCAGCAACTATTTAACTGATAGTTCTTCCACTCTCTTTCCCCTATATGCTTTTTCTAGCTTGTTCGAAGCGTAACAATAAGCACCATCACCTTATTTGGCCATAAAAAAGAGGACTCCGGGTGGAAGTCCTTAAATATAATATTTAATTATTTTTACTCGAATTTAGATAGATTTAGATAGATGAAATTATAACGAAAAAAGCCTAAGTACATAAATATACTGAGACTTCTTTCTGTAAGGTTATTAAAACAAATCAAATCAAAAAGGTGGTACGGTATGGGTAAACCCACAAATTCATTATAGTTAAAAAATAACTAATTGTAAATAGTTTCTAAAATTAATGTATATTAAATTAACTTCTTCATTCCGCACTTATGACACTCACGAAGGAATAGACCTTTACCTATTGAGGATTAAAAATTGTAAGTTTAATGGCAATTATTCCTTTGGCACCTATATACTCATGTAAATTAAAATTGCCATCATGGTTATAGACAAAATAAAAACCTTCTGTCACAAGAAGGTTAGTTTTGTAGTAAATTGGTAAACTTTGTATTGTTTTGTATATTATTTACTGATATTATAGATTTTGCCTTTAAATAATGCGAGGAGTTGAGTCATATCGAAAGCATATCATCTAGAGTTTATTCCCTCTAAGCCAGGATTCATAATATTTTATTCAGAGAATTAGTATTCTTTTATTTTATTTAACTTATAGTGAATAAAAAAACAATGAACAGGAGATAAACATCATGGAACAAAAAAGAGAATTATCAGTTGGCCAATGGATAGGTACCCTAATATTATTAAGTATTCCTTTAGTAAACTTTATTTTTTTATTGATTTGGGGTTTTGGATCAGATAACCCTCGAAAGAAATTCTGCAGAGCAACATTAATACTTAATCTAATCGGTGTAGCTATTGTCGTGATTTTTTATCTAGTTATGCTAAATTCAGTCTCTAATGTATACTACGGCTACTGAATAAGCTATCTTTGAATTTTCACAACCTAACCATACTACGATACAAACTCTGTAATTTTTGAAACTTAGGTGTATTCGCTCGCTTCATCCTTCTGAATGCACCTAATGTTTTAGAAGCCTCAGCACCCAATAATGATAGCCATCTCATAAATTGTTTCTTCTCTTCATTTGCCTTGCTTGTGCCTGACTTCCTGCTCCTTCTTATATGCTTTACGTTGGTCAGGTGTACGATACGAGTGTCTTTATCAGGCTCCCATTTCTTCGCCGTATCTTTCGCTGACTTATAACATTTTGTTTTACCTGAGCGACTTACAACCTTCCCTTTATACTTAGAGCATATCGGGCATGTATCACTGATTTCATCAATCTCCTCTAAGTCTAAACCAACTTCCTAGTAACGATTGTTCGTACCTGTCACTGCAGCAGTCCTCATATTGGTTGCTACCACTGTCTTCGCATAAAAATCTAACGGGAGCTTCTTCCCATCCTTCGTAACAAATCCATTTCATGTACAAATACTTGTTCCTTTAGGTCTTCGCATAGTTCATCTAATACCTCGATAGAACCGTATACCGCTGGGCACTTTCCTTGGTAATTTCTATCCCCTGCTTATTTCCACGAATGAAACTGTTCTCACCTCATAATTTATCCCTGCTACTTTTACTTTACTTGGTATCATCTTCTTGACCTCCCTTACAATAAGGAAGGACATATTTTACTCAGGTAATTGATCTTTGCTCCGCACTGACAACCTTTCGTCCATCCCTTTTCAGTACATCCTAACTCCCAACCTTCTTTCTTTCCATGTGCTCTGTTTGGTATAGAACTGACATGAATAACAGCAACGTTTACTTTGTTTGCCCATATACACTTCAAAAAATTATGATGAGATAGAAAAGTTTAGGGGCGGGGCAAAAGCGGGGTGAAAGTTTGGACAAGCTAAAAACATATGATTGCCCGATCAAATAAAAAACCCTCAACACTAGTAGTGTCAAGGGTTTCGTACTATTAATACATTTGAATGTATTGTTCTCTTTCCCATGGATGAACTTGGGTGCGGAACATATCCCATTCAATCTCTTTCGCTTCAACAAAGTGTTCAAGGATATGATCACCGAGACCTTGCATGATGATAGGGTTTTTTTGTAATTCGACTAATGCTTGATACAATGTAGCCGGCAAATCTTTAATGCCTTCTTCTTCACGTTCTTGTGCAGACATTACATAGATATTGCGGTCAATTGGAGCTGGAGCTTTTTTCTGATTCCGAATACCATCGAGACCGGCACTAAGTAATACAGCCATTGCAAGGTATGGATTTGCAGTTGGGTCAACGGAACGAACCTCAACACGTGTGCTTAATCCGCGGGAAGCCGGAATACGGATTAAAGGACTGCGGTTACGAGCAGACCAAGCAACATAACAAGGTGCTTCGTATCCAGGAACTAGACGTTTATATGAGTTAACGGTTGGATTTGTTACTGCTGTAAACGCAGGAGCATGCTCAATGATACCAGCGATAAATTGACGAGCCGTATCACTCAATTCAATATCCCCTTTTGTATCATAGAATGCATTTTTCCCATCAGAGAATAATGATAAGTTCATATGCATACCGGAACCATTCACACCGAACAATGGTTTTGCCATGAAGGTTGCGTGCAAGCCATGTTTACGAGCGATAGTTTTTACTACCAATTTGAATGTTTGGATTTGGTCACATGCTGTAATCGCATCAGCATATTTAAAATCAATCTCATGTTGTCCTGGAGCTACCTCATGGTGGGATGCTTCAATTTCAAATCCCATTTCTTCTAGCTCAAGAACGATATCGCGACGGCAGTTTTCACCTAAATCTGTAGGAGCAAGGTCAAAGTATCCGCCTTTATCATTTAACTCCAAAGTTGGTTCTCCAGCTTGATCCAATTTGAATAAGAAGAATTCTGGTTCAGGCCCAAGATTGAAATCTGTGAAACCTAGCTCTTTCATTTCCTCTAACACACGTTTTAAATTAGCACGCGGGTCACCTGAGAATGGTGTTCCATCCGGATTGTAAATATCACAGATTAGGCGAGCCACTTTTCCTTTTTCAGCAGTCCAAGGGAAAATCACCCATGTATCAAGATCCGGATATAATAGCATATCTGATTCTTCAATACGTACGAATCCTTCAATTGATGAGCCATCAAACATCATTTTATTATCTAATGCTTTATCCAGCTGACTTACAGGAATTTCAACATTTTTAATTGTTCCTAAAATATCAGTGAATTGTAGTCGAATGAACTTAACGTTTCCTTCTTTTGCTAACTTTCTAATGTCATCAGCAGTGTATTTCCCCATCTTCCTCGTCCTCCTTGAATAATAAAGCTTTTTTATATTTTAATTTTTAATGAAAAAAACGATGCATATCACCAGATTGGTTGCTGCCTCTTGTCGTAAAACGGCCAGCCTGTAAAATTTCGTCACGCAGTAATTTTCTTAATTGTGCATTAGTCAATTCTGGTTTACTTTGTTCTTTTGAATGTTTCTCTTTATCTAGTGTTTCAGTTGGCTCCAATTCAGATAATCCAAGAATTTTTTTGATCCCTGCCATATTTATGCCTTGATCAAGTAATTCTTTAATTTCCAGAAGACGATCAATATCATTTAATGAAAACATCCTTCGATTGCCATCTGTTCTTGCAGGATGAACCAATTGGTGCTCTTCATAATAGCGAATTTGCCGTGCAGTTAAATCGGTCAGCTGCATGACAATACTCATTGGAAAAAGTGGCATTGTTCTCCTGATGTTACCGCTCACCACTACATCCTCCTTCAATACCAATCTCTTAATGATATTGTAAGTTTATGCTATGTAAACTTCTTTGTCAATCTGATGTGAGGTTTTCTAACATGAAATTTCATGATTATTCGCTTTTTCTTACTCCACCTCCTCCCTTTTCCCTCATTTGAATTCAAATAACCTAATAATCTATTTGTAAAATAAATGTAACCTTTGATTAACATTCATAAAGGCTAAATAAAAGTTAGTGGTTGAGTTAGAAAAAATAACACGTCCAATCAGAATGAGCGCCAACGCTTTTTTTCCTCGACTAGTTTTAGCAGTTCTAAGGATGGGCAGGTTAAGTCAAATGTTGGATTTATATGGTAAAATAAACACTAGAAAGGGGATTTTCATGTGAAGAGGATCATTTTTTGGGGCGTTCTAATCGTAGCACTAATAATTTGTGGTGTTTCTTTCTTTTTGAAATTTAAGCCACCATT
Organism: Bacillus sp. z26; assembly: GCF_058313635.1. Lineage (NCBI taxonomy): Bacteria > Bacillati > Bacillota > Bacilli > Caryophanales > Bacillaceae > Bacillus > Bacillus sp. z26. Next base: position 40,741 of record NZ_JBZFQM010000002.1, read on the forward strand.
GGAGATTGGTACACTCGCTTTAAGTACCGACAATAAATCAGTTGTTGTCGAAGTCGGTAATAACGGCTTTTACAAAGTCAAAATAGTAGATGTTTGGGTGAATAACCATGAAAAACCTACAAAAACAAGGTTACAAATTAGTAATGCGTTACAAGGTTTCATCATAATGGATGACTATAATAGTATAGAAGCAAAAAAACATGGATTTACCAATATTGATGAGGTTGCTATAAAAACAGGAACTTCACCATCTTTAAGTTACGAAAAATTAGATGATAGCAAAGCTTCTAATAAAGATGAAATTTATGGGGTTAGTGTTATTCATAACGAAGAAATATATAAGGTTCAAATAAAATATAAATATCTGGGAATTTCATTTAACGATACTGTGATACTAAATTAATAAGGTTGTTAGTTCGATAGCAAGTACAGTCACCTCAACTAAATATTAATCAAATTTATAAAAAAACCTTAAAAAAATTGATTTTTATATTACGAAAACAGGTAAACTAAGTTTATAACAAACCTCCATATATTGTATTAAAATCCATGAATCATCCATCAAAAAAATTAATTGCTAATAGTAGAAATACTGTTTTTCACAAATTAAAAACTCCCTCATTAAAAAATAAGGGAGTTTTTTCGAAATTCTATATTAAACCTTTTTCAATCATTTGATCGATGGCTTTGCAGATAGCTATTTTGACATGAGAGTACGTTAAGCCGCCCTGTACAAAAGCTGTGTATGGCGGTCTCAGCGGCCCATCAGCCGTTAATTCGATACTTGCACCCTGTATGAAAGTTCCCGCTGCCATGATTACATCGTCCTCATATCCTGGCATATATGCTGGATATGGTGTCACATGGGAATTGACAGGAGATGCGAATTGAATTTGCTGACAGAACAGAACCATTTTCTCTCTGTCATGGAATTGGACGGATTGAATCAAATCTGTCCTTGGTTCATTCCAGGTTGGTGAAGGATTGAATCCCCACTTCTCCAGCATAGCCGCTGTAAAGATCGCCCCTTTTAAGGATTGTCCCACAACATGAGGTGCCAAAAAGAATCCCTGGTACATCTCCAATAAACTATACAGCGATGCACCTGCTTCAGCACCAATTCCCGGTGTTGTTAAACGATACGCACAACGTTCCACTAAATCAGCTCTGCCGGCGATATATCCACCGGTTTTTGCTAAACCGCCACCAGGATTCTTAATTAGGGAACCTGCCATTAAATCAGCACCAACTTCTGTAGGCTCCATTTTCTCAACAAACTCTCCATAACAATTATCAACAAAGACAATGACATCCGGTTTGATGGCTTTTACAAATCGAATCATTTCTTGTATTTCAGAAATTGTGAACGAAGGACGGTTATCGTAGCCTTTTGAGCGCTGAATTCCAATCATTTTCGTATTCGGTTTAATTGCTTTTGCTACTTCTTCCATATCAACATACCCATCTTCTTTTAAAGCAACAGATTGATAGGAAATTTGATATTCCTTTAATGAACCAATGCCACTGCCACGTATGCCGACAATTTCCTCAAGAGTATCATAAGGCTTACCCGTAATATATAATAGTTCATCTCCAGGCCGCAACACACCGAATAAGGAGGTTGAAATGGCGTGGGTTCCTGATATGATTTGCGGACGGACAAGCGCTGCTTCCGCACCAAATACATGGGCATACACCTTTTCCAACGTATCCCTTCCCATATCATCATACCCATATCCAGTTGATGGATTAAAATGAGCATCACTTACCTGATTTTCCTGGAAAGCTTTTAAAACCTTCGCTGTATTATAGTCTACATTTTCATCAATCTCTGAAAATCTTTCAGCAATCATTGTCTCAGTTTCCTGAACAGTTTCTTTTATTCTCTCACCGTTCTTCAGTTGTTCAAACATGCTGTAATCCTACTCCTACTCATAATTTTTAATAATTCCCATGATTGTATGGTCTGCTAAAGCCAATCCTTTTAAATGATAGGTCTCATTGCTTTCGTGGAACTCATTTGATTTAACAATTGTCTCATCCTTTAAGCGGGCTATGAGCTTCCCTTCACTTGCAGGAATCTTAACAGAATATGGTTCCATAAAGCTTTCGACCAGCTTTTCCATTTCCTGAAGAAGCTGTTGAATATCTTCATCCTGACGTGCAGATATATGAATGGATTTCTCCTTAGATGTTGGCACAAATTCTGGATGGGCAGCATCTTTTTTGTTATAAACTATTAATTGAGGAATATCCTCTGCTTCCAAATCTTTTATTATTTTTTGTACCGTCTTCTCATGATTATAGGCATCAGGATGAGAAGAATCTACTACATGTAAAATAGCATCAGATTCCGTCACTTCTTCAAGCGTTGACCTGAAAGCCGCAACTAACGATGTTGGTAAATCTTGAATAAATCCAACGGTATCACTGATAAGAATTTTATATCCTGATGGCAGAAGACATTCTCTCGTCATCGGATCAAGGGTTGCAAACAGTTGATTTTCTTCATAAGAGTCTGCTTCAGCCAGACGGTTAAATAACGTCGACTTACCGGCATTCGTATAACCTGCCAGCGCAATCTGGAAACGGTTGTTTCTTTTTCTGCGAGCTCTGTAACGTTCACGGTGCTTAACGACCGAGTCCAATTGCCTTTTTATCTCATCTAGCCTGCGGCGAATATGGCGTCGATCGGATTCCAATTTTGTTTCCCCAGGTCCCCTCGTACCGATCCCACCACCGAGTCTTGATAATTCAGTACCTTGTCCAGCTAATCTTGGCAGCATATATTGTAATTGTGCCAACTCTACTTGCATTTGACCTTCACGAGAACGCGCACGTTGAGCAAATATATCTAATATAAGCTGTGTGCGGTCAACGATTCGTGTTCCCAGTTCTTTGCCCAGATTTCGTATTTGACTCGGAGACAATTCATCATTAAAGATGACGACATCCGGTTCAAGCTCCTCTACTAATGCAACGAGCTCCTCTACTTTCCCTTTTCCTATATATGTAGCCGGGTGAGGCTTCACTCTCTTTTGAGAGATTCGTACAAGTCCCTGTCCTCCTGCAGTTTCCGTTAAAGATTCAAGCTCCTCCATAGAGGATTCAAATCTGTTATCGTCAATATTTTCACGCTGACAACCGACGAGTATAGCTTTTTCATATGTCTCTTCCATTATGTCACTTCCTTCAATTCTTCACTCTTTATCTTATCATACCAAAAAAAATACCCGTTCCAAACATTGTATTCAAATGATATGATAAATCAGCCGGATTTTAAAGGATTATTTAATTTTTTATGTTAGGAGAAAGTAAAAAAGTATGACATGGGATGTTTTAAGTATTATCGGAACAGTAGCATTTGCAATAAGCGGCGCTATAGTAGCAATGGAAGAGGAGTATGACTTATTTGGCCTTTATTTACTGGGGTTTGTAACAGCATTTGGAGGCGGAGCCATTCGCAACCTCCTGCTCGGCATTCCGATTATTAATATTTGGGAACAAAATGGACTATTTTTAATCGCTTTTATTTCTATAACTGTTGTTTGTCTATTTCATCAATTTCTTTTAAAGCATTGGAACCCATGGGGTGATTTTTTTGATGCTATCGGTCTTAGTGCATTCGCCGTGCAGGGTGCTTTAGTGGCAACAGATATGACTCTTCCACTTATCGCGGTCGTATTTGCCGCTATCCTCACAGGAAGCGGGGGCGGGATTGTTCGTGATGTGCTGGCTGCCAGGAAGCCTATGGTACTCAAATCTGAAATTTATGCAATCTGGGCGGGTATAGCAGGTCTCTTAATCGGCCTCGGCGTGATGACATCCAGCCTTGAATTATACCTTTTATTTGTCATTATTACGTTTTTAAGAATGCTATCTTATCAGTATCAGTGGCAATTACCTGTTGTTCAGAAAAAATACTGAATAGACTGTTAGACGATAGACTTACATACGGTCATTTTCAGCCTTATTAAAGGGGCATATAGATTTCTACTAAAGAAAGGGAGCTCTATCATCGCTTAGAGTCCCCTTTCTTTAACGATTCCTATCATGCTTAATGTTACTTCCAATACTGTATAATCGGAATAGCTATTCATTTATTCGCTTAATTTCTTCATTTGACTTAATAGATCGTTATAAACAGCTATTTCCTCCAATAAACCAGTTTCCGAAAGTAATTCTGAGTTTAAAGTGCCTGCCTCTATCTTTTCTAAATACAACTCAATTTTACTTGCCAGTTCACTATTATGCTCTACCACTTGATTGTGGATATCCTCTAACATAGCCGGAGCTTCAAGGATATTGAATTTTTCTATTTCATTTTGCATTTCTGTTAATAATTCTTCTAATTGCTCTTTTGAATTTAAATCAGTAATTGCTGCTTCTGCTACAGCTGGTAATTCGTTTGCAAATTGATTTACATCATCAATGTAGCCCGTAGCTTCAGTAACATAATCTAAAGAATTCGACACTTCCTCTATTGTCGAACAACCCGTAGCAAAAATAGTCATGGCTACAATAATCATGGCTAATATTTTTTTCATCCTTTACCCCTCCATTTATTCCTCAGTATACAAATTATATTTCGTAACATTAGCATTCTCCTGAATCATTCATTTAAAAATGATAGTATCATCATTCTAATCAATTTAATAATAAATTGATCTTTAACAAAACCTTTTTTATATAAACCATTTCTTTGTTTCATCAGTTCAAACTATGAGATAGGTGAAACTCTTACTATCTTCTAGTTTAACACATTTACCAATTACACCATTTGTTCTTAAACTAATCTGACTTGAATGTTGTATAAGTAATTCATTTATAAAAACGAAATTTGGGTATTCTTTTAAATACATTCTTCAAAAAATAAGAGTGCCCTATAAGTTGATTGGCAACTTATGAGACACTCTTATCTGTTCTTTCCATTATTACTCAAATGTATCAAAGACCAAATCATCACTTCTGATGGTCATTAAATCCTGTCTGTCATATTGATTAGACATCAAAAGACGCATCGCCTGGGCTCTGATTGATTTTTCAATCACATTCCTCACATATCTTCCATTTGAAAATGACTTTAAATTTAAAACGTTTGTTAAATAATATAAGTGATCACGGAGTTTTCTCTCCGCATTTAAACTATAAGCATATTGCCGTGCATTTAGCATCCTTTTACTGATATCCATTAACTGATCAACCGAGTAATCCGGAAAATCAATTACAATGGGAAATCGGGAATGTAACCCGGGATTTAACGTTAAAAAATACTCCATTTCCCGTGAATACCCTGCAAGGATAAGGATGAACTCGTGTTGGCGATCCTCCATATGTTTAACTAAAGTATCGATCGCTTCCTTGCCAAAATCCTTTTCTCCTCCCCGCCCAAGCGAATAGGCTTCATCCACAAATAAGATACCTCCAATTGCCTTTTTAATCAAATCACGTGTTTTTTGAGCTGTGTGGCCAATGTATTCTCCAACAAGATCAGCGCGTTCAGCTTCAATCAAGTGACCCTTACTCAAGACATTCATCTTTACAAATAGTTCTCCAATTAAACGTGCAACTGTCGTTTTTCCTGTACCCGGATTGCCTTTAAACATCATATGCAGTGCCTGTTTTTCGGCCTTGAGGCCAGCAACTTCGCGTTGTTTATTTACATATATCCATGCATATATTTCCTTTATAACTCTTTTCATTTCTTCCATGCCTACAAGACTATTCAGTTCTGTCTCAATTTCTTTAAGCGCTATATGATGAGAAGGTATTTCCCTGGGTAGTGGAGAAACATTTGAAAGTGGCTTATCTTGAGCATTTGTTTGCTCATTCTTCAACACAATGTTAATTTGCCCATTATTTCTTACCCGCAATGGTTGCCGCTCCACCTGATCACCTCTTTACATGAACCCTTCTTCCCTTTTTTATCAAATACATTCGACAAAGTGAAGGCAAAAGAGACAAGAGCCCTCCTAAAACTACAAAATAAATATAAATTATTTCATTGAAGGCACGCTTGATTGTCATATACTGCGATTGCCCGGAAAATAATTATATTTCCTCTCTTCATTTATATTCCCGACCCTCCTTTTACAGAATGAAAAAATATCATTAAATTAAAAAACAGACTCCCTTTTTTGGGAGTCTGCCGTACTTATCCTTAACCTTCAAGGTCAACTTGTACATTTTTTTGAGGAGCAAAAGTCGATATCGCATGTTTATATACCAATTGATGTTTGCCCTCTGTTTCAATTAAGACCGTAAAATTGTCAAAACCTTTTATCAGTCCGCGTAACTGAAAACCATTAAGTAAAAAAATCGTTACATAAACATTTTCCTTGCGTAATTGATTTAAAATTTGATCTTGAATATTAATTCCTTGTTTCATTATTTTGGCCTCCTCTTTTCTCTCTATGTTTATCTATTCGCTTTTAAATCGAGCATTCCTGCCACTTCGATTGATATTTCTTCAGAAATTTTATCAAAGTTGGCTAAATCGGTTACATCAAACCAATGAACATCCATCTTATTTCGGAACCATGTAAATTGTCTTTTTGCAAAGCGGCGTGAATTTCGCTGAATTTCCGATATGACATTTTCACGTGTCTCACTTCCCTCGAAAAGACCGGAAAATTCTTTATACCCTATTGCCTGCATCGATTGAGCATCTTTTAACCCTTGATCATAAAGTTCTCTGACTTCTTTTTCAAGACCCATTTGCATCATGGTTTCAACACGTTCATTTATCCTTTTGTATAAAAGGTCACGGTCCATTGTTAATCCAATCAGGGCAACATCATATAATAACGTTCTTTCTTCAGATAGTTCTTGTTCACTGAAACGCTTGCCGGAATCATAAAATACTTCTAAAGCACGGATTACCCTTTTTGTATTATTGGGATGTATTTTTTCCGCTGCTACAGGGTCTATTTCCACAAGTGTTTGATAAACAGCATCAGGGCCTTCTCTATCAATTCGTTCTTCAAGTTCTTTTCGAATATTAGGGTTTGCTGTGGTTTCAGGGAACTGATAATCATAGAGAACGGATTGAATATACAAACCTGTGCCGCCTACCAATATGGGCAGTTTACCCCTATTCGTTATATCTGTAATCATCCTGTTCACTTCATTTTTAAAATCATAAACATTATAGGATTCAGAAGGTTCCCTGCAATCAATTAAATGATGAGGAATCCCTTCCATTTCGTCTGCGGTTATTTTAGCCGTCCCAATATCCATTCCTTTAAAGACCTGCGCTGAGTCTCCACTAATAATTTCTCCATTGAACTTTTTGGCCAAATCGATTGATAGCTTTGTCTTTCCCACTGCTGTTGGTCCAATAATCACGACCAATTTTTGCATTTCCATTTTCCTTCACACTGCCCTATTCATTTTTTCTTATCTTAACACAAATCGGTATTATCTGAACATGAGCAAGTAACATCTAATAAGTATAGACAGATCAATTACACTCTATTCATCTTTTTCTCATTCTTTTGTTATTTCGGAATAACTATTTCCTTGTTCATCATACAAACACTTATTAAAAACATACAGACTAACGTCGAAATAATGAACTTCACACTAAACTTCTTCTAATAATCACTCACTATTAAATATCACAGCAAACTACAATTTAAAAATGCAGTAATTTCGATGAAAAATTCTACCTTTAAAACAACTATAAATAGAGAGAGAATATTACTATTAGAATATCCTAACAATTGAGGGCGTAAACTTAAATGGGAGAAAGAAAACGGGAAGCATATATGATGGGAAACTATAGAGTAATGAGGAGACTGATTTGTGATACAAATCTTACAATGGTTAACTGGATTACTCGCTTTTTTCTTAATAGGGTATATATTTTTGTTCAGAGTATTTATCTTGATGGAATTGCTTTCTCTCTGTTTATCCCTTTTATTTCTGATAACAGGAATTAGAGAATTTCTTGCCAATAAACTATTTATTGCATGTATGTATATTGTCGTTTCACTCCTTTTATTCTTATTTCTTATGCAGAGATGATACTAAAAAAGATCCCATCATCCTCTTTAAGATGCTGAAATCTCTTTTTATGTTTAACCTGATTTATTTGTTCCTTTTTGGTTTTCGTCATCCTTGTACTCAAATCGATCGGATATAGCCCCCCACGAAGAGTTTCAGGATTTCTCTTTCCTTCCCTTTGTAATTTTAACCGGTGTTTTTTAGCTCGACTTTCACTCATTCTCTTTCCTCCTCTATTTTTCACAGGATAGGATTATTATACACAGTTTTAGGGAAAATGACATAAAAGCATTGATTTTACATTTGGAGACAGTAATTAACTTAATACTGGAGTACGCAGGAATGTTGTGAGTTAATACTATTTGCCTTAAAATGTATAGAAGTGAGTATGAAGGAGGAATTAGTTATGGACGACCAAAATAAAGGTAAGTTTAAATATAAAAAATACCTGGATACTGCCAAAACGTATCTCAACAATAAAACAAAATCAAACGAGTTATTAGATGAGGCAACAACAAAATCGAACACAAACAAAAATGCATTGGAAGAAGGATGGGATAACCTCCAATCACTCATTGCTATGTTTCGTTCCTGGGTAAAAGGCGAATATAAGGAGATCTCGACAAAAACGATTATATCCATTATCGCAGCCATTATTTACTTTGTGTCACCTCTGGATTTTCTACCTGATTTCATATTAGGTCTTGGCTTTGCTGATGATGCTGCTATCATTGCATTTACTGTTAAACAAATAACGGAAGAGCTGGATAAATTCAAATTATGGCAGGCAAAGCAAGAAAAAACGATTGATATGGAGTAAATACTGGGGTGTCTAATCAGTCTTATAAGATGATAGGCACCTCTTTTTTTCGACAATCCATTTGATTAAAATCAGTAAAATCCATAAAAATGAAGGTTTCTTAGTAAAGGACTTACGTAAACTTATACTATACTCACTTGTTACATTCATTAGGTGAGTTACGATTAGGAACGTCTCAGAATATACTTCTATAATATTCACCATGTGACAGATCTATATTTTTACAACTACCAAATAATGATTATAGAAACATAAAAGGCGACGAAAAACAACTCGTTTTCCGCCACCTTTCATTCTGTCTTATTCTTCATGACTCATTCGATTACATAACCCGTTTAAACATCTTTTCCAGTTCATAAATTGAATAATGGACAATAATCGGACGGCCATGCGGGCATGTAAATGGATCGTTAGTACGCCGCAATTCATCCAGCAGTGCGCTTATTTCATCATTCCGCAAATGCCTGTTTGCTTTTATAGACCCTTTACAGCTCATCATGATAGCCGCTTCCTCACGCAATTTCTTTATATCTACCTTTTTCATGGTTAATACTTGGTGGACCATCTCATCAATGATTGTTTCTTCCATACCATTTGGGAACCACGTAGGATGCGCACGGACAATATAGCTATTTAATCCAAATGGCTCTAAAAATACGCCAACTGCTTCCAATTCGTCTTTATGCTCTTCCAACTTTACAAATTCATCCGTCGAATACTCCAATGTCATTGGAACCAGCATCTCTTGCAGTTCTTTATTGACTTCACCCACTCTATGCTTGAAGTACTCGTACTTAATCCGTTCTTGGGCAGCATGCTGATCAATCATATAGAGCCCTTGGTCATTTTGAGCCAAAATATACGTACCATGCAATTGTCCAATTGGATATAAAGGTGGAATCCGGCTTTCTTGATTATCGTGATTTGCCTGATCCGGCTGTAATTCCTCTTTCTTTCTATCCACTGTCGGCTCTATATTTTGTGGCACAGATCGAGTACTAGCCATAATTCCTTCCTCATCCAGTACTTGATTGGATTCTAGATCATCCTCATCCTGCACCGGAACAGGATGAGAAGCATTGAACTCCGGCTTTGGTTGTTCAAACTCGGGTGGATCATAAATCACTGAAAACCCTTCATTTGCCTTTAAAATTGGGGGAGCCTGCTTCGGCGGTTCAGGCTGCTTGGTACTTTCCTCCCTAAATGTAAATTGAGTTTGTTCCGCTTTGGTTTTTTCATCACGTTTAACAGGAGCACCCGTTGGAATTAACGTCTCTTTTTTAAATGTGTTCCGGATTGCCTCACTGATTACCTCCATCAGCTCTTGCTCTTTACTGAAACGGACTTCCATTTTCGACGGATGCACATTGACATCCACCAATAATGGGTCCATTTCGATATTGAGCATAGCTATTGGATAACGTCCAATCGGTAATAATGTGTGGTATCCTTCCATAATAGCTTTGGCGATTAAATAATTTTTAATGAAACGTCCATTGACGAGTATTGTCATATAGTTCCGTGATGCTCTCGTCATTTCCGGATGACCTGCATAGCCTTTTATTGAAAAATCAAGTGTAGATGCTTCAAAGGGCAGCATTTTTTGAGCAGTTTGGATTCCATAAATCCCTGCAAGTACTTGAAGCGAATTGCCATTACCTGACGTTTGCAATAAAGTCCTGTCATTGTGAACAAGCTTAAATGATACATCGGGATGAGACAGAGCCAGCCTATTCACAACATCCGTTATATTGCCGAGTTCAGTATGAACGCTCTTAACATATTTCAAACGAGCAGGTGTATTAAAAAACAGTTCACTTACCGTCATATCGGTTCCTTTACGACTCGAAAAGGACTCATGCGTCAGAACTTTGCCGCCTTCCAGTAAAAGGCGGGTTCCAGGTCCTTCACCTGTAGATGTCTTCAATTCAAATCTGGATACAGAGGCAATGGAAGGCAGGGCCTCACCGCGGAAACCTAATGTTCGAATTCTGAATAAATCATTTTCATCTTTGATCTTACTGGTCGCATGCCTATGAAAAGCATTCAGGGCATCGTCATCTTCCATACCATCTCCATTATCAATGATACGAATGGATTCCAAACCGGCTTCCGTCACATAAATCTCAATAACCGTACTGTTAGCATCTATAGAGTTTTCTACTAACTCTTTTACAACAGATGCAGGTCTCTCGACTACTTCTCCAGCAGCGATTTTATTGGATAATAGATCATCTAACAGTACAATTTTCCCCATTCTGATTTCTCCTCCCTATTTTAATTTTTTTTGTAATTCATACAATGTATTTAACGCCTCTAAAGGATTCATTTCTAAAATGGATAAGGATTTGAGTTCTTCTGCTACCTTCCATTCTTTCGAGTGTCGGGATGGTTGCGGTGTTTTTTCCTTTCTTTCTTCTGTAAAGAAAGATAATTGCGCCTGTTCACTGACCTTTTCAGCCCGTGAGTTAATTTCTGCAGAAGGTGTTATTTTAGGATGCTTATCACCTTGCTCCAGCACATTTAATATCTCCTCAGCCCGCCTGATAACGGTATCTGGCATTTCTGCAAGCTTAGCAACATGAATACCGTAACTTCGATCGGCAGGGCCATCAACAACCTTATGAAGGAAAATAACATTTCCATTTTGTTCAATCGCGCGCACATGTACGTTTTTCAGCTTGTCCAATTGTTCAGAGAGAGCTGTCAATTCATGATAATGCGTGGAGAATAAGGTAGCAGCTCCAATATGATGATGAATATATTCAATAATGGACTGTGCCAATGCCATCCCATCATAGGTCGATGTCCCTCTTCCAATCTCATCAAATAACAGCAGACTATTTTCAGTTGCATTCGTAATGGCATGGTTTGCCTCAAGCATTTCTACCATGAACGTACTTTGTCCTGATATCAAATCATCTGCAGCACCGATTCTCGTAAAGACCTGATCAAAAATAGGCAGAATAGCTTCATCTGCAGGTACAAAGCAACCGATTTGAGCCATAATGGCTGTAAGGGCAACCTGGCGCATATACGTACTCTTACCAGACATATTCGGACCGGTGATTAATAATATTTCTTTCTTTTTGTCCAAAAAGCAATCGTTTGGTACATATTCAATAGCTTTCAAGACTTTTTCTACGACTGGATGCCTGCCATTTTTAATACTCATTTGGCGAGTTTTAGAAAATTGGGGCTTCACATAGTGATAACGTTCACTGATGGTAGAGAAGCATTGTAAAACATCCAATTCACTGATTTCCATCGCCAATTTTTGCAAACGAGGGATATAATCTTTAATTTGATCACGCAATTCACAGAATAAATCATATTCGAGGCCCGTACTTTTCTCTTCTGCTTCAAGAATGATGGTTTCTTTTTCCTTCAATTCTGGTGTTATATAGCGCTCTGCATTGGCTAGAGTTTGTTTTCTGTCATATCGATCATCTTTTAAAAGATGAACATTTGCTTTCGTCACTTCTAAATAGTACCCGAATACACGATTATAGCCGATTTTAAGTGAACGTATGCCTGTTTTCTCTCTTTCTATTTGTTCCAACTGGGCAATCCATGTTTTGCCGTTTTTGGATGCATCGCGATAACGATCTAAATCCTCATTATACCCTTCGCGAATAATGCCTCCCTCTTTAATCGAAATCGGCGGATTTTCATGAAGCGCCAGTTCAAGTAAATCAGTCACTTCTTCACACGGATCCATACGAGAAGCTATTTCTTTTGCCGTATCATTCGGAAGTCTTCCTATCACATCTATAATAGCCGGCACTTGCTGCAGGGAACGCTTTAGCTGCAATAGATCCCGGGCATTTACATTGCCATAGGATACACGGCCAGTCAAACGTTCCAGATCATAAACTTCATGCAATAGCTCACGAAGCTCTTCCCGTTCAAAAAATTGGTTCATAAATGTATCGACCATCGATAAACGAGCTTCTATTTCTGCTTCATTGATTAACGGGCGCTCAATCCATTGCTTTAATCTGCGGCCTCCCATGGCTGTCTTTGTTTCATCAAGAAGCCATAAAAGAGATCCTTTTTTTCCTTTCGAACGGATTGTCTCGGTTAGCTCTAGATTTCTTTTTGAATAATAATCGATTTTTAAATACTGTTCTGTTTCATATAATTCAACAGGTTGGATATGTTCAATATTTCTCTTTTGAGTACGTTGTATATAGTTAAGTAAACGGGCTACTGTTTGTTTTAAATTTTTTTTCGGAAGTTCTTTTACCAGATGGCTAAACTCAGCTTTAGGTTCAGAATCCACTTCGTGAGAGACGGTGACAACCCCTCTCTCTTTTAATAACACTTCTTTTTCATCCCCAAAATCGGACGGAACCACAACTTCCTTAGACCCAATCACCGACACCTCGTTTAACACATCTTTAAAATCAGCGAAATGAGTTACACGGTTTTCACCGGTTGTTAAATCGATATAGGCGACTCCAAATGCAGCGTTATCCATCAATGAAATAGAAGTCAGGTAATTATTTTCTTTTTCTGCCAGGCTCTTGCCTTCCATAACAGTCCCCGGAGTAATCAATTGTACAACTTCACGTTTAACGACCCCTTTTGCTGCTTTCGGGTCCTCCGTTTGCTCGCAGATTGCTACTTTATAGCCTCGATCTACTAAAGTTTCTATATAGGATTGCGCGGAATGATAAGGGACCCCGCACATCGGAATTTTTTGATCTCCTCCGCCGTTTTTTGCTGTTAACGTTATCTCTAGTTCTTTTGATGCCTTAATCGCATCCTCAAAGAACATTTCATAAAAATCACCAAGGCGGAAAAACAAGAACGCATCTTGATAATCTGCCTTTATACTCAAGTATTGTTGAATCATAGGGGTATAGGTTGCTACTGCCATTTTCCCAAAACCTTTCTTTCAGTCAGATAATTAATAGAAGTATTATATCATAGGAGCCAGCTGTTCTAACTCAAAAAAACTAGAGAGTTTTCTCTCTAGTTCCTTAAACCCGATTGCCTTTGCCTTGTTTCCTACTCGGTTCATAAGTGCTGGACTCTTCACTATGATCTAGGAAATCAGGGATAATTTCCGCCAATTCTTCATCATCTACATCAAGTTCCCAGCTTTCCTCATCATTGCACCCATTTTCCCTTACTGAAACACATACTTTCGTTTCACCAATGATTTCCACTAAAAATTCACGTTCAACATGAACAGAGATTTTTTCTCCATCTGGAGTAATTAGACATTCTATACAATTTGGCTGCTGAACTACCTTTGCAATGACTTCATTATCATCGTATACCGTTTGATCCCGATATTTTAACTTTATAATATCTTTATACGGAACCTTTTCTGTTCTAACCTCTGTTTTTGTATTATTGCTGAAAGAATACCATACATTGATATCATAGTACCCTGCAATTTCTACCTTTTTACCTTGTTTCCTGGCTTCATACGTATGATTAATAATCCAGCAGCCCAGTATACTGGTAGGATCATGATCTGGACAAACCGTATGATTCGCTTTGGTAAACTTCCGTCCTTTTGCCACTACTGCTTTCGTGATGATTTCTCTATATTGTGACATACAAGGTTACCCTCCTCAACCATTTTCATTTCATCCTATGCGTGATAAATATCTAGTGTGAAAGTTAATTATCAGTTCAACAAGGATTGAATGCTACAGTTTATGCCCATGGGAAAAAAAGGTGACCTTGATTTGAAAATAGGAACAAGTTGTGCGTGATTCTTCTATATAAAAGAAAAAAGAGAATCTTCTTTAATCAAAGATTCTCATCCTATTTTAAACTGTTTTATTTGCTGATTTTTTGTACATATATTGCTGCCACTGAAAACGGATAAAACAACCAATACAGAATCCAAGTATAGCAACAAATGAAGCAATCGCTACTAAAGCAGTAAAGGTATATGCCGCAATATCCCAACCAAGTAAATAACTGATCAGTCCTCCAGCAAGGCAAATCACCGCAATTATTTGATTGAATTGTTGCTGAGCCCATTCTTCCGGTATATAGTCAGAAGGTTTTTTTCTTAAAAATAATTTACCTGCTTGCATGATGGGATTAAATCCGAACATTAATCCCATTATTCCTGCAATTAAAGGCAGAGCTAAAATCCATTCATTGCCTGTACTCCATACTGCGACTACACTGAGAAAAATCACCCATTGATTCAAACGAACCAATGGCCTTGGGACCGTACGAACAACCTCTGTCATTATATCATACCTTTCATATATGTTTTATGAGTTATAAATCATCTTACTTGGAATCATCCTCATTTGAAAGGAAAATGATTTCTCAACCTGTAAATTTTATATAATATGGCCTATTTTTGGAGTTACTCAATCTATAAGAGAGGGGCAAAAATAACTTGCATTCTTTATCAGACTTAATAAATGTTTCTGACTGCTATATATCTATAGTAAGCCATAAAAGCTATAAGGACCTCTTCTTAATATAGTTTTGCAGATTTCAAAAACTGTAAGAACAGAAATACAGTTTCTTATTGAGAATGACTTAAATAACTCCGAAACTTTAAACAAACTCGTACCAACTACGAATTCGCCCGTTATCTCCAAAAGAGAATTCTGTCATAATATCGACTTTTATTTATAATGATTTTAAATAAATAAAGGTTTTTATTTGATAAACATAAAAAAAGTCACTATAATAGGTTTATCTTACGAAAAAGGGTGGTATACATATTGTCCAAAAAATTAACGACTAGTTGGGGAGCTCCTGTTGGAGACAACCAGAATTCCATTACAGCTGGAAAACGCGGACCAACTTTAATTCAAGATGTTCATTTATTAGAAAAATTAGCTCACTTTAACAGAGAACGTGTGCCTGAGCGTGTCGTGCATGCAAAAGGTGGCGGAGCGCACGGTTATTTTGAAGTTACAAATGACCTAACTGAATATACTAAAGCGGCTTTCCTATCTGAAGTTGGGAAAAAAACTCCACTGTTCACTCGTTTCTCAACAGTCGCAGGTGAACTTGGTTCTGCTGATACTTTACGTGACCCACGTGGATTCGCAGTTAAAATTTATACGGAAGAAGGCAACTATGACATCGTTGGTAACAACACTCCTGTCTTCTTTATCCGTGATGCGATTAAATTCCCTGATTTTATACATACACAAAAAAGGAACCCGCAAACACATTTGAAAAACCCGGATGCAGTTTGGGATTTCTGGTCTCTTTCACCTGAATCATTGCACCAAATTACCATCCTAATGTCTGACCGCGGAATTCCTGCTACTTGGCGTCATATGCACGGATTTGGAAGCCACACATTCAAATGGACGAATGCTGAAGGCAAATCCGTATGGGTTAAATACCACTGGAAAACAGAACAAGGAATTAAAAACCTAGCTACTGATTTAGCTGCTGAACTTGCTGGTACAAACCCAGACTATCATATTGAAGATTTATTCAATGCGATTGATGCTGGAGATTACCCTGCTTGGAAATTATGCGTACAAATCATGCCGCTTGAAGATGCCAATACGTATCGTTTCGATCCATTCGATGTAACGAAAGTTTGGTCTCAAAAAGATTATCCTTTGATCGAAGTTGGCCGTATGGTATTAGATAGAAACCCAGAAAACTATTTTGCTGAAGTAGAACAAGCTACGTTCTCTCCTGGTAATTTCGTTCCTGGTATTGATGTATCACCAGATAAATTATTACAAGGCCGTTTATTCGCCTATGCAGACGCTCACCGTTACCGCGTAGGAGCAAACCATAATCACTTGCCAGTTAACCGTCCTAAAACAGAAGTGAATAACTACCAACGTGACGGACAAATGAACCCAAGTATTAATGGCGGATCATCTGTATATTACGAGCCAAACAGCTTTGGAGGACCGAAAGAATCTCCTGAAGATCAACAAGCTACTTTTGAAGTAGAAGGTTATGCTGCAAGCACCGCTTATGATAGAGATGATTTCTACACACAAGCTGGTGACCTATATAGATTGTTAAGCAGCGAAGAACGCGCTAACTTAGTTAACAACATCGTTGGTGCTATGCAAGGTGTATCTATACCTGAAATTATCGAACGTCAAATTCAGCACTTCTACAAAGCTGATCCTGAATATGGAACACTTGTAGCTGCAGGATTAGGCTTAACAGTAACTGAAGAAGTTTAATAGATATATAATTTTATTTTCCAAATAATTTAATCCTATTTCTCATTCTCAATTATATTCTTTTATTCTCAATTAATTTAGAGGTACTGCATTGCAGTACCTCTTTCTATACGCTTTTTTCATAAGGATTAGGACTACCGTTTATCATTTATTTGAAATGTGGCGTATTCTCCCGTAAGAAAGCGGCCGTACTTGTTATTCAACTAACGATACGAAAAGGAATACTAATTCAAAAAGCACGCCCTTTTCATGAATAAACCCAGCCCCTCTATTAGCTTGTATGTTTTTTAACAACCTTTACCATCTGCCTGATTGCTCCTAAATGATACGCAGCATGGGCTAACGCCCCTAAGAGGTTAGTAGTCATTGAAGAATTAAAATTATGCTCCTCAGTAATGTATTTAGTTATCTTCATGTACTCATGATGAAGCCCTTTCTTTATTTGCTCCCATTCATCTTTTGTCACCACTCCAATTTTCCAACTCTCACCCCAATCAAGATCTTCCGTCTTACCCTCTAATGATTGGTTATTGGCCCATAAGTGGTAACGTGTATGATCCGTATGGGCAGCAATTGACACACCTTCAACTAGTACGGAAGCTTCCTCTGAGCTTAAAGAATCAATAGTACCGAACAATCCGCTCCCAGGCTTTGATTCAGTGAACCAACTCCCATTTCCTTTGGGTCCATCAAATGTTTCACTTAATAAGATCTTAATTCCTTCATTATTCATGTCATCACCCTTCCTATTCATCATTTCATTATAATCACTATCCCTATCCTTCAGAATTAAATTAAGAAGTAAATCATTCATGTTCTTATATTTGTCCCTTTGATAGCTAGGCTATATTTTTTAGCCAGATTAAGATGCGAATGAAATGAAATGGTTCAAACCAGCTAATCAAAAAGAGCGCGATAAAAAATGAACTAAGTGAAACAAATTTTAAAATTCCTTTTTCTTGTTTAAAAAACGCCACAACACTAAAGACAATCCCAATTAAACAAGAAAAAACCCCCAAAAGAAAGGTCATTTCAATATGATTCTCTAATCTCCCCGCTAAACCGATTAATATTAGTCCCACGATTACGAAGACTATTGACCATAAACTGAATTTTCTCACCATCACACCTCCAATATACCTTTAACATTAATTGGAATAATCCAACAATTAGTTCTGGGTTTATCTTTATATAAAGAGGAATCAATCCCTTCATCAAAAGTAATCACTGTTCTTCATCAAAAAGGAATCTACTAAAGGATATTAAGGTAAATGATTGCTAAATAAATAGTACTAAATAACTATTTATCTGAAAATTACGTCGATTCCCCTAAAAACTAATTATAATCAGATATAAGGCCAATATCTTGGCCACATCAAACAAAAAGGGGAGCGATTTATGAAGTTGCGATTGAAGTTTTGTCGTATGTTTACCGTTATCACAATGGCTGCTACGCTTGCTGGAACATTGGTTGTTCCGATGGTGGATGCAAAGACAGCTAACCGGCAGAGTGAAGCTCGTTTTATTCAGGAACTGGGTGTTTCTCCTCAAACCGCTAAGAAACAGGAATCCTTAACCCGAATTGATGCAGCGGAACTGATAGCGCGTGCATTAAAGCTCGATTACCAAAAAGCACCAAAGACAAATTTTACAGATGTGCCAAAATCGTCCCAAAAAGCTGTAAGCTCATTAATCCATGCTGGTATCCTTGAAGCGAAAAGCAAGAATAAGTTCGGCAGCAATGAGACTTTAACTCGCGGAGAGCTTACAGTATGGATTGCCAATGCTTTTGATTTGAAAGGAAGCACCGAAACAGCCTTCACTGATGTACCTAAGAAACACCGAGAAAGAATCGGTTCTATCGTTCTTTATGGTATTGCTGAAGGCATTTCCGATACTGAATTTGGCTATAGCCACAAGGTTAGCCTATCTGAATTTATTACCATGCTGCAACTAGCATTAAAAGCCCCTGATTATCAATTACGTGTCCTTCATGTCAACGATACGCACGCCAACATTGAAAATACACCTCGGCAACTAACCGCAATCGATGAACATCGCAATGGAAATACAAATAATCTTCTTCTCCATGCCGGTGATGTGTTCTCTGGCACCCTTTATTTCAATGAATTTAAGGGGCTAGCCGATTTAGAATTGATGAACCTCGCCGAATTCGATGCGTTTACATTCGGCAACCATGAATTTGATCTTGGGACTGAGACATTGCTACCATTTGTACAAAATGCCGAATTCCCATTTGTAAGCGCAAATGTTAATTTCAGCAAGGATACCCTCATGAAGAACCTTCAAAATAACACATATTCCGCAAAACCACATGATGGAAAAATCTATGACGGCATCATCAAGAATATAAATGGTGAGAAAGTCGGCATTTTCGGCTTAACGACAGCTGAGACTACCAGTATCTCAAGTCCTGGAGATGTTAGATTCGAAGAGTATATCGCTTCAGCAAAAGCGTCTGTGAAAGCATTCAAGAGACAAAGCGTTGATAAAATCGTTGCCCTTACCCATATTGGTTACAATGATGGCGGTGGTGACAATGATCTCGAGCTGGCCAATCAAGTCGAAGGAATCGACATCATTGTCGGCGGCCATTCTCATTCACAGCTGGATCAGCCAGTCGTTGTGGATAAATTCAAAGAACCAACGATCATCGTCCAAGCTAACGAGTATTCCAAATATCTAGGGGAGCTTGATGTAAGCTTTGATAAAAAAGGGAAAGTCATCGCCTATAAAGGGGAGCTGATAAGCATTGACGCCAAGAATGAGCAAGGTTCTTATATCTTTACCGAAAACCCGGCAGCAGCTCAAATTCTAGCGAAGTACAAGCCGGTTGTTGATGCAAAGAAAAAACAAGTTGTCGGCACAACAACAGTTGACTTAATTGGGGGCAATCCTGCTGCAAGGACTGGCGAAACAAATCTTGGCAACTTGATTGCTGATGGGATGCTCGACAAGGCAAAAACCATCAACTCAAATACAGTAATTGCACTCCAAAATGGCGGCGGTGTCCGGACAACCTTAAAGGCTGGACCAATCACATTAGCGGACGTGATGACAGTCCTTCCATTCAGTAACGCACTCGCAATCATAGAAATCAGCGGAGCTGAACTAAAAACAGCTCTTGAACATAGCGTTAGTGCAGCTCCAAGTGCTAGCGGCGGTTACCTGCAGGTTGCAGGCATGCACTTTACCTATGACAGCTCTAAACCAGTAGGAGCACGCGTCCAATCAGTAGAAATACTCCAGGATGGGGAATATACCCCACTCTCTGATACTGAGACCTACTTCGCTGCCACGAACATCTTCACCGCTAAAGGCGGAGATGGCTATTCCGTCTTTGCAGATATTTACGCAGATGGCCGTGTAAGCGAACCAGGATTCGTAGATTGGGAGATTTTCTCCGATTACATCCAATCCTTCCCTGATCAAACTGTATCACCGTATGTTGAAGACAGGATTATTGATATTTCCAGATAAACAGACTGAAGGCATCAGTGTTTGACTGATGCCTTTTTCCATAACTATTAAAAAAATCCGTTAACCTGAATCTCAAACTCTAACAAAATGGAAGATATGAATTTTTCGAAAGAACAGGCCTACTTCCTCCCCCTTCTTCTGTTCTGCACCCCCTAATTTAAATCCCAACTCTACCTTTTGGAGGTCACTTTATTCCTACTTCTTAATGAATTTCATTCCCATGTTAGTGTTCAATCGAAATGAAAAACTATAAATTAGGTAATTGCTGGTCGAATGTATTGACATGCCACCATCCCTTGAATTGATATCCAAGATCAAATAGACGGTTTTCCTTATTAAACTTGTTATCTTTCTTCCTCGTAGTTTTCTTACTATATCCTCAAATTTATTCTCTCCCGGTTCTTTTTCCAGCTATTTTACTCACCCCGCAAGAAAACAAGGGTTAATTTACCTTTTATGGTATTATATACAAAAGCATATTCTACTAAGAGTTGATCGCTGTATGAAAGTACTCAAATACCAAAAAATTACGAGGAGGAATTTATGGAATTCAGGGGACCTAGCGTTTATGAAGAGGAAGAGTTTTTTTCAAACTATATGACAAGAAGAGCTAGGAAAGATAGCCCTAATAATGCTATTGAAACTCCGATTATTTTTGATCTAATGGATGACTTTAAAAATAAAAATCTATTAGACTTGGGTTGTGGTGACGCTTCTTTTGGCAAAGATTTATTAGAACGAGGTGCAGCAACTTACACTGGGATTGAGGGTTCTGAACAAATGGTGAAGGCTGCAAAAAGGAATCTATCAGGGATTAATGGAAGCGTGTATCATCATACAATGGAATCATATCCTTACTTAAAAGAAAAGTTTGACATTGTAACGTCAAGATTTGCTATACACTATGTATCCGATATTCACTCCCTCTTTAAAAATATACATTTGTCATTAAAAGACGAAGGTAAGTTTGTTTTCAGCGTTCAACATCCAATTACTACTGCTTCTTTTCAAAGTAAAGCAACTGGTGATAGACGTGAAAATTGGATTGTAGATGATTATTTCCTTGATGGGGAAAGAAAAGAACCTTGGATTGAACAAATAGTGGTAAAATATCACCGAACAGTCGAACAATACTTTAGAGCTCTTGTCTGTTCTGGCTTTTCAGTGACTGATTTACGAGAAGGTCAACCTGTACGTAAAAACTTCAATGATGAAAAAGAATATAATAGAAGACTCAGAATTCCAGTTGTATTAGCGTTTTCTTGTACAAAAATATAATGAATCATTAAACGGGATACCAACATATAGACTTCACTCTGGAGTTTTTTAACTCACACTATTATAGCTATTCTACATTTAATGCGAAATGACTTTTTAAAAAGACTTACATAAAAAAGATGCTTCCACTCTACTTTCTAGTGGAAGCATCTTTTCTAATTCTTGTTCTATTACCTTTTAATTATTCAATTTCAGAAGAATCCCAGTTTAGGAATGTCTTTTGGATAATGGATTGAACCTCTTTGCCTCCGCCATTATTTTGCACATCTTCAATTAATAGTGACATAATGGCTTTTGGATTTTTTTGATCATAGGCTACGAATAGTCCATTTTCCACGCCTTCTTCATCCTGTGTCTTTTTCAATTCAGCTGTTCCTGTCTTACCAGCTAACTCTAATTTAGGTGTGTTGGCCGCTTTACCTGTACCACTTGTTACAACTTTTCTCAAATCAGTTTTCAAGGTCTTTGCCTGTTCCTTCGTTAAAAAAGAATCGTGCCACACAGCTGATTCAGTATCAAGATAAAGACGAGGCTTCATTAATTTCCCATCATTTACAATCGTTCCGTAAATGCTGGACAAATGCACCGCACTCATCAATACTTCTCCTTGTCCATAGCCTGTATCTGCCAATAGCTTACTGCTTTCTAACTTATCGCTATTTGAATATTGTGAGGCTCGAATTGGATATTCGAGCGGAAATTTATCTTCGCCAATTCCCAATTCCTTAAATCCATTAATTAAATCCTTCTCACCAATTGAAAGGGCTGTCTGAGCAAAATAAATATTATCTGATATTTGCAATGCGGTCTGCAAATTAACAGGATGTCCTGGATCACTTACCCTTGTAATTGAGGCATCTCCCCAATCTTTTCCTTTGGACCATTTTAACCCTTTAATATCCATTTGTTTCTCTGGGTCAAGTTTACCGGAACTTAAACCAATCGCTGCAATAATCGGCTTAATGGTTGAGCCTGGTGAATAGGTTGCCGCAAATCGATTAAGCAGCGGTTGTTTCTTATCTTTTTCCAGTTGATTATATTTCTCTGAGCTAATCCCAAGCACAAAATCATTTGGATTAAATGATGGAGAACTTACAAGCGCCAACACATCACCCGTTTTGGGCTGAACAGCTGCAAAGGTACCCGCAGCTCCCTTCATATTTTGAAAGGCCAGCTTTTGCAATTCAGCATCTATAACTAATCTAAAATTTTCCCCATCCTGAGCTTCTGTTTCAGCAATCACCACAGGGTCTTCTTTACGATCAATATAAATGGTATACCCATCTTTAGGACGAAGCTTGTCCTCTAATAATTGCTCAAGCCCTCTTTTACCAATGACACTGTCATTCGTATATCCTTTATCTTTATTTTTCTCCAGCTCTTCAGCAGTAATGGTTCCCACATAACCTGTTAAATGAGCGGCACTTTCTTTATAAGGATATTCCCGAATTTCTTTTTCTTGAAAACTGACACCATTGATTACTTTTATCTTTTCAATTAGCTCTTTTTGATTATTTTGAATCGTTTTGATTGGTACAAAATAACTTGGTTGCACCCAGCTCTGATTTAGCTGCTTGTCAATATAATCATCACTGAGATTCAATAATTTGGTTAACACAGCTTTTTTAGATTCATCAAAATTCTCCGGAACAATTCCTACTGTTTGTGCAATTCCATTTATAGCAAGACCATTCCCGTTTCGATCGAGGATTTCTCCCCTTTTACCAGTGGTATGTTTAATACCTATCTTATCGTCCGGTTTTAGTTCCGGGAAAATATAAGTTGTATCCCAATCAACATACCAATTCTCTTCCTCATCTTTTGTTTCAAGCTTCATGGTTACTTCTTTTTCGAATTCAATCGGACCTGCAAGCGAATTCATTTTCACTTGAATCGGAAGGGTTATGCTTTTCTTGTCCTTCAACTCATTCTCATCCTTGAATGCACTTTTTACTGATAAATCCGAAATTTCTAAATCCTCATATACCTTTTCATACCGATTGACATATTGTTCTTTCTTAACCTTATCTTTTACTGAAACTGCTACATAATCCGAATACATTTTTTCAAATTTTTGTTCGTTCCAAAGGTTTATGTATTCATTTAATCGCTCTTCCGGACTGGCAATATTATTACAACCACCTAAGAGAAGAATCAATAAGAAAATTCCTATACTTCCCCATATCGTTTTTTTACTCTTCAATGAATTGCCCCCTTTCACATACATTCTTATTATACTAAACTAAGGAATTGTTTTCACAATGATTTATCCTAGAATTACCTTATTGGACATAAAAAAAACCTTTTCATTTAACAAGAGATGTTAAATAAAAAGATTACACTAGTAGATTCGTCATTTTTACAGCTTATTAACAGGTACATGTTTATATTTTTTTATTAATTTAGTAAAATCAGGCAATGTTTTACATATATGTGATGGTTTTGTTTCATATGTTGTGGATTGAACCGTGCTAAACCATTGAGCTGCAATCGTTGTCACTTTTGCCGAGGCTCCTGCAGCCATATCAACTTGACTATCCCCAACGAATAATGCTTCAGAGGGCGCATTATGAAGTAACTTTAATGCTTTCTGGATACCTTCAGGACTTGGTTTGTTTTCCTTCACTTCATCTCCGGAGATGGTCACATCAAAATAATCATATAGATTCAAAGTTTCTAATGATAATGTTAAAGATCTTCTGCTTTTTCTTGTAATAATCCCCAGATTAACATCCATATCCTTCAAAACATCCAACATTTCCTGAATTTCTGTTAAGTATTCAAACTCTCGATTATGCCCTTTTTCGTATTGATCATAAAAATCTTCTATGGCATACTCAACTTTTTCCTTATTTTGCAAATGTTTTCTAATAATAAGATCCTCAATAGGACCAAATAATTGAATGATTTCTTCATTAGTTAAATTTCTTTGATCATATTTATTAAATACATACCTAAATGCCTCGAAACATACAGGTAAAGTATCGGCAATGGTTCCATCGTAATCAAAAAGAACAGTTTGGAGACTCATAGTGCCACTTCCTCTCTGCATTAACCCTCTATAGAATATTACCCATTTATTATAATTGTTAATACAATATTAATTATAGTATTAAAAGTAATATTTGAAAGCGCTTTATTTTAAGTGGTCACAAATAAATCATCTCACTTTATTAATGCGTAAACATTTATTCATTATATTCGTAAGCTGTGTAAATCTCTGTGACTTCTTTAACGGAGAGTTGAAAAGAATCACTGGCCATCTTCATAAATCGGTCTTCAAAAACTGCTGAATTATAATTTGGAGCTGTATTGAGATGTGCTTTTGCTTTCTTAATATACGTATATACTGTTTTCTGGTCAACAGAACTTTCAACCTCTGCCTTTTGATTTTCCTTTATGTAATTTTCAGGAACATGGCAGCCTGTTAATAATAATGCAACACTCACTCCTATTACCATTTTTTTCATTATTTAGAACCCCTTTCCACCTATCTGTTTCTAGTATAAAAGACTTATAGCCGGAAAGGATAGTAAGTTTTTAAATTTGTCACAATTCGATATATCCATAATTTAAATCATATATTTATACCGCTCTAAATAATGTCCCTTTCATCGGTTAACGAAAGGCTCTTCGGTCCGGAAGTTAATCCCCTCCCATATAATTTCTGGTATATTTTAGCAATGTCTTCCCCCTAAAACCATTAATCACCAGCTTTCTCTCTCCATACTCTTAATACCGAAACCATAAACTACCATTCTCGTATAAAACAGTTTCTATTAAGGATCCATTATGGATATTATAGATTTCCTATTATTTACAACCCTTTTCTCTTCTATCCTTTTATATAATGAAACTTCTATTAAAAATTCATAAGGAGAGGAAAGATGAAGAAAAAAATTATATCTATTACACTCACAACCACTTTATTGCTACCTACAGCATCAGTTTTTGCAGACTATCAATATAGCGTTGTCTCTGGAGATACTTTATGGAAAATTGCTGTCAAAACTGAGACAGGGATCAGTGAACTAATTGCTGCAAATACACAAATCTCAAATATAAACCTCATTTATCCTGGACAAAAGATTAATATTCCTACTCAGGATGATATAAAAGCATACGAGCAAGAAGTTATCAGACTCGTTAATGCAGAAAGAACCAAACAAGGTCTAAAAGAATTACAATATGATTGGGAGCTTGCCAGAGTTGCAAGATACAAGTCAGAGGACATGAGAGATAACAAATACTTTAGCCATACTAGTCCTGTGTATGGTTCCCCATTTGAGATGATTAAGAACTTCGGCATCACCTATAAAGCTGCTGCTGAAAATATCGCAAAAGGACAAACTACTCCGGAACAAGTCGTAAAATCGTGGATGAATAGCTCAGGACACAGAGCGAATATATTGAATACAAAATATACTCATATTGGCGTAGGTTATACTAAAGACGGTCATATTTGGACTCAGCAATTTATATCTAAGTAAAAAGAAAGCCTTCTCGGCTTTCTTTTTTTGACCAAATAAGTAACCTCATAGAACTTATTGATTAAATCTAAATCATAAAACATACAAGATTATCATGAAGGCTGGTTATAGACTGATTTCTTCATTAAAATGATCTCTGTAAATACCCTATCTTTATTCTTATAAAACTGCTATTTCCTCCGCAACCGTGGTACACACAATATCTGCCTCTTCCTTGCTGATGGATAAAGGAGGCGCAATGGTTAGAATATTATTAAACCCGGCGACAGTTGCACCGTTTTTGCCAATCAGCACACCTTTTTCTTTACAACCGGCTATAACTTGATTGACTGCATTTATATCAATCGGGGCTTTTGTCTCCTTATCCCTAACAAGCTCGATTCCAATTAACAACCCCTTTCCGCGGATATTGCCGACCAAGGAGTGATTGCCAATCGACTTTTTAAGGCTTTCCTTCATATATTTTCCAAGTATTTTGGAATTTTCATATAAGCCCTCTTGTTCCATAAGTTCAAGATTTTTCAAAGCAAGTGCACAAGCTGCAGGATTTCCGCCAAAAGTATTAACATGGCGGAAATAATCGTACTCCTCTGTTCCCTGGAAGGATTCATAGATTTCTCTTTTTACCGCTGTCGCTGACAATGGAAGATACCCACTTGTAATTCCTTTTGCCATCGTGACAATATCAGGCTTCACGCCGTAGTTCATAAATCCGAACGGCTCACCTGTCCTTCCAAATCCGCAGATCACCTCATCGGCAATTAATAAGGTTCCGTGTTTGTCACATAGTTCGCGGACACCGGACATATAGCCTTCTGGCGGCATGAGCACTCCTCCACCCGTAATGATTGGCTCCATAATAACCCCGGCGATTGTCTCACCTAACTCCCACGTCATTACCTGGTCCATATCCTTTACCGATTGCAGTTCTAGCGGCTTGCTGTCATCCGCTTCCGGCCATCGGTACGAGTCTGGCGGAGCTACGTGAATAAATCCCGGTGCGAGCGGTTCATACTTATATTTGCGCTGGGCCTGTCCCGTAGCGGCAAGTGCCCCCATTGAATTGCCGTGGTAAGAGCGATAACGAGAGATAAATTTATAGCGAGAATGCTCCCCCTTTTGTGCATGATATTGCCTTGCTATTTTAAAAGCAGCTTCATTCGCTTCTGATCCACTGTTAGAAAAGAAAACAACATAGTCGCCTCCAAGCATGTTATTTAGCTTTTCCGCAAGCTCAATAGCAGGCTGATGACTTTGGCTCAATGGAAAATAGGCCATTTTCTTTAATTGTTCATAAGCAGCCTCGGCCAGTTCCTCACGGCCATATCCGATATTGACACACCAGAGGCCTGCCATCGCATCAATCAATCGATTGCCATTTGCGTCTGTGACCCAGCATCCTTGCGCCTGCTCAGCTATCATGGTTGCATTCGGGTTATATGGCTTCATTGAATGCCATACATAGTCCCGATCCTTTGTCAGCAAATCTGTCTCTTCCTTAATCTCTCCCATCACCATCTGTCTCCTCCTTTCATTAAAAATCAAATCTGGAAGTAATCATTTTCTTGCGTGTATAGAAATTAACGCCGTCTTTTCCGTTCACATGAAGGTCTCCATAAAAGGAATCCTTCCAACCGGAGAATGGAAAAAAGGCCATCGTAGCCGGTACCCCAACATTAATCCCGAGCATTCCCGCATCTGCTTCTTCCCGGAACTGCCTAATTGCACGGGCATCTTTCGTATAAATCGTTGCCCCATTTCCATATTTAGACTTTTTGATAAACTCTAAAGCTTCATCTATTGAATCAGCTCGGAGCAGACTAAGGATAGGACCGAACATTTCTTCCTTAGCAAGCGTCATTTCAGGCTTCACATGATCAAATATCGTTGGTCCAAGAAAATAGCCTTCCTTTTGCAATTCCGCTTCGCTTCTTCCGTCCCGAATTAAATCTGCCCCTTCCTTCAAACCGTTATCAATATAGCCTAAAAGTTTCTCCCGCTGCCCTTCTCTAATGACAGGGGTCAATAATACATCTTCGTCCATTCCATTTCCGATTGTGAGCTGATCCGCCTGCCTTTTCAGTTCCTCAGTAAATACCTCTCCCTCACCAACAATGACAACCGCGCTGCAAGCCATGCAACGCTGGCCAGCACTCCCGAATGAAGAGCTGATGATATTCCTAGCTGCCTTTTTCACATCTGCATCAGGCATTACAATATGATGATTTTTTGCACCGGAGAGAGCCTGTACTCTTTTCCCGTTCGCAGCAGCACGGCTATACACATATTTCGCGACTGGCTGTGAGCCGACAAATGAAATGGCTTTTACTTCTGGATGATCAAGCAGCCCATTCACAACATCATGGGCGCCATGCACAACATTCAGCACACCTCTTGGGGCTCCCGCTTCCGTAAATAGCTCTGCCAGCTTATTCGCAAGCATCGGTGTCCGCTCAGATGGCTTGAGGATAAATGTGTTGCCACAAGCAATCGCAAGTGGGAACATCCAGAGAGGAACCATCATCGGAAAATTAAAGGGGGCAATGCCGCCGACGACCCCATGCGGATAACGGAACATTTCTGAATCAATATCCTCTGCAATATTCGACAAGGTCTCACCCATCATTAAAGTCGGAGCCCCAGCCGCGAATTCAACACACTCAATCCCTCGCTGAACTTCCCCATACGCCTCTTTGTAAGCCTTTCCATTTTCTTTTACAACAAGCTTTGCAAGCTCTTCATGATGTTCCGTTAAGAGATAGTGATATTTATAGAGAATACGGGCACGTTTTGGAACAGGCACATGCCTCCATTCCTTAAAAGCAGCACCCGCTACTTGCACCGCTTTGTCTACATCTTCAAGAGAAGATAAGGGAACTCGCGCGAGCACCTCTCCCGTTGCCGGGTTCGGAACATCTAATGTTTCCGCACCGTAAGCATCCACCCACTCACCATTTATGTAATTCTTCAATACTAGAGTTTCCTCTTTGATCATCGACATTTTTGCTTCCTCCTATTAGTTCGTATTTAAACAACAGACCTTCACTTGATAAAAGATTCATGGCATGAGTACGTATTCATCAAACAGATTGCATATTAAGAATTGTTTCGAGAAGAACGTTTACCCCTTTCTCACAATCCTCCCAAGATGTCAGCTCCACTTCAGTATGACTTTTTCCATTTATGCTCGGGACGAACACCATGGCAGTGGGAATATAGGATGCTATGAATTGAGCGTCATGTCCTGCTCCGCTTACCATTTCCTTATACGAATAGCCGAGTGTCTCTGCTGCTTTTGTAAGCTGTCTGCAAAGATCCTCATTAAAGAGAACCGTTTCCCTTCCCCAAAGTTTCCTAATCTCCACCTGGCAATCATCTAGTTGATAAGAGTCCTTAATCTTCCGAATCATTTCCTCAACCTGTTTAATCACTTTTGAATCTTGATGTCTCGCCTCTAAGGAAAAGACTGCCTTCTCTGGTATGACAGTATGAATATTTGGCCAGACATTCATGCGGCCAATTGTATAGACTAGCTCAGTGTCCAATTCACTCAATTGGCTGCGTAATTCGCTGATAATATCATTAGCAGTGAATAAGGCATCCTTTCTCATCGACATCGGGGTTGTTCCTGCATGATCTGATTCTCCACTAATCTCCCACTCATAACAAACCATCCCAACTACACACTCGACGATACCAATGGACATAGATTCCTGTTCCAAAATCGGTCCTTGTTCAATATGAAGTTCTAAAAAGGCTGTTCCTTCTTTCAATCTGTTTTTCTCATCTCCTGCATAGCCAATTGATTTCAAAGCTTCTTTAAAAGTGATTTCATCTTCATCCTTTTTTTGGAACATGGTATCTTTGGCAAATTTTCCTGACAGTATACCAGATGACATCATGGACGGTTCAAAACGGGCTCCCTCTTCATTCGTATAGTTAACAATTGTAATTGGAATGCGGGGCGTTATTTCATTTTCGATGAGTGTTCTGACCACCTCAAGCCCGGCCGCCACCCCTAAAACTCCGTCAAATCTTCCTCCCTTTTTTACAGAATCAAGATGTGAGCCAATCAGGATAGGCGGTCTATCTTCTCTGCCATTTAAGGTAGCGTACATATTGCCTAGGTCATCATGCTTGATTTCAAGCCCTAGCTCATCGCAGCAATCCCTTAAATAATTTCTGGCAGCTCTGTCCTCCTCTGTTAAGGCCAGTCTGGTCACTCCGTTATTATCCGTTTTGCCATATTGCGCAAATGCTTCTAGCGACTCCTTTAAGCGTTCACCATTGATTAATAGTTTTTGCCCTTCCATTAAACCAACCACTCTCCTTTTCATAAATGGCTACATTTTATTCTTCAGTGAAGCCTGTTGTTCAATCAGCTTAACGGAGAAATACTTCCTTGCATCCGGCGAAGTGATATGTAGAATATGCTTTTCATATGGATCTTGCATGAGCTCCTTGCTACTGAACTCTACATAGGCGCCATTCAAATTTTCCATGATGGACTTGATGATAAAGCCCTGTTCGAGGAAAGAATCAATTCGCTTCTTCTCATCTAGATACTGCGTGTAATCTGACATAAGAGAAATCCTCCTTCTTCTAAATTTGCTTAGAGATGGTTTTTGTCTCCGGTACTCGGCCTGTTTCTTTCCCGTCAATCTCCCAGTCTCTCCCGGCTGTAAGACCTAAATATTTTTCATCACTCGGATCAATCAGTTCTGCCTGAGGATACATCACAAACCACCAGTACCTGGCCAGAACATAATAGAGTGCACCTCCAACAATGAAGCCGACAAGAGAGGAATAAGCTGACAACAGATTTGCCGCTGTTCCTCCTACAACCCAGGCAATAAATCCAGCCATATTAATGCCTTTCCAATAATGAAACTGACCGTTTAATTCATAAAGATCCTTAACATGAACCCTTCGTTTCCGTAGTAAATAATAATCTGCGAAGAGGATACCGACAATTGAGCTCAAGATCCCACCAATAATCAATAGAACTGAATTCAAAACATCAAAAAGACTCCAAGGCTGCGCGATGATCCCGATTATACCCGCAATCACGACACCGACCCAAAATGGCACTTTTGGACCTCCTACATTCGAGAAAATCGTCGCTGCCGGAATGACATTCGCGGACGTATTAGTCGACCATTGCGCCAATACGATCATCAACAATAGGATGCCAAGCACAATGCCGCTTGCCGATTCTTGAAGTGCAACAATCGGATCAGATGTGCCGACAGCTATATACGAGACAGCCCCGATGACAATCATGAGGGTATTGAAAATCGGCATCACAATAAGGCTTCCGAATAGTTGGGTCTTATTGCGTTTAAACCAACTTCTCTCATTCTTAGGAGCTTTAAAAAATCTGGAGAGAGTCGGCATATCAGCTGCAAGTGTCGCCCAAAATCCCATATTGGCCATCACGACGATCATGAAAGCCGTAAAAGCAGAACCTCCTGCTGCCGGACTCTCCACCCATGACCAAATATCTCTTCCCGCTGATTCTGCCTTGTCAGCAAGGGTAATGTACATCCAGCAAGAGATCAGGATGATAATGGGTGCAGCCAAATCGGCAAACCGTTCAATGGACTTGATGCCCATCGCCGTGTTTACCAGCTGAAAGGCCGTGAATAAAAGAAAACAGAAGATCCAATTATCAAAATCGAACAAGAGATTTAATACTGAATTTATGGCTGTTGAGCCAAAATACGTATTGATTCCAAACCAGCAGGAGGCGGTAATCCCACGTACAATGGACGGGATATGCGTTCCAATTGTCCCAAAAGGTGCTCTCATATAAACTGGAAAAGATAGACCATGTTCCACGCCGATGTCTCCAATTATTGTCATTAATATCCCAATAGCAACAGAACCGATTACCGTGGCCAGAATAACCAATCCTAAAGGCAGGTTAACGATACCGCCTCCGCCTATGGCAAAGGCGGCAAGTACGATGGCCATCCCTACCCAAATGACGGCAAAACCAAATGGTCCTATCTTTCGATCTTCATACTTAATAGGAAGTAAATCGGGAGACTTCAAATAATTAGTGTTCTTTTCCATTCCGGCACACATCCTTATTTTTATTTAGACAATATAGCTGTCTCCCTTGCCGTCAATGTTTCTTGATACTTAGCTCGCTTAATGTATTGGCCGGCTCCCGGTTTACCGACAAACTGTTTATCCTTAATGACGAATTCTCCTCTTGATAACACAGAGACAGGCTCACCCTTCACCTTCATTCCTTCAAACGGATTGTAATCTACAGCCATGTGATGAGTTTCAGCGGATATTACCCTCTCTACATTCGGGTCAAAGAGGACTACATCAGCGTCTGCCCCGATGGCGATTGTCCCTTTTTGCGGATATAAGCCAAACAGTTTGGCTGCACGTGTGGAAACCAAATCAACAAATTGATTCAAGGTAATACGTCCTTTATCAACACCTTCTGAGTAAAGAATACTGACCCTATCTTCAATAAGCGGCCCGCCATTTGGTATTTTAGAAAAATCATTCTTGCCAATATTTTTTTGGCCATTAAAATCGAAAGAACACTGGTCTGATCCAATTGTCTGTAATTGTCCTGTTTTCAGGGCATTCCAGAGCACATCCTGATTCCATTTCTCCCTGAGTGGAGGCGACCATACATATTTAGCCCCTTCAAAATCAGCTTTCTCCAAATAGCTTTGGTCAAGCACTAAATACTGCGGGCATGTTTCACCCCATATATTGATTCCATTCGCTCTCGCCTCGGCAATCTTTTTCGCCGCTTCCGCACAGGAGACATGGACGACGTATAATTGTGAATCTGCTAATCCTGTTAGAGTAGCTGCCCTTCCTGTTGCTTCTCCCTCCACTTCCGGCGGCCTTGTGAGCGCATGGAAAATCGGATCCGTATTCCCTTCAGCGAGAGCCTTTTTCACTAGATAATCAATCACATCCCCATTTTCAGCGTGAACCATGACGAGTGCACCAAGCTCTTTGCCGGCTATCAGTGTTTTAAAAAGCGTTTCATCATCTGCCTGGAATTGATTTTTATACGCCATAAAGACTTTAAAGGAGGTAATCCCTTCTTCCTTTGAAATCACCGGCAGCTCAGTCAGAACACTATCTGTCATTTCAACTATTTGAAGATGAAATCCGTAATCAATAACGGCTTTATCTTCTGATTTCTCGTGCCATGTTTTTACTGCATCCTTTAATGGTACTCCTTTAGAAGTTAGACAGAAATCGATGATTGTCGTTGTCCCTCCGAAAGCCGCCGCCTTCGTTCCACTTTCAAAATCATCCTTTGTGACCGTGCCTCCAAATGGCATGTCTAAGTGGGTGTGTGGGTCAATCCCTCCGGGGAAAATATAAGAACCCTTTGCATCAATAATCTCTGCATCTTTCTCACCCAAATTCTTGCCAATTTGGGTGATGATACCTTCATTGATTTCTATATCAGCTTCATACGTATCCGTCGCCGTTACAATAACACCATTTTTAATAATCTTTTTCATCCTTATTTCCCCCTAAAATGTATGATCTTACCTACTTATTATTTCCCCATTACGCTTCCCTGGAGAGCCGCCTGCCGTTCATTCCAGGTCATCGGTGGCAAAGTGTTTGGCAACTCCAACATATCAATTGCCCCTTCAGCAGGGCATACGATGGAGCAAAGATTGCACCCTACACAGTCTTCCTCCCTTACCTGGACATAGCTTGCACCACTCACATCCTTTAATAGATCAATGCACTGGTGAGAAGTGTCTTCACAGGCAATATGGCATTTATTGCAATGTATACAATTTTCCTGATTAATACGGGCAACAACCTTATAATTAAGATCAAGATTTCCCCAATCGGAATACTTATTAACAGACTTCCCGACAAGCTCCATAACTGATCCAATCCCTTTATCATCGAGATAGTTAGATAAGCCTTCAATCATGTCCTCAACAATGCTGAAACCGTGATGCATCGCAGCTGTACATACTTGTACCCCAGTCGCTCCCATCAACATGAATTCAACAGCATCCTGCCATGTCGAGATTCCGCCAATCCCGGAGATAGGAACCAATATACGCGGGTTACGCGCACATTCACCTACCATATTCAGAGCGATCGGTTTAACAGCCGGCCCGCAATAACCACCATGAGCACCCTTTCCGGCCACATGAGGAATCGTATCCCAAGTATCAATGTCGACCCCCGCCAGACTATTAATGGTATTAATCATACTGATGGCATCTGCTCCTCCATTGACAGCCGCTTCTGCTGTCGCGGTGATATCCGTAATATTAGGAGTCAATTTTACAATGACAGGTGTCTTTGCTACTTCCTTTGCCCAATAAGTTTGACGCTCGACTAGCTCCGGCACCTGTCCTGAGGCAGCTCCCATCCCCCTTTCAGCCATGCCGTGAGGACATCCGAAATTCAATTCGAGGCCATCTACGCCAACATCTTCGACACGCTTAACGATTTCATGCCACTTCTCCTGCTTTGGTTCCACCATGAGTGATGCAATAATGGCATGATTCGGAAAACGCTTCTTCGTTTCGTAAATTTCCTTTAAGTTCACTTCAAGCGGACGGTCTGTAATGAGCTCAATATTATTAAATCCTGCTACACGCTGTCCGTTAAAATGAACAGCGGCAAACCGTGATGATACATTTAGAATTGGGTCACCAAGCGTTTTCCAAACAGCTCCTCCCCATCCAGCTTCAAATGCCCTTTGCACCTGGTAGCCGGAATTTGTCGGCGGCGCAGATGCCAGCCAAAATGGATTTGGTGATTTAATGCCCCCAAGATTTATCTTTAAATCTGCCATATCAAAAACCTCCCCTGTCTTTGCATGCTTTTCATACTTACAAAATCTGTGCTTCTTCCTCCATTGATGGCGACAATAAATGATGGATCTGATAGGCCGCTTCCTTTCCCTGCTGGGCAGCCGATACAACCATCGCTTCCCCTTGACCTTGACCAAAAATACAATCCCCACAAGCAGAAACTTTTTCATTTGAGGTTTGATAAGTCTCAGGATCAACGATGGCCACACCACCTATGTGCTTAATGCCGAACTGCTCAATTAAGCTCGTATGTCTTGTTTGGCCAATGGCTTTAATGACAGCATCAGTTTCAAGAATAAATTCAGTCCCTGGGACTGGAACTGGTCGTGAACGCCCATCCCCTTCCGATTTTTCGAGCTTCATCTTGATGCATTTTATACCGATCACTTTTCCCTCTTCATTGCCAATAATCTCAATTGGGGCAGTCAACCATCTGAATTCAACACCATCCTGTTTGGCAAACTCATACTCAAACTCATAGGCTGTCATTTCTTCCTCTGTGCGTCTGTATAAAATTTTGACATTTTCTGCTCCAAGTCGAACAGAGCAAGTAGCAGCATCAATCGCTGTGTTCCCAGCCCCAATCACAACGGCTTTTTTTCCCGCTAGATGAGTTTCGCCCGGATGAACTTTCGTTTCTTTTACAAACTCGATTGCGTCAAATACCCCTTCTAGTCCTTCACCGTTAATACCAAGATTCGGAACATGCGACATTCCAGCAGCCAAAAGCGTATAATCATAGGTTGCAAGAATCTCTTCAGCTTGAATATCAATGCCTACTCGCTGCCCTGTACGAATTTCAACTCCTAGGCCGCTTACCTGTTCGACTTCCCAAAACGATACTGCTTGCGGGAGCCTGAACGATACGATCCCATACGTATTTAAACCACCTGCTTTATCTTCAGCTTCAAATACAACTACTTTATATCCAAGCAAGGCCAGCTCCCTTGCAGCCGATAATCCGGCCGGCCCTCCCCCAATGATTGCTACCGATTTTCCATTGGATTTGCCTGCCTTGAACAATAACTGTTCATTTTTTATCGCCCAATCTGTCGCATATCGCTGGAGGTTGCCAATCATAATTGGTTTTGTCGAGTGATTAAGAACGCATGCCCCCTCACATAATTCTTCTGTTGGGCAAACCCGCGCACAGCTTGCACCCATTGGATTGGCTTTCATAATGGCCTTAGCCGAACCTTTCAAATTATTTGTAGCGATTTTCTTGATGAATGATGGAATATTAATTCCTGTCGGGCATGCCTGAATACAAGGCGCGTCATAACAGTACAGACAGCGGTTTGACTCCTCTACCGCTTCCTGTTTAGTCAGACCCTTGAAAACTTCTTGAAAATTTTTCCGAATATCAACTTCTGTCAAGCTCATGAAAAAACCTCCTTCTTAAAATGGCTTCGTTAGCATATTTTGCGGCAGCTCACTTATATCGCCTCTAGATTGTGGCTAGACTTAATCAACGATACTGCGGATGCACCTCATCCACCTGACTACAAGATAAATATTGCATACTACTAAAAATGAGAATGTGAAATAAACCTTTCATATTGCCAAATGCACGAAAAAGGTTCTTACGTATGTCCTACGATTAAACGAAAGTACAAGGATTGATTCTGAATTAACAGGTAGCTGAAATGCGTCATGATTCAGCTATCATTTGCGAGTGGTTGCCATAATGCGAGAGTGATTTGAATCAGTCTGCTTTGCAGAGATGATTTCGTGAAGTATCTTCGAAGGAAAAAGAGAGAATATTCAATCATTTTGGAGTAAACGTCGTTTAAATCGTAAAAGATTTGACGCATACTCTTGTATATAATTCATAATTATAGCGCAAAAAAAAGAAAACAGGAAACTTCTTCCTGCAAATTAAGTCTAATTGCCTATAACTTTTACAAAGTTCTGACTTTTTAGACAAAAAAGCCAGGAAAGTTTACATATATAATAAGAAGGAGTACAAAAAATGAAAGTATACTTAAAAATAATAGTGGCAAGCAAGGTCAAACAACCTTTCTCAAATAAAGAAAGGCTGGTTGACCTGAAGACTTACTTATATTAAACTCGCTTCTCTTAGTATCCTCCTTTCTTTCCTCCTTTAAGTACAAATGTACTCAATGGAGGAACAATTACCTTATCCCCTTTTAGTTTATATAAGGGTTTTGAGGAAGCCTGATTCTCGTTTACAAGAACATTCCAAACAGTATTTTCAGGTAGTGTAAGTTGAATATCATAGGTATTTGCATTATGCACGACAAAATATTTTTCCCCTTGCTTACCTTTCGCTGAGCTATCCATTTTATAGGCAATCGCATTAGCAGGCGCATGCAAAAAAGTGATCCTTTCTTTAATAGTATAAGCATCCGTCATCCTGAATACAGGATGGTTCTTACGAAGTTCAATCAAACCTGACATGTACTTTACTTCATTCGCAAATTCCGCATTCCGTTTCCAATCTAATTGATTAATTTCATCTAGGGATTTATAGCTATTATGGTCTCCATACTTCGTTCGCATAAATTCTTGTCCAGCGTGAATAAATGGGATTCCCTGCGAAGTTAAAATGATAGACGAGGCTAGTTTATGCCTTTGTTTCTTCTCTTCGTAACTTGCATTTTGATTTGTTAATTCCAACTTATCCCAAAGGGTATGATTATCATGTGCTTCGACATAAGTGATCACCTGTTCCGGATCACGGTATGTTGCCAAGGTTTCATCATAATCAAGACCGGCCATAATGCCTTTTTTAATTCGATCTTCCATATTTAATTTTCCATTTATGAAACCATTACCCTGCTCTTCAAATACGCTGCCTTTCAGTCCGTCCCGAATATCATCATTGAAATGAGCAATACCCGGCATTTTTTCAGCATTTTTCTGATTTGCTTTTACATCTGCCGGAAGCGGAGTATTTAAATCCCAGCCTTCCCCATGTATGATAAATGATGAGTCAATACGCTTCAAAGCCTTCCTTACTTCATTCATTGTTTCAACATCATGGATTCCCATTAAATCAAATCGAAATCCATCCAGTTTATATTCCTTCGCCCAATAGGTTGAGGAATCGATTATGAATTTACGCATCATTCTTCGCTCGGAGGCAGTATCATTGCCGACACCGGTACCATTGGCCAATGTACCGTCCTCATTGTAGCGGTAGTAATAGCCGGGAACCAACTTTTGAAAGTTTGACTCCGCAGCATCAAACATATGGTTATAGACGACATCCATCACTACACGCAGCTCTTCCTCATGGAGCGTTTGGATCATTTGCTTCAATTCTTTTATTCTTACATTAGGCTCAAAAGGATTGGTTGAATAAGAGCCTTCGGGTACATTGTAGTTTTGCGGGTCATACCCCCAGTTATATTGCGGCTCTTCAAGCTTTGTTTCATCTACTGTTTTATAATCATAGATTGGCAAAAATTGGACATGAGTCACTCCTAATGATTTTATATGGTCAAGACCAGTCGACAGCTCTTTCGGCCCCTTTGTACCACTCTCGGCAACTCCTAGATATTTCCCCTTTTGCTTAATTCCACTTTCTGGTTGAATGGAAAGGTCGCGCACATGCAATTCATAAATAACTGAATCCTCTGGGTTCGCCAACTTTGGTTTCTTTTGTTTATACCAGCCCTTCGGATTCGTTTTCGCCAAGTCAATCACGGCTCCTTTTTGCCCATTGACTGACGCTGCTCTTGTATATGGGTCAACAGCCTCTGTCCATTTTCCACCTATATTTACTTTATACGTATAAAATAGACCGTCTTTATTTCCTATTAAATTCGCCGTCCATGTTCCCTTCTTACTCGGTCTCATCTTTATTTCCTTACCCTTCGAATCATTCCAATTGTTATAGAGAACGAGCTTTGCCTCTTGAGCAGTTGGAGCCCACAAACGAAATTTTGTTGAGAAACGAGAGTAGGTGTTCCCTAGATCGTTACCGCTATAATAATACTGGCGGTCAAACTCTTCTGTCCGTACCACTCGGCCTATCTCTACACCCTGCTTCCCATAGCCCTCAATTTTCACGGCATAGCTGCCGCGTACATCGAGCTTCTTTTTTGTTTTAATCCTCAACTTATTTGTTACTGAGTTATTCCCATCAATAGGGACAATTGCTTGAATTTGTGCACCTTCAAGCTCAATTCCTGTCCCCTTTACATCAAGTGGCTTATTTGTCGTGACAGTGATTTCTGTAAAGCTGTCCATCTCTGCCTTTTTGATATTTGGCTCACTGCTAGGTTCTGAATAGTACACTTCATCATCTCCTGAAATGACCCACACCTCCGCCTTTCCATCCTTTATTCCATCAATCCAATGGTCTCCGCCATCTTTTTCCCATGAATCTGTACGAATTATAAAACCAACCCATTCATGAAGCCCTTCCAGTGTAAATCTTGCAACTTTTCCAAAAGCGTCCTCTTCGTTAAACTGCTCAACATGACCTTCTTCATTTTCAGGCCATACCCATAAGTTCCAATCCTTCGTATACTCAGCTCCCTGATAATGGATGAGAATCTCCGTGTTTCCAGGTTCTGCATTTGCACTTGCCTGAGGGAGCATTGCCAATAACATGAAAAATACACCTAGCAGTGCAAAAATCCGCTTCTTCGGCAAAGTCATTTTTCAATCCTCCTTGATTTTTCTTTTAATAGGCAAACAATTGCTTAACTACTTAATTGAAATCGCTTTCGTAATTTCGCACTTCCATTCTAGTAAATTAGCTGCCATTAAAACAGTTTAGGTTTTCCTATTAATTAATAGAATTTTACTCTTGAATTCAAACTTTATTCCTATGCAGGGCAAATAGAATGAGGAGTACTGAATTATCTGTTGAATCAGCTTTGACTCCTGTTCATTTTTATCATAAAGATAGGAAACTTAGAACTCATTTTTATGTCCCCCTTTTATGAGAAGGCGGTTTAACCATCAATAAATTGTAATGTGATTAACTATATGTATCCGCTACCATTTTGCTGAATTCCCTCAAATAATGACGGTAATCTACTCCACTATAGTTGTATCGCTTATTATACATTTTTACCGCAACGAGATTCTGTTTAGGAATAACTAACAAGGTTGGCCCGGTTATTCCTAAGATTTGATAGGAGCCTTTAGATACTCTCTCTTCAATCTCGCTGTTAAAAGAAGGTCAATCTTGCACATACCAAAACAAACCATTTAGTGGTGTGATTTTATCATTATAATATCGGCTTTGGACATTTGCAGTTTACTAGAAGTGATTTTGAAAAAGATCGATGGGATTTTTATATTTTAGATCGCAAAAAAAGATTTCCGCACTAGTACGGAAATCCTGACTTACAATTATAAAGATAATGATAACTTTATTGTACCCTCTTCCATCTCATATGATTTAATTCTTCCAACAGGGATTTTTTTTACGATATCCCAGGAATTGAAATCCATGTTAACCGTTTGATTTGAGTATCCAGAAAAAGGTGGACTGTTAAAAATCTTAATGTCAACCATTTTCATGTTAACTGGGTTCACACTCTCGACTTCAAAAATAATCACTCTTTTTTCCATATGGACAGGTTTTAGTGTTACCATATATGAAATATTTGTATCTGTTGTACCACGAATGATCAGAAGGCCTGTTGTTATTTCTACTTTTATATTTTTTTGACCAGACTGCCTTTTTATAAGCTGTTCTAACATCATCGGCTTAATAGGTACAGTCACTCCTTTTTTACTCATTTCGTTAAATTTCGTTTTTAATTTATCCAGCATAGTTGCAACGCTCCTAATATGTATAGTTTCCAGTCAGACTGATACTTTATGTTTCTTCGTATTTAACTAGATAGTAACATGGATAGAAGGCTTATCCTACTAATGCTCCTCCTTATAAACAAATAAATGCTATTCTTTCACCTATTTCAGTCAAAGAATAGCACTTATTTCCCCATACTTCTTCTAAAATTTGTTCTCTCGTTTGTACCATACGTGCATTCCGGATGAAGTGGACAAGTAAATCAAATTCACGCGGGGTTAGCTCTATGTCGTCTTTGACTGACCACCATTCAACCAATGAGCCAAGCCATATTCCATGAGTTTACTCAAACTAGTTTAAATTTATCCTAAATAAGGATTTCCCTTTTGGCCAACCCAAATATCCGATTGCTCCATTAATGCTCCAATCTGAAGCAACCAATCCTCTCTTCCCTTTGGTGCCATTATTTGTACCCCTAGCGGCAACCCTTGAGCTGTTATATGAACAGGCAAGCTGATGGCTGGCTGGCCAATAATGTTCGCAAGCTGTGTGAATGGAGTATAGGTTAAACTTGGCTTAAACATCTCATAGACCAATGCTAACTGCTCAGAAGTATTTAATTCATTCACTTTTAATAACTCTGCGCTCTGTTCAGGAGTATGAGTCAATTCTCCAACCTTTGGTGCCGGGAAAGCCGTTGCCGGCGTGAGATATAAATCGTATACTTCATTAAACTTTGCCATTTGCGCAGCAGCTGTATCCCATTCTGCTATACTGCGAGTAAATTGAACGGCTGATACATTTTGTCCAGCAGTTTTGAGAACCCAAGTGACGATTTCTATATCATTAACTGTAATTGGACGTCCAATCGCTTCTTCAATCGAAAGAAGATCAGCTGCCATCTCCCCGCTGTTCATAATATAGTAATTTTCCATCAGACGGATTCCATCTACGCCGTTTTCACGTTCTTCTACACTAAATCCTGACTGCTCGAGCCATTCTACTGTCTTATGTACTGCTATTACTGCCTCTTCACTGACCGGTGTACCTACAGGAGATTTAGTAGAGAAAGCTATTTTAAGAGTTTTTTTCAGCGGTTTCGAGAGATTTTCTAAATAACTTCCATTGAATAATGGCACCTGAAAAGCTGTATCCGGCTGAATGATTTGCAATGCATCCAACATAGCTGCACTGTCACGAATGGTTTTTGTTAAGGCAAAATCACCCGCCGCTCCATGCCATTGACGCCCTACCCCCGGACCAACCGGAGTCCTGCCCCTTGTTGGCTTTAATCCAACTAAACCAGTAAAGGATGCTGGAATGCGAATGGAGCCCCCTCCATCACTGGCTCCGCTGATCGGCACCATGCCTGAGGCGGTACTGGCTGAAGCCCCGCCGCTTGACCCTCCGGATGAATAATCCAAATTCCACGGATTACGGGTTGGACCATAAACAACGGGCTCCGTAATATTTTTCAGTCCGAATTCCGGTGTACTCGTTTGTCCAATAATCACAAACCCAGCCTCGCGAATTTTTCTCACATAATTAGAATCACGGTTCGCAATTCGATTTAACAGCAGTTTTGTACCAGCCGTAATCGGTTCATCTTTAATAGCTTGAGACAAATCCTTTAATAAAATAGGGACCCCTGCATATGGGCCTTGAATGGATTCTGATTTTTCTGCTTCTATCAATGCTTTTTCCATTCTTGTTCTGACAACCGCATTTAATTTAGGGTTAAGTTCATTAACTTGCTCGAATGCATCCTCAATTATTTCTTTTGAGGTAAGTTGCTTTTCTTTTATGAGCTTTGCCAACCCAAGACCATCATAGTTAGCGTAGTTTCTTAAATTCATGATTGCGACACTCCCATTTTTTGAACTACTAGTTAATTTTCTTCTCTTTTCCGTTTAGACCAATAAATGAATTTGTATTTTTATTTAGCTTATTCCAATTGTTTATTCTACGGATGAAGAACTATTAGTGCCAGTCCCCCCTACTCTGCATCTGAGTCGGTAAATGAAATCATATAATATAGGAAGATATCGGTCCTTTATCTATTCTTTAATACCACACAGAACAAATTATTCGTTCCTTCATCAGCCCACCCGTAAATACAATTTTGTATTTCATTTTTTAATCTCCTATAGATCTGTATCCATGGAATTTTTTACAGTACCCGACACATGAAGGAAACCAACCCTTTACCTATCATCTTATACTTCCTCTAGTGTGAAATTATTGGTTAACTTTCCATACTCTCTGTATATCGATGTACTTTTCATCTATAATTAAATGATAAACATCTGGATTTGTAAGTTTCATCCAAGCATGATATCCATATGAATTATCCATATTATTCAAAATCAAAGTCAATAAATTCCCGTGAGTGACGATTAATGTGTTGGCACATTGGCTGGCCAATATTTCTTTTATCACGGCCATTCCTCTTTTTCCAGCCTCATTACTTGATTCTCCGCCTGCTAATTTTACATCAGGTTCCATAAAAGATTGATACAATTTTTCTCTCCAATCAGGCAAATCACGATCACATAATACTCGTTCCTTTAGACGGTCATCATATACAATATGTATACTCTTTGTTTCTGCAATTGCTTTACATGATTCAACAGTTCTTTT
This sequence comes from Bacillus sp. z26, assembly GCF_058313635.1. Classification (NCBI taxonomy): domain Bacteria; kingdom Bacillati; phylum Bacillota; class Bacilli; order Caryophanales; family Bacillaceae; genus Bacillus; species Bacillus sp. z26. The sequence goes on from NZ_JBZFQM010000002.1 coordinate 84,228, forward strand.
GTATGGACTGGATATAATCCGTTCTAAGGGAATCTCGTTAAAAAAATCTGTCAGCTCTAAAGCTTGCATGATTCCTTTATCTGTTAATGAACAATCGGATGCCTGACCGGTAGCCTCACAATGCCTGACTAAATAAATACTCTTCATGTTATCCCCCCACTCAATTATCCATTATTTGGTTTATGTTATTCTATCATATCAGTTATTCTAGCGTTTACTTCTATGATATATTTCTTCCTATTTATTGATTGTCACAATAAAAATACGTACCATTTAATTAAGAAGTTATTCTTTTTAAGCAGTTCACTTGGTTACAGATAAAAACTGTCCAGATTAAAAAGAAATCATGTCATTTTACATTCAATAAAATTAAACAGTTATTGAAATATGTAAATAACAGATTAGGAGGATCAATGATGAAGCAATTTCACATAGTGGTCACGGGGCTGGTTCAGGGTGTAGGGTTTCGCTATTTTACTCTTTATACAGCAAGAAATCATGATATAAAGGGATGGGTTCGAAATCGATCAAATGGTGATGTAGAGATTATGGCGCAGGGTACTGAAGAGGCATTGGGTCACTTCATTGGTAAAATTAGAATCGGACCGAAATACAGTAAAGTAAATCATGTCGAGATCAGTACACAGATTGCGGATGATTATAAAGCATTTACAATTAAATAAATCTTACCAATAAACAGAAAACTTACTTTTATTACATTAAACTTTCTTTTTTGTTACATTTAGGGAACAACTATAGTATTATCTTGTCGAATCTACTACACTAAGCTAGTACTTAAGAAATATACTAAGTTTAGTGGGGGTCAACATGAAAAATAAAGTTCTATCAATTACTGCTACCGCTGTCCTGGCTTCTTCTATTTTTGCCGGTGCTGCATCTGCCGCTACTGTTAAAGTTGCTAAAGGTGATACTTTATCGGAATTAGCAGTTAAATATAATACTACTGTGTCTGCAATTAAAAATGAAAACAATCTAAAGTCCGATACAATTTACATAGGACAATCTCTTAATATAGGTGAAAAAGCATCTACAAGTTCTTCTACTTCGACAAGTAAATATACGGTAAAATCCGGAGATTCCTTGTGGAAAATTGCAAATAAATATAACACTACAATTGCGAATTTAAAATCATGGAATAATTTAAAAAGCGATACGATTTATGTAGGACAAGTATTGGTTGTTAGCAAATCATCTACTTCAGCTGGTACTACATCAGGTTCTACAGTTACTAAATCAGAAGCTGAACGTATGGTTGCTACTGCAAAAAGCTTAATCGGTACTCCTTATGTATGGGGTGGAACGACTCCAGCAGGATTCGATTGCAGCGGATTCATTTACTATATTGTTAAAAAAGAACGCTCAAGCTTTACACGCACAAACACAGCTGGCTACTATTCTTCTATGAAGAAAGTAAGCACACCATCTGTAGGCGACTTTGTCTTCTTTGAAACCTATACTTCCGGAGCTTCTCATATGGGTATCTACGTTGGAAACAATAAATTTATCCATGCAGGCTCAAGCGGTGTTGTACAAGCTGATATGACATCCTCTTATTGGAAACCAAAATACTTAGGTGCAAGAAGCCTCTAAGTTTATATTGTAAAAACGGTAAGCGAACCTTAGCTTACCGTTTTTTATGTTTGACTTTATTTTTAATATGACTTCCTTTAACTAAATTTATGCAATTCGTGAACTATCGTATAGTGACCTTTCATTCGGACATCATATTCTTAAATCTGTTATGTAAGGAGATTGTCGGATGGCTAATGGATTTCGAAATAACCCATTACATATACTTTTTGCTACAATTCCCGGCCACACTGAGCAAGAGTACTGGGAACACCAAAATAATGGCTTATCCTGTCAGAAGGGAATAACCTGCTTGGAGGATGGCAGCTTTCTAATTATTGAACAAAGACAGTGGATTGAACAAGAAAGCTTCGGCTATACCATCTCAAAAGAGGAAGCCTTAAAAGAAATTCTCTTGTCAGATAACCTTGATTTGTTAAACCATCCAAAATTTTTCGAATTAAAGATTCTTTATGAAAAAACAAGGAATACTCAATAAGCTATGAGTATTCCAATATAAGTATTATTTTTCTACCCATTTACCATCGTCATTTTTTTCATACTTGTTCTTCACTGCACTCCAAGCTACTTTAAAAGCAGTTTCCTCTTCATTATATTCATCTTTTGCGGAATTAAACGCTTCTTTAAATATTTCCTGTGCATGATTTGGTAATGAATCCTTCACTGAATCAGGCAAATCTTTAACAGATTTATAGGGCATAAGATAACCTCCAATACTTAAGTTTATCTCTTACTTTTACCTCCATTCTCCTTCTTTAAACTAAAAACGTCTCCCCATGGGACATTCCCCCCGGAGAGACGTTAACATGGATAATGATTTATTCACCAAGGTCCACATTATGATAAACTTGCTGAACATCTTCCAAATCTTCAATTGCGTCAATCATTTTCTCAAATTGTGCTTGAGCATCTGCGTCTAAGGTCACATCATTTTGCGCAAGCATTGTCAGTTCAGCAACTGTGAATTCTGTTATACCTACATTTTTAAAGGCTTCCTGAACAGCATGGAATTGATGTGGTTCTGCATAGATGATAACTGCCTCATCTTCTTCCAGGATATCACGGACATCAATGTCTGCTTCCATTAGCAATTCAAGCACTTCATCAGATGTCTTTCCTTCAATACCAAAAACGGCTGTAGCATCGAACATGTACGCAACCGATCCGCTGACACCCATATTCCCGCCATTCTTACCAAACGCTGCACGGACTTCTGATGCTGTACGGTTCACATTATTTGTTAACGCATCAACAATCACCATAGATCCGTTTGGTCCAAAACCTTCATAACGAAGTTCGTCATAGTTTTCTTCAGATCCGCCTTTAGCTTTCTCAATTGCACGATCAATGATAGCCTTTGGCACACTGTATGTTTTTGCACGTTCGAGTACCATTTTTAATGCTTGGTTGGATTCGGGATTTGGCTCACCCTGTTTAGCTGCTACGTATATTTCACGTCCAAATTTGGCATAAATACGACTGGTATTGGCATCTTTAGAAGCTTTTTTTTCTTTAATGTTATTCCATTTACGTCCCATTATGAACACTCTCTTTCCACTATATCTACTTAAAAATAGTAATATGAATAAGCTGTCACTTCAATACTTTTTGATACATTTCATATTTTAACTAAAAGATTCTATGTATAAAAGAAACAACTTCACTACTTTACCTCATTTATTATACATTTAATGGACATTATAAAGAAAGAAGTAAGATTTTAAACCAGTTTTCAAATTAAAATTTATTTATTCCCCCCATATTATGAAGCCAACTTGCACCTTTCTTACTTTGCATAGTAATAAACCGCCCTATGAATGAATGGGCGGCTCTTACACAATTATTAAAGGATTTAAATCACCAAATCAATGTACGTAACACTTGAGAGAAAAGAGCAATAAGCGGAGGAATGAATTTTGATTACGGAAGCTACTTATCCAATACTAGCTTAAGATGTTAAACATGTTCCTTCCTAACCTATTCAAAAGCTACTATCCCTAATAATTAATTCAGTGGGGAGCACTACCTTTTTTGGTACAATCCTGTTTGTCATTTGCTCCATTAATAAACTTACTGCTGTTTCTCCCATTAATTCTGTATGTATCTTAATTGTACTTAAAGATGGATAAACAAACTTGACTAAACTTGAATCATTTAACCCCACAATATTAACCCGATCAGGAACAGAGATTTTTTCTTCGTGCAATGCCTTCAAACAACCAATCGCAATGGAATCATTACCGGCAAAAAAAGCCGTTGGCAAGTTATCTCCCTCTTCTCTTATGGCTTTCTTCATTAACTTATAGCCATCATTGATTGTAAAAGAACCCGTGTAAATGGATGCTTTATCTAAAAGACCCTTCTCCCTTAAATAACTACAAAAGGCATCTATTCGTACATCTTCAATATCCATACCTTCATCCATATAGGATTCATGTCCCCCTATATAGCCAATATGCTGATGACCTAATTTTATAAAATATTTTAGTATTTTCTCAGTAGCCTTTCTTAAATCAATTATGACTGAATCAAAACGGTCTTCATCAGGGTTAAAGTCCACAAAGACTATATTGGGAGAAATTCGACTAATGCGCTCAACTTGTTTTTTCCTGAATTTACCTATAGCGATAACACCGGCAATCTCATCAGGATTGATTTCTTCCAGATTCTTATACGTGTATTTCATAGCCTGAACTTGACAGGCTTGGCAACCATTTTCTGCACCTATCCTAATGGACATATAGTAAAGATCGTCAAGCTCTTCTTTGTCTGTATACCAATTAATAATGGCCACTTTTGGTAAAGTAATCTTTCGTGTAGGTGTTTTGTTATAGGAGAGTTCTTCGGCTGCTTCAAATATTTTTCTTTTGGTCTCATCACTGACAGACAGGGTATTATCATAGTTTAGAACCCTCGAAACGGTCGCATTGGAGACACCAGCCTTTTGTGCTATATCTTTTATGGTCGCCATAAGTCCTCTTCCCTCCCATGTTATGTACTTTCAATTCCCTTATACTCATGAATAGAACCATTTTGATCCACTTTGCAAATTACACACCCAAATGGTTGCACATCAATTTCAGCAAAGCACCCTTTTGTTTCTGAATGATTGATAACCATTAAATATTTTTCCCCATTAACAATACGTTCCATCACTTCAATTCCTTCATCAGAGTGATAAACGGTTAACTCTGCTTCTAATGCAATCCTCTTACAAAGTGGTTCCATTACAGAATGATCTACATCTGCTCCAATATAATAAGCGTTGCCTTTCCCAAAGTGATTCATTGTAATGCAGGCATAATTAGAATAGTAAGAATCATGATAATGGCTGAGCGGCTTTGCTGTCGTTGGATGTACCATATCTCTCCAAATCGAGCATATTGAAAAACCTCCGTTTAAGTCGACTATTTCAGCAGTTCTTCCTCCAAGTAAGGATTCAGATTCATCTATCTCTATTCCCAATAAATTGGACAAAGGTCCTGGAACCATTTCACCAAAACGGATATTATTATCCTTGTTCTTCACACCTGCCCGATATGACATAACGACTGTTCCTCCGGCAGCTGTAAAGGCCTCCAGCCTTTTTGCCAATTCTTCATCAACCATTTTCATAATCGGGATGAGTAAGATCTTATAATCCGAAAATTCATGATCGTACCGTATCACATCTATCGCTACATTCTGCTTATAAAACGGCTCATATAAACGAATAACCTCCTGTGAAAAATTAATTCCGGGGTTCTCCCTTTGTGTGCGCCAAGACCAAATATTATCAAAGTCATATAATACCGCTATTTCAGCCTTAATTGGGCTATCCACTATATGTTGGTACTTTTTAATATCTCTAAAAAAGTTCTGTACCTCAAGATATTTTCTGGAAGGTCGATTATTGGCATCAAGTATTCCTAAGCAATATTGTTCAGCTCCGCGGTTCATACCGCGCCAACGGAAATAGAGCATATTGTTACAGCCGTGGGCAAAAGCATGATAAGACCAGGCTATCGCTTGCTTTGGACGAGGAAGATAACCAATAATATCATGACCTTGAGCCCCCATTAACTGTTCGGCAATCCAGAAATTCTGTCTTTTCAACCCTCTAATAAAATCAAGGGACAGGGACAACTCAGCCGGTGTAACAGGTTCGGCCAGACCGCCCCAAACCGGGTAATTATCATATGATACAAAATCTAATTCTCTGGAAAACTCATTATGATCAAACCACTTATCAAAGAAACCTCCCGGCAGATTTGTGGTAACCGTTTGATGATCTCCTTTTAAGCTCTTCACTAAGTTCACGTGCTTCAATGCAAATCGGCTAAGTGAATAAGAACGAAATCTAGCCCAATCCTGGAGTAGTGAAGGGTTATGGACGGTAATAGTTTTAACTGGTAACGGAATCTCACTGAAATCGTTATACGTTTGTCCCCAAAAAACGGTACCCCAACGATCATTCAATTGACTTACTGTTCCATACTTTTCTTTCAAATATAGATGGAATTCCTTATGGCAGTAATCACAATAACACATGTCACTTCCTTCGTGGCCCAGTTCATTATCGATTTGCCATGAAATGATTTGCTCCTCCTGACGATAATGCTGAACAAGACGTCCGGCTATACGTAAAGATAACTCCGTATATTTCTCTGAATTATAGCAGTATTGCCGTCTGCCGCCGTAACCCATCTGCTGCCCATTTTCATCCTTTAGAAAAACTGAAGCATAGTTCTTTCCCAGCCATGCCGGAAAAGTAGCAGTAGGCGTTCCAAACATAATCTTAATTCCATATTCTTTTGCTTTAGCTACAACTCCGTCAAAAAATGAAAAATCAAACTGACCTTCTTCTTTCTCCATCAAGTGCCAAGCAAATTCACCAATACGAATAAGATTTACGTCCATTCCTTTCATTCTCTCTAAATCTGAATCTATTGAAACAAAATCCCAATGTTCCGGATAGTAATCGACTCCTAAATACATCGTAAAGCCTCCCTATTATTCGCTCTGTCTAATATAAAACACGTGAGATTGGTAATCTCCACCACGTTGGGCAACTTGTCTATTTACCCCATTGAATTCTATTGGCAAAGGAATCCCGATAGCCATTAATTCATCTCCATAATGGGCTTGGCTATCCAATTTGTAGGTTGCGTCTTCAATCAACCCAACAAGGCGAAGATATTGCTGACGTTTTGGATTTGGTATAGCCAGTACTTGATAATACCCGATTAACGCTTCGTTTTTATCCTTACTTACAATCATCCAAGCTGTCTCATTGCCTGCAAACGGATTCTTCAAACGATAGAAATCACCATCACGGATTAATTTTCGGTGTTCTTTATAAAACTGAACTTGCTGTACAATCTCCTTTTGCTCACTATCCGTTAATTGATTTGGATTAAGTTCATATCCAAATGTACCAAAATACGCAACATCAGCCCGAACAGAAATCGGCGTATTTCGAAGAGTCTGATGATTCGGAACAGCCGATACATGCGAACCCATACTATATATTGGATAAACTAAAGAGGTACCATACTGTATTTTTAAGCGTTCTACTGCATCTGTATTATCACTAATCCAAATTTGAGGGGCATAATACAATAATCCAGGATCTACTCTTCCCCCTCCTCCAGCACAAGATTCAAATAGGACTTCTGGAAAATCCGATGTTAAGCGGTCATATAGCTTATAGACACCTAATATATAGCGGTGGAAAAACTCTCCCTGACAGTGTGCTTCTAATCCTTCCGAATAGGCCTCTGTGATATAACGGTTCATATCCCACTTAATATAAGCTAGGTTGGTTTCTTTGATAATTTTTGCCATCATCGTATAAATAGTGTCCACCACTTCGTCCCTTGTGAAATCCAAAACCAGTTGGTTGCGGCTTAGGGTCTGCGTATCTTTCGGGCTGCTAATCGCCCAGTCCGGATGGTTTTTAGATAGGTTACTGTTCGGGCTGATCATCTCAGGTTCAAACCAAAGTCCAAACTTTAGTCCACGCTTCTTTATTTCATCGGACAAGAATTTTAATCCGTTCGGCAATTTCTCATTGTCCACAATCCAATCACCAAGAGAGCTTTTGTCATTGTCTCGTTTGCCAAACCATCCATCATCTAGAACAAATAATTCAATACCGAGTTTCTTTGCCTTTTCTGCAATGGTCAGAAGCTTTTCTTCATTAAAATCAAAATACGTTGCTTCCCAATTATTAATCAGGATTGGCCTTAATTCATTTTTCCATCTGCTTGGGAGCAGGTGATTACGGTAAAGATTATGGAATGCTTGGCTCATTCCGTTCATGCCCATTTCTGAATATACCATGACAGCTTCGGGTGAATGAAACTGTGTACCTGGTTCAAGACACCATTCGAAACGATATGGATGGATACCAATCATGATTCTAGTATTTTCATAGTGATCAACCTCTGCCTGTGCAAGAAAATTACTGCTATACACCAGATTAAAGCCATACACTTCCCCTGTATGCTCAGTTGCATCAAGGCTGGTTAATGCTAAGAATGGATTATGATGATGTGAGCTAGCTCCTCTAATACTGCCAATCGATTGAATACCCGATTCAATTCGTCGTGTTTTTATGTGCCGCTCTCTTGACCAAGCTCCTGCCAAGTGAACCATCCTATAATCCATATTTGGATAATCAATGGATAAACTCATGAATTTTTCAATGGATATCCGCTCATGGCTATTATTTTTTAATGATGCCGAGCGGGTAATGACTGGCAAATGGTGATAAATAGTGTAATGTAAAGTTAATTCCGCATTAAGCCGCTTATCAATCAGTATTATTTGCAAAGATGTAGCATCTTGACTATCTGCATATGTGGCCGGCAGTCCAGGGATTTCTTTTTTCCCTTTTAGTATCTTGTGAGTTTTATATATAAAATTCACGACATGGCTGCCATCATTCTTACGCAGGCTTATTGCCGGGTCACGAAAATCACCTTTTCCATATACAGGGTATTCTTGCCTGAAAGATTCAATTGAAAAGGCAGGATCATCTTCAAGATGTGTACTATTACCTGTTGGATTTCCATATGCCTGAAGGCGCGAAAAGTCTTCGCGCCCCTGAATGGCTTTGCCATAATATAAATGACCTAGTTGCCCATTTTTCATAATATGGAATATATAGCTGATTTGCCCGTTTGTCAGATGAAATTGAGTATTATTATTTGAAATATGAACGTACATCCATAAAAACCCCCTATCCCAAGTCTGCCTTTTCCAAAAAAGTTATAATATGATCTGTATTTCCTTCGAGCTCTACTATCAAAATCTCATTCTCGCCGTTTTTTAGCAATGGGCCAGGGATATAAAGAGTTGTTTGTGGACCTTCTTCCCAATAGCGACCCAAGTTGAATCCGTTAACAAAAACATACCCTTTTTTCCAGCCTTTCATGGAGACAAAGGTGTCACATGATTCGTCAATATAGAGTGATCCATCGAAGAATTTTGGATACCTTTCATCTTTTGGTACGATGCCATTTAAACAAACATCTTCTAATTCAATTGGATAAATATCCCAACCAAACTGAAATTGATTATTTACCCACAATGGCTCAATAATCCCCTTGGAATCTTTAAGATTCTTTCCATAGTTCACTCGACCCATATTTTCTACTAGTATTTCAATGATATTTTCCTCATTTGTTCCAGTTAATTGAATATTCTTCACCTTATCATTTCGATAGATAATCCTCTCTAGTACACCATTGATATATACAAACGCCCTATCTCGAATAGGTGTAATATCCATTTCGAAATTACCGCAGTAAGGTACAATTGTCCGATATAACGTCAATCCATAATTTTGCCCTAACTGCTCCATTGATAATGGATGAGAACATGTCTTTTTTTCACTGATTACTGGAAGGGCATCAAACAAGCTGCATACTTCCTTAACTTCCAGTTTTCCATAATGTTTGGATTTTGGCTGCTCTTTCCTAACCTCAGATGGGAGCTGTTTAAACTCACTTATAATTTTTTGAACAAGTAAGTATTTCTCGGTAATTTCTCCAGATTCCGATAACAACGCATCGTAATCATAGCTTGTTACGGTTGGAGTATATTCATCATAACAATTAGCCCCATTCATATATCCAAAATTAGTACCGCCATGGAACATATAGAAATTAATCGAGGCACCACTTTCCAACATAACTCTCAGTGTTTCGGCTACATCAGCACCCGACCTGATATGATGCTCCCCGCCCCAATGATCAAACCAACCAATCCAAAATTCCATACACATTTTAGGATGGTTTGCCTTAAGCTCTTCCACTTTTGCAAAACCCTCTAATGGACGAGAACCAAAGTTTACAGTTGTTAATACATCAGGGAGTGAACCTGCTTCTACCATTTCAGGACCATCAGATGTGAACAGTAAACTGGTGATTCCCCTATTCACTAAAGCATTTTTGAGAAACGTCAAGTATTGTTTGTCATTTCCATATGCCCCATATTCATTCTCGATTTGAAAGGCCAATACAGGACCGCCTTTTTCATATTGGTATTTCTCAATCCTTGGAATTAACTCGTCATAGTAATCACTTACATGTTGTAAAAACTGCTCATTTGAACAGCGTAGCTCGATATTTTTATCCGCTAATAGCCATGCCGGCAACCCACCAAACTCCCATTCTGCACAAATATAGGGGGATGGCCTTAAAATAACGTAAAGATCTAACTCTTGAGCCAGCTCGATAAAAGCTTCCACATCTGCCAGATAGCTAAAATTAAATTCACCTTTCTTTGGTTCATGAAGATTCCAGGGTAAGTATGTTTCAACCGTATTAAGCCCGCATTCTTTCAATTTTAACAGGCGATCCCGCCAATGCTCAGGCACAACCCTGAAGTAATGAATAGCCCCGGATAGAATTTGAAATGGTCTTCTGTCTAATAGAAATTGTTCCCTATCAACTGTCAGCATAATAACCGCTCCTTTTTTACTTAACCGCACTGCCTAACATGCCAGAAATGAAGTGTTTTTGTAATGCCAAAAAGAAAATAATAATAGGTACAGTAGCCAACGAAACTCCGGTCATAATCTGGCCATAATCTATAATCGATAAACCTATTAAACTTGATAATGCTACAGGGAATGTATACATATCACTCGATGTTGTTGCCACAAGCGGCCACATGAAGTTATTCCATTGAGCCATAAAAAGAAAGATTGCAGTAGCAGCTAATGCAGGCTTCATTGATGGCAGTACGATTCTAAAGAATATTCTCGATTCTCCTGCTCCATCGATCCTTGCAGCCTCTATTAATTCTGTAGGGAATGACAAGAAATTCTGCCTCATTAAGAAAATGGCGAATGGGTAACATACTGTAGGTAAAATTAGTGCCGCGTATGTATTTAATAAATTCAGATTTGTCATCATTTGAAATAATGGAATTAAGGTAGCCTGATATGGGATCATCATAGACAGTAAGAATAAGGTGAAAAGTAAATTACGTCCTTTAAATTGATATTTTGCAATCACATAGGCGGCTGTTGAACAAACAAACAGTGCAGCTACTACATAAATACCTGAAACAATCAATGAGTTCATCAGTACCCGTACAATATCAATTGATTCATTTAAGTTAGTAAAATTTGTAACAAATTCTTTACCAGGTAAAAGTGTCGGTGTTTTAGCAAACATCTTACTTGAATGGTTAGTTGCACCAATAATCATCCAATAAAAAGGGAAAATAGAGACAATAGTAAATATCCCTAATACCACATACATGCCTATCTTCGAAGCTAACGCTGAACGGTTTTTTTTAGTTTTCACAGGCTCTACTCTACTAGATTTTTGACTTTGTAATTTTTCCATATTAATCATCTCCTGTAACCTTAAACTGGATAAAGGTTAGTACTCCTACAAGTATTACAACGGTATAAGCAATGGCAGATGCATAACCAAAATCGAAATAGTTAAAGCCGTTTTGATAAATATATAGACCTAAGGACATTGTTGCGTCTGCTGGTCCACCTTTAGTCAAGTTATACGGTTCGTCGAATAATTGTAATGTTCCGATGGTTGATAAAATGGCAGCGAATAAAATGACAGGTTTAAGAGAAGGAATCGTGATAGAAAAGAATTTACGAATCTTTCCTGCACCATCAATCGAAGCTGCTTCATAGATTTCACCGGGTACATTTTGAAGTGCGGCCAAAAAAATAACCATATTATAACCGGTCCAACGCCATGTCATCGCTAATATAATCGATACTTTTGCCCAAAAAGGTGTAGAGAGCCAACCAACATCTCCAATTCCTAAGTAACCTAGTAAAGTATTAAAAATTCCGTCTTCCTGCAGCATAATTGAAAACAAAATAGAATAGGCAACCAAGGAAGTAACTGCTGGAAGGAAAAACGAAACTCTAAAAAATCCTTTTAATTTCAATAATTGATTATTTAGTAATGTTGCAAGAATCAAAGCTAAAATGAGCATAATGGGAACCTGAACTATAAAAATGATAAAGGTATTACCTAACGCCTTCCAGAAAATCGCATCATCCAATAGACGTCTATAGTTATCAAGACCCACAAATAAATATTGTCCTCTTTCCGAAGTTTGGAAGCTTAAAATAAAGGAAGATATGATCGGATATATTGTAAATATGGAAAATAGGATAACTGCTGGAGCTATAAATAAATATGGAAAAAGCTTTTGTCTATTCATCGAAATCATCCCCTTTTTTAAAAAGAGGAGCTGAATGATATCCATTCACCCCCCTAAATGTATTTCTATTTATTGATTCTGTTCTCTAAACGGCTCATTGCATCTTTAAGTGCTTTTTCGACGCTGGTGCCATTAGATATTTCTGATTGGGCTTTTTCAGCCTCATCTTGCGCAAGGGTATAATTGTTTGTATAGTTTACAGATGGAATATCTTTCATTTCATCAGCGAACAATTTCCAGATTGATTGATTAGCGAAGAATTTATCTTCAGCAGTAAACACTTCATTATCGTAAACTATGTTCAAGGAAGGGAATAATCCTCCTGCCATTGCATCTAACTGAGCATCTTCAGAAGTAGAGAAGTATTCCATGAAGTCATATGCTTCATCTTTTTTCTCACTGCTGTCAAGTATGACATAGTTACTTCCTCCCAGATTAGCCGCACGGTTTCCACCTTCTTCAAAAGCTGGCAATTGGAATACTCCCCATTTACCAGAAGTATCAATAGCCTGCTGAGTCAATGAACCAGAAAGCCATGCACCTGATGGAGCTATTGCTACATCGCCATTAGCCATAGCGCTAATCCATGCATCCCATCCTACTGTGTTTTTGATCAAATCAGCATCATTCATTTTCTTTATTACACTCATCGCATTCTTAGAAGCCTCAGAAAGGAAATCAATTTCACCCTTTTCATTAAAATACAAGGTTCCTTGCTGGTTCATAATCATACGATAAAGACCGTCATCACCATTTAAATCTAGTCCAAGCAGGTTAACACCAACTTTTTCTTTTATCACTGTACCCGCTTTAATTAAATCATCCCAAGTCTTAATCTCATCCGGGTTTATACCTGCTTTTTCAAAATAATCCGTTCTATAGAACACACCTGTCGGACCTGCATCAAATGGAAAACCATAAACATTGCCATCTTCCTGCGTTAGTAAATCAATTTTATATGTAGCGAATTGCCTTGCATGGTCGTCAAATCCTTTTTCAGAAACATTCATAAATGCTTCGGGGAATGACTCAAAATATCCTTGAACCCGGTCATCTTCCATGAGAACAATATCCGGAAGACCTTTCCCGCCAGCCTGAAGACCTGTAGTTAATTTCGAATAAACATCTTCACGTCCAAGTTCTACTACCTTCAGTTTGAAACCAGGATGATCCTTTTCAAACTCCTTTGCCGCTTTCTCTAAAACTGGTATATTAATATTCCAAGCCCAAGCAGTAACCTCTTTATTACCTTCCTTGGAATTAGAAGAACTACTACTGCTGCATCCACTTAATACCAAGCTTAAAATCAAAATAAAAATCAAAAACTTAAATTTTTTCATTATTATCTCCCTCCCCTAATATTGGTAGCGTTTACATTATTATTCTATTATTACCAAAATATCTTGTCAACAAAATTTAGTAAATTTTTAGTAAATTTAATTTTATTTGTAAATGAATGAACAAATTGTCTCTTTCAATACCAAAAAAAGGGAAACCTGATTAATAAGGTTTCCCAATACTTTTATAAATAATTTTTGTGACTAGTGAATTTTTATGACTAATTAACTCATTTTTGCTATGAATTCATCGATATATCAATATTTGAAGGAACGATTAGTTGATTATTGTCTTGTTCGGATTCTGTGTGATCATTCCTATTATATTTCCTGGCGTTTTAGCATCCTATTTCCAAGTACGAACAGGATTATGATAATCAATGTAGTTCCTGTGATAGAGGCTGTCAGGTTCTCTTGCTTTCCAACCATCATATCATTTGCATCTTCAATCAGTTTAGAAGGTGTATAATTCTCCAGACTAGATGGCAAAAAGGCGCCTACTTTTGTAATGGCTAAGTAAGTGGCATAAGAAAGAAGTCCTGCTAGCAATGTACTTTTACAGAAAGCTGAATAGAATAACGTGATCGTTACACATAAAAGCAAGATGAGCAGGAGAATACTATTTCCTTTCATTATAGATGACCAGTCCATTGTACCTTCAAATAAAATACGGGTGTAATATAACGATAATACCAATCCAATAATATAGGAAACGACACTCAATAGATTAAAAATCGTCCATTTTGCCGAAAAATAAGTAAAACGAGTAATTGGTTTGGACAATACCATGGCAGCAACGCCTTTTTCTCTTTCAGAAGAAATTGCACCCATTACAAAGAGAATCAGAGCTATAATTCCCATTTGCTCAAAATTACTGAACATCCCATTTAGGATATCTGTGGAGGTACTTTCAGGAATTTCTATAATCGTCCCTTCAGGTAAATCCTGCTCGATTAAATCAGGTAGCAATTTCATCACAATTGGTAAACTTAACATGATAATGGCATAAGCAATAGGCATAATAAACAATTTATAAGATCGCATAAGTTCTAACCATTCTTTTTTTAATATCGTCAGGAACGTGTGCATCTTTAGTTCACCACCTTCATAAAGATATCCTCTAAGGATGGCGATTCGACCTTATACTCTGTGATGATTCCACCAGCCGTATGTATGATCTGAGGAATCTGTTCTTTTGCCCGCTTAAAGTCGTTCACATACACTTTATAGGATAATAATGTTTCATCAACATTCGTAACCCATGTTTGGTTGTTTAGTTTTTCTTTTAAGTCTGGCACCTGATTCATAATCGTAAATCGTATAATTAAATCAGCGTATCGATTCATTAGTTCTTCTTTTGATGAGGAATGCACAACTTGTCCCTGATTCAATATGATAATATGATCTGCAATCTTTTCAACATCATCAAGAATATGACTGGACATAAAAATGGTATGATTCTTTTTTAGTTCCTCTAGGATGTGCAGAACCTGATATCGTCCAACAGGGTCAAGTGCAGATACGGGCTCATCTAAAAGTAAAATCCTTGGGTTGTTCAGCAATGCCTGGGCCAACCCCAACCTTTGTTTCATCCCACCACTGTACCCGCTGATTTTCCTTTTCCTAGCTTCCCATAAACCACATGTCTGCAACAATTCATCTGTACGAGACTTCCGTTCTTTAGCAGTAAATCCAAAGAGGTCTGCTGTGAAATATAACCATTCCTCCCCGGTCATATAATCATAAAAAGCAGGTTGCTGAGGTAAATAACCCGTGATTTTAAGAATTTCTCTGGTTTCAGTTTTCACATTATAACCGGCAATATGGACATCTCCGGAAGTTGCCTTGGCCAAGCCTGCAAGGATTCGAATCGTTGTCGTTTTGCCGGATCCGTTTCTTCCGATAAAACCATAACAACCGTGACCTTCCACATCAAAACTTACTCCCTTTAACGCATCTGTTGTCTTATACTTTTTGGTCACATTTTTGCATGAAATCAATCCATTTACCTTCCTTCCTCTATATGAGCTTTCTTTCCAAAAACTAAATATAGGACTGGACCAATGGTTGAGAACAACAGAATAACGAATACCCAGATAATTCGTTTCTCACCCTTTACCTCTTCCGCATTCTTTTTATTTAAATCATATAAAGCAATAATTTTTAACAATAATTCTAAGACGATGATTGGCAAGACTAACTTCAGTTCCACTTCTCATTCTCCTCCTTGTCAGAAATATTTAAATAATTAAGTAAACACTTAAATAATCTACTTTTATAGTATATGATAAACACCAAAAAATTTTAAGTTTTTTTTGTTCACAAAACGTACACAATCTGTTACGATAATTGTAACAATTTAAACGGTTTTACAATTCCTACAAAGGATGGGGTTATTATGAAATTTAAAACATACGGTTTATTTATTCTTTCAATTATTTTTGCAATTATAGGTCATTTTAAAGTATCTGGCAGTGTTAAGCCTAATGGAGTTGAAGTGTATTCCAACACTCCTGTTATGGAGAGCATCTCAAATGGGGTTTTATTAGGTGGCTTTGTATTCTTTATCGGAATCGGTATGTTAGCTTATTCTGTCTATAATTTTGTAAAAGAACAATCATAATGTTAAACCCTCTGGGAAACCACGAGGGTTTTTATATGCTTTCGCTCCGAAAACTCCTCCCCCATTTTCTAATGATTTAATTTAACTACAGACTTCGCCCTATTCCTTCATTCAACCACCTTAGACCTCATACAGTTCACCCTTTTATCGTGCATTTAATTGTCATGACCTTTATTCCTTCCCAGCATTCACTGTTTTTAGATAGGTAAAACTCACGAAAGTAACAGAAAAACAAGGACTCTGAAGAAATTCAACTTGTTTTGATAGCTTTTGTCATGTAGCAGGAAAAGTGTATTACCAGTGAAGAATACATGTAATACAGAGATACAAACATACCCAAATGATAAAGGGAAGGGATTGTTAAATATGAAAGAAAATCAAATTTTACGAGCATATTCCATTAAAGAGGTTTCACGGAGAATTAATGTACCAGCCGGAACAATCCGCCAATGGGAGAAGGATTTAAATGGTGTATTAATCATTCCGCGATCTAAACAGGGTGCCCGTTTTTATACTGAAGTCGAAATTGCTATTTTAAAAAGAATTAAAGAAATGCGCGATAAGAATCTCAGTAAGGAGATTATTAAAGACATGCTTGAAAAACATTTAAATCAGGAAAAACAACCCATTTCGGACCCCCCCTCCGAAACAATCGAAACATCCCCGGCGGTCGCAAAAAAACCTGCTGAACCAAGGATGGAAGATTTCCTTGTAGCCATGGATGAATATAAAGATCGATTAATGAAAGAGATGTCTTCTGAAATGCGTAATAATCGGCATCTCATGATTGAAGAGGTAAAAAAAGAGATTTCACAAGGATCAATTGATACCATTAAAGGTCTTTCCAAAACCATTCAGCGGTCTAACTTGAAAACAAATGGGGAGTTACGGAAGCTATCTCTGAATGTTTCAAAAGCATCGGAACGTACTTCAGAAACTTTCGGAGCACTGACTACCAGTATTGCGAGATCTTCGGAAGGAGCCTTTGAATCGTTCTCCAAGAGGATATCTGAAGCCGCTGCAGACGGCTATCGAGATTTACTCTCAGACCTCTCTGACTCCGTAACCGAAGCACAGCAAGAAATCAAAAGTGTGACCGAGGCAATTTATCAGGATCGCGAGCAATACTTCGAAACGATGAATAATGAATTGGAAAAATATCGAAATGACATTCGCCAACGAGAAGAAGCTTTTCAACAATTGGTTACGAGCTTCCGTGATGCTGCTCCAACGAAAGAACTAGAAAAACCTAAAACCGTAAAATTCAAAGCTCCTAAAAAGAAAACAACTAAGGACCAAACAAAAGTAAAAGCCACAAAAAATAAACAAGATAAACCGACATTGAAGGAAAAAGAAGTAGTTCCAACAGAAAAAAAATGGTGGAGTTTCCGACGCAAGAAATAAAACTAAATGGGGTGGCAAGGTGAACACGAACGAAGTAGCTAAATCCTTAGGCGTATCATCCAGTACCATTAAAAGATGGGTTAAACAGCTTTCTATTGATCCAGCCAGAAATTCTAAAGGACATTTTATATTTACAAAAGAAGAATTCGGCCAATTGGAACACTATCATAACCAAGACCAATTGTATTCTCTTGATACAATCCCGCATCCTAATAATGAAGAATTTGAACAGCTGAAATTAAAAGTGATTGAGCTCGAATTGAACTTGTATAAAAAAGCGGATGGTGTTGCATCTGTTCAGTTGCTGCAACATCGAAATGAACTTGAAGATTTACTGACGCTTGTTAATGAACTGACAACACGAATCGATCATCTTGAAACTCAATTGAGCAAAACAAAAAAACCGCCTGCAGTGACCAAACCGCTCGCGTTGGAAACCCTTCAAACAACGCGTAAAAGAAAGCGAAAAATAACTAAGATGATGTTTGGATTTTAACGAAATCCTTTCATTTAAAAAATAACGGGACTAGTTCATGAAGTTCCGTTATTTTCATTTATTCTTCTCTTTGCATAGTCAGATTAGCTTCTTCTAATGAATAATGTGCATAGCTCCTTGCACTTTACAACTTTATCATTTTGAACAAAAACACATAAATTGATATCATTGCGTTTGTCTATTCCACTTGGATCTTTAAAATCAATACCTACCTGTTAATCAATTATTCTCAGTGTTGTTTAAGGATTGAACATAAAAAAATCAATATCCCCTGCAAAGTCAGTAGGAGAGCTAAATGAAATAGTAACAGTTATCTCATCTTTCAAAACGTTTATACTGAGTCTTCCAACTCTTTATTTAGTAAGGGAGAAATTGAATGAAAACCAGTCATATACACTAACATTACCACCATTTTTTCTCCTTCTCTTTTGATTAAGTTTGCAGAAAAGAATCTATAAGCAATGGACATATGTTAGATAAGTGCTTCAAGGAGATGGAAACTTTAAGCTTCCCATTCCGGGCGAGTCACTGAAAATATATAGGCATCATGAGATTGATTTCTTTGGTATAAATATCCTCGCAACGTTCCTTCTAACGTAAAACCTATTTTTAACAACAGTTGATTGGAAGCTGTATTTGCGGGAAAAGTAATCGCTCCTATACGGTATAGCCCAAGTTGACAAAAGGAAAAATCCAATACTGTTATTACAGCTTCTCTTGCATACCCTGCCCTCCAATAATCTGGATGAAGCTCATAGCCGACCTCAGCACGTTTGCTTTTTAAACTTAGATTGTTCAAACCAACCGTACCGATTAATCGACCGGAATCTTTTAAAGTAATGCCCCACCTTATGGATTGTCCCAGCGACCATCCTTTTTCCAAAGAGTCCATAATCAGGGCAGCGTCTTTCTTTTTGGTTAAAGGCTCCATGCCATAATACTCCATAACTTCTTGTTTAGACATAATTGAATAATACTCATTTAAATGTGATTTATTTAATTTTACCAATTCCAACCGATTAGTCTCTAATTCTACAAAATCCACTTTACTCCCCCCATTTCCTAATCCCTTCAAATCTCCAGGTGAAGGACCATTTGTTCCCCTTTTTTCCCCATTCTCCTATTACCCAGATCCTTAAAACCACTGGCTTTATATAAAGATTGAGCGGAGATATTTCTCATATTCACAGCCAGAATTACTTCATCCATTTCATTAAATTGATCTTTTATAAAGTCGGCTAAATGAGCTAATGCTTGTTTGGCATATCCCTTTTTTTGAAACTTATAATTTTATGTAAATTGATATTGTTCAGGTGGAAGCTTATAGTCCATCAAGCTATCTATATATTTATCTGAGTACATTGACAGTTCGATTTCAGATGTTCCCATACCTCATCCCCCATATTTTTACTATATGATAAATAATCGGAATAATATTTAATAATAACCATATTATGACAGAAAACACAATTATTAACTTACCTAATATTCTTTTGACGAATATATTTATTAGAGTATATGATTATGAAATAGATAGTTATAATTTTGATTTTTCTTTATATAAAGGTACACTATGGTTAAGTTATTACGAATTAGAGAGGTTTTCACATATGGATCAAAGTGTTTTATTTGCCTTTTCATTAACACTCCTGGCTGGATTAGCAACAGGAATCGGGAGTTTAATTGCTCTATTAACATCCCGTACCAATAAGATGTTTTTATCCGTCTCACTGGGCTTTTCTGCTGGAGTCATGATTTATGTTTCAATGGTTGAAATTTTTGTAAAAGCAAAAGATTCTCTTGTAAGTGCTATGGGTTATGAAAAAGGCTATACAATGACTGTGGTTGGTTTTTTTGGCGGTATCTTACTTATCGCATTAATTGACCGTTTCATCCCAAAGCAGGGAAATCCCCACGAACCCAAAAAAGTGGAAGATATGAATAAGCCACTTAATGAAATACACAGTGATGAGCTTATGAAGATGGGTACATTTACAGCTTTGGCGATTGGTATTCACAACTTTCCAGAGGGTATTGCTACGTTCACATCAGCGATACAGGACCCTGGCTTGGGTATTGCCATTGCAGTAGCTATTGCCATTCATAATATTCCGGAAGGCATCGCTGTAGCCGTACCTGTATATTTTGCGACAGGAGATAAACGAAAAGCCTTTAAACTATCCTTTTTATCCGGCTTGGCAGAACCAGTTGGTGCTTTGGTAGCCTATTTACTATTGATGCCATTTTTAAATGATCTGGTTTTTGGAATTATCTTTTCAGCAGTAGCTGGGATTATGGTGTTCATTTCATTGGATGAATTATTGCCTGCTGCTAAAAAGTATGATGAAGGTCATCATGCCATATATGGCTTAATTGCCGGAATGGCATTAATGGCAATCAGTTTATTATTATTTATTTAACCTAGTATAATATAATAAGGGCTCTTCTATTTAAAGAGAGCCTGTCAGACTGTAGACAAAGTCCTTATTTTAGAGGGCCTTGTCTACAGTTTTTTGTTTTCGCTTTTCTCACCTATCCGATTACGTTATTTTCTGCCGAATGGCCTTGCTTTCCGCGGGCAAGTATCAAGCCTCCTCGTACTTTGCGCTGCGGGGTCTCGGGGTAGGCTTGTTCTTCCCGCAGGAGTTTCTTCCATTCTGCAGTAAATTGAATCCGGCGTTTTAGGGGCGTTTCCTCAGTTTAAGGAAGAAATTCTCCGTGTTTTTTCGTATACATAGGTAGCTGTTATTTACCAAGGTGATGAGGATGTTAACCAAACATATGCAAATGAATCGTGAACAGCTAGAGATGATTACATTAGATGTGTGGGAAGATTATATGGAAGAAGCTGAACATCTTCGTCAAACCGATTAGAATAAGAGCCAATTGGACTTGGGAAAGTTCAAAAATGGACTAAATAAAGATAAGGATAAGTCGATTCTCCTGAAAAGGCAAAATACAAAGAAGGAATTCAGTAACAGGACCACTACTGGGCCAATCTGAATTCCTTTTGTCTACAGTCTGTCAATCTCTTCTATTTTTTTATCTATTAAAAATATTTTTTGATAGCCTGTTGGAGACTGCCAATTGTAGTAGCTTTATTCTCAAAATTAATACCCAAATGGATTATTTGCTGTACAATTTCAGGTCGAAGTCCTGTGATTACTGATTCACACCCCATCATAGCTGTCCCTTCGATTAATTTCATTAATTGTTCTATAACATAAGGGTCCATTTCGGCTATAGCTGATAAATCAATGATTAATGTTTGGATATGATTTTCCCCAACTGCCTGTAAAGCTTTCTTTTCTATAATTTCTGACCTATTATCATCCCATACACCAATCATAGGTAAGATACAAATTGTCGGTGTAATCGGAATAATCGGAACCGATAAATTTTCAACAATTTTAGTCTGTTTCTCAATCAATAAATCTTTAAAATTGGAATAGCTGATGAAAAAGGTATTTAAAAAGCTATCAATTTGATTATTGATCCGTTTTTCCAAAATAAAAAAATCTTCCAGACCAAAAGATTCATTAGATTCATGAACAAACTGATAGATAATCTTCCATAATGTTCTTCTTATTGCCTGTACCCATTCTAATTTAAAATTTAACGTAATAGCATGAGTAGCCCACGCAATACCTTCTTGTTTAGCAAAATCAATGACTTCTTTCTTCTGATCGTCAATGACATATATAACCAGTTTCTGGGCATTATTCAACAAATCTATATTGCCAACCAGTAAAATTTCCTCAATTTTGCTCCTGACGTTTACCGCTTCAGATAATAGCATATCGCTGAAGGATTGACGATTTTCCTCAATGTAACCCCTAATCAAAGCAGCTTTGTCTATGGTTTTATCCATTCTATTCCTCCTATATATCATAAGTCCTGCTAAATAAATTTTAACAAACACTTTAACAACCGTAAAATTTAAAACCCCTCTTTTAGCCTAATGTGTTCAATATTTCGTATAAAGGCACTTACCGATCAATTATCATTAGATGTGAATATTCTATAAGAATAAATATATGGCATATAATCCCATCTTGACAAAAATATAAAAAACCAGAATGAACCCCTATATTACTCCCAGGGTTCATTCCAGTCTCATAATGTTTGTATAATGATTTTTGTATGCCATAAAAGTGTCCTGATGATTCGAATAAAATACAACTACTTTTTTTAAAAATACCTAATATACTATTAAGGATTAGAACAAATTAACGGAGGTCCCTAATGGTAAGTATGAAGACCTTATATGGAATCACCGCCCTTAATTTATTTATCCTGTTGCCCCTCTTAACAGAGTCGACACTTCAGGATTGGTCATTTTCTTTTTCCAAACTCGCATGCTTCCTCTGCCCTCTTATAACGATGATGCTTCTTGTAAAAATCATTCAATTAGATTTATTGAAAACCTATCATGGTCTTGTTAACTTTATTAGCCAACTGCTTATTGGAGGTATTTCAATTATTATTTCATTCGATCAATTTTGGTAATGAGCCACTTTTATGCCATTAGAAGGACGATTCCATTTTTGCTGTAATGATTAAATGTATATTATTCATCTACACTGTACTTTTCGCTGCAGAATGACTTCTTTTTTTGATAGCATTTACACCCATTACGACAGCGATCATTTCAACTATTTTAATATCTTCGGATACTTGGGATAATTCATAAGCAGGATGGGATAAGATGGCACTCACTTTTTGAAATCTGCCTACTTGCTTTCTGTTTTCATTGAGGATTTCATATCTTTGGGAGAAGGTTTCAGAATCTATGCGGAATATCCCTCTATTATGAGCTGTATATTCGTATTTTTTAGCAAAAAAACTAAATCTGGCACGGACAAAACCAAGTTCATCTCCTTCTTGGTTTGTAATAATCCACCTATTACTAAAAAGAGGAAATTTACCACTTATCAAAATATTGCCCTTCAAATCTAATACATCAATTGTTGAAGTGAAAGCACTTTTCAAATCTAATTTACCAACAATCTGTTCATCTTCTGTATAAATATTTTTTTGACCCGATGAAAAAAAACCGTCTGAAAAATAAAGATTCTTATAATCCATTTTGCCACTCCCTTGACATTCATAATTCCCCTCTTCATAACATTTCTACATTCAGATGCGTATTCCTGCCTATAAATATTTATTGCCTTTGCAGTTCGTCTGCCATTATAATAAATATATCATTATCCATTTATTGGATATAACCATATTTTAAATCTTACAGACATTCATTAAAGGAAGGCTTATCTTATCTTTTCTCCTTAAACATTAGTCAGTAGAGAAGAACCTACATAAAAGGAGTGGATACAATGGATTGGAATTTATTTGGCGGATTAGCGATTGCTATTTTTCTTATTCGCTGGGACCAAAATCAAGTTAAGCTAATTCATCTAATGAAAGAGATATTAATAATTGGTTTCTTTGTGTTAATCCTGTCCTTTATCCTGGATGTGGGAAACTTTACATTTTCAGTTTTTAACTTTCTTCCTGATAAATTTAAAATCTGGACTGGTGCTCTGCTTTTTATTTCCTTTATCGGGGCGTTGACTCACCGAGGATGGCGTACATTACATACACACCATGTAAATCGGCATTATTGAAACGGATTGGAATCGTAACCATAATTAGATATATAATTAAAAGGACTGTCACACTGGCTAACCCCAACAGTGTAACAGTCCTTTTTAACTAATTGTATTCTTATATATATATCAAGATACTTACCCTTGATTCAACCAGGAATACCTTTCCCAATCTATCGCTATACTTTCAATAATATCTTTTTGATAAATTAGAACTGTCTTATAAAAACATGGTAATCGTCTAACTACATATCAATTGCATCACGTAGTGACAGTTTATTAATTAACTCTGTTAAGTAATCGGGGGCAGTCAAATATAATAAACCATTCCCCTCTAATTTCGGAGAGTTTCCTAGCGGAATTGTCCTTTTTATTAATTGTGCATATAACTCCGGCTCACTTAACTTCCGTTCGAAGCTGGTATTAGCCATAATCTTAATAAGGGCTAACGCTCCTGCAACATGGGGCGTGGCCATGGATGTACCACTCAAGCTTGCATATTTTCCATCCAAATAAGTAGAAAGAATTTTTTCACCCGGCGCTACTAAATCGATTTCTTTATTGGAATTAGAGAACTGGGATGAACGATGATTAAGATCAATCGCTCCAACACTGATGACTTCATTATATGCAGCTGGATAGCCATACTCATCTGTTTGATCATTTCCATCCCCCTCATTGCCGGCGGCACAAACAACTAAAATATCATTCTTTACTGCGTTCTTAATGGCTTCATGCAACTCTGGTACATCTTCAGGTCCTCCAAGAGACATAGATATGACATCTACCTTTTGCTCTATGGCATAAAGAATTCCATTAACAATCCATTCATATTGCCCGGAACCTTCCTTATCCAGCACTTTTAAAATAAGCAGCTTGGCAGCTGGTGCAACTCCTACTACGCCAATATTATTTTGCGTTGCTGCAATTGTTCCTGCGACATGTGTACCGTGACCGTTATAATCCTGAAACTGGTTTTGATCACTGGCATCATCTGTCGTAAAATTCCGACCGCCAATAATTTGGTCCTTCAGATCAGGGTGGTTTAAGTCACAACCCGTATCCAATATCGCAACAGTCACTCCTTCACCCTTCGTTATACTCCAAATTTCCGGAGCATCAATTATTTCAATCCCCTTTGGCACCTCATTTACCGCATCAATTTTTTCATCAATATGATATGGTATAACTTGCACTTCTCTCTTCATCTTATCTCCTCCATTGGGATTAATTTGAAGCCGGTACCAGGTGTTACCCATATATTAACAATATATAAAGGATTAATATAGGTACATTTGCACTGATTTTTTTGTTTGCTGTAATGATTCAATTAAGTACATGTTTTAATCATTATTCGTCTGCTTAAAAAACACGTAATAAGCCTCCTGATCTAATAAATAGGTTGTGTTACGATGCAGCGCTTTCTTTTGTGTATGTATGTGTATATTCTCTTTTAATGTTTTCCGAATCAACTGGGCTTTGTGTAAACCATTTGCTAACACAATAACTTCTTTGGCCCCTAATATATGTTTATGCCCTACTAAATACGCAGCAGGAAACTCCTTAAAAGCAGGCTGTCGATAATAGTCCTTACTGCCTATACGACGAACATGCGAATAACAAGAATAAGAACTCCTAGGTACATTAAACTCTATTTTAGAATCTGCACCTATTCCCAGTAGGACTAAATCCAATCCACCATAACTAATGATATCATTATCGATTCTCTTGCATTCCTTATAAGGCTTCTTAGATTTCCCATCAAAAAAAACCAACTGAGTCTGTTTGACATTGACTTTGGAAAAAAACTTATTATTTAGAAACTGGCTGCAACTGCCTTCTTCATAAGAACTTCTTCCCAACCATTCATACATAACGGCAAACCGGCACTTTGAGAAATCAACCATGCCTAGCTGGTATTGATCTGTCAATATTTCCAATACTCGTTTAAGACTGTTTTCGGCTGGGAGACCTATAAAAAGACGTGGATTATCATTGACTTCCTGTATGATGATTTCTGCAGCCGACGTTGACATTTCCTCATAGTCTTTAAAAATCGCGTAGTTCATGTTATCACAATACTCCTTCCAATATATAAATACGTAAAGAAATCTTTCTATTCGGTCATTCAACGACGAATCTTATATGTGAAATTCAAGAGAAAAATTCAGATGCGGAGTAAACAATAATATATGTGTTAAACCGAGGAGAGGATATAGTATAGTTGTCAGATGAGTAGGTATAAAGATATATGTGTAATCAAACTATCTTTCCCATAATACAATGCATCCTAAGTGCGAAGCAAGATATTTATCAGAATTTTTTGTTAAAACACCAAGAAGAAAGTCTTACTAAGCTGATAAAGAAGAAAAAATGTCATTTTTAGCGGAATCAACATTTTAAGAATGAATAATAATCAGTCTTGTAAAGCTATATTATTCTTTTTCAAAAATAACTTTATCTTTCTTCTTAACAGTGTTAAAGCTATGTAAAGTCATTTCAATCATGATAATTATTATGCCATTTCAGGCTGGGTTGGAAGCAGAAGCTCTGGATAAGAGCATCATTAATCCTGCCCATGCAAACAGAATACCCCTGGATTGCGTCGCCTCCACAGCTTCCAGCTTTTTCATATCACCATTCATAAAATCGATGGTTTAAAAAATAGACTTAATTAGTAAAAATTGTATTAAAGACAGTTTTTTCGCTATCATCGTTATTGAACTAAAGCCCCTTTTAGTTGAATAAGTAGTTACTCTATTTTTATTTTATTGTATAATTGTGTTATTTATTTTGGGACGATACCTAGCAATCTTCTACCCATTAGCCATATTGCAACACCAGTTCCCCATAAGATTAAGGCAGAGCCAAATCCCACTACAGACATAAACGCATTGATCTGATGTTCCCCCAGTGTGACTTTCTCAGGTACAAACAGCAATGTAATAATAGCAAGTAAACAAAGGAGTGTACCTGTAAAATAATAGAGTCTGACTTGGAAAAGAGGGGCCAATGGGAGAAAATGAACACCGACAATAATAGCGATAACGACAGGTATAAGTTCAGAGTGACTAGTAGCGTTACTGACAGCAATCGTAATTGCTATAGCCAAACCCTCTGCCGCAAAAATAATGTTGAACCAAAACCTTGTACGCTTCCCACGCCTTAAGTCTGCTTTTGAAACCTGATTTGTCAATTCTCGCGATGCGCGCATTAATGAAACACCGCCGATAAACAGCACTATCCCTACGGTAACAGCAACAACTAACAATAATCGAACTCCCCAGCCGTGTAATCCCATAATTCCTGTGTATGCCCAAAGAGTACCAAAGAAAGCCATAAAAAATACACCAGATGCCGTTCCCCGTACTGCAGCACCAGGAGCAGCTCTTGGTGTTTGTGTCACAAATATGAACCTCCTTTCAGTCTAAATATGTGTTCATTACAATCGCATATCATCCTACATTAGTATTTGGTTTAGTTCATTCGGAAAAATCCTATATACCTTATTATAGTTATATTCATTTAGGCGATTTACAGAACTATTCTGCCCCGTTTCTACAACAAGGAGTACAACAGAAAAGGCATCAATCCTTCTTAGGAACAACGCAGCCATTAGTAGGAAAAAACCTTATATTTTTACTCCTTTTGAATCACCATAATGGTCTACAAATTTTCTTAATTCCTCTAATGTTGAGGTTAAAAAACTTTGGTCACTTTCTATTTCAAATTGTAGTTCATTTTCCACATATGCTTTTTCTTTAAAGGAACCCTGTATAACAACTTGGCCTAAGCGGTTAAATACGACCTCTAATTCCAAAGAATTTTCGTAGTTTGAAAAAACAGCGATCCCGTTAAGTTCACGATAGCACTTATCTAATTGCTTATAAAAATCATATACATCACCAGTTGTAAACCACAGTTCACCTAAAATATAATAATTTCCACTCTTAATTTCAATGATACCCTCAGCTTCATAGCCACCAAAATGGCTTGTGTCTTTAGGAAAACCACTTGCATTTTGGAGTTCAATCCGGATTATTCCTCGCTTGCCTGTAATAGTAAATCCATTCATAATTCCAACTCATTTCCTAAAAAGCTAATGGTTAATAATACACTTAACAATTTAAAAATTCAATTTTCTTCTTCCGCTAACCTGCCCCTTTAGCTGCATAACAAAAAAAGAGCTGATCATACAGCCTTTGATATTAGGGTTTACTGAATTGGCATTTGGCTTTTCAAAAACCATTCAAACCATCTACCGTGTCCATCTGTTTTAGCTATAGTATTTTTACTCTCAACACCATCCAAATAATAATCAAGATGCAAGTACCTATCTTGAATGTTATTGTAGATATGAAATACGTCCCTATTCCTACCAATACCTTCAACAATTTGCAACAGTTGTTTTTTCCTTTCTAAAGGTATCTGGTTAGCAACGTGAGTATGAAAAATACAAATCACGCTGTCTTCTGAAGTGTTATCAACAAATTTAGGTAACATACTGATCCCTTCACCATCATATAAACTCACTGGAACTTCTTTAATATAACTTGTAGCTTCTTCAAACATAAACAATCTCTCTTTATGTTCTGTCCATATTAAGGATTTAAGCCACAATTTCTCATCTTCATCATTTAAATTAATTGTATTTAAATCTATACCAAGCCTTGCCGATACTGGCGGCGGTGTCGAATGGAGAATCGGAGTATTTTCTCCTTTTATTTGTGCAGTAATATTAAGCCTGGAATCAATACTGCCATATATGTTATTTTCCCCGTATGAGTATGAATATTGGTCCCAAAGAAGCTGTAATCCTGCACTAGTTCCAATTTCAATAAGTGTTAGTGGTTTCTTCACTATCTCATAAATAGTACAAAAAACAGGATAAAGATATGCACATCTTCGTACTTCATTCGTTTGGACAAGTCTAGTCTTGAGAATTGACTCAATTTCACTCCGATGTTTAAAGCAAAAATCCTTAAAGAATTTATACGATCCCTTATATGACTTTGGATTACTAACTATACTTGGGTAAAATTCTTTTAATGGGTGGTCCTTACCTTTTAGTAAAAGATAATGTACTGCACCGAATAACAGGTTTGGAATAGGTTGCCCCTCTCCTGCATTACTACAAATTTCAAGAAGTTCATAATCCTTAGAAATATTTATGGATAACAATTCGTATAATGGACTTGATCCTTTACATTCCCTTTCGGCAAAGGCCAAAAAAGTTTGAGATAAAACTTTGTTATCAACCAAAGAAACTTCCCCCTTCTATAACAATCTCTTAAATAAATTCTACGATTACCAAAATAAACCTTTTCGGATTTAATATTTTAACCCTCAAATAACAATACTACCTCTCCTTCTGTTTCTATATTTCAACTAACCTGCCCTTAGCCGCATAAGAAAAGACTGTCAATTTGACAGCCTGATCTTATGCTATTGCCCCTGATAGTTGAACAACTTTTAATATACTTACTGGTTTTTTCTTAGGGCTGTTTTCGTAAAGATTGTTGCAAATATAAAAAGGGTTATATAACCATTTTATGGTAACATTAGAAGTGAATTGTTACTTTGGGGATGAAATATGAGATTTGAAAGTCGTTTAAAGAATATGCCTGATTTTGAGACTGGACGTTTAATTCTAAGGAAGTTATCTTACGATGACTTGGCTGATGTATATGAATTCTGTTCCAACCCGAATGTTGCGGGACCTATGACTTGGGAAACCAATAAAACGATAGAAGAAACACTTCATTTTTTAGAAGCTGTTATGAATGGTTATGTTAACGGTGAAACAGGTGAATGGGGTATTGTTTGGAAAGAAACAAACAAAGTCATTGGAGTTGTTGCTATCATTGATTGGAGTAATAAACATAAAAGTATTGAAGTTGGATATTTTTTATCGGAAAAATATTGGGGTAAAGGGATTGTGACAGAAGCGTTAGGCAAAATCGTTGAGTATGGTTTTACTGAGTTATCAGCTAATCGGATAGAAGGTAGATGCGACACTGATAACATTGGTTCACAAAAAGTAATGCTGAAATTAGGTATGAAATATGAAGGTACATTACGAAAAAATGAATTTATTAAAGGCGAATTTCGAGATACGCAATTTTATTCAATTCTTGCCAATGAATTCAATGTTAATGAAAAAGCATATTAAAGAAAATAAGTATACAGCCGACTCCTTTTTGAGGCGGCTTTTTTACACTTCACGCAAATAGCTAACCGTAATTAAATTAGATTTCTGAGACGCACTTAAAAGAAATCTATAAACCCCTTAGACAAATTAATTTTTTCTTTTCAATCCTTCTTCCGCTAACCTGCCCCGTTTGTGGAATAACAAAAAAGGGCTGATACACAGCCTTAGATATAGAAGTAATGCCCTATTATAGTTGAACAAGAATAATGTTTATGTACTTACCATTATTGAGTAAATAAGCAATAAAGTCATAACAATGCCTATAACATATACTGAAAAAATTTTAAGTTTATTGCTTTGAAATGTCTTAATCAAAAGGTAAAAGAAACCCACTACCCAAATGCCATTTTGAAAAAAAGTAGAAATAATTTTCTTTAACATATTGAAATAGAAAAATGCATTCTCCATTAACAACCCTCCTTTAAATAATCAGAGAATTATATTCGAGAAGATATATTCAAATTCCTTCTTTATCTAACCTGCCCCTTTAGCTGCATAACAAAAAAGAGCTGATCACAGCCCTTGATTTTGGAGTAATGGCCCCGTTTGTTTAAGTGTGTTATTTTACAAATTAAATAATTGCTATATAAATAAATAATTAGAGGTTTATTTCGTATATTTTTTGATAACCAAAAGGTAAAAGTGAAGCAACTAACATACCTACTACTATAAAAGAAGTTGCAAAAACTCTATATTTTAAAATTGAAATATCTTTTCCTTTATAGGCTATACTTAATACTTTAATCATAGAAAAAACAGTCATAAAAATTATTATAGCTGAAAAAATACTCGTTAGAATTACTGGCATTTTTAAACCTCCCTTATCAAAAATTCAAGTATCTTACAATCACTCACTCAACACACAAAATTTTATCTTCTAATACAAAAGTTATTTCATACATATATTAATTATTCCCTATGATATGTACATATCCTTCTTCCGTTAACCTGCCCCCTTAGCTGTAAAAGAAAAGTCACAAAGAGATTACCACTCTTTGCTTGCCCATTCCCAATACCTTTCTCCATTTACTCTTACCATCCGATCCAACCAAGTGGGAAAATCACAAAGCAAGCCGTATACAGGTATTCCCATTAAAATCAAGTAATTCCTATCTGACGAAAGATCGATGTAAAGTCCACCTATATCTTGAACATACCCAATTGGATACCAATCGTCTTTATATTCCATCGGCACATAGTCACCTGTTTTTACCTTTTCTAATATTGATAACGATTCTTCTAAAGAATATATGTAAAATAAAGTTCCGTAATCCCAAGAGAAAAAGTTTGCTCCATTGTGTAGGCGGAGAAAACTTTTATAGTCTTCAGGTAAATTCTCATATGAATTTATGGCATCTTCATCAACTGGGGCATTAAATTCAAAACTCATATCGAAAAGATGCCCATCACTAGATTGAACAGTTAGCAAGTTTGTATCACTCAACCTAGCTTTTAAACTACTCAATACATTTGCGATACTCGTCTTTGACAAATTTCTCTCCTCCGTTTTTTGTTGTTATTTAAACTAACCTGCCCCGTTAGTAAAAACGACTGCTCTTATCACGCAATCACAACTTTTAACTCAAGAACGGTGCAATAATGAGCATTATCACTACACAAGTAATTAGAAAAACACTTACTTTCCTAGGAAGTTTCGTCATTCCCTTCCCTTTGTAAAACCCAGAAAATTGAAGTTTATTTCTATAAAGTACGAAGAGTGAGAGAATAATTGCTAATCCTATAAACCAACCTCCTGCGGTGTTATCTACATCTATTCCTAGACCTGAATAGACTAATTTCACCAAACCTCCTAATAAGGCACCTAAAATAAAATATATAACTGTTATACGAAGTAATTCTTAGATTATTCTCATTTGATTCACTACCTTATTATGAAATTAAAGGACTAAAATCCTTCTCGCTAACCTGCCCCGTTTGTGAAATAACAAAAAGAGGTAGGTTAAGCCCTTGATATCATTAAGACCTCTATTTGTTTAAGATCATTATCTTAACAAACTGAGTAATATAAATGTATTCCTCAATTCTTTGGATTAGTTTTTGAAACTAAGAATAATAATGAGGCGAAGAACGATGCATTTGATAGACTAACAAATATTCTCATTCCCTCACTAAGCTCCCCAATTCCAAATAGAATATGAAGTATTGAGATGATACCAGCGATAACTGCTATAAAGATGACAAATAAATACATACCTATTCACACTTTCACTATTTTGTTGTTGACCTATATTTTTATGGATTAATTTTACTAACCTGTTCGGAATATTTTTCTGTTCAATCCATCTCCATTATTCTTTATATAACTTTTCTAAATTCGACATTAAATAAGTGATTTCCTTCTTCCGCTAACCTGCCCCTTTACTTCCATTGATAAAAATAAATAATATAAAAGATCATTTAAAAATTATTAAATATGTATAATAAAGGAAAGGAGGTGAGGTGAATAAATGAAAAAAATATTGTCACCTTTTATATTTTTAGCCCTTATTTATTTGTATACTTTTCATTCAAATGATATTAGTTTATTACATAAACCAATTGTCTCTATCTTTTTATATGTTGCAGCAATAATAGTCTGTGCTTTAATGCTAGTAAATGTAAAGAAAGAACGAATGAGCAACAGTGGTGATTAATTATTTAGAATTTTAAAAGAGGATCTATCTATCAAAAATAGTCTCCTCTTTTTTGTAGGAAAACAGTAAAATTGTGAAAAAATGTACTTAAACTAATCTGCCCCGTTTGTTCCATAAGAAATTCAACACAAAAAGGCATTAATCCTTCTCCTTGGATCAACGCCCCTGTTAGTTTAAGTGTAATGGCACTCAAACTTGGTTACTCATCACAGGCATACTGTCCCTTTTTTAAGCTAAGGGGTTCTTATTGTTGGTAATAGAATTAACTTGATTTAATATTCTTTAATGGTCTTCATTTCGCTTCAATTTAAAGGTAGTTAAAATGAAAATTGGAATTTCTGGAAGTGTAAACTATTTTTGGTCTAAGTAGCTCGGCATATGTGATGTTGGTTCCTTACCCTAACTATATAACAGTTGTCTTCCCTTGCTTGATTGGTGCTATTTTAGTTGGATGGGCAGTTGCTGATATTATCCAGAATAAAACTGTTTTGACAAAGAGTTAAATGGAACAATCTAAAATAAACGATTAAATAGTGAATTTCTATTCAATATCAGACAATATAGAAGGTTAATTAGTCATCTATTCGTATACATACTTACACATTTATCTTCGCTTTGCTTTGTTTGTTCTGTATTTATTGTTGTTACTCCGTCCACTAAATCATCCTTTTCACAAAATTGCTTTATCAATTTACCTTTTTTCTTAATACCATAATAATATGTCAAATTAGGCTCATCTTTAAAAGTCACCATATAACGGGCGTGATAAAAATCCTTGTTAATAATGTCCTTCGGTTCAACCGCAAGTTGCTCAATAATATCTTCATCACTGTACCCTCTTTGTTCCAGATAAGGTGGCAAATTTTTATTCAGAATATAGTGTGTATAAGGATTGCCATTATTCATAAGATAAATGCCCCCGAAAGGAATAAGAAATATAGACACTACAAATAATGTAAAAAGAATTTTGGTTACCACTATCGAGCGATTTACATTCTTTTTCATATGTAAACTTCCTTATAATAAGATTACGATTCGTTTAATTCTACTTATCTTTAGTACAATGCCCCGTAGAATTGGCTCAGTTACTTTTTAGTTAATCTTACCAAAATTATAACTCCATAATCACAACCAATGTTGAATAATCTCTAAAGATTAGGCGAGATAATTATGTGATAATAACCTTTCTTTTCTTCTTCCGCTAACCTGCCCCGTTTCTACAATAAGGAATTCAACAAAAAAGAGCTTTAATCCTCCTTTGGATCAACGCCCCAGTTTGATTAACAAGAAGAGGAAATAGAATTAGTGACAGCTATTTTCGTTCTTCTTTTCCCCGATTGTTCGAAAGAATATATACGATAGCAACCAAAATTGAAAAGGTTACAAACATAAAATAAGTATTGATATTAAAATTCTGGTTGTTGATGTGAATACTTAATCCTGAAGTAATCGCATCAACATATTCCGCATCTTCAACTCCATCTCTATTAAGTAACGCATTTTTTATAACTTCACGATATTCATTCAATTCTTTTTGTCGATACAAATAGGCGACAGTTAAGTGAGTAAGTAAGCTAAAGATGCTGATGATATAAACAGTAGTGCTAACCAAATGCTTACGAAAAATACGAACCCATAATATCACCATAATGATGAATAATGGAAATAAAATCGAAGCTACCAACAAAGCTGGATTACCGTTTCCAGATGAAGTTCCTGGTTCTGGAGTCATTTGATTAATTATTAGGAAGACTCCCAATGCTAAAATACTTACAACGATTAGCGTAATCTTGGTAAACTTCATCATATCCCCCTATATTCTCTTATTCAGCTAACCTGCCCCGTTAGCAGCATAAGAAAAGGCCATCAATTTGGCAGTCTTTTCTTATGCTAATATGCCTGTTAACTCAATAAGAATCCCTGAATTGAAACATAGAAAGCAAAACCAGAAACACCGATAGACATATAACCCCAAAATGCTCTTTTATCTTTTTGAAGCTCAATTAGTCCCGTAGTCAATAAAAAAAAACTTAGTACCATCATTAAATAAGGCATATACTCAAGGTTTTTAGTTATTAGACCAAAAAACGCTAATGCAAGACCACCTATCGATAAAATAATCCTTAATGTTTTTAGCATATTTCTCTCCCCTTACAATAAGTCATTTCCCCAAGTGCCCCGTTACTTTAAGTACACTTTTTCACAATCGGTCCTTTGTAAGTTGATTAATTTGATATTGAAACGCAAACCTACCCTAATAATTCTCTAACTCACTATTTAAATCCCTTAATAACATATCGATCTCCACCATTACTGAATCTTCATTGACTGGAAAAATGGATGGTTTAACTATATCTTTCTTCATACCGACAAGCCAGTTCTCGATAAACTTATATAAGTCAATTGGTTCAGCTTTGAATTTACTCCACTCATTAACAGCATAGTATTCTGCAAATTCTTTTTTAGGAAAGAAAGGAATCAACATATTTCCATCATCATCCTGTGCTGTTGCCCAACCATCGTCATATAACCCCCAGACTTCCTCATAATCAGCGACCTTTTTAATAAAATACTCATATCTTATATTTGTGGGTTGTTTAATTATCGAATCAAATTCTTTTTGGTTCATATTTATATCCTCCAGTTACTGCATTTACCAAGGCATTTAACATATTCTCCAATACTGATAAAAAAACCTTCTTAAACTAACCTGCCCCTTTAGCAGCATAAGAAAAGACCATCAATTTGACAGCCTTGATTTGATAGAAAATTCCCCCGAACTTCTCTTGCTATATCTACTAAATTACGTAGTCGTGTATAATTTCCACAACTTCAATTTTTCCGTTAATCAGTAGTTCAGGAAGCTCATTTTTTACATTACCTTTCCAATATTCTCTGGCTTGTTCAATTTTTCTAGAAAAAGAAACTCCATCTGCTTTTGGTAAAAGGTCTCCATCACCCTCAAAATAATTTCCTATTACTCGTAGTTTTACAATCTGAATAACTTTTCGATTGTAAGTATCAAATAATTCTTTCCACTTCAGAGCTCCTTCATAGCTTTTTGCTGCGTATAAGCAAGATAATCTTGACGGATATTCAGGATATTCTTGCAGTCTAACCAGCTCTGTTATCACTTCTCTGATAGCTCTAATTGTTTGATCCGTATAATCTGCAACTATCTTTGCATCCTCTTTATCCAAGTGCAGTCCATCATTTGAGAAATGACTGTATAAAATTTGGATAATGTCTTCGTCTTTAGAATTAAATATTTCTCTTTCAAAAAAGAAGCGATATAAGGTGTTTTTTTGGTTCCTATCAAAGTTAATGATCTGTCCGATATTCATTTCTTTATTAGTAACAATGTGATAAGCATAAAACTCCGTCCCCGTCATACTTTTGTCTCCAGTTAAACTATATAAGTTGGCTATATATAATGAAAACCATCCTTCAATTCCACTAAGAATAGTTGTTTAAATGTTCTAAAACCTGTTACGTTACTACTAAATAGTTCAACAAAAAGGCCATTAATCCTTCTTCCGCTAACCTGCCCCTTTAGGAGCATAAGAAAAGACTACCAATACGGCAGGTTTGAATTGACTTTGTTAGTTGAGAACTATCTAATATATTGAAGGATTAACTGATACAGTGCTATGCAAAATCCTAAAATACAAGCCTTCATTTTAGATGGATGCTTTCTCCCACTGATCAATATGTAAAAGAGAACTAGCAAAAAACCTGATGGAATCCATAGCTGAAAGGAACCTTCTTTTGTACTTTGAGAATAGATTGGAGCTATGTAAGTGCTTATCAGAAAGTAAAAAAATATAGTGAATCGTCTTGTTTTTAATTGCTTGCTCCACCTTACTAAAAAAATAATAATTATTATTGCGATAATTGTTATGTGTAAAGGGGGTAGAAGAATAAAGGCCCCTTGTCCAATTTTGATTTCCAACCTAAATTTCCTCCTTTTTAATAGTTTACCACCATCCATAGGTAAATTTAGGATGTTTTAGTTAAAATCATATCTTCTCGGTAAATAAGCAAATAACCAGATTCCTTGTTCAACTAACCTGCCCCGTTTGTTCAAGAAGGCATACCCAATCCATTTGTACGTAAACGGATAGCAGCTTCCCTTTTATTCAAAATCAACAATCTTTACAAATACAGCCTTTTGATTAAATTAGTATAACTTAGGATTTATAATTAACATCATATAGTGATAAAATAGAAATAGCCAAGGAGCGGGAACTCCCTGGCCTAACTACAACTACTGTACGAGGTAGTGTTCAACAAGAATTATTTCTTCTTCGAAGAACTCCCCTTATGTTTCTAGGCGCGGGGGAGTTTTTCTTTGCCTCTCACTAATTTCAACCAAGTACATCATTAGATATTTTATTAAATGAACCTGCCCCGTTAGCGGCATAAGAAAAGAGCTGATCACACAGCCCTTAATATTGATGTAATGCCCCGTTTGTTTAAGTACATTAGAAACCAACAGTTACCCAAAGTATGTATCAAAACACCTAACAACCAGATCCATACTCACTATCCCCCAGCTAGTGGCACCACATATCCACCAAATTACAGCTTTAGCTTTTGTTGAATTTCCCTCGTCTTCCGTATTTGCTTTCATAAAAGCGACCTTACTTTCCATACCTTTTTTCATAGAAACGAGAACAACAAATCCGATTATTATGAAACCAATAGTTATCCAGAGCAATAAGTCCACCTTCTATCCCTCTTTTTTTGTGAATTACTTTCCAATCTCCTTTATTCCTGCCCCTTTAGCTTCACTGGGTTATTTAATTCTACTACCAACACGACAAATCCTTCTTTCACTAAACTGCCCCTATACTTCCATAAGGAGTTCAACATAAAAGGGCGTTAATCCTTCTTCGATCAATGCCCCCCGTTTGTTTAAGTACGAGACTTCTTT
This sequence comes from Bacillus sp. z26, assembly GCF_058313635.1. Lineage (NCBI taxonomy): Bacteria > Bacillati > Bacillota > Bacilli > Caryophanales > Bacillaceae > Bacillus > Bacillus sp. z26. Next base: position 121,807 of record NZ_JBZFQM010000002.1, read on the forward strand.
ATCTTCAATTATTGATAAAAGAAAAAAATTTAGGTGCTCTTTCTCTAAAAAATGAATAGTTGTGTTCAGCATCAACAATAATTGCAAACTCTGTATTTGATACTTTCATTTTTAAAATATCATAAATGCTTTGATTTGAAGCTAAAAACTCCTTGTTTACGACTTCTTCATTTCCAGATTCTCTATCTCCGCAGTCTAAGTAAATCGTTTTAATTAAAGATAAATCAGCTTCCTTTATTGCTTTTTCAATTTCCTCTTGGTTACGATAAAAAGCAGAGGATAATACGGTTATATTTTTGAATACTTGAGGATAACGACACATAGCGTACGTGGTAATAAGTCCCCCTAAAGAGATACCTGCCATTGCGGTATTATCCTTTATCGTGCGGTATTTATTGTCTATAAATGGCTTTAGTTCAATCACGATAAAGTCAACATACTCTATCCCTTTTCCACCAGATGTACTATCGTTTCCTAATATTTTTTTGCTATATTCCCCATTTTCCCAAGGACAATATTCATTTATTCTATCCTTGGTATTTTGATCTATTCCAACAACGATAACTTCTAATCTATTTTCATCCAAGTATTTTTTAAGTTCTAGAGATGTACCACCAATTGCATCTTTATCATTAAAAACATTTTGTCCATCGTGCATATATAATACAGGGTATTTTTTCTTACCTTCATCGTAATTCTTAGGTAGATATACTCTAATTAATCTATCTTGTTTAAAGGAATTCATATATACAGGAAATATTTCTAACAAGTTAATCCACCTACGCTTTCACTCTTATATTTTCAACATACTATTTAATCAATTATATTATTCCTTCTTCCGCTAACCTGCCCCGTTAGCAGCATAACGAAAGCCAGATTATCACACAGTCCTTAATATTGAAGTGATGCTTCTGTTAGCTATATAAGAGTATAATGAACAAACAAATACTCATCATTAACATCGAGCTGATTAGTGTTGGAATATATTGCTTTGATTCCTTTAGATACTTCCACTCCAATATAACTTGAAATCCCTTTAAAGTGACTATCAATACAAACCAATGCCACTTTAGTAGGACATCAGACTCCTGTGTAGTGGCAGATAAATAGGAGAATATAAAAATAACCACTAATATCGTTCTTCCCCATCCCTGAACGATTTTACCAGGAGTTTCGGAGATTTCTCTTCTCTTTACACGCAGAGATTTTTCTACTTGGCTTTCTATACTAATTACTACTAAACCTAAAACAATAAGAATCGCCCATATCCACACAATTAACCCTCTCCATTTGTCTTTATTAGTCACAGCTTCTTATACTATAACCATATAATTCGGTAAGTGTGATAGCATATCCTTTTAAAGCTAACCTGCCCCTTTTCTACAATAAGGAATTCAACAAAAAGGAGCATTAATCCTCCTTGATCAACGCCCCCATTAGTTTAAAAACATCTTTTCACAAACATACTAATTTAAACTCATATTCTCCTTATTAAAAATATATAATTCCTGCGATTATTTTGTTTCTTCTTTAATTCTTTCTTTATTCCACAAAATAAATATATAGATGCCAATTAGAGCAAAAGGAATTGTAGCGTTCAATATGGCCTTTGTTTGATCTTGGAGAGTAGTAAGATTGATAATTCCTTCTGGTAAAAATAAAAGAATTGGAAGAATAATAATTGTCAAAGACTTACTCCAAACGGCTATCCAAATGAAAATGATGGCGGCACAACCGATTGCAACTATATTTCCAATCATCCCAAATTCAAAGGTAGGTGTTTTAATAGCGTTATTTACATAAATGTGAATCATAAATAATAAAAATGGGACTACACCTGTTATTCCTAATACGATCCATTCGTTTATTTTAGATAAATGTCTACTTGAGACATATTTGAACACAATCGCAGTTGTAAATAAATAAAGTAAGAATATCAATGGATAACCAACTAAATCAATGATTGAGAATTCTAAAACGCCACGAATTGCTTTACCTGTTAGTATAAAAGCAAATGCTCCAATCATAATTATAGGTACATATTTAACTAACCCCTTCAAATCAAAGGACATTTCATTTGCTACTTGATCCATATACTCTTTAGGACTTTTTCCTATGATATCATCTATATTTTTACCGTTCTTTTCAGCTTCACAAAGATGGTCTTCTAATTCTCCAATAATTTCATTGATTTCTATTTCTTTTTTACCACTTGAAATCAAATACACTCTTAGATTTCCCAGAAAATCCCTACTTTCCGTTGATATACGCATATTTAATCCCCTTCCTTCAATAGCTGGTGGACACTATTAGAGATAGCCGCCCAATTCTTCTTAAATTCTTCTAATTCTTCGTACCCTTTCACTGATAAGGAATAATATTTCCTCATTGGTCCGCCTGAAGGGAGCTTTTTCTGACTTACTGTAACTAGACCTTCCTTTTTCATACGGAGCAATAATGGATAAATACTTCCTTCACTAACCATCGTAAAGCCGAATTCACTCAATTTTTCCGTCATTTCATATCCATAGGTTTCTTTTTTAGAAATTATCGAAAGCAGACACCCCTCTAAAATTCCTTTAAGTATTTGACTCGTAGACAATTAGTTTCCTCCTTTAAAGGTTTCACTCAACTAACTTGCATTACAAGGTAGTTGAGTGAATAAAAACTATCTTGCATTGCAACATAGTTAAATGTTACCATATTTTACAGATATGTTCAAGCCTGTTTTTGGAGATTCAACAGATAAAAATCATTCCTCTTTTGTCTCCCACATCCACTTATTTTCACATAAGCGATTAACTAATGTGATTCCACCACCAACGAAAATCGTTTGGATAATATTTTCCCTCCATTGAAAGTTATCACTTCTAGAATAGTCGGCAACAATAAAAATCGTGAATAGTGCGGCAATGAAAATAATATATATTATTCGGTTTCTCATATTTTTCTTGTTTCCTTTTCTTCACTCCTTCTTCCACTAAACTGCCCCGTTTCTTCTATTAAGAAATTCAACACAAAAAGGCATTAATCCTTCTTTGATTAATGCCTTGGTTCGTATCAGAAAAACTTTTTATATAGCTCTCGTCGCAGTGTACCACTTAAATATGCGTATATCTTAGTCGTTTCGCTCTTCTCGTGTCCCATCAAATTCTGAATGACTTCTAAAGGTGCCCCGTTATTCAATAAAGTAGTAGCATAACTATGTCTCAATTGATGAGGATGAATACTTTTATTAATGCCAGATCTTTTCGAAATCTGTTTAATGATATATCTCATCTGGGATATACTCATTCGATGGGGAGCACGGACGGTTACAAATAATGCTTCTTGATTATCTGTTCTCTCATCCAAATACCTCTTCAACCAGATATCACATCTAGTATTAAAGTAAACTTCTCTTTCTTTATTTCCCTTACCTAAGACAATTACGGACTGATTAGAAAAATTGATGGATTGTTGATTCAAATTAACTGCTTCTCCAATTCGACAACCGGTTGAATACATAAATTCGAACAATGCGTTTTCTAAAGTTGTGTGACAAGCTTCTCTTAAATGCTCAATTTCTACTTCAGATAAAAACTTTGGTATTCGAATATCCGATTTTGGTTCCTTAATTTTTGACGCAGGATTACCATTCAATATATTTTCGTCTTGTGCCCACCTAAACAGCGACTTTATAAAACGTATCCTATGACTCAAGCTAGCAGCTTTTAATTGATCAGCAACATTCCCAAGGTAAAGCTTTAATGAATCGGTAGTTATTTCATCAAGAGATACATCACCGAGATTCCGGATTAATAAGTTTAATTGAACACTATATGCTTTTAAAGTCTGAGTTGAATATCCTTGGATTTGTTTATCAGCTTTATATAAATTCCACGCCTCAGATAGTATCATCCTCTTACTCTCCTCATCTATTTTTAATAGTATAGACAAGTAGAAAGGAAGTAATACCGCATTTTTTTAAACGAATGCCCCGATTAGTTTAAGTACATTTCTTTACAAACTTGCTTCACCTTCTTCATTCATTAAAGGAATGCTGCCCTGTTAGATACGGAATAAAAAGGAACTTATAGGAGCTCCTTAATCGAAATAAAGATCCTGTTGTTTTAAAATGAAACTTTAAACACCCAGGTTATTTGTAACTGTTTAGTCTCTATTGATCGAATAGAGATTCTTTTTGTATATCAGTTATTTCAGATTCAATCACGTCTTTTATTTTTTCATTTCCGATTGCCCCATTATTAAACCTATTCGAATCTATTGCATAGATCAGCCTAAATGCTACGCCATTCTTCAGTTCAATTTCTAGAAATAATCGTTTTCCGTCCATTTTACCATCTTTATACAAAGACTCAATATCCTCCAATTTCAATTCATCCCAGGCATCTAGGAATTTAGTTTTTGAAGGTTGTGAGAATGTGTGTATTCGTTCTCCATCTTCCGTACTTTCAATATGAATATTTTCCACTAAATTTCTCATTGGTACTAGCTCAGCAGCCGTTTTTGCCTTTATATTCGTGTCCACCACATATACCTTGTCATTGACAATCACCATCAAATCAGATGGGTATCCTTTTAACTCATATATCGGTGTCCCTTCTTCTAAGAACGTTGCATCCCCATTTTCCATCTGATGATTACTACAAGCACTGTCAGCCATCTTATAGACAACTTCGCCCAGTTTCCTGCCTTTTTCAATAGAAATCGGAACTGACTCATCAGCAGAGTCTGGAAACTGATGTTGGTATTGGATATCATCAATCATCACTACATCTATCCATTCAATTTCACCATCAGGACAACTGCCTAAAAAGGAATTGTTGCAAGAGGATAACAAGATCGTGAAGACTAGGATAGATAGCATCATTTTTAAATTCTTCATAAAACCCTCCATATTAACCCGCCCCGTTTCTTTCATAAGAAATTCAACACAAAAAGGCATTAATCCTTCTTCTTGGATCAAAGCCCCTATTAGTTCAATAACGATTTACCTTTTATCCAGATGATTCTTTACCAATTTATACATAAAAATAACAGCTAAAAATCCAACTATCGAAATACCGATATCTTTTGGTTCATCAAAGGCTTGTTCAAATTCATATTTTTCTTTTCTAACTGCTTTTACATATTGCCCATTGGATTCTTGTATGGCTAACGATTTCTCTGTACTAACACCTTTAATTGCATAGTATTTAGTACCTTTTTGATAAGCATTAGAGAAATTACCTGATTGCTGTTCCATATCCGAATAGTTTGTGACTTGACCAATTTCATCCCCAATATTGGTCACAGATTCTTCCGTTACCTCATAGACATATCCATCCCAAACCACAAACGGATATAACCATTTAGTTGCCATTACTTTAGCTGGTAAAAATGAAGTAATTAAAACAAATAACACTGCAATCAAAAGTAAATGTTGATTTTTCAACTAACTCCCCCTTTTTTCGAAATTGACATTAATTTTTTTTAAAAGTTTCATTGATTGTTTTATTGAGCTAACCTGCCCCTTTAGTTCCGTAAGAAAAAGGTTGCCGCAGCAACCTCCCTTGTTGTAGTAAGCATCGTTAGTTGAAGAAGATTCAATCATTGAAGAATATTCTCCCTTTTTTTGAATAGAACATAAAGTGTTGTGACAATCCTAAATTCCTTCTTATGGAATCTTTCTTATAGCTACCTTCACTTGCCTGTAACATATATAGCTTGAATCATTTCTACTCTGTTTCCGAATGGGTCTCTGAACTCAAAACGTTCAAAACCTGGTATAGGGATTCCTTCAATAATCTGAATAGAGTTTTCTTCCAATTTATTTCTCCAATACGATATATCTTCAACCTGATAAGCTATATGAGCTTTTGTTGTTAATCTATCAAAACCATCTTCCGTTCCTATATGTAAATCTCTATCTCCAACTTTAACCCAAAATCCGCCTCTTCCCTTGAGTGATTCTGGCTTTTCTTTCTCAGGTAAACCTAAAATACCGCAATAAAAGTCTTTCCCTTCTTCTTCAGCTCCCTTTGGAATAGTTATTTGAGCGTGATGTAAACCAATAATCATAAAAACATCCCCCATTGCTAAGTTGAATTTTTGATGATTTTTCTCCTATAACTTAAGCAGATACTAATTCATCTTTCATTTTATATCAAAAAAACAGTATGTATATTATTGATATATGAACACTCTTGATAAGTATTTGTTATGAACTAATTCTCCCAACTTGTTAGATAAGAATTATAGAAAAAGCATTAATCCTTCTTCCGCTAACCTGCCCCTTTAGCAGCATAAGAAAAGGCCATCAATTTGACAGCCGTGATCAGTTGCTAATGCCCCGTTATTTGAAGAAGGATAAGGTTTGTTTAACCTTGGAAAGTATAAATTGAGGAGTTTGTCAGTAACTTTTCTACACCATCAAGATGATAAGGCATTAATTCATTAGCCCTTTGTATGCCTACCCACTTTATTTCCGAAATTTCATCTTCATCTTGTATTGAAATTTCTCCTTCTATGATTTTCGCAGTAAAAGTTATGAATAAGGCGTGATTTCCCTTTTCCTTAAAAAACGCTTCATTTACTGCTACAATGCTTTCAACTTCAATTGTTAAACCTGTTTCTTCCTTAACCTCTCGGATAACTGCCTGCTCGAGAGTTTCCCCTTTTTCAACTGCACCGCCAGGAAGAGACCAACCACTCCCTATGTTATTAACCATTAGGATTTCTTCCTTATCTTCATTATAAATTAATGCATATGCGACATCTATTCTTATCATATTCTGTTATCCCCCCTGTTTATACAATTGGATTAAATATCCATCATAACATAATGTTCTTAAACTAAACTGCCCCGTTTCTAGCATAAGAAAAGAGCCTTTTAATCAGCTCTTAATATTGAAGAATTTACGCTTCACCCATTCCAAATCCCAATAAAAGAATATAGATAAATGAACAGAATGCAATTAAATTTATTAAGATAAGGCCCCATTTTCCTAATCCTTTATTACTTATAACACCAAAGAAGATTCCTAGCAGCGGAAGTACAATCATAGATAGAATTACGTATTTCCCAACTGGACCACCAGGAAGTGCACCAGTAGACAAAAGGCTAAATAAAATAACGAAGATGGCCACACATACGAATGACCAAATTTTATAATTACGCATTTTTATCCTCCTTCTTAATATAATTCTTATATTATATATTCGTTAATATTAATAAGTCCTTCTTCCGCTAACCTGCCCCTTTAGTTCTATAAAAGAAGAAAGAATACTAATTTACAATCTTGGTCTTACACTCTACCTGATATTAATATTTTTCAGTTGCTTCTTTAAATTCCATTGCTTTGGTTTCTCTTTTTCCCGAAACCACTTAGCTCCATTTTGGATCCACTCTTCTCGATAACTTTCCAAGGTATATCCTAATTCTTCATCGCCATACCCTGGTTGAAATCCACAGCAAGCACAAATAAGGCTTACATCAGGAGTACCATTTATATATAAAGGCCCTGGTAAATAATCACAGCCACATACTGAACAAACAAAAAATCTCTTTTTTCTCACCTTCTAAAGAATCTGTTTTTTATATAATATTTCTCTATTACTAACGAGATTCCTTCTTCCACTAACCTGCCCTGTTTCTACAGAATTCAACAGAAAAAAGCATTAATCCTTCTTAGATCAATGCCCTAGTTATCTTAATAAGAGATCTTATGTATTTCGAATAACAACTTTTTCCTCTTTATTATTTTCGTGATTCCATTCAACTTGAATCTCAAATGTTCCCTCTTTAAAGAATAACGGAAATCTTCTTCGAATGGATGTTTGCATTGGAAGTTTATATGCGTTATCTATATTTACCCAGACAGCTTTCCCTTCAGGAGAATCTTCCAGTAGTTCACCCTTAAAATCCTTTGTAATGTAATTAAATATCATATATCTATCATTAGCGACTGGATTAACGTATTCATATAGACCTTTATAAATAAGATTACTAACCTCCAACCCTGTTTCCTCTTTAACTTCTCTTACCGCACCCTCTACTATACTCTCGGGGAATTCAACTTTACCACCAGGTGGAATAAATCCTTTGAAATGGTCGTGTTGTCTATCAAGAAGTAAAACCTTGTTTTCATTTTGAATCATACATACAGTCCAAATTTTATAATTTATAGTATCACTCATAAATCTCCTCTCCCCATATCTTTATGTAAATACCGCCATATTTATTTCTTATTGTGCTAACCTGCCCCGTTACTTCCATAAGAAATTCAACATAAAAAGGCTGCACCTGTAAGTTTAACTACTGATTAGTGGATACATTCTTTATTAAAGTTGATTTTAACTCTTCATTTTTCACTTCCAAAATATATTCTTTATACACAAAATCTTTGCCGCCATTTTTTTCATACCATTTATTTATTCGACTAACGTGTTCACTGTTACCTCTTACTTTCTTTTCTATTTCTATATACTTCTCATAACTGTCATACTCCCAAATAGCGAATATCTCAGTGGTTGTATCATTAGAAGGTGTCATCCATCTTCCTAATAGTCGTGCACCATTTTTTAGTTGATTGGGTAAATTTGTTTCATTAAAGTGTGCATTAAAAATATCCACAAATTCATTTTTTACTATGTAAAATTTCCTTCTATAAAACAAAAATTCCACACCCTTTTCATTTATTTAACATATAATTCTACTTTAAAAACATTTATTCCTTCTTCCGCTAAACCAGCTAATAGGATGTCAATATCTCTCTGTAAAATTTATTTTTTTATATGCTATACTGTTTTTAGGCATACCAAATAACCCTCCAGATAACTTGAGGAAGGTTTTTCTTTATGTGGTTAAAATGTCTTTCTAAGCTATATCTAGGAAATGTTCTTTCCTTTTTAATAAAGCATAAATCCAGTGAAGAAGTTTATTGATACAAGCGATCATTGCCACTTTCGACGGCTTTCCTTCTAAGCGTTTCTTGTCATAGAACTCCTTGAGCTTTTTATTTCTGGAACTTCTTATTCCACATAAAACTGCTAGATACAAGCTGTGCCTTAGCCTGCTGGAACCTCGTTTGGTAATCCGATTCGTCGTCGCTATAAACTTGCCAGATGAATGGACACTTGGATCGATGCCAGCGAAGGCAACCAATTTCTTAAGGTGATTAAACCGATCAATCTCACCAATTTCGGAAATAATCGTGGCAGCGATTTTTTCTCCGATTCCAGGGATAGATTGGATAATCTTATATTCTTCTATTTCATTGGCCAGGGATACCATTTGGCTCTCCAATTCCGAAAGGTGTCCTTGGTAATGAAATAGG
>NZ_JBZFQM010000002.1:131136-1041118 GCF_058313635.1 Bacillus sp. z26
TTCTCTTGCCCACTGAAGAGAACGAGTTGGACAATACCCTTTTATTCGTTCTGTTAATTCCTCTTCATCCGTCTTTAGAATCTTCTCCGACGTTGGATATTCTCTTAATATCGATAAAGATACTTTCGAAAATAGATCTCCAAATACCTTTCGGTAATCAGGAAAAACCTGATCCAAAATCGTATGAAACTGCAATTTTGCCTCTACATACATTTTCGTCACGATTTCCTGTTGTCTAGATAGATTACGAAGGTTCAACAGCTGAATTCCCCTCATTTTATAAGGTTCAAAGTCCTCTTTGTAATAAAGGGTACATAACTGATACGCATCAAAAGCATCTGTTTTTACTTTTCTTAAACTTGATTTCTTTGCTTGATGAGAAATGAGTGGATTTAACAGAATATAAGGCAACGCGTTTTCTTCTAAGCATTGAATAATAGGAGTATGATAATGTCCCGTTGATTCTAATATGACTACTGGTATCTTACCTGTCATTGTTTTAATTTCGCTCAAGAAACTTACAAGCCGATCCAATTCATCACGATTATGCTTAATTGAAAAGTTCTTTCCATATGGCTTTCCTTTATCTAAAAAAGCCTGAATTTCACTCTCTCCTTTAGCTACATCTATACCCACAACTGGGTTCATTCTTTTTCCTCCTCTTACGTATTCACCAGTAACCCCTATTTCCTCCAAAGTAGTATTATAGCTTCGCTTGTTATACGAGATCTCAGTCCCAACCAGCCGCAAACATATTTCTACTAGTAGGGGGTGAACAGTTTAGCCGACGGGATCAATGTCCCACGCCCCCGTACGTTCTACCCTGGCTACTGATAGAATAAACCATAAAATAAAAGTTCAACCAGAAAGTTCTGGCTGAACTCTATAATACGAAACGCCCCCGATAGTTTAAGTGAGTTGATTCACAAACTTAAATGTTTTATATACTAAAACCTAATTGTTTAAAGGAAGGTTACTCCGTTTTAAAAAAAGAAAAACTGCCATTATGACAGCTTTGAACAGATTTATTTAATATATCTTTGTTTCCTACCAACAAGATAATATAACAAATAGCCCACTACATTAAATAAAACAAAGCCTACGCCCCAACCAATGTTTAAACGTTTATGATGATAGGCATTAATGATTGCCCAAATAGAAAATAACGTCCAATAGATTGCTAAACCACCAAATAAGATAGCAATCATTAACGTGCCGAAACTTCTTTCTTCCATACCAACATACCATTGATCATCACCATTTCCGTAAGAAAGGAAATCTGGTTTTAACCATTCAGGAGCCCAAACTGTTTGCTTGTATTCAAAGTCTGGTTCAGTTTGTGCCACATAATCAAATACATTTCCGTAACCTTCATAATTTTCACTCTTCTGAATATCATTCACATAGAATATTCTTAGGGCTGAAATAAAACTTGTACTTTTAAATGATTCTTCTATATCTACTTTCATTTCAGGTGTAATGCTGCTTTTGTTTTCTAAAATATCTGCTATATCCGTAGCAACAAGAGATATTTGATGTGATTGTGATTCTTCACTTTGCCAAAGCCAACCAAAAATAGATAAGAATAAAGCTAGAAAGCCTAAAGCCAGATAAAGAACCCATTTCGCAAATGTTTGTTGGGTTTTAAACAGTTGTCCAATAATGGAACGCATTTCTTTTTCCCCACCAAATCGTTCAATTGCAATTTCTATCGCTTCTTGTTCAGACTTTCCTTCTGTTTTCAATTCGTGAACTGCCTCTAGTAAATGGCTTTTCATTTCTGCTTTTAATTCTTTTATTTCTTTTTTATTTCCACCTACATTTTGATAAACCGAATCAACAAATGCTTCAATTTGCTTCATATTTTTCTCCTCCCTCCAAAAAAGAATCAATGATTTTCTTTATAAATTCCCATTCCAGACGCTTCTTTTCAAAACCTTCTTTACCTAATGGCGTGAGTTTATAGTATTTTCTTCTTCCACCTGGACCTTTTTCATCTCCCCAGTAGGATTTAATCCATTTATTTTGTTCAAGTCGCTTTAAAGACAAATATAGCGTACCTTCTTTTAATTCAAATTGTTCATCGGTTCTTTCCCGTACCAATTTAGCTAACTCATAACCATACATATCTCTTTTATGTAAAAGCGACAGGATTATGGTATCAATATGGCCTTTCAAAACCTCTTTGTTTATTTCCATTTTTCACCATCCTTACAATTATTTATAAATGAGATTACCTAATAATGCAAGGTATTTATTTTTTATGTATCTAATATTTAACAAAAAATAACACAGCTAAAAACTGTGTTATTAAAGAGAGATTTTTATTATATTTTACTTTTGCATTAGCAATCCTGACAAATCTATATGGATCTCTTTTTAATTAACTTATTGAGCTAACCTGCCCCTTTACTTCCATTGATAAAAACAATGGAATATTTAAAAACGAATAATATAAAAAGGATTTTATCATCTTGAAAAATGTATAATAAAGGAAAGGAGTGGGATGAATAAACGAAAAAATTATTGTCACCTTTTATGTTTTTAGCCCTTATTTATTTATATACTTTTCATTCTAAAGATATTAGTTTATTGCATAAACCTCTTGTCTCTATCTTTTTATATGTTACAGCGATAATAGTCTGTGCTTTAATGTTAGTAAATGTAAAGAAAGAGAGTACGGATGAGCAACAGTAGTAATTAATTATTTGAATAAATAGTCTCCTCTTTTTTGCAGGAAACTAGAAAGTTTGTAAAAAAATGTACTTAAACTAACCCGCCCCGTTTATTCCATAAGAAATTCAACACAAAAAGGCATTAATCCTTCTTCCAGGATCAATGCCCCATTAGTTTAAGTCATTCTTTCACAGTTTTCTTATCTTTTTTGATAATAAGAAAGTTTTCTTAGAGTTATTTTTCCTTTTACTCATCAAAATATTTTCTAGTTCTTTTTTTGTATCAGGATGTAGTATTATCCTATCAGTAAGTTCTAAAGTCGCTGGTCTCACTCTCCTGCCCCATTTTCTCGAAAAAGAACGCCAATCACAAACCATTTCAAGTAAATATTTTTTGGGCATTGGTAAGGCTAGTTTCTTGTTCGGATCAACAACCCAATATTCCCAATGATGTTTATTTTTATGTTGATGATTCAGCCACGCAAATCTCCATCTTAATTCATCATCTTCACTTAATTGTTTACTCGAGAAAAATTTCTTAGCATATGGAGAAAACTCTTTTGGGGATAATTTTGATAAATCGTGGGTAATTCCTTGGAAGTATAAACCTTCTTTTCAGCATTCAACAAGTACATTAATTTTATGGTTAAGTATGTATAAAACATTCTTCCAATATGCCCTCAACATATAAATTCCCCCTTAAGGCATTGTTTTTAATCCATATGTGTATGAAATTCGGCTTTAAATGAGCTAAATCCTTCTTCAACTAACCTGCCACTTTACTTCCATAAGAGTTCAACATAAAGGGACATTAATCCTGCTTAGATCAACGTCCCTTACTTGAATTAGATATTATATTTTCAATTTTGCTTTGACCTAATATACTCTATTCTCACTATATTTTGAACAATAATACGTGCAATCTCAGGTTTAGATAATGTCCCATCTACAATGAGGTCAGAATTCGGTTTTGTCGTATTTAACATATTCAGATACCCCCGCCTTCCTCTAAGAATGTAGTTATCTAGATCCAGCATTATATCCTCGGTAGAACCATTTTTAAAGTCTCGAATTATTCTCCGTGCCATTGCAATATCCAATGGAGTATCAATAAACACTGCAAAATCAATAAATTCTCTTGTTTTAGTATGTAGGTAAGCAAATGGAAAATCTAAAATGATGTAATCCAATGGTTCATTACCTAACTTCTTTATATCTCTAATAAGTGGCGATAAGTCCCATTCATCAGGATTACAACCATTATCAATCCATTCTATAATGTTATCAGGGCCATCAAAATCGTAATCATCAAAAGATATTGTTTTACTATTTTGCAACTGCCCTTTTAGGTAAGAGGTTACTGTTGTTTTACCCCCACCCGAAACCGCAGCAATCGAAATCACAAATGGAGATTGCCTTTTCATAAAATCCTCCAACTTTTCGAATGTCTTCTTCCGCTAACCTGCCCCGTTAACCTAATTAGAACTGTTTTCTACCAAATTAATTATGGTGCTACCAGTTCTACCTTAATTCTATCTGGATCTTCAAAATAAACTGCGTAATGGTTATCACTACCTGCTAAGGGATGTCTATTTTTATAGAGGATTTTCACCCCTTTAGATACCAATGTCCTGGTTATTTCATCAACGTGATTCCGTGACTCTGCATAAAATGCCAAGTGGTTAAGCCCTACTCGGCAACGATGATATGGAATATCGAGGAACCGTTTCTCTGCTTGCACAAATACAATATACGTATCACCAAGAATCCAACTTTGCCCGTCGCCCCATTGTTGAAACCGGGTGTACCCAAATTCTTGTAAGAGCCACCCCCAAAATTCCGATGTCCTTTCTAAATCAGATACGTACAACTCAATATGATGCAACAGCCCTTTAGACAATATCATTCCTCCTAATGTTTAAACTTCAACTAAAACCAAAAGCCTTTTGTAAATTCTCCTTCTTTCACTAAACTGCCCCGATAGTTTAAGAACAATTTCCTACAAATTATTTGAGACTTATGTTAATTAAGTTTTTCTAATCAAAAAACTCCATATGCAGTTTGTCTTCTTTATAATAGTCTAGTCTATCTTGTAAAGTCCCTGAATGGAATTCAAACTTATGACCATCTGGGTCTATAAATAGATAGACATTTTGTCTTTTTCATCTCTTGGTCGCCCTGTTAGGATTTTTACATTTAAACTCACTAGTTTGTGATACATCGTATCTAATTCAGCTTCGTCTATCGAAAATGCTATATGTGTATATGATTGGCTAATTTCATTACGAGATATGTCTTTTTCTTCATTGAGTGCAAGCCATATGCCATTTAAATCAAAATACGCTGTGCATCTGCCTTTAACTAATAACTTCGCATCAAAGACATTTTGATAAAATTTTATCGAATCATTTAAGTTGGAAACTGAAAATAACAAATGATTTAGACCTTTAATTGACACCAAATTCCCCCTGAAAATAATTCTATATTAGGCCTGGGTCGTTATAAAGCTACCCTGCACCGTTTCTACAATAAGGATTTTAACAGAAAAGGGCCTTAATCCTTCCCTAGATCAATGCCCCTTTAGCTTTATAACACTCCATAATTCTGTCTTTGAATACCAAGTACCATCAAATTATTTTATTTTATACGATTTCCATAATGAACGTGCCAATGCAGATGTTTATTACTTTGATACTCACCTATATTAGTTGATACTGTACAGGCACCGTACTTGTCGTTCACCTGTTTTGATACTTGCTGTATCACTGAAAATAAATCGTTTAGTGCATCTTTATCTTCTGGTTTAACATCTATTAGTGAAGTAATGTGTTTCTTGGGGATAACCACAATATGTACTTCATAAAAAGGTCGAGTATGATAATAGGCAAGAGTATTTTCAGTTTCACAAACTTTTTCAACTCGTGTCTTACCATTTAATACTTCATCACAATAAAAATCTTCAATACCATTAGCTATAAGGAACCTCTCCCAAATCATTTGATATACAGATACTTATTCGAGAAATTTTACCTATTTCCTCTTATTCTTATTGAACTAACCTGCCCCGTTTCTACAATAAAGAATTCAATAGAAAAGGGCATTAATCTTTCTTGGATCACTGCCCCTAGTGCAATAAGGAAGACTATTTAATGATGGTAATATCCCTAAAAAACCTAGAGAGGTTTAAAATTTTCATCTTTCTTGTATCCTCTAAGGCTTGCTTCTACAACACAGTCCTTATACATTTCCTCACTTGCTCCGTAAATTTTAAAATTCCTTTGTGCTTGTCTCAAAGATAATACATTAGCTCCGCCTTCAAGGTCTGGGTCCTCATTCTGTACGGGATCATCTTCCCAATAACAAATCTTACATATATTATAACCGCCTGGCGATTCATCTAATGTTTTGTAGCCGCAACACGAACAGGTATATTTCATAAAATCGCCTACTTTCACAAGAATTTCAACATAAAAGGACATTAATCCTTCTTAGATCAATGACCCCGATAGTATAAGTGTATTTATTCGCATAGAACTATCAAAATAGTTCTCTATATGCAATTTCTAATAATCTAACTGCTTTAAACTCAATAATAAACCGTCATCTGTAATCTTTTTAATTTTGTATAAATTTAACTTTCTGTCAATTATTTTATCTGTTTTATCTTCTTTACTGAATGAAATCCTTACTGCATTTATTGCATAAATAAGAATTGATAACACACCTGCACTTCCTAAGGCCACTCCTATACTTTCGTTCTCTGGAGGATGAGTATCCATAATCTTTCTTATGTCTTTATAATAGTCTCCTATAATAAGGATATATTCAGATTTCACCTCTAAACCTGCTAATAACTCAGTTCGATTATGTGCTTCATAAGCTTCTATACCGTTCTCTATGTACATAAAAAACCCACCTTTCAAGTGTAATAATAATTATATGAATAAAAATAAACTAAAGGTTCGATTTTTTCTAATTTTATTTATTCGACTAAACTACACCTTTACTTCCATAAGGAATTCAACAGAAAGAGGCATTAATCCTTCTTAGATCAATGCCCCCGTTTGTTTAAGTATATTCATTCACAATATTTGTTATATTAATTGGTAATTACTTGAATATTTGTTAATATTATTTTAACTGCCAGATAATTTAAGTTGAATCAAAAGGGTTTTTTAATGGGAGCTAAAATTTTTAACGGCAGATATATAGCGAACAGCAATGATGAAGAATTTGTAAAAGGGATACGAGGTGTTTAACGATGTTGAAAAATCAATTAACAAAACTTTTGAAAATTAAATATCCGATTATACAAGCTCCTATGGCTGGAGGAATAACAACCTCAGGATTGGTCGCTGCTGTATCAAATTCTGGGGGCCTAGGAATGATTGGAGCAGGTTATATGAACCCTGTTCAAATTCGGAAACAAATTGAGGAAATAAAACAGTTAACTTCAAAACCGTTTGGTATCAATCTATTTGTTCCTAACGAATTTAAAGTTAGAGAGGATGAAATTAAATCGGCTAATCAGTTCATCATAAATTAAATTTACACCAAAAAGATGACCTTGAAATTCCTGATTTTAATAAGGTTGTCGAACATTTTATTGAACAAGTTAAAGTTATAATGGAAGAAAAGATCCCCATTTGTTCCTTTACGTTCGGTATTCCTCCTAAAGAAGTGATGGCTGAATTAAAACAATCGAATATTATTTTGATGGGGACCGCTACGACCGTAAGAGAAGCAGTTGAAAATGAAAAAGCTGGAATGGATATTGTTGTGGTTCAAGGTAGCGAAGCTGGTGGGCATCGGGGGGAGCTTTATCGATAGTAATCACGAGAGTTTAATTGGTTTAATGTCACTGACCCCGCAGGTTGTTGACACCGTTAGTATTCCTGTTATTGCTGCTGGCGGAATTATGGATGGTCGAGGGCTTTCTGCTTCTCTTTGCCTAGGTGCAAAGGGTGTACAAATGGGGACGGCTTTCTTGACTTGTGTTGAAAGCGGTGCACATCTAGTTCATAAAGAGGCAATCCTAAATGCTACCGAGGATAACACTGTATTAACTCGTTCATTTTCTGGTAAATGGGCTAGAGGAATAAAAAATAAATTTATAAAAGAAATGCAAAGGAACGAAAAGTTTTTACCTGATTTCCCAGTTCTAAACACACTAACCTAGGAGATAAGGAAGACTGCTAGTGCACAAAATAATCCAGACTTCTTATCGCTCTGGTCGGGTCAAAGCCCAAGATTAGCCAAAAATCAAACAGTTGAGTCATTAATAAATAATATTATTACAGAAGTAATTAAATTATATTCTGTGAAGCAAGGTAAATACTAATACATTAAAAACCTAGCATAAAAGCTAGATTTTCGTGTATATCTTATAGAGCTAACCTGCCCCTTTACTTCAATAAGGAGTTCAATAGAAAGGAGCATTAATCCTTCCTGGATCAACGCCCCCATTAGTTTAAGTACATTCTTTCACAAAGATAATTTTTCTTATAAAACGGCTATATTATCTTCCATTTTTAGAAGTTCCCTTTTTTTGATTCCATTGAAGCCCCCGTGTGTTGAAGGATTCGAAAGATTTATCGCTTTAAAAACTTACAGATACACACCTCAGTTTTATAATGGAAAGTTATTCTTTCATTTTGTTGATATTTTGAAAATAGGTGATGAAGTTCTGCTACAAATTCTTCATAACTACTATCTAATTTTGATGGAGTGTAGGATAACGATAGGGCACCTCCTACAAAACCTTCCTCCGTTAATGTGTGCCAATTATCATAATATAGCTTGGTATAATCTTGCCCAAAAAAATTAAGCTTTTCTTTGTCTGGGTCAAAGTCGGAAATTCCAGTATTTGTTTTAACTTTATAACGATGTAGAACACTCGTATATTCTTTCGCTAATTGACTATCTGGTTGCATTTCATTAAATAAAATAATTACATATCCATCTTCCTTTAAAATTCGTTGGAATTCTTTCTTACATAATTGCTTATCAAACCAGTGAAACGCCTGTGCAATTGTAATAAGATCAATACTATTTTCTTTCAATGTAGTTTCTTCAGCTGAGGTATTAATGAATTCGATATTTTTATTACTAGAGCAATACTTTTTACACTCTTGAAGCATATACTCGTTTGGTTCAATTGCTAGCACGTTGCAATCCAATTCGCCTAACAACTTTGTAAGGAGTCCAGTCCCTGCTCCAATATCTGCGATTGAGGATTGTTCATTAATTCCTAGCTCTCTGATTGTTTTCAATACTTCTGTTGGATAAGAAGGTCTTCCTATTGCATATTCTTTTGTTTTATTATTGAATTCATCTTTCATAGTAGGTCTCCAATTCTCCATAGATTTTGTACCTCAAAAGCATTATCAAGATAAGTTTCATTTTGTTCCATTAACCTGCCCCGTTACTTCCATAAGAAATTCAACATAAATGGACATTAATCCTTCTTAGATCAATGCCTTCGATAGTTCAATAGAAATTATAAAAGACTTTATTATAAGTTATACTACTTTGTTATCGCTGAATATTTATATTTGAGTTTTGCTTTCTTAACTGGCAAACAAACTCTATTTTGTTTTTTGGTGAAATCGAAATCGTATTAAATTTTGCATAATTAATTTCTATTTTATCCATAGACAAAGCAGGGGCTGTAAATGGGTTTCTGGTTTCTCTAATGCTGGCAATTTCATCAATCTTGATTTTCCATTTAAGAGGACCGTATTGTATTTTAAGAAAATTGTCTTTAATTGTATATCCAGTCTTAAACCAAATCCACATTAAGCAAAAACCGATGGGAGATAGAATAACAATTTTCATCCATTGTTTATCTAAGAAATTTGGTGTCATCCAAACTCCTAAGTCTGGGAAGAAAACAGGTAGAACAATAAAAAACAATGAGAACAACCAAAATATAATTGACATCCACAAGTCTTTTTTTGACGAAAAATACATTTCATCACCGTTCTTTCATTACCATTTATGTGTTCTTCGCTTCATATTAAGCATCGACTTCTTGTTCAAATAATTGGGTTATTATTGTAATTCTCTAATCAAATTATAAATTCCTTCTTATGCTAACCTGCCCGTTTCTACGATAAAGAATTCAACACAAAAAGGCATTAATCCTTCTTCTTGGATCAACGCCCTCGTTAGCACAATATGAAAGAAATCACTCAACCTCACTTAAGATTTTTTTCAATTCGGTCAAGACGTTGTTTAATCTCTTGTATATCTGTTTCTTCCATTTTTAATTTTTTTTCGGCTATTTTTGTGTTTGCCAGATGACATTTAACTATCTTAACGATATATACAATAGCGACAATAATTACACCGATTATTGTCAAAAGAACAATTGGTAAAACTGCTGTAATGACCTCTACCCAACCCGATGTCTCTACTTCTGGATGAATGATTTCCCCCACTTTTGCATCGCTCCTTTGAATAGTACCTTTTAATAAATCCTCTAAGTATCAATTAATAATTCTACATTGTTATAGAATTAACCTGCCCCGATAGCTGCATAACAAAAGAAAGCTTATCTCTGCTTTCTGATGATAGTAAAGCAACCTCCTTATTACATATGTGCAACGCCATAGAGTATCACGATTGTTATAAAGCCAGCAAATAATAAACCATATAGGCTTAAAACAATTGTTTTCACGCGTCCTTTTTCACTAAATATCACTAATAAAATAGATACTCCAACACCTATCAATAATAACCTTGTTCCTTGTGCACCAGAAACTTTTCCTATCAAAAAAACTTCTGTATAAAGAATAGTGACAATAAAAACAAAAATCGATACAACCCCTAAATATTTCCTTATTTTCATCCCACACCCCACTCTATAAAAACCAAAAAATACTAAACATACTTTATCTAACTATATGTAAACGCATTTCATATATTTTTTCTTTTTCTAATTAAACTAACCTGCCCCGTTTCTACCATAAGGAATTCAACACAAAAAGGCGTTATCCTCCTTTGGATCAACGCCACTGTTAGTATTATAAGGTTGACCAAGTTATTGGTTGACCTTTTTCCTGCCAATAATGAAACTATCGCTTTTTGGACACTATTTGCCAACGCAATCACCCACTTTACCATATTTAACATTTTTCTGTCTTTTGCCGTTTAAGGAATCCATTCGATTTTCGTCTCGCTGATCTGAAGTGGATAGGATTCTCGCACCGCTCCTCTGTATTCCACTCGCACCCGATCC
Organism: Bacillus sp. z26; assembly: GCF_058313635.1. Taxonomy (NCBI): domain Bacteria; kingdom Bacillati; phylum Bacillota; class Bacilli; order Caryophanales; family Bacillaceae; genus Bacillus; species Bacillus sp. z26. The sequence goes on from NZ_JBZFQM010000002.1 coordinate 142,054, forward strand.
CCTACCTGGAGTGTACGGTCTTCCCTCTTGGATAAGTGAACCCGTACGCGATTGCCTGAACGAAGGATCACTCCTTCTTCTATGTCAATCAGGGCACTCTCTCCATTGATTTGGAGTATGGTGCCAGAAAACGAACTGGGTTCTGGATCAGGATACAGGAAAGCATAAACGACCATAAACCCGACCAGGAATAAGGCAGCTAGGATCCACATTTTCCGTTTCATGTTCTTCTCCCTTCTCGCTCGTCAAATCGAATACACGCGTCCGAAAACGTCCGCTAGACAAAAGTTTATCCCCAAAAGGGTATTTTTCTTTTCAATCCTTCTTCTGCTAACCTGCCCCGTTTGTTCCATAAGAAATTCAACACAAAAAGGCATTAATCCTTCTAATATCAATGCCCCCGTTAGCTCTATAAAGGTCAATTTCAATAACCTATTATATTTAGCCATTGTCCATCAGGACCTATTGTTATGTGAGGAACATTGTTAGTTTCAAATATTTTATACATATCAATATTATTTTTGTTTATATTATTTAAATGTTGAGATACATCTAACTCAGAGAAAATTTAAAAGTCCATAGTTGTAGACCTTAAATAAAACTCGTAAATATATTGTTTTTTACTATCCTTCACAAATCCTACAAACTCTGTAGTTCTTGGGAAAATCCGCATTAAAGGAAATTTAACCTTATTTAATATAATGAAATCATTTGACAGTTGGTTTAACAAATCTTTTTCCCAGTCAGGAATAATTGCATATATATAACAGTCTTGCTTATAAACATCATTAATATATCAACAAATTCCTGTTCATCTATTTCCTCGTCAAGCAATATTTCAGTTACCTTTTGAATGCCGTCCACCCGAACCACCTCAGTTAAAATTATACAGTTAGACTAGAAAGTTTTCTCTCTTCCGCTAACCTGCCCCGTTACTTAAATAAGGACTTTATTTACATTCGTATTCCATTTCAAGAAATTCAAATGTGCTGCCATTTGTATTTTGCTTAAAAGTCTCCCTATCTAAAAATCCAACTTTTCTATATGCTTTAATTGCCCTTTGATTAAATGTTGCTACTGACAAGGTGATTTTTTCAGATTTAAATTCCGATTGAATAAATTTCATACCTTCCCTTAAAAATTCTATCCCCTTTCCTTTTCCAGTTAAATCAGGTCTCATCCCTAATCCAACATCAAAAGATCTATCTGTAATTTTGCTAACACTAAAGAAACCAACAAATTCATCTCCTTTTGTAACAGCATATATTGAATTTCCTCGTTTTTTTGGATTTAAGAATTCAGCCAAATCTTCTTCATCAGCGTCCATATCATAAAATGAATATTCACCATCATAATGCCAGTTATATGCAATATTTTCTGCTTGTTCTTGTGTCATAATATTAAATTCATAAGTCATTATATGTCCCCTAATTTCTTTGTTTTTTTTACTCCTTCTTCTGCTAACCTGCCCCTTTTCTACAATAAGAAACTCAATAAAGATACTCCCCAAGCTAAAATACGCCTTCTTTCTAACCTCTACTCTCCATACCGATAAAATAGTATATTTAAAAAGATGAAACTTTTTACCATATAGTCTCCTCTAATGAGTAAAAGGAGGTAAAAGAGTTGGATGAGCTAATATTAATCAGAAAAGCAATTCAGGGAGATTCCGAGGCATTTGGAGATTTACTAAGTATACATAGTGATCGTTTATATAGAACGGCATACCTGTATGTCGGTAATCGAGATGATGCTCTAGATGTCATACAAGAGAGCGCTTATAAGGCATTCTCCTCTATAAGGCAATTAAGGAATGAGGAATATTTCTTAACTTGGATAACAAAGATTCTCATTCACTGTGCGTATGATGTCCAAAGGAAAAGAAAAAATGTGGTTACTTTGGCAGAACAATTAACCTTACCGAGAGAAAGAAATGATGAAAAGATTGACCTTGCAGAAGCAATAGGTAAATTACCAGAGAAGCATCGGACGACTATTATCCTTTTCTATTATTACGATATGAGTTTAAAAGAAATATCCAAAATCTTAGGAATACCAGAAAACACCATAAAAACATATTTAAGCCGTGGAAAGAAACTGTTACGAAAGTTATTGGGAGGGAGTTACTTTGATGGACAAAAACACATTCTCTAATAAAGTTAACGATATTGATGTACCAAAAGAAGAGGTTTTACAATCAATAAAATTAGGGATTGGTCGTGCTGAAAAAGAACAACGACCTAAGAAAAGGAAACCTATTTTAAAGACTTGGATTATGACAGTAGCTGCTGCGGGAATCCTGATGTCTTCTAGCTTTATCGTCCCCTCTTTTTCAAGAGTTTTGGCGGATGCACCTATAATAGGAGGTTTGTATGCAAACTTTAACGATATGGTTGGAAGGAGCTTAGAAAAGCAAAATCTAGTTAAGGAGCTCAATCAGACCTATACAAGCAACGGTGTGGATATTGCGTTAACAAGTGCTTACTATGACGGATATCTAATTGGCATTACCTTTGACGTGAAAGGGAATCTCCAGGAGAAAGATGGATATTATTATGCATTATATGAATTGTTTAAAGGTGATCCGCTAGCTGATGAAACAAAGGAACTGACCACTCTGACGAAAACGAAAGATGGCTATACAGGACATATCCAACTTGTTTATCCATATAAAGATTTACCCAAGAATGATACCATTCCTGTTTCCTTTGAAAAAATAGGAACGAAAAAAGGCAATTGGCAATTTGATGTACCTGTGCAACAAAACCCAATCGAGAAATACTTGTTTAACAACAAGGAAAGCTCGAATCCTGAGGGCGATATAGTATTTAAAGTTAAATCTGTCATAACTGGTAAAGCTTCTACTGCTCTCATTTATAGTGTCACTTATCCAAAGGGAAAATTAGATTCCTCCTTTAGAATGCTGAATATAAACAATAATGGTCCATTAACAAGGGGGGGAATGAGTGATGGGAAAATCGATCAAATAAAAAATGGCGATAAGTCCACCATTATTAGAAGACTCGTTATTCCAGTCTTGTTAGAAAATACAACCTTGACGGTATGGCCGTCATATGATGAAACTCATTCACCTGTGGAACCAATAAAAATAGATCTTCCATAAATAAAAGGCGTGCATAGAATAATCTCGCACGCTTTTTGATTTTCATCTTCCGCTAACCTGCCTCTTTAGTGAAATAAGAATTAAAACTGTATTTCTCCTGTTATGATTCCTATAAAGATAAACGCAATAAAAAATGCTAATATAGAAAGTGAAACCTTGCTAAATACAGGAATAGCTTTTAGACATTTTTTTAATTTATCAAAAAGAGTTAAAGCAAGAATTAGTATAGTGAGTTCAATAAGCATTGCCATTAAGTCCGTGTATGTAAATGGCTTACCAATATACCTTCCTAGGTAGAAATTAGTTAGGATAATTACACCAATTAGTGTACATTGTATACTAAAATATTTAACAAGATTCATATCTCAAACTCTCTTTCCTTATTTTCCCTTTATACTTTATCTATATTATAACTATAAAAAACAATCTGGGAAATGATAAATATTGTGAAAAATTGTACTTAAGCTAAACTGCCCCGTTTCTACAATAAGGAATTCAGCAAAAAAGAGCATAAATCCTCCTTGGTCAACACCTCATTAATATTATAAGAAAACTGGATTTTTCCTAAGTTTCATTGAACGGGTACCCATATTTCCATCTCATATTCTTCGCTTTCCTCTCTTCCAACCATATCAACTTTCACAATTTCTATTTCAGGCATTCCTTCTGTTATCATATATCCTTCCTCATCGAAAATTCTCCATAACTTCCAATAAGTATTTGGAATTTTATTGGAGGGACCAATATGTTTAAATACGACATATTTTTGCTCAGGAAAGGTATGTAAGGTCATTCCTTTCTCAATTTTAAAATAATCAACAGATTCAATTTCAATCCCACAAGTATAAAAGTAATGATCACTTCTTGGAGGTAGACATACCCCAACTATTTCATTGATATTGTTGTCTAGAAATCTAGTAGCCTCATCCCATAATTGGGGAATTGGGTAGACAATATCACCATTCCACTTCCCTGCTGAACTATACCCTACTATTACAAATGAATCTTTTATAACTTCTCTAAATTTCATTTGAATCCCCCAATTATAATTTATAATGTACTGAACTAACCTGCCCTGTTTGTTGAATAGTGAAACCTAATAAGAGGATGTCATTATTCATTAAACCTTCCCATTATTACAGTGTTGTAATAATTTCCATCTGATAGCAACTTATCTTTCCTTAACAATCCTTCTTCTACAAAACCATATTTTTTATATAGCATTATGGCTTTTTCATTGGTTTCGAGCACATTTAAAGTTAGTTTCTTAATACGGTTTGTATCAGCCCATCTTATTGTTTCTTTTAACAAGTTAGTACCTATGCTGTATCCCCAGAAATCCTTTAGTACACAAATACCGAACTCAACTTTATGTGACATTCTTTTCAATGGATTCCCCTGACACCTTGAAAAGCCAACAACCCTGCCATTTGTTTCGCAAACTAAGAACAGATTATGGGCAGTTTCTGTATCTTCTTTGATTAGTTGTTTAAAACCTAATTCATCTATGTATGCTTCACCTTTTTCTCTATCCATATTTTCTGTTTCCCCATCTATTTGTACCCTTACTTCAGACAAAGTTTTCGCATCATTCTCGTTTGCTGACCTTATGATATAACGCAAATCACGAACATAAAATTCCTTCCCATTAGCCCTCAATAAAAATTCCTTCTTTCATTTATCTTCTTAAACAATGCTGCCCCTTTACTTCCATAAAAAATTCAACACAAAAAGGCATTAATCCTTCTTGGATCAATGTCCCCGTAAGTTGAAGAAGGATAATGTTTTGCAGTTCCAATGCTTTTACTATCTCCTTTACCTCGCCAGTCCTTTTTCTGCAATTCTTTAGCAATTAGCATATTAAAAAATCCGTGACCAACTAAAGCCACCGATTTATATTCATAAGCATAATCAATTAACCGTTGCGATGCTTTACTTGCTCTTATTTTTGCTTGAGCTAAAGACTCACATTCATCCGAATAACCACTAAGGGGTCACCTCAAATCCTTCTTGTATCAATGCCTTTTTAGTACAGATATTCATAATTATTAGCTGTTTATTTTAATAAGAAATTGAGTCGAATTAAAAAAGGTTTTTATTAATGTGTGTTGAATATTTATCATAACAATAAAAATAGGAGGAATAAAATGGTGAATCAGGTTTGTGTTATAAGCATTTACGTTCCAGATTTAAACACTGCAATTGACTTTTATACCAATACATTAGGTTTTGAATTAAATAAGCAGTATGGTCCTAATATTGCATCACTTGTACACGGAGAGTTACCAATTATTCTAGAGGAGAACGTTAATACACCATATAATCAAGATAATAAAATTACAGGAGTTGTATTAGGATTACGAACTGAAGATATTTATGAAACGGTTAAATTCTTAAAAGAAAAAGACGTAGATTTTATTGTAGATGAACCAACTAATTGTCCTCCAGGAAAATATATTAGTTTTAGAGACCCCTTCGGAAATATTTTAGAATATCTCCAACTTGAAAATAAGTAACAAACATTAAAAGTTCAATATATATTGTTGAATTTTTTTAACTTCTTATTGAACTAAACTACCTCATTAGTTGAACAAGGAATTATGTTGAAGCACTTTCTTTATGTAGTTAATAAGAAAATCTCTATCCTCGGGAAAGGTTAATTCTAAAGTCTGTATTTCGTCTAAGGTTTTCCAAGCAATATCATAAATAAGATTATCAGGATCTTGAAAATTTCTTTTCCCGCCTACAATCTTTGCTAAGAAATAATGGACTTCAGCAGTCATATTGAGATGTTCATAAGTCCTTTTCTTAACCTTAATTTCTTCAACAATTTCGACTGAATATCCCGTTTCTTCTTTCATTTCTCTAATACAACATTCTTCGAATGTTTCTTCCTGTTCTTTTCCTCCCGATGGAATAGACCACATTTTTTTCTCTTCAAGTTTTCCTTGCAAGACCATTAACAATTGACCATTTTCATTAATACATACACCTGAAGAACCAAGCCATCTTTGCACTTTAGATTACCCCCATTTTTTAACTGTATAATTAATAGGTTTCTACCCATTCATTGTAGAGCCTTCTTCCGCTAACAGCCTAAATAGATTTATAGGAGATAAAATTAATTCACCTTCTTAAATCGATGCCAAGTTAGTTGAATTAAGCAACGTTATTTACTGTGTGATTCTTTTCTTGCTTTTTCGATAACTGTTTTTATAAATGGTTCTTTTTTCTTTGTATAAGTAGGTCTATCGAAGCGATATTTAGAGGCAAGTTCTTTTTTTAATAAAGCGTATTCTTCTGCTGCTTCGGGATTTAACCTTAGATAATCACGAAATAATAACTTTTCTATCCATTCACTGTTATTAATTTCACAGATATGAAGATGGCAAGTGCCCTGTCCCGATAATCCTTTCCTAAAAAATAATCTATTTTTAAACTCAGGTTTAGGAACATATTCATATTCAATCTTACTTAAAGGACTAACGAAGTTAGATGCTTCATTTAAATCTTGTACACCTAAAATAATATCAATTATTGGCTTTGCTCCTAGCCCCTTTATTGAAGTGCTTCCAATATGTTCAATTCCAACAACCTTAGCACCTAAAACCTCAAGAATTCTATTTTTCTCATATTCAAATTGCCTTTCCCAATTCGGATTATACTCATTAAGATTAACAACTGATTTCTGCACATTTATCCCCCTATAAAACAGTGTTTCTTCATTTAGTTCTATAAAGTTAAATAAAAACCTTCTTCCGCTAACCTCCCCGTTTGTTCCATAAGAAATTCAACACAAAAAGGCATTAATCCTTCTTGATCAACGCCCTCGAAAGTTAAATACGTTTCTTCACAAAATTAGTTGCTCTTTACATAAAATCAGTTCATTCACTAAGGGAATGTTTCCCTGTCAGATACACTGCTTTTTAGCTATCCATAACATTCTTAATTAACGTTACAACATCTTTCAAGTATGAATCTGAGTGCGGTACAAAATCCTTTTTTGTAACTCTTTGGGTAATTTCCAATTTCTCACCATACGTGTTAATAATGTATCCATTTACAGTAATTTCATTTCTCTTATCAAAAACAAAATCATAAAAATTTTTGAAATTGGACCTTAGAATGCCAGATACTTCTTCTTCTTGAAGTTTGTATACAGGCTCTTCAATTACTCTATACATATATACATTGCCAAATTCTTTATCAATAAAATTTTCAGTAGTGATACAATCCTTTATATTCCCGATTAAAACTAAATCTTCCATTGATACATCAATACCTAATTCTTCTTTTATTTCTCTAATACCCTCTCCAACAGTTTCATCGGCCAAGATATGACCAGCAGCTGTAATATCTAATAAATTGGGAAAGTCATTTTTAACTTTACTACGTAATTGAAAATATATATAATCTGTATTACTTTCATTTTTTAAAAACCAACAATGGAAAGTATTGTGCCAGTAACCTTTTTGATGAACAATATCACGACTAGTTATGCCTAATGGATTTTTTTGTTCATCGTAAATTTTTATCATTTCAATACTCATAAACTATCCCCTTATAAACTCAATAATCTTTTTGTTTCACTTATAAATGCAGTATAAATTAATATTTGAAACTAAAAATTCTTTGTTGAACTAACCTGACCCGTTTCTACAATAAGGAGTTCAACATAAAAATGCGTTAATCTGTCCAGGGAATTATGCACTCTTAATCGAACAATTAATTAATATAGCTCCACCTTAAAAAACAATAGCTCCGTATTAACCCCACCACATAGCAGTAACAAATAAAGACCAACAAGAAACTGGGAACCCAATTATAAAAATCATATATGTATTATGTATTCTTTTTTTTATTTGTACGAAGTTCTATCCCAAAATAAACACAGGCAATTATAAACAGAACATTGGAAAGAAATAAGGCTATTCCATTCCACTCTCCTTCGAATAAAGCCAAATTTACTAGGGTTATTGAATGCATTATAGCAACAAGAATAAATAAGATAGAATAAGTTTGCAAGAAACACACCTCCATTAACATTTCAACATAAATATCCATATCCTTATTCAACTAACCTGCCCCGTTTCTACTATAAGGAGTTCCACAGAAAAGGACATTAATCCTTCTTCGGATTAATGCCCCTGTTTATATTAATTTATTTTTTGTTGGAAGCAATCTTCGCATATGAATTTACCTTCGTTTTTTAAATACGCTTTTATTTCAGTTATCCCTTTTCGCTTTGGATATCGTATTTTTATAAAAACAACCTCGTTACCCTCAATTTCTTTATCACATTTAGTACACTTAGGCTTTTCTCCAAACATTTCTATCCCCCTATAATCAATATAGCCATTAGATTAATTCCTTATTTCACTAACCTGCCCCGATAGTAAAAAAAGCGACTGCACTATTTCACAATCACTACATTTTTATCCAATAATTTGATTTACTGTTCCCTAACTTCAGGACAACACATTCCCAATTGATGTTCCCTAATTATGAAACGTCATACATATAAAATAGCACTCCATAAAGAGGCAGAATCAATTTATTTTTTGGGCAAAGAATTATAAATGTTAGTTATGCATTGATCGAATTTGTTTCCTTGCTCGTTCGATCGCCTTTAACCTTATCAGCCAGTTGGTTTTGTCGTTTGCATTTTTCATCAAGATAGCAATATTCTGAGGTCTCCTTTTTATAAAATCCATTATTTATTCCCCCTTCGTTCTATATTTTCGACGAAAAGGTATTATTTTCCTTTAATGAAATAATACCTCTTTGGCTAACCTGCCCCTTTACTTCCATATGCAATTCAACACAAAAAGGATTAACCCTACTTGGATCAACACCCCTATAGTTTAAGTGCATAATATTACAAATTTTATATATTTTCCGAATGAACGATGTATTTAGGTGTAAAATTACAAGCATTACACCGTTATCAGTTTTAATTAAATGTTGATTAAACTGATAACTTTTCAAGACCATCAACTTCTTTTTCAAGAGGTAATATATCTCCAATTTTTCCATAATGTAAAATCCGTAAATATTCACCAAAAACTCTAGCTCTTCCTATTCCGGTTTCCATCCAATCGTACCTTGATACCCTACATCCTTTAAAATTGGCATCAAATCCAAAGGGAACATACCTTGAAATATTTGGAATGTGTTGTGCCAATGTACGAAATTGTCTTCCTGCGGCGTGATTTTTGCAAACAAACAACAAACTTTCTATCGAAGAAAAATTAAAAACCTCTTTCGCAAAGAGTACGTTTTCCAAAGTATTTTGGGACCTATTTTCAAAAACAATGGCTTCTTGCTTTACACCTTTTTCTAACAGTTTAGAAATTATAAATTCAGCCTCTGGTTGATTTTCATCTTTCCAATCTGGATGTTTAACACCAGTTGGACTAACTCCCCCTGTGACAATTATCTTTTGAGAATAACCCTTTTTATACGCTTCTATCGTTTTTTCCCAATGACCTGGATGAGTGCCTGCAAACACAAAAATCGCATCACAAGATGGAACTTCAATTTCTGGTAGAAATACTATATTTGTTAATTCATCTATCTGACGAGAGTTTAAATCAGGGACTTGAACTTCTTTTGGAATTATTGGTTTCATTTTTTCTCCTCTTAAACTACATAGCATAAGCTATATATTAATGCCTGTGCATTTTTATATAAGTATAAGGTAGAACAAAGTTTAATTATTAAGCTAAATGCCCCTTTGTCCAATAAAAAATACAACAAAAAAGGGCGTTAATCCTTCTGAACTGCCCCCGTAAGTTCAATATGTTTCAATCTTTGAAGTAGCGGTTGTACAGTCTAAATAAAGAGTTTCTTTTTTTGTTATTTGGTTCTTTATAATGATCAATAAAACCATTATTAAAAGACATACTGCAAAATTCTTTTTTTACACCAAAAGTAAATCTTTCTGAAACAAATGGGTACTCTTCTACTTCCCATTCTGCTTCTTTATTATTTCGTAAAACTACTTCTCCAAAGTAAATTGCCATTATTTTTTCGAATTCGTTTCTATCTAATCCTAATTTACTGAATTCTTTCTTTTCATATAATTCAAAGTACCATTTTTCTAACCTTTTTAAGCTTTCCACCTTATAGTCAGCTGTGAAAATGTTAGATTCTTGGCTTACTACTTCTAATTGTATTAGTAACTCTTCTTTAAATTTCAAGAAAAACATCTCCGCTGCCCTTATATCTTCAAATTTAAGAAGTTGCTCACCATACTGGATTGCCATTTTTATACTCTCTTTTGACACCATAATTCAACTCCTTTTATTATAATAGGTTGAATTTTAAATTCGACAGGTAAAATAGATAATCCTTCCCCTTTACTTCCATAAGGAATTCAACACAAAAGGCATTAACCCTTCTTACACCATGCTCCCGTTAATTCAATAGCTATTAATGCCTATTCATTACTTGGTTTTGTGACATCACTTGTTAAATTAACGTCCCAAGAAACAATTGTTGTACTGTCTCTGACATTATTTTTTTTGATGGTTTGCAACAACTCCGTTATACCATCGTTAATTTGATGCTTTTTCATTACATTATAAATTTCTTTAGGGTTAGAGAAGGGGACATTCGGACATTCGACTAACCCATCAGTTGTTAAAAAAATACGATTTATTCCATTTCTTAATTCTCTTATTCCACTGCTATAACAAGGTACCGTTTGTTCAAAGGTGTTGACTTGACCAACCCATTCATAAAATTGTCGTTGGTTTATTTGATACTGGCCAAGTTTAGCAAATTCCGAGTGGAATATATAAGAGAGGCAATCCCCTATTGAAAACCACCGTATATACTTTTCTTTTCTCAGAACAATTAGACAAGCCGTTTCCCCCTTAACTTTTCGACAATCAGAAACAAACTGTTCTTCTTGAAACAAGTTTAGTATGGTTCTTTCAAATTTTTTAAAAGTATTCTTGATTGGTAAAGATAATAGTTTGAGAATATCTGTTTTTCTTTTTAAAAGCTGATTTATTACCAATTCAGCACTTTCTGCTGAATTGTGGGCGTCTAAAATAACAACAAACTCCCAATTTTCCTTTTCATTTACCCAAATCAGGCAGCCATCTTCATTTTTATACTGTCCTGCGACTGAATTCCCGCCGAACCGACCAATTGATAATTGGTTAATATTATTGATGTCGATTATATCTACAAAATTTGTTTGGCTGCCAATCCAGCTAAATTCACTAATAGAGTTTGTCATATTATTGATTATTCTCCAAATATGCTTTTATTCGATTACACAGTTTTACAACCTCATTGTTATCCCCCATAGGTGCCTCTTTCCAATCATATACATCGTTTGGTCCCCAGTATTCTCTTGGAGTATTCGGATATCTAGCAACCAAGTGCATATGAAGATGCGGAACGGAATTCCCAGAAACAAGGGCATAGATATGTTCCGCCTTTTCTGACTCCTTTAGAGCTTTACTGACCTTCGCCATAATGACTCCAAAGTCTTTCGCTTCTTCCACTGTCATATCCGCAAGTGTTGGAGCGTGTCTTTTAAGATCAATCATAATATGACCTAGATAGTTTGACTTACCGTTCCTATCAATGTGTCCTACATAAACATAATCATCTTCATAAATCATCACTCCTGAAGTTTCAATTTCCCCAGCGTGTTTACTACAAATAAAACAACTTTCACTCATTAGCAAACTCCCCCTTATAAATTCTTATATTTCAAAACAAAAAAATCCTACTGTCTCATAAAGAGACGATAGGATTTTTATCGTGGTACCACTCTTCTTGTTTCATTTACTCAAATGAAACTTCTCAGGACTTGTTTACGGAAGTTACCCGTATAGATTTACATATCAATCTATCCACTCCTAGGTGAGTTGGGGAGGTTACAGACTGTCTTGCACCTGCCGACAGCTCTCTATACAATAACTTTTCCTTAATACTCCTAATCAAAGCGTTTAATTTATATATTTTTAAATATTCTATATTTTACCATTTCGCTTGTCAATATTTATTTTTCATCCTTTCTTATTCAACTAACCTACCCCTTTAGCTGCATAAGGAAAACCATCAGATTGACAGCCTTGATTGTCTGCTATTGTCCCTGTTGAATAAGACAGGCTCTTTCTCAACTATTTTATATTTTTTGTCTTTTTAGCATTTCTAATTGTGAACTTGCAATCGGTAATTTATTATTCACTACAAAGTCACGGTATTTTATAAATCCTTTTCGAATAGCTTTTTCAAATATCTCTTTTTCAATTGGTTTACTTTCTATTGTGAATTTTGCACTATGTGTCAATCTATTCTCGTCATTAAATGTACAGTCAGCCTTTGTATATTTAAGTCGATATCCATCTGGTGTTTCCATAATAAAAAGATCTCGTACGCTGTCCAGAAAAATAATCTTTACAGTACCGTTATTCATTAACTTTCTGAAACATACGAGATCGAGCCATAAACCTGACAAGTCAGTTGTATCTCCTTCGAAGAATAGCTCCCCGTCTATAAAAAAGCTTACTAGACCATCAAAGTAATCATTATCTGCCTGATACAAGATATTTTGCATCGCAGAGTTTAACACGTTTTTGGCATCCAATGAAAGATAATCTCCAAAATGTGCTATTTCAGTTTCTTCATCATATTCTACATCTAAAATTTTTGTTTCAATTCGCATATATCCTCCTAAAATAATATAAATATAATGATAGGTGAAAATATTTCTTGATTAACCTGCCCCGTTTGCTCCATAAGAAATTCAACACAAAAAGGCATTAATCCTTCTTCTTGATCAACGCCCCGTTTGTTTAAGTATATTTTTCACAAATGTAAACCATATTTTTAATTAAGACAGAAATTCTGCCCCGTACTTTCTAAGAATCTATTCTCTTTTTCTCTTGTTCAAAAAGGTGGTTATACATATCTAATTTCTCTTCGTGTTTTAAAAATTCCGCGAAATATTTTGCTTTGTAATATTTGTCATACCCATTAATGTCATAACCTTCATTAAGTTGATTCTCGATATTAATAAAAGCTGTTTCTAAGTCAGTGTTATTTATATACCAGTTTAGTCCCTTTTCTACAAAAGATTTACCGATATCTTTTATCACCTCATCAATATTAGACCCATCTGGCTCAACCCACCAAATGTCAGTTCGAGTTCTATCAGCTGGGTTATCTAAATGACGAGTGTAATTGGAATGGTCAAGATTACAATTTAGTTCTTCTCTAAGATGACATTGGTAGTCTTTAGGAAGCAATTCACCGTTGGTACCTTTTTTTATTTCCTCTATACTTGGTATAAAGACATAATATATACCAAGTTCTACGTGAATAGACATAGGGGGCCAACCTGAAACCTCAGAAAAATAGTTTCCAACAGCACTGATTTTTAATACCCAAATGCACTGGCCAATCCAACGCCAGTTATTCCTTGTATTCACCTTATTGAAGCCATTTTCTTTTAATATAGGGGACAGTGATTTTCGAATTATTTTATTAATTTCAAGAGAACCAATCATACTTATCTACACCCCTTATTTCCACTATTTTATATCCATCTCTCTTGAGCTAACCTGCCCCCGTTTCTACAATAAGGAATTCAACAAAAAAGAGCATTAATCCTCCTTGGATCAACACCCCTGATGCCGAAGAAGATAATCATCATTCATCATTAAACCAATTGGGATAATTACTCTTGAATTTGGTTTAATATCAGTTTCAGTACATCATCTTGCGACATATCATTAGTCAATATCATTTCTCCATCCAAACCAAGATAATCTTTTGGATTCCACCAAGTACGTAGCGAGTCTTCATTGAATTCCATCTTTTTGGAACGGTTGTTGTGGCGTATTACCGTTTCCTCAAAAGATAAATCAAAATAACAAGTATATGCCTTTTGGTTATAGAAGTTGATTAAGTTACTTAGCATTTCACCATAACGATTTTTATACAAAATTCCTTCTACTATAACAAATTCGCATTTGTCTTTACCGTATTCTGCGATTTGGCGAATCAAATCAATTGAAAGGTTCCCTTCTCTATCGCGGACCTTCAACATATCACGACGAACCACATCCTGAGAAACCAAGAGTGTTCCGTCCCCTAATTGATTTTGAAGACTTTTCGCAGTTGTCGTTTTTCCACTCCCTGAGTTACCTCTTATGATAATTAACTTAGATTCCATATTCTCTCCTACTCTAATTGTCTTCTGCCTATATTATTAACTTTTTATATATTCAAGATAGAAATTAATTTTTCCTACTTCCGCTAAACTGCCCCGTTAGCAGCATAAGAACATCCTAACAAGGTATTGATACTTCTTGAATCAATACCCTGTTAGCGAACTTAACTCTACTTAGTTCTATACAATCAAAACATTTAAAATATAAATCTCAATAGCCGAAATCGCTCCGAAAACTACAAAGAAAATTGGTACACTCAAAACCTTATTTCCATACCCTCTAGTTAACCAAACCACCGATTTATACAGGAATGGCGTTGCAACCACAGATACAATTACACCAATGATTACTACCGTTAATGCAGCTTGAGAATCAGTTATTTTTGAATAAATATAATTAACAAACATACAAGCTAAATTGATTAATATTAAAGTAGCAACTGTATAACTTTGCTTAGGATCTCGCTTGGTCTTCATTTTCTTCACCTCAATCCAATTGTGGTATTTTGTAAAAACATATTGAATCCTATTGAGTTAACCCGCCCCGTTTGTTCCATAAGAAATTCAATACAAAAAGGCATAAATCCTGCTTCTTGGATTAACGCCCCCATAGTTAAGTACATCCTTTCACATATGTATCTAAATAGAGAAATTTAACTTTAAATTTATTTAAATAAATCTCTTTAAATATTCGCCAAATATTCTATTCATCACTTTTGGTGTATTTTCTAAATAAATATTAATTTGTTCTATGTTTGATTCGAATTTATCAGAATTTCTTTCATCTGATGGAAAATCAGATATTCCTTTAATGATAATACATTCAACATCATTCTTTTTACAGATATAAGCAATTGCACCCGCTTCTGTATCGGCTATTGTTATTTCGTTTTCTTTTAGTTCTAAATAGTCCTCCCACATAACGACTGCTTTATCAGCAGTGGCAATGGTTCCAGTATAAAAATCATCCCCATATTTTGATAGATCCATATCGACGATGAAGGATTGTTTAATAAGAGGCTCAATTTCTTTTACTGTACAATCATATTGAACGGCTTTATCGGGTATAAAAATATCCAAATTACTAAATTTATCATCTATTCCTGCACACGTTCCAGCAACGATTACTTTCGTTAAATTAAATTTAGAAATCATATACTGATTACCACCAACACCATTTACTTTTCTCACACCTGTACTATAAAAAATAAGTTCAGTATCATTAATTGTTCTTATGAAATACTCGCCATAAGGATAACCAAAACGTTCGTTATCTTTTATACCAAAGTGTTCCAGTGTTGCTTTATATTCCCACTTTGTTGCAATACTTATTCCTATCATCAACTTATCCACCCTACACCTATAATTTGTCACTATTGAACTTTATACACGATCTGAATCTTCTTTACTGTGTTCATCAGCAATTCGTTATCACTATGTAAATATCCTTTTTTACCCAACTATCCCTTTACTTCTAAAAGGGTTTCTTAGTGCTTGTAAAATCAACATTTCAGATATTGCAATGACAGCTTCAAAATCAACAAATGAATAAGATAGGTGAATTAGAATGACTTAACAAACATTTCAAATTTACAATATTCTTTAAATCCAATCCGACGTAGAATGGGTTCAGATGTACCAAGACGAGCTTGTATCGTTAGAAGTTGACACCCCTCTTCTTTAGACTTATTGATCCTATATTGCAACAAGGAATGATAAACCCCTCTATTCCGATATTCTGGTAAAACAGCAGAACCTATAAGATACATAGTTTGACCATCAGAGCTTATTCGATATGTGCCGTTTCCGATTGGCAATCCTTTATTATTATAGGCTACGATATACCCACCACGTCGCCCAGGCAAGGATACATAGGACATTTTTTCTCTTAGTGATGCTTCAACCGATGCTGAATCCATTCCCCATACCTCAGCATTAATAGATACGTGATTACGCAATTCAGGTTCTGTAAGAGCTTCCTTTACAGTCCAATCAGATTTTTTAAAAGTAGGTGCCTGTTGAACGGGGATAGCTAACCCTAAATATACATCGTCTAAAGTAAATCCTTTCGATTTTAAACGTAAGGATAAGTCTTCAGGTTGGGATTTGGGGCCAACCCACCAAGAAAAGTTTTTTCTATTTGTTCCATAAAAATCTATTATTTTACTAATTTTATCGTCTGCATCGGTCGTTAAAACTGAGCGTATAACCTTATTGGAAAAAACGCTAGAAGATTCCTCAGATAATCGTAAAATGATTTCTTCATTTTGAAACTCCTTTAATCCAGGAATACGAAGTGTAGGTTCATAATCGTATTGCTCGGCTTCAATTGCCAAAATAATCTGCTCTATATTCAATGCTTCACCAACTCTCAATACTTTACAGATTTAATATTTATGTTAATTCTCCTATCTTTTCAGATATTCCTTCTTGAACGAACCTGACCCTTTAGTAGTAAAAGTGAACAACGAAGAACAAGATGGAAACAATTATCATCGAGCTTATAAGCGTTGAAATATATTGTTTTGATGCCTTTAGATACTTCCATTCCAATATAACTTGTAAACACGTTGTTGCTGTTAAAAATAGGATCATATACCACTTTAAAAGGAAATCCGATTCCTTTTCAAGGGCAAACAAATAGATAAACACAAAAAGTATACTTATTATCACTCTTCCCCAATGTTCAATTGATTTGCCAGGAGTTTCAGAAATGTCTATTTTCTTTACGCCAAGAAATTTCCCCACTATTTTCTCCACTAAAAATGCTGCTAAAAGAAAAACAACAAGAATCATCAACAGCTTCATATTCACCCTTCTCTCTATTAGCCACGACTTCCAATATTACAATTAAATAATTCGATAAAAATGATAGCGAATCCTTCTTACGCTAACCTACCCCTTAGCTGCATAAGAAAAGACCCTCAATTTGAAGGCCCTGATCTTCACTAATTGCCCCCTTAGTTCAATAAGACTTTAAGAATAATATCAATCAATATCTTTACTAAGTATTAAGAAATTCGTTTATCTTGATTATAATAGCCTTTAAAATTTCAATGGATTGAAGGGGATTATCTTGGTGATCAAGGGAGTGTATTGCACCAGAAATTACTTTTGTAGCAAGATGAGGATTTGTTTTTAACATATCAATACTTTCTTTTTTATAAAGCCGATCCACATCTCCAATTAAGCATAAACCCTCATTTTTACTTTCTAACATTGTTTCATACACTACATCAAGATTTATTAAAGGTGTTAACCAAATGGCTTTAGTTTTCTTAAAGTTAAAACGCTTCATTTCTGTACTCATTGCAATTGTCCCTAATGACTTTCCTATAAATAAATAATTTTCGTAGGAATTTGTTTTCAATACGGCATCAATTATTTGTTTAGAATCCCATTTAACAGCTTCGTGTAATTCTGAGGTGGAAAAATCATTATAAGCTTCATTGGTATACTGATAATTCACCTCTAATATATGTTTTGATTTTTGAAAACATATATCCGCTGAATAGTGAAAAACTGGACTGTTTACGGTATATCCTGCTCCCGGAAGTAAAATGACCAAGCCATTTGATTCTTCCTCTTTCCCATATAAAGTAAATGGGACATTTATCCCTTTATATCCTTCAACACTACTACTTAGATATTTCACAATTGTCACCTCTATTAAGTTTAAGGATATATATTCTATTTATATATGATAGAATCCTCCTTCAGCTAACCTGCCCTTTTAGCTGCATAACAAAAAAAGAGCTGATCACACAGCCCTTGATATTGGAGTAATGCCCCTATTTAGTTGAATAAGAAAAGACGCCTGTTCATATACTTTTGAGCTAGAAATTCTTTTATTCATAATTAGATTAACAACTAAAAAGATTATACTGCCTTTAAATTTATAGGTGCCAACTGATATTAATGAATTCCCTGAAACGTACTGCTTAAAAGATTGGATAAAAAAAGTATATAGAATGGGCTCTATATACTAGCCTAAAATGATAGTTGTTAAACGGTTTACCGCCGTATGCAAAGTTTCTTTCCCCTCTACACATGCCATGGCAACCCCATAAATGCCCCAACTCCAAAATGTAGCAAGTAAATAATGTTCTTCCTTCACACCATGTTCTTTATCTAATAAGGCTTGCAGAGTCTCCGTCAATCGTTGTTTAATTTCATTGTCCATTTTCGTTTTAAATTCTTCAAGAGCATGTTGACATTGTAGGGATAAATTTATTTGAGAACTTATAATAGCTTGTAGAAACATAATAATCGTTTGTTCATTGATGACTTCTTGTAATGCTACTTCTTTAAAAATTTCTTTCGTAAGAACTTCTCTTTGAATCTCATCGATTAAATCGTATTTGTCCATAAAATGATAGTAAAACGTTGAACGGTTAATCTCTGCTTCTTGTGTAATATCAGTAATGGTAATATCACTAAATTCTTTTTGTTTAATCAGTTTCATAAACCCATTCATGATATTTTGTCTTGTCCGTTGGTTTCGTGGATCTTGTTTTTTCATTCGTACCCACATTCTCAAAACACTATTATTTCTAACACTTGTTGGATTAAATGTATGATCAATTATAACAAAAAAATGCTCAAAAAATAAAAATAAGCAATTCGTGGTCCATTTGGTATAGACCACGAAATGCCATATAAAGATAATAAACGATCAGAAGTTTAGTGCTAAATGCTTTGCACGCTCAATGCCTGATGCTTTAATTTCCTCAGCTTTATTTGGCGTTGCATCATGACCTTCAATAAATAAACATTCAAATTCTGAAATACCCATGATGGCCATCATTTGTTTTAAATAGCGATTGCCTAGCTCTAAATCGGCAAAAGGATGACCTTCTGAATAAAAATCACCACGAGCTTGAATGTGAAGCACTTTCTTACCTTGAAGTAAGCCAACAGAACCTTTTTCTGTATATTTAAACGTTTTACCAGGTACAGCTACGGCATCTATGTATGCTTTCAGAACTGCTGGGAATAAGTAGTTCCATAGCGGCGTTACGAATATCATTTTATCTGCTGTAATAAATTGATCGAGAATATCGTTTAGGCGACTAACTTTCGCAAATTCCTCCGTTGAAAGAGTGTCCATTTGCTGTCCTGAACGAAGTTTTCCCCAACCACTGAAAACATCTGCATCTAAATTTGGAATTTCTTCCTTAAATAAATCCACGGTCTCGATTTCATCCGTTGGGTTTGTTTCTTTATATGTTTCAATAAATGCTTTTCCTGCTGCCATACTAGCCGAACGATTTTCATCATTTGGATTTGCTGTAATAAATAACACCTTAGCCATAACAATTACCTCTAATTCTTTAAAATTTACAACAACTGTTGTTAAACTTAGTATAAAATGATTGATCAACTAAACAAACCATCAATTTTATCGAATTGTTGTAAATCCAACATTAAGCTGATTTTGACTAAAAAATGAATAATCAAAATAATGTTCAATTTGATGTCCTATCATAAAAATTCGGATAAGAGAAGAGCCCTGACACGCAGGCCTGTTTCATATATTCTAATTACTGCTGGTTCCGAATAGACAGCACATCTTTTTGTGATTTCATGTTTTCTCAAATTTTCTGTCTTCATTCAAATACAGGGTCTTGAAATCCTTGATGTACAAGTATTTGAATGTTCGATTCTAAAAATTTAATTAAGTAATAAAACATTCCGAAATTTCCAAAAGAAATCATATTTAGAGCCGATTACTGTTAATTGAATTCCTAAAGGAGGATTGGTCAAATCATTTTTGAAGGCTCTAAAACAATCCATCTCCTTGAGTTAAACTGCCCCTTTACTTCCATAAGGAGAATTATAAACTTCAATGTATAGTCCAGTATCTTGGATCTTTTTACGAGAGTTAGGACAATCCTTAAACGCTCCAATGTACATATAGTAATCATATCCAAAATGAACATAAAACTCTTTTTTGCAACTTAATTTACACCAAATAACGTTTCGTAACGTTAACTTTGCTAGCTCTCTAATTTCTTGTACAGTGAGAGCTTTCCCTACCCACATTTTCCTTAAAAAATTGGAAGCATCTACGCTTAGAGCTTCATCAGACCATAGCTCTAATTCTTTTAAATAAAGTCTATTTAAATCTATCTCATCCATAAAAGTAGTGACAGTATTTATATAATCAGATTCTGTTCTTAAATAATCTTCTTCACTTACGTTAGTTCCCACCTCAGAAAAACTAGTCCATTCTTTGTCATCAAGATAGCAACCTTTTTCATCTCTATTATTAGGGTTATATTTAGTTATCCTCCAAGAAAACAATGGTTAGACACCTACTTTTTTATCTATATTATAAGGATCTTGAATTTCTATTGTACAATTTCCACTTCCACTAACCTGCCCCGTTTCTACCATAGGGAGTTCAACATAAAAGTACGTTAATCTTTCCAAGGAATTATGCACTCTTAAGCGAACAATTAATTAATACAACTCCACCTACAAAGGATTAGCTCCGTATTAACCCCACCACATAGCAGTAACAAATAAAGACCAACAAGAAACTGGGAACCCAATTATGAAAATTATAGACGCAATTTCTAATCTGTATTTTATTTTTTTAATAAAAATGAAAAGCATCGAGCTTGTGTATAGAAACATACTTATTACTGTTAAAGCAGTTAAATAATAAATTGGATAGGATTTAATGAAATTCTCAGTTAAAAAGTACGCTATACCTTGCCCAAAAACTCCAAATAGGGTTGCTATTATTAGGCTTACATAAATAATCTTATCTATTATTTTCACTTATTTTGCACCTCATTTATATTTGAAATATCAATAATTACATTCTTATTCTCTTCTTGGTATTCATCACTATTTTAGCTTTAATGATTACCATTCCTTCTTCCGCTATACTGCCTCGTTTCTACAATAAGGAATTCAACAAAAAAGAGCATTAATCCTCCTTGGATCAACGCCCCCATTTGTTTTAAAGTATATTACTTCACAAATATTATAAATAGAACCTCATTTAACTATACCATCTAACAAAAAATAAGGTAACAGCTCAACATCGAGCCGTTACCTATTTTTCACTTCAAAGATCTATAAAACTTCATCTTCTTTTCTTTCTATTTTGTTCTTTAAATCTCCTGAAATTTTTCTTGCCGCCTATGCTACTAAACATTTCATTTGCCTTTTCTTTTTCAATCATTTTAGAATTCAAACCTTGATACTTAGTCTCTTTTTTTAGTTTCCAATAGCTTTCTAGCCTCTCAATTGGCAAAAATCCATCTTTCATTGCTTTTTGTACTGCACAGTTTGGCTCATTTTGGTGTGTACAATCATTAAATTTACAATCATTAGCAAGGTCTTCAGTATCAGAAAAAGACTTGGTTAAATCTGCGCTTATAATTCCAAGCTCTCTCATACCAGGAGTGTCTATCACAACACCTAAACTTTGCAACATAATTAATTCACGGCTTGTGGTAGTATGTTTGCCTTTATCATCATTTCTTATTTCATTTGTATCTAATAAGTTTTGACCGATAAGGCAATTAATTAAGGTTGATTTCCCAACTCCAGATGAACCTATAAACGCTACTGACTTCCCATTTGAAAGATACTTTTTTAAAGATTGGCATCCTTCATCAGAAGTATTTGTTGTAACAATCACATCTATACCAATTGCAATAGAATATATTTCATTAAGCCTTGATGCTATGTCATCACATAAATCTGACTTTGTAAGTACAACAACCGGGGTTGCACCACTGTCCCAGGCTATAGAAAGATAACGCTCTAGTCTACGCAGATTATAATCATTGTTCAGTGACATGCAAAGAAAAACCGTATCAATATTTGCAGCGACAATCTGAATATTTTTTTTGGTCCCTACCATTTTACGTCCAAATACGCTTTTTCGTGAAAGTATATGATGAATAATTCCGTTCCCCTTTGAATTATTCGTTCTGTCGATCATAACAAAATCTCCAACAGCAGGATATTCAGAAGTTCCTGTTACATTATAGTGATACTTACCAGATATCTCAGCAACAACTTCACCATTTTCTGTGATCACCTTATATAAATTTTTAGATTGTGATGAAACTCGACCAATAAAAAGATCTTTATATATTGTAGACTCCTGTATGAATTCTTCAGTAAGTCCTAAATTTTTCATATCAATATTATTCAATTTCATTTCCTCCTAAAGTTTAGATAATAACTTTTGGGAGGTTTTATGCATTAGATTATTTTGTGCATACCTCCCTATTTGTTACAATCTCCACATTTCGCTTGCTATACATAAACACAGCAGCTCCTTTCATTACTTATAAATTTTATATTAGTACAATCCAACTCTAATGTTCAACACAAATTAAACAATGTTCTTCCACTAAACTGCCCCTTTAGTTCTATAAGGATTTCATAGAAAGGACATTTATTCTTCTAGGATTAGTTATTCAACCAATTTAACGGAAAGGGTATCAATTTGAGAGGGAGACGATTCCTTAATTCCCCCGTAATAACCAACTTCTATTTCATCCCCAACTTGGAACGTTACTGCACGGTTTACTGAAAGGTCAACAAAGGTTCTACCCCTTTCCCAATCAACAATAGCCGTATCACCATTAATTTCAATAATGGTTCCTCTAAATGTAGATTTTCCGATAGTAAAGACGAAAAACAAACTGCTTATCAAAACTACTATTAATAATCCAATGATTTTCTTTTTCAATATTCATCCCCATTTCTTATTGTGCTAACCTGCCTACTTCCATAAGAAATTAAACACAAAAAGGCATTAATCCTTCTAAGATCAATGCCCCCGTTAGTTTAAGTGTAAAGGCACTTAAACTTGGATACTCATCACAGGAATACTGTCCCTATATTAAGCTAAGGGGTTCTTATTGTTGGCAATAGAATTTACTTGATATAATATTCTTTAATGGTCTTCATTTCGCTTCAATTTAAAGGTAGTTAAAATGAATTTATTGGAATTTCTAGAAGTATAAACTATAATTTATATTACAATATAAATATTTTAAAATGGAGATGATTAAATGCAATCAATAATTTTAAAAATAATAATTGGATCTATTCTTGGTCTAAGTAGCTCGGCATATGTGATGTTGGTTCCTTACCCTAACTATATAACAGTTGTCTTCCCTTGCTTGATTGGTGCTATTTTAGTTGGATGGGCAGTTGCTGATATTATCCAGAATAAAACTGTTTTGACAAAGAGTTAAATGGAACAATCTAAAATAAACGATTAAATAGTGAATTTCTATTCAATATCAGACAATATAGAAGGTTAATTAGTCATCTATTCGTATACATACTTACACATTTATCTTCGCTTTGCTTTGTTTGTTCTGTATTTATTGTTGTTACTCCGTCCACTAAATCATCCTTTTCACAAAATTGCTTTATCAATTTACCTTTTTTCTTAATACCATAATAATATGTCAAATTAGGCTCATCTTTAAAAGTCACCATATAACGGGCGTGATAAAAATCCTTGTTAATAATGTCCTTCGGTTCAACCGCAAGTTGCTCAATAATACCTTCATCACTGTGCCCTCTTTGTTCCAGATAAGGTGGCAAACTTTTATTCAGAATATAGTGTGTATAAGGATTGCCATTATTTATAATATAAATGACCCCGAAAGGAATAAGAAATACAGACACTACAAATAATGTAAAAAGAATTTTGGTTACCACTATTGAGCGATTTACATTCTTTTTCATATGTAAACTTCCTTATAATAAGATTACAATTCATTTAATTCTACTTATATTTAGTACAATGCCCCGTAGAATTGGCTCAGTTACTTTTTAGTTAATCTTACCAAAATTATAAAAGTTCGAGGGAGAAATTCACTCCATAATCACAACCAATGTTGAATAACCTCTAAAGATTAGGAAAGATAATATGTGATAATAACCTTTCTTTGCT
The DNA here is from genome assembly GCF_058313635.1 of Bacillus sp. z26. Taxonomy (NCBI): domain Bacteria; kingdom Bacillati; phylum Bacillota; class Bacilli; order Caryophanales; family Bacillaceae; genus Bacillus; species Bacillus sp. z26. Next base: position 166,324 of record NZ_JBZFQM010000002.1, read on the forward strand.
TCTTCCGCTAAACTGCCCCTTTACTTCAATAAGAAATTCAACATAAATAGGCTTTAATCCTCCTCAGATCAAAGCCTTCATTGATACATAAAGTTATTTAACACTTTATTTAGGATATACTTTTTTAAACCGTTCACATACTACTAACATATTTGGCGTAAATTCTATATTAAATTCTTTTAATGCTTGGGTAAAAAATCTTTCGTGGGCGTCCCACCAAAAACAATAATCTCCTTCACCTTCAGCTAAAGCGAATTCCTCTGTAACCTCATTCATCGGTACTACTTCAACAGATTGAGTTTGAATGACTGCGACTGGCTTATCCTGCCCATCTAAAACAATAGAGTATTCACTAGCCTGCGGTATAGGTTCCTTTTCTAACTCATAAAATATAAAACCCGAAGTTGTCGCTGTCTTCTTTCCTTCAACAACTAAGTCAGCTAGCCAATCAGCGGAAACACCAAATTGAAAAGCATCTTTATATTCGATCCCTTCCATATGATTTGCTACACAAAAGTCCTTCCATAATTGCTGTATCTTGTTCATAAGTTATCGTCCTTAAATTTTGTATTTTTTTTATAACTATGAACCTTACTATAAGAAGTTCGGCAGAAAGGGACAAATTCCTTTTTGATATAAAACCCAATTCTTCAACTAAACTGCCCCTTGTTAAAAAGCGACTGCTCTTATTTTGCAATCGCACCCGTAGCTTTTATAATAACAAGCTAAATATTGAGCTTGTTATTAGTTAGCAGTTTATGTAATAGCAATGCCACATATCAACTACACAATTAATTTAGTAAACCAAGCAATATATTCTGCTCCAGGAATAAAGAATAATTGTGCTAAGATAGTTCCTAATAATCGAGAAGTAATCATCATAAGTGATACACTTTTTAATTTAAGATAACTCCCTTTTTGATTTATTACATCATCTGCGAGAATAGAAACCTTTGGATCAATAAAAATAATTAGTAAGATTGTAGCTATCCCATTAACTAGACCCGAAGCCATTACAGCAGTTGTTGCTCTTTCAGGTACAATTAAAGCAGCATATAAAGCAGATAATACGCCAATTGTATAGATTGCTGTTATTATCGTATTGATTAAGAATAACTTTATTGGAATGTCTCGCCAGTTAATTTCCTGCAAATAAGACCATCTTGGTAAATGAATGTGTTTTACTCCACGCTTTATATATTCGAAAGTTAATCCTTTTTTAATTAAAGAAGGTATAGAACCTCTTTCTTCAGATAAATGAATGATTGCCCTTGAAAATAAAGCAATAAAAGTTGGAAGCAAAACCATTCCTACTATTGTTCCAATAGTTGCAGAACCAATGATTACCCTGTATTGACTTTCTACAAACTCCAAAGTATTTTCATTAGGTGCATTGTCAATTAGACTCCCAGTAAAGGGTTGTTGCATCATATTTGCTAATCTGGAAACCATAACCATTATATTAAATAAGGATAAGGCTGAAGCTAATAACCTTACTCTGGCACCAGATAGCCTGACTGCATATGCAAGTGTTTCTATAGAATGAATGATAAGTATAAATAATGATATTAGTAGTAATTGTTCCGTGAAAAGATCCATAACTAACCTGCCCCTTTACTTCCATAAGAAGTCCAACATAAAAGTAGATTTCTTCAATAACTTGATTAATCTTCAAATTACTATTCTTTGTGGGACTACTGTTGTCTATCAGTATCAAATAATGAGGATTACTTGGAATATGACTCTTATCTATTCATTTTAATCGGCAATACTAAAGCCCATTATATGGTCCGTGTAAAGTGCATAGGATTCTAGTTCAATGACTTTATCTGGTGATGCAAATGGTATAATTTTAACATTTCTGAGTAAGATCATTCCATATAGATTTGTTGTATTGCCTTCATTAATGATGGTGAATAAACTATCTTCTGATTCTAGTATCGCTTGTTCCAATAAAGTCAACTCATCCTTAATAGGTTCTTTAGTATTGATCTTATCAGCAATAATTAAGCAATGAGAAGTGGTTATCTGGATTTTTTTATCCCTTTCTTTATTCAGCTCATCTAGGGTAGCCTGGGTTAATACTAAGGTTAATTTTTTTGCATCATAACCAGTATTCAACTCGTGACCTGAAACAGTATGCATTATATTTCCCCCTTAATTCGACTTAACGTTTTTCATTAATAATATCTTTCAATCAGATATTCTATACTAATTTCAAGAATTCCTTCTTTCGCTCCCCTGCCCCTTTAGCCGCATAAGTAAAGACCCTCAATTTGACAGCCGTGAACTTCCGCTTATGTCTTCGTTTGTTAAAAATCAAGATAATTCATTGCTGGCTCTACGTTATACATACCACTTTCTTCGAGAAATTGGGAAACTAAATGTATGTGGGCTGCTCCTATTATTAAAATGATTCTGTCTGAAGAAGAATGTGTTATCTTTGTCAAGTTAGAGTAAATTATTAAATTTCTTTGGTACCACCATCTTAGCCAGTCAATTCCTACATAGTCATCTCCTTTCCCGATACGTGCTACTGCCATATACATTTCGTGCTCTTTTTTTACTCCAACTTCTTCATTTAGTTCTCTCATCAACTCAACTAGGCTTTTATCGCCAATATTATAGTCTTTTTCTGAATGATACTTTTCGTGTATGTGGTTATATAGGTCTGGCTGTTCACTTTTTGCCCAATCATATACCTGACCAATTCCTCGGTTCCCGACGGTTTTCATCCAATCAACTGCATATACCTTTTTATGACCTGATTCAGAAGCAATTCTAAAACCATATTGATGAACTTCATCAATGGTTAACTCAAACTCATTTTTTAAATATAGACTATAATCTTGATTTAATTCTTCTTCCTTTTCTTTAACTACTTCAAATGCTAATTTGGTTGGATTAAACCTTTTTATTTTATCTACAACTTCTCTTATTTCCTTTTGCCTTCTATCATTTAGCAAATGATCAACTTCATATTTATATAAATCTGGTGTATACCGCATATGAAATGTGCCTACTACCATTATTTTAGGCTTTTGCTTTTCCAAAGTTGCTCCCTCCCAAAAATCATCTAACTTACTTTATTCGTCATAGTTTTCATATTATCCTTCTTCCGCTAACCTCTTAGCTGCATAAAAAAAGAGCTGATCGCAGCCCTTGATATTGGAGTAATGACCCGTTTGTTTAAGTGAAAAACGTCACAACCAGAGTATTATTTCGTTTAACCATACTCTCATTTTATTATTTGAAGCAAAGTCAATGAGTTTAAATCTATCCAATTTACAACAATTAATCCAATAACAATTATATTTTTAAGAATATTCACCAACAACCTGTTAAATTTGATATTTACATCTTTATCTTCACTTAAAAATATAAGTAAATTAATGTTTTCATCAAACTTTTCTATGAATGTAAATCCACCCCAAACTATGACTCCTATTAGAGGTAACGCCATAAATTTCTTTACGTCATCGCCTCCTAAAACACTCCATTTATAGAACACTTGTATGAAGCCCAGAGCAAGAATTAATAGTGATAAATTATTCATAATAATTTCTAAAGGCATTTTCTTTGAAGGTGACATTTTTATCCCCCTTACAATTCCCAGCATTTGCTGTTCTTTAATCCTTCTTAAAACTACAACAGATGATTAAAAGATATTAATGAATTCTTGAATTCGAAACTCATTTATTCCATTTTATGAAGTTGTCGGATAGATTAATCACATTAAGAATGGCAATAGGATAACCAAAAATCCAGCCACTAGTATGATAGTACCAAAAATCCGAGATAGTAATTTTTCGTCTCCTGAAACCCCATTCCACAAAACAATATTCACTAAGAAGAGAGCTTTTTCTTGAGTACCAAAAACCCTATAAATATTAAAAAAAGCCCATTTAAGATATGATTATGGTTTCTATTATCCATCACCTCCAAGATTGTGATCATCCTAAAAACCTTACTATAACTTTAACATAATTATCCAATTAATTTCGGAATTCACATAGAGTATATTGCTTAACCTTTCATTTTTCACCTGCTGTTCTTCTGCCGTTAACCTGCCCCTTTTCTTCAATAAGGAATTCAACACAAAAAGGCATTAAACCTTCTAAGGGTCAATGCCTCTGTTTGTTGAAGTGTAATCTTTTTCAATCTCTTCTACCTTAATATAGCTCCAATCCCTAGCTGATAATGACGATTGTGTTATCTTTGTAAAGTCATATCGACGTGAGGAATGTTATCTTCTAAATATGTTTCGGATATAGGTTGAAAACCAAAGGATGTATAGAAATTTCTTAAATAATCTTGGGCTTGAATTTTAACCTTTGTTTCTTTTAATTCATTTTGGATAAAATCTAGACCTTTCTTTAAAAGTTCCCCTGCTATTCCTTGTTCTCTGTATTCTTTCTTTACAAAGACTCTACCTATAGAAGTTTCTTGATAAGTAACACCTGCGGGTACAATTCTTAAATATGCAACGATTTCTCCATTGTCTTCTTTAAAAAGATGATATGAAAAAGGATCTTTACCATCAACTTCAAGATAAGGACAATTTTGTTCCACTACAAAAACTAAAGTTCTTTCTTTTAAAAGATTATATAGTTCAATATTTGTTAACTCATCAAATTTTTTGAGTTTCCAACTCATAAAATTTCACCTCTTATTTTTTGTTTCAAATGCATTGAAATACATATATTAAACTTAATGTAACTTTGCCGTAGTTGCAACAAAACACCTATCTCTCTATAAAATCATCTCAATCCATTTTAGATCCTTACTCCGGTAAATGTTCCCATTATAGAACACAAGTTAAATACCACTCTTCCGCCAACCTACCGCTTTACTTCATCTAAGAAGTTAAAAAAAAGGCTTTAATCATTCATGGATCAAAGTCCCTGCTAGATTTTTTTATTGTGGGACTGCTTCCTCATTAGCCTCTAATATTGTGGACTACTCGGACTAATACCTCACCTATACATTTTAATTATCGATACTAAAGCCCATTATATGGTCAGTATAAAGTCCATAGGATTCTAGTAAATGACTTTATCTCGTGATGCAAAGGGTATTATCTTTACATATCTCTTAACCGCCCATGGGAAAGAAGATTGGCCCACCAGACAAAAAACAAGAATCTATTCATATTCTTAAAAGACTAAAAGCCTCTAACCCTAATGGATAAAGAGGCTTTTATGATTAATAAATCGGAGTACTCCTTATTGAATACGATCCCAGTGGCGATGCTTGCCAACTGCTTCAATAAATTGTTCTACCCCCGTCTTGATTGGCTCATCTGATGCAGATGTGATGATGCCTGCAGCTCCATTGGATGTTCGAATAAATGGAGCAACTAAATCGGCCGCTTCTTTAGGAGCACCAATAGCTTTAAAATGGTTGAACGTATCCATGATAAATTCATTCACTTTGTTTACTTTTTTAAGTGCATCAACACTTTGTTGGCCTGATGCAAGATAAATAGCATCATATAGAACTGAATCTGTTGTTAAAAATGTCTGGTCTACCTTTAGCTCAGCTCCATTTGCACTTTTAATCTTCCCTTGGTGCTCAGAAACAATTTCTACTGTTAAGCCAGCTTCGTCCAAGGCTAATAATGCCTGTTTAAGATCTTGCCCATCAAATCCATTATGAACAAGTACAGCAATTTTTCTTGTCGCGACTCCCATTGTTGTGTTCAATTGACTGATTGCCGGTGATGAATCGGTTACTCTCGATTCTTCAACTTCACTTGAGGCCGGAACTTGAAGACCTAAGCCAATGGCAATTTGTTCAGCCAGATCATGATCCACATTGGCGAACATATTCACGACCTGTTGTTGAATATTCTCATTTAGGCATTTACCAAGCTCAAATCGGAATGCATCAATGATATGTTGTTTTTCTACAGTAGACATACTGTTCCAAAACAATTTAGCCTGGCTGTAGTGATCTTTGAAACTATCACTTCTCTTTCGGACCTTGTATCCATCTACTTTTTCCTGATAATGTTCAAATCCGCCTTCTTCAGGTGAGGCAGGTGATGGAGAATTATTGGCTAACCCATTTTTATGGTAGCTTACTTGTCCCTGATCAATTCGCATTTGATGGAATCCATCACGCTGGTGATTATTTACGGGTGAAATTGGACGATTAATCGGAATTTGCTGGAAGTTCGGGCCACCCAATCTAAGTAGTTGTGTATCTGTATAAGAGAATAAACGTCCCTGTAATAACGGATCATTGGTAAAATCAATTCCGGGAACAACATGGCCAATATGAAATGCTGCCTGTTCTGTCTCAGCAAATACATTATCCACATTTTTATTCAGCGTCATTTTACCTATTTTTTGGACTGGTATCAGTTCTTCTGGCCATAACTTAGTAGGATCCAGAATATCGAAATCAAACTCAAATTCATCTTCTTCCTTAATTACCTGAATACCGAATTCATATTCAGGATAATTCCCCATCTCAATTGCTTCATATAAATCACGGCGATGAAAATCAGGGTCTTTACCCGCAATTTTTTGAGCTTCATCCCAGACAAGAGAATGAACTCCAAGCACTGGTTTCCAGTGGAATTTAACAAAGTGCGACTCTCCTTGTTCATTTACAAGTCTAAAAGTATGCACACCAAATCCTTCCATCATTCGGTAACTTCGAGGTATTCCTCTATCAGAATTTGTCCACATCACCATATGTGCTGATTCGGGATTATTTACGACAAAATCATAAAACGTATCATGAGCTGTTGCTGCCTGTGGCATCTCATTATGCGGCTCAGGTTTAAATGAATGTACTAAATCCGGAAACTTAATCGCATCCTGGATGAAAAATACCGGTATATTATTCCCTACAAGATCAAAGTTCCCTTCATCTGTATAAAATTTTGTTGCAAACCCACGCGCATCCCTAACTGTATCAGCAGAACCCTTTGAGCCTGCTACAGTAGAAAAACGGACAAAAACAGGTGTCTTTTTAGTTGGATCCTGTAGAAAGCCTGCTTTAGTCAGCTTTGTCATTGGTTCATACACCTGGAAATAACCATGTACGCCAAATCCACGCGCATGAACAATTCTTTCTGGAATTCTCTCATGGTCAAAGTGGGTCATTTTTTCCCTAAAATGAAAATCTTCCATTAAAGTCGGACCGCGGTCACCCGCTTTTAAAGAATGCTCATCTTCTGATATACGCACCCCATGATTAGTCGTTAATTTTTTATTGCTATTATCCACTCTAAAATCATCTAATTGTTTATCTTTCTCATTTTGATTATTGGTATTAGCCACCTATTCTACCTCATCTCTTAATCATTTGATTTGATTATTAAATATTTATCAAAATCTACCTATCTATACTCTTATAAAAATTACCACTTACGTACTCTTTTCAAACCACAACTAATAGGCAATATTCTTTAAATGTTGATTTCACGTCAAACCATAGATAATCACTTTTATAAAAAAGCATTTGGGTTGAAAAGATTTTCGTCTATTTTTAAACAAATACTGCGAAGATTGTTAATGTATATAGTGGAAATCGATTTGATGAGAAAAAGGTAATTGATTCATTTGCATGGGCCGAAGCGGAGATAAAGCGTTATTATGAAAATTCGATGAGGATAGGAGAGCTATTATACCAATTAATAAGGCTTGTCATCTTATACAACGACAAGCCTTTAAAATTATTTTTTTATTAGTTCACTAAGCATAAATGGTAATGATTGGATAGAATTGTTCAGCATTTCGAGCTTGCCTTCTATTCGATATAAAAGATATACGGTAACCACAACTGGAAAACCTACATCTTTAATTAACAAAATTAAATCCTCCACGAAATAACCCCCTCACTCTATTCTTTTTAAAAAGGCTAATCCAACTTATTTGGATTAGCCCCCTGCTTATTATACAAATGTGTAGTCTGTTTTCGCTGTTTCCACTAACTGTGCTTCTTTTTTGCTATTGTAGAAACCAGTTTTAGTTAAAAATACTTTCGATTCAATGATACGATCCATAGCCTGACTAACCGCTTCTTGATCAACTGGCATAATTGGATTACTGATTGATAGTTTGGCTGTCTTACCTTCTTCTGTCAGAAAATAAAGTTCAAGTACGTTTTCCATCTGTAAATCCTCCCTTCTATTAAATTTTCCCTGTTATTGATACTAGATTTCCCACGTGTCCAAACGCTTAACTCCAGCTACATTATGTTTTTGAAGGGATATAATCGCATCTGCACATTTTTTTAGTGCTGCACCATCCACACCATTATTAATATTGGACAGTGTTCTTTTTTGGATAATGTCTTCTCCTTTTGCATCCGTTCCAACGATAAATTCTATTTGTAGCTTTGTTAACTCTAAAAATTGATTTTCCATGTTCTCACCTCCTTTTCACCTCTTATATATAAATCCAGAGGGCAAAAAGGAGCATCTAAAAATAACTTTTTCAATAATAGTTTTGATGATGTTAACACTCATGTTTACTAACTATCTTTTTCCATGGCTCCTTATCAATAATCCCGTAGCTGATACTACGTGACCAATTCTCTGTCATAATCTACTTTCCAAAGCGTTGTGTATGCATAACCTTCTTAATAATGAGAACAGGTGTTTTTACATGATTCTCTTACTATCGTAACTTCAAACTTTTTATTTATTCCATTAAATTGACATAAAAACATATATTACCAACCCTTTCGATAATTCTGAATAATGATAAAATTAAGGTATAAACATGTAATTTCCATACTAATTTGGAAGATAACAAAGAGTGTTATTTCGGAGGTTACATTGCACTATTCCCATCGATTTGTTTCCCATAACTGCAGGAGTTGCAGACGAATCGTACAGTCACGTCATCCGAAGAAACCTGAATAAGAATTCAATGAAGGAGGACAGAGAAGAGATGAACAATGTAATTGAAATAAATCAATTGTGTAAATACTTCGGTAAGGTTAAAGCAGTACAGAATTTGAGCTTTCGTGTAAAAGAAGGGGAATTGTTCGCCTTTTTAGGACTCAATGGCGCTGGCAAAAGTACAACCATTTCTATTATTTGCGGACAGCTTGAAAAAGACGCAGGCAAAGTGATAATCGATGGGGCTGATTTGGATCGAAATGTTGACAAAATTAAAAAAGATATAGGTGTAGTCTTCCAAAATTCCGTATTAGATAAGGACTTGTCGGTTAAAGATAACCTTGAAAGCCGTGCGGCACTATACGGTATTACCGGCAATACATTTAAAACTCGACTTTCTGAGCTGTCCAACCTTCTTGACTTTAGCGAACTTCTAAAACGTCCCGTCGGCAAACTCTCCGGCGGACAGCGGCGACGAATTGACATTGCTCGTGCACTGCTCCATAAACCTAAGATTCTCATTCTTGACGAACCAACCACTGGCCTTGATCCCCAGACGAGAAAGATCCTTTGGAATGTCATGACCAAACTGCGACAAGAACAGAATATGACGATTTTTCTTACTACACATTATATGGAAGAAGCAGCAGATGCCGATTATGTTATTATTCTCGACAATGGGGTGATTACCGCTGAAGGGACACCACATCAACTTAAAAATACATATACTCGAGATTATATTACCCTCTATGGGTTAAACGAGCAGCAGATAAAAATTTTAAATAAACCCTATGAGTCTATAAAAGATGCTTTTCGCATCGACATACCTAATACAACTGTCGCAACTGAACTTATCCTTAAACACCCTGAAATATTCACTGATTATGAGATTACCAAAGGCAAGATGGATGATGTTTTCCTTGCCGTAACAGGCAAAACATTACTTGGAGGTGGAGAAAAATGACTGCCTTGAACGCTCTTGTAAAACGTAATAGCAAAATATTTTTCAAGGATAAAGGGATGTTCTTTACGTCACTCATCACACCAATAATCCTGTTAGTGCTTTATATGACCTTCCTTGCAAATGTCTATCATGACAGTTTCCTATCGGCAATCCCTAAAGGTTTTAAAGTGTCTGATGATTTACTAAACGGATTGGTGGGCGGTCAGCTTTTTTCTTCCCTCTTAGCAGTATCCTGCGTAACCGTAGCCTTCTGTTCGAATATGTTGATGGTACAGGATAAGGTGACAGGGGCAAGAAATGATTTAACCATTACACCGGTAAAACCGTCCAAATTAGCAATAGGGTACTATATTTCCACCGCACTAACTACACTTTTAATATCTCTTGTTGCTATGTGTGCCTGCTTTCTCTATCTATCCTGGGTAGGATGGTATTTATCGGTATCAGATGTCCTATTTATTTTTCTGGATATCTTTCTGCTTGTGATATTTGGTACTGCCCTTTCTTCCATTATCAATTTCTTTTTGTCCTCTCAAGGACAAATGTCTGCGGTTGGAACCATCATTAGTGCAGGTTACGGCTTCATCTGTGGAGCATATATGCCTATTTCTCAGTTCAGCGACGGTCTGCAAAAGGTCATTTCCTTTTTGCCAGGCACATATGGCACCTCACTTCTACGTAACCATTCCCTCGATGGTGTGTTTCGGGAGATGGAATCTCAAGGCTTCCCTGCGGAAGTCGTGGAGGCATTCAAAGATACGGTTGACTGTAATTTATACTTCTTCGGAGATAAAGTGGAGCTTTTAACTATGTACTTCATTCTTAGCGGAAGTACTGCTGTGCTGATTGTCATTTATATCCTGATGAATATGCGAATAAGACGAAAAAGAAAATAGCTGACAAAAAAGGAGAGCAACAGCAATGAAATCCGTTGCTCTCCTTTTAAATTGTATTTAAGTCGTGAATTGGCTCTCATATAGCCCGTAATAAAAACCTTTATTACGAATAAGCTCTTGATGATTCCCGTGTTCAACTATTAATCCATCATTTATCACATATATACAATCAGCATTCTCTATTGTTTTCAATCGGTGGGCAATCACAAATGTAGTCCGGCCTTTAGTTAAGTTTTTCAACCCATTTTGGATGGCTATTTCTGTCCGTGTATCTATACTTGAAGTAGCTTCATCTAATATTAAAATATCTGAATCTGCTAAAACTACCCTCGCAATTGAGATTAGCTGTCTTTGTCCCTGACTTAAATTGATTCCACCCGAAGTAATAACTGTCTGGTATTGATTTGGTAAATGTTTAATAAACTGATGGGCAGCTGCGATCTTTGCAGCTCGAATAACTTCTTCATCCGTAGCATCCAGCTTCCCATAACGGATGTTCTCCATGATTGTCCCAGAAAACAAATACGTCTCCTGAAGGACAATTCCTATCCTTTTTCTTAAATCTTCTATTAAATAATCTTCTATTAGTCTCCCGTCAATTCGAATTTCACCGCTTAATCGATCATAGAACCTGGATAATAGATTAATAATAGTCGTTTTTCCTGAACCGGTTGGACCTACCAAAGCAATTGTTTGCCCCCTTTTTGCTTCCATCGATATGCCCTTAATGATTTCCTTCTCTTTTTCATATCCAAATCGAACATCTTTAAATTGGATGTATCCTTTAATAGAAGTGGCAGGCAAAGCCCCGTGATTATTCTGTAAATCAGGTATTTCATCCATAATTTCAAATACACGTTCTGCCCCAGCAATAGCAGATTGTATCGTATTCATTAAATTGGATAATTGATTAATCGGCCTGAAAAACAATCTTGAATATGTGACAAAAGCAGCGATTACACCGATTGTTGTTAGTTCATGAACTGATAATATGGCCCCGGTTCCAATAATCAAACTGAGACCCAGATTATTGATGAAATTATTGACCGGACCCAGGAATCCACCATATGTATCAGCAAGTATGGCTGATTCACGCAACTCTTCATTGATCTTTTTAAACTCTTTGATGGTCTCCTGTTCCTGTCCGAAGAGAGTAACGACTTCTTTACCACCAATTACTTCTTCCACATAACCATTCAGATTACCTAAGTTTCTCTGCCTCTTGGCGTAATTACTACTGCTTACCTGGATGATTTTTTTAGATGTCAGGATCATAATCGGAATCACAAGAAATGAGACAATTGCCAGCATCCAGTTTAAGGTAAACATAGCAATAGAAACCCCAATTATAGTCAGTAACGAAGATAAAATCTGGACTACACTTTGGCTTAATGCACTATTTAAATTGTCAATATCATTTGTTACCCTGCTCATTAAATCACCTGACGACCGTTTATCAAAGAATCGCAGGCTAAGTGTATGTAATGTAGAGAATAACTCCTCGCGAATGGTACGAATTGTTTTTAAGGAAATATGAATCATCAAGTTTTGCTGCAGCCAAGTGATGACAGCACCTGCTATATAGATACCCGCTAACAGCACAGCCATTCGAATGGAACCATCAACATCTTTAACAAGTACATATTCATCAATTGTGATACCGATATAATAGGGACCCAGTAAACTGAGTACTGTCGAAAAGAGTACGCAAACGATGGTTGCAAGCAGGCTGAATTTCCTCCTTTTTAGGTAGGACCATATTCTAAGGATCGTTTCTTTTTGATGTGTTGCTTTGCTTTTAGGTCCAAAAGAATGTATGTGACCTGGTCTCATATTCAGTTGTTTCTGATTTTTAGTATGCTGGCTCATCAATAGCTCACCTCCTGCTCACCCTGTATGCCACATAATTCACGATAAAGTTCGTTGGTATGGTACAGCTCATTATGGCTGCCAAGCCCCGTCACTTTTCCATCTTCCAAAACCAAAATTTGATCTGCGTATTTTATAGATGAAAGCTTAGAAGAAATAATGATTTTTGTTGAATCAGGATACTCATTCAGTAGTACTTTTCGTATACGACTTTCCGATATCGCATCCACCGCTGAAGTAGAATCATCCAATATCATGATTGAAGGCTTTCGAATGAATGCACGTGCCAGTGAAAGTCTTTGCCTTTGACCTCCCGATAAATTAGTTGCTCCTTGCATGAGCTCATATGCAAATTCTGGATCCAACTGATTTACAAACTGAAGAGCCTCAGCATTTCTTAAAGCTTCTATCATGTCTTCCATCGTTGCATCCGGTTTACCATGGCTTAAATTACGTTTAATCGTACCGGAAAATAACAATGCTTTTTGAGGAACAAATCCGATCGATTGACGTAACTTCTCTATATCGATCTGTTTTATATTTATTCCATTCATTAGGATTTCGCCTTCATCTACGTCATAAAGTCTTGGCAATAATTTAACTAACGTAGTCTTTCCGCTTCCCGTGCCTCCAATTATTCCAAGAGTTTGCCCGCTTGACACATGAAAGGATACATTAGAAAGTACCCTCTCCCCATTTTTACTGTAACTAAAGCTCACATTTTTAAACTCCAGAGTTCCTTTTTCCAGTATGGGAACAAGCGGATGTTCAGGTTGTTTAATGTCTTGTTCTGTATTTAATACATCTACAATTCGCCCAGCCGATGGAAATGCTCGTGTAATTTGCATGAGAACATTACTGCTGGTCATTAGGGAGTTCATAATGATCGTTAAATAATTAATAAACGCTACGATTACTCCCACATTCAAGCTCCCATTATCGACCTTAATGGCACCCATCCAGATGGCAGCTACAATTCCCATATTAACGATAAACAACAAAATCGGCATTAAACCCATAATGAGTTGGTCAGCGCGGATATTCACTGCCGTTAACTCTTTATTTACTTTTTGAAATTGCTTCATTTCATGATCCTGTGTTCCGAATGCTTTGATCACGCGAATTCCTGCTAGGTTTTCCTGCAATTTAGTATTGACTCGGTCTATTGCTTTCTGTACGAAATGGAAGAGTTTCCCTGCCTTTACTGTAAATAAAACGATCAAAATGGTCAGTAGAGGCACAACCAACAATAGAATGGGAAATAACTCTCTTGCTGTGAAAAATACAATAATAATACTGCCAAAAAACATGATAGGGCCACGTACAAAGATTCGTAATGTCATCATAACCGCTTGTTGTACAGCGGTAATATCGTTTGTCATAATCGTGATCAGTTTACCAGTACCGAATTTATCCGTGTTTTCACCGGAAAAGTAATTAATTTGTTCAAAGACATCCCTGCGGAGATCAGTTGAAAAATGAATAGCTGACCGTGTACTGAAAATCGTACTGCCCATTCCCCCAAACAGGCCTATAATCGCAGAAAGCAGCATAAGTATGCTCATGCTTACTACATATCGGCTATCACTGGTAGCTATTCCTTTATCAATAATGGTTTGCATGATGGTCGGCTGAAGCAAATCCATGGTTACTTCCACAACCATACATAGGGGGCCAAGCCATACAATTAATTTGTATGGTTTCAAGTAATTCACTAATGCTAAAAATGAATTCATTTAAATACCTACCTTCACTTTTGCTGTCAAACATTCGGTATCTTTCTATATCGTGCAATAGATAGAATGTTTAATAGGATATCTTTGGTTTATGCTTTCTTAATTCTTTCTAATTTTGCAAGATTCAATCTATTGATTTTGAAGTTTAACCTTATTTAAAAATCACCCTTCTTACCTCACGCTATTTAGCCATAAATAAACACCCCAAAAGTCAGAATTTAAATCCGACATTTGGAGTGCATAAACCGCAGATGGTGGCAGTCCTTTTAAAACATTAGTCTGAAAGCTGGCCACTTTTTACTTTAATATGAAACAGATGTCCATTTTATCATCTAACCAGCTAAAAACACTTGGGATCCTGCAAATGAAAATCCAAATGTACAAACGATAGCAGTTTTGAATTGCGATCCTTATTTTTTCAATTTCTTAATTTTCTTTTTTCTAACTCGAATCGTTCTTGTTTTTTTGATGCGAAATTTAGGTGTTTTCCCTTTAATATATCTCGCAACGATAAAGAAAATATAAATAGCAATAGCTACATAGAAAAATTCAGGAACACTCTTAAATCCTGATTTCGCAATAAGGTAAAACATATACAATAGGAATAAAGTTATAATGACCGTATAATAGTTAAGTTTCACTTTTTTGAAGCTCGGAATTTTAATCGTACTGACCATCAAGATCGCCAAACCAAAGAAAATAATAATAAAAATGCTGACATGAATCCAGTTCTCCAATAACACTAAAAATGCAACAAGTCCCCCGGCAAATGTAATAGGGATTCCTTTAAAATGCTTTAATGATTCCTCAGCAGGCGTAATATTAAATCTCGCAAGTCGATAGCATCCAAAAAGAGGGAATAATCCAGCAATCAATAGTCCATATGGATCAAAATCGATTAAATATGTATAAGAAGCCAAAAAGGCTGGAGCCACCCCAAAGGATACAATATCAGCCAATGAATCGAGCTGCTTGCCCATATCATCAGCTACCCCTAAAATTCTTGCCATTCTCCCATCCAGCGCATCAAGCATCAACGCAATAAAAATGAGTATCGTCGCATTTCGTACATCGCCGCTGATTATATAAGAAATGGAAAGATAACCACAATATAAGTTTCCTAAAGTCATGAGATTTGGTATTTGTTTCTTCATTCTTCACATCCTCAATTTGTATATGTACTTTATTTAAATCTTTTCCTTTTAGAACAATGGTTACTTTATCTTAAACTATTATTTAAATTTTATCAAAAGCATCCAGTAAATGTGAACTCTTCTTCTAAAATCCACAAAATTATTCTACCTATTCTTGTTCTTCATCTTATTTATGTGTAGGTGTAGTCTCACTTTAAAGAGTAAGGCAGGATTCACTCAACTTTTTCAGTATGCAGAATTACTTACACATATGGCGCAAAATCGGATTTTTCAACTATTTGTTTAATTATTAGGACTGGGTTACCACCTACCGCTACATGATCAGGGAAATCTTTCGTAACTACAGCCCCAGAAGCAAAATGTTATTACTAATTGTCACACCTGGATTAATAAAACCGCTCGTCCACCAATACATACAATGTCACCTATTGTAACCGGTTGCCCATATTCTATGCCAGGTATCCATTCACTGTGCATTGAATGGATGCGTGGCAGTATAAATATACACACCTGGCCAAGCATACAATTTTGACACCGGACTTTACAAATATTTGAAATAATACAATCAAAATGAGCATAATATTTTCACCCACATGAATATTGTAACCATAATCACATCGAATAGTCGGTTCTATCTACCATTTTCACCTGTGGAACCAAGCATTTTTTAATAAAGCGTTTCGCTCAGCATAATCCATTTCTATTGTCTGGCTATATAATCTTGTAAGCTTTCTTGCTCGAAGACGGTCATTTAGAAGCTCCTCGTCTTCCTAGTCTATATAATTCTCCATTAATCATTTTTTCTTTTCAGTTGCCATTATTCATTCCACTCATATGGAAATATTTGTTTTATATTTTCCTCAACTTTACCGAGGAAATAGAGTGATCAGAATCCTTCTCCAGAATAATATTCGCTCTGTTTTTTGTCGGAGCTATATTTAAATCTAGATTGATTTTATTTATTGTATTCCAAATATTTGTTGCAATATGGTCTGCTTCTTCATCCGTTAAATCAGTATAGCGGTGAAAATATGATTCTGGTTTGGCAAATGCTGTTTTACGCAACGTTTTAAAACGTTCAACATACCAATTAAAAATATCATTTTCCTTGGCATCGACATAAATCGAAATGTCAAAAAAATCAGATACGTAAACACTCGGATTGTGATCGTCTTGTTTAGGCGTCTGCAGGACGTTAATTCCTTCTACAATCACAATATCGGGCTGCTTAATAACTGTGTATTGGTTTGGCAAGATATCATAGTACAAATGAGAATAAATTGGTGCTTTCACTTTTGGATGGCCCGCTTTAATTCTGGATAAAACCTTAATGAGCTCCTTCGTATTATAACTTTCAGGAAATCCTTTTTTATCCATTATCCCTTTTTCCTCGAGCACAGCATTGGGATAAAGAAAGCCATCTGTTGTAATGAGCTCCACCTGTGGAGTATTAGGCCAACGGGACAGTAGAGCCTGAATAATTCGGGCAGTTGTACTTTTCCCTACAGCTACACTGCCTGCCACTCCGATTACATAAGGCACTTTTCTTGTCGTATTTCCAAAGAAAGTGTCTGTGACAGTGTGCAGCATTTGTGATGAATTAACATATAAATTCAATAAACGGGTTAACGGTAAATAAATCGTTGTAATTTCCTCGACAGAAAGTTTTTCATTAACACCCTGTAGTTCTTCTATTTCTGACTGAGTTAATGTCATTGGTGTATTAAATCGCAAGTTAGACCAGTCTTTTTTTGAAAAATATCTGTATGGCGAAAAATTTGGCATGTTATCTCCCTTTTAAATTCTTTCTCACTCAACAGTATAAACTTTGCCAAAACGTTTTTCCACTGCAACAATTATTTTTCTGAATTTCAAGAATTGACCATTTTCCAAGCGGAATGGTATGATTTACATAAAATAACGAAAATCAGAAGGTGATTCTATAATGGCGCACATACATATAATTCACGAAAATGATGATTGGACAAATCATTTAATCAACAGATTGGAAGAGTTAAATCTCCCATATAAAAATTGGCATTTAGCAGAAGGCATTGTCAATTTGACAGAAACACCTCCTGAAGGAATTTTTTACAATCGTATGAGCGCTTCTTCTCATACAAGAGGTCACCGTTACGCTCCAGAACTGGCAAGTGGCGTAATCAACTGGCTGGAACGTCATAATCGAAAAGTATTTAATGGCTCAAAAGCGTTAGGAATGGAAGTCAGCAAAATTAATCAATATACGTCCCTTCAAGCGGCCGGTATTAAAACACCTGCCACGATTGCAGCTGTCGGTCGGGAACATATCATTGAGGCCGCTAAAAAATTAGGAAAAACACCTTTTATTACTAAACATAACCGAGCTGGCAAAGGTCTTGGTGTACAGTTATTCCAATCTGTAGAGGCTCTCGAGGAATATGTAAACAGCCCTATTTTTGAAGAGCCTGTCGACGGGATTACCCTCATACAGGAATATATCCTATCCCCGGATTCTTCTATAACAAGATGCGAGTTTATCGGAGGGAAATTTCTATACGCTGTCCGTGTAGATACATCAAAAGGTTTCGAATTGTGTCCGGCCGATGCATGTCAAATAGAGGACTTATTTTGCCCAGTCGGAGAACAAGCAGAGACTAGGCCACAGTTTGAAATTATCAAAGATTTTAATGAACCGATCATTTCAGAATACGAAAAATTTCTCGCATCAGTAAGTATTGACATCGCCGGAATTGAATTTATCCGTGATCAAGATGGAACAATTTATACGTATGATATCAATACAAATACCAATTACAATTCCGATGCGGAAATAGAAGCTAACCAATATGGGATGCTGGAGCTGGCCAAATTTTTGGGGGCGGAATTAAAAAAAGAGTTCGGTTCTTAAAACTATTAATATAGGATAAATATAGGGATTCCCTAATGGTCTCCTGACAAAAAAGAGCTGCACCTGCAATTATTCACTATTTCAAGGTGCAGTCTCAGTTTATGGAATCTTCACATTTTCTTCCTCAATACGCATTAGGCTTTTATCATATTCCGCACAACCTGTTAAAATAAATTCTATGTATCCTATCTCATCTTCCTTCTCAATTATTTCCGTGCATACATCTTTCTCTATCCCTTTATTGTTATCTCCTGCGTAATCATCATGCGTATTATCATGCGTATATTGAATAACCTTTCCATCATATTCTAAATCTACGAATATAGGGTCACCTTCGTGAGTATAGCCGGTTATTCTTATTGTGTCCCCTTTATTTTTGGATAGATTCTGTAAAAAATCATCGAATCTTTCGAAATTCTCCACCTCTGATTGGATAACAATATCTCCTCTAGTCATTGCTTCATCAGATGAATAGCTTTCATTTGAACAACCAATAATCACCATAATAAATGAAACACTCATGACTGCCAAAAGATAGTTATTCACTCTTTTCCCTCCCAGCAAAATTAAAATATTTATGGTGAAATTTCATCATTACACTAGCCAAAACAGGAGCACCATTCCTCAGGGATCACAACTACCCGTAGAATTTGTTTATTCTTCGAACACCCCTTATAATAATTTGATAATCTAAGAAGGAGTCTGAATCATGATTGAATTTTACAGCTGGCCCTTATTAAGTAATCACTTAATACAGGAATACAATTTCCAGGAACACGGACTTGAAGAAGCATTCAGCACGTTTGAACGTAAAGTAATCCTAAAACACGGGTGACAAATAGGGCCAATCCTACTATCCATCCCTTTAATTGGTTAACAGAAGATGGAATCGATGTGACACTTAACTTTGCTTTTATATTTGATGAAGAAGAAGAGGAAAAAAAGTATGCCATTGTTATTTCTTAATAAAAAGAAAGATAGCAAGCTCATTAGTTAATGTTATTGAAATTGTATCCTCCCGATTTCAATACCGGCATTCGTCACCGGTTATGAAAAAGAATTCGACTCATTTGTTACCTGTTTCAATGGAATTCAGGGAAGATCTTGGTGATTCAGAAGACAATATAACGGTAGATGGACTATAAAAAGAACAAAAAGATAGGAGGTGTCAATAAAAAGAGCAGCATATCTGTTTTATGGTCTGATAGGAATGCTACTCTATTAAGATTCTCCTATTGTATGTGTATACATGAATATCTAATCCACTACCTCTTCAAACGAGGGTCTCTCCTCTTTTTCTGCTAATTGAATCATAAATACTTTGACCTTCATCATCCCCCGCTATCATATCTTTTCTATCACAGAAAACTGTTGCAATGATGAATGACGTCCTTTTGTGTATCATTTAGAAATAGAATACCTTACTCTTTATTTTTATCAATAGTCTCAAGCCTCTTTAACCAGTTTACAATAAAACCATCCTCAAAGAAGCGTAGCAATGTGCCTTCATAGAAACGATCTGCTCGTATGGTACCCATAATTAGTGCAAGGATACATTGGGAATCTAGAGAAGCCAGGTCAGCATTACGCATAGAATCACCATCCCATGCGAGACCATTTTTCTCCAAAATAGACCTGTACTCAGTTAATTCGTATTCAGGATGGCTTTCGGAGAACTGATAGAACTCCTGAATAAATGAATGTACGAGCTCATTGAACAGAACATATGGCATATAAAATGTGTTTTCCTGTGTGCCATCGTTCTCCTTAT
Source organism: Bacillus sp. z26 (assembly GCF_058313635.1). NCBI lineage: Bacteria > Bacillati > Bacillota > Bacilli > Caryophanales > Bacillaceae > Bacillus > Bacillus sp. z26. The sequence continues at coordinate 186,467 of NZ_JBZFQM010000002.1, forward strand.
TAATAAACCATTCACCAAACGAATCAGCATCACATAATTTCCCGATGTATTTCGTCAGCACTTTAAACTTACCAGGAGCGTATGCACTTTTTATAAAAGTGGACCATTCATCATAAATGGCCAGCAGTTCACTATCTAAATAAGATAACGCCTTTTCTCTAAGAGCTTCAGGAACTCCATAATACGCTTCTGCAATAGAACCAGTAATGGCTGCAATTGTATCACTATCACCCCCGATTGAGATGGCGGTACGAATAGCATCTTCAAAAGAAGAAGATTCTAAAAAGGCTGCTATAGCTTGCGGTACAGTACCTTGGCATGTCTCATTAAAGTGGTATGTACCTTTAATTTCATCGATTGTGAAATCTATTGGATAGTAATATTCGTTAATCTTGTTTTGTATATCATTTTTGGTAAATCCACGTCTCGCCATAAATATAGCAACAGCGGTAGCCTCTGCCCCTTTTATTCCCTCTACATGATTATGTGTTGTCCCGGTAATAATTTCAGATAGCTCCCTAGCTTCGCTCTCCGTCCTTGCTAAAAAACCTACAGGACTTATTCGCATCGCTGCCCCGTTTCCAAAACTGTTATAAGGTTCGGGATTCTCCTTGAATATCCATTTAAAAAACATCCCGCCAAATCCACAATTTGGATATTTACGTCCCATGTCTTGCATATAGGTAGTGGACAATCTCTCCAGCAAATCTTTACAATCATACATACTTCCATGAACAGAAGGTTGAATGACCTTCTCTGTCTCCATAAGGGCCTTAGCAATCGCAAGGGTCATAATACTGTCGTCCGTAACTCGGCAATCTTCAGTAAAGAACTCAAATTCCTTACTATGATGATTATTAAATTCAAAACGAGATCCAACAATGTCACCTATAACGGCACCAATCATTAGTCATCCCTCTTTCTGCATTATTCGATACATCCACTATTTCAAGGTAAAATAGGAAAGGAAATTAGGTCAAATAAACAGAATATCTACTCTATTATAAAATTACTCTTGTTCATCCAAATAAGGTCTTATACTCGTGAGTATAGTTAATTTCTTTGTAAGTATCGACCCAGCAGTACCTACTCACCTTTTAGAGAATTGATTATACTTACTTCTTTATCACCATTTTAATACAATACCTAACGAATTATATAACCCAAAAAAATTAGTTTATTCTTTCACTTTGTTTGTCACCCAGATTTTTTATCGGTATACAAAAATGCCCAAATCTCTGTTCTAGATTAGGGCACTTTTATTCAAACTATACCTTTTTAAAACTGTACCACGCACTACACATGTGTGGAGTGGATATAATAACGCACGTAATGCTGGCGGGTTTAATTATCTTAGATTGTTTTATCTTAATGAAACAGATTCCGTTTTTTTAGTCTTTAACTAAACTTGGACTACTATCTAAGTACGCATTATTGCGCCATTAGGCTTTGGTAACTCTTGTTCTGTTATCTTATTCATTTTACAAAAATATTCAAAAAATTGTTGTGCCAGCTCTCGTTCATTTGGGTCTGTTTTTAAAGAAATGATATCAAGCAAAATTTGAGCCATCCATGCATTGTCAAAATAACGGTATTTACCTGTATTCCATGTCACTTTTTCCGGGGATTTTTCATTCACATAATATTCCCAGAAAAGCAATTGATCTGATTCCTGTTCTGTTAGTTGAAGTCGGTATTTTGAATGAGCAGGAATATATCCATCTTCACAAAGCTTACCGATAAATTTTTCATGTACCATATAGACACCTATGATACGTCTGTCTTTTTCAGACATGCTGGAATCTCTTGCTGTTAAAAGGACAGCACTATTTCGTTGCAAGCGAATCGGCTTGTTTGGCTTCCCCTTGTTTGTACCACTTTTTATAACGCCTGAAAACACCTTCCACTCTGATAAGGCACTGCTCTGTTCTTCTGTATCACACCAAAATACCATTTGTGATTCAGGATGTAGTTTATGATGTTTCATAAGTTTTTCATGTTCTAAGTTAAGTTCCTGTTTTTTACGTTGCAGTTTTTTTTCTTCTTCTTTTGTCGATTCTTCCTCTAATCGTTCATTTTCCTTAATTTGCAATATTTCTTCAAGTGAATTAGCATCACTCTCATCATGTAGTTTTAAGTGCTTTCCAAAACCATCAGGGAAAACAAACATTTTGTTTTCTGATTCGAAATGTATTTCAACAGTAGATTCATTATGCTTAACTATCGTACCTTCACCAAAACGTTCGTGTGTAACTTTCTTATTGATTAAATCCATTATTCAAGTCCTCCTTGTAATAAAAACTCGGTTACTAATAAATAGGATACTGATCATTTTATTCAACTAACTTACTTTAAAGCTTACAAAACTGTTTGAGTCAAAAAAGGATAAAAAATGTATCTAACTTCCATTTCCCATAAAGTCCGGTATAAATTTAAATACGAATTAAAAAAGCAATTAATAATATAATTATAACATTTTTCTCATAAATTCACAAATTTATTATTGACAAAATATTTTACACTGATGTAGAATGAAGTTTTATTCTTCCACCCTACTCATCATAACTATGAAATAAAGACATCCCAGAAGTAACGAAACTTTTGGAATGCTTCTAAAAATAATCACTTGACTCCCGGTTACAGACATAGGATTGCTTCCAATATCACTTATAAATCAAACATGAAAATTGATAAATTCATAGAACAGATTAAATGATAGTATCTTAAATATAATAACCTTCTGATCAGCTTCTTTTGAGTAAAGAAAGCTGTTTTGTTTATCCTTTTCTAAAACGAATAGTTTTTGCTACACATTCAACTATTTCCGGGAATATAGGACGATTTAAATTTTATTAATCGTGTCCCTAAATCAGAATATTCCCACTATAATTAAGCTTAAACCCCTCAATCTCCACTTAATCTGTCCTTTCATTAAGAAAAACAGGACTTAATTCATGTACAGTGATTGTCTCGCTTTCTATTATATTAGGGATCCTACCAAGACTAGTGAGTTGATTATATGAAATAATATGTAGACCAAGCTCCTCTTTAAATTCCCTGACTCCATCAGGAACCGACTCATAAGAAATAAATATGCCCTGCGGCTGTGACGCCGTACAAATAAACAATGTGATTTTCAAATGACTTCTGAGCTGGATATAGATATATTTATGGTTCTCTACCCACCTTCATAACATTGAAATAGTAATGAGTACCCCTTTTTATGAACTGCCTCGAGCGTAGCTACCTCAACCGATTAACCTGACTCATCTTAAAATAGTTAGTATTTATGTCTCCATGTCCACACTCACTGTTCCCCATATAATCCACACTTATTTTTATTTCTATAATAGAGATAATAGGGAATGCCTATATATTTTTTAATCATGTTTTCTTTCACCGCTGTTTAATAAAACAGAAACAGGGAAAAGTGCTATATATCATTTAATAAGGAGTGGATAGGATGGAACCATTATATACAGCAGCAGTCACAGCTACCGGCGGCCGCGAAGGACATGTAAAATCCGAAGAAGGAATTATTAATTTAGATGTGAGACAACCAAAAGCAATGGGAGGAAGCGGAGAACAGGCTGCAAACCCGGAATTACTATTTGCAGCAGGCTATGCAGCTTGCTTTGACGGTGCATTAAACCTTGTATTGCGTAAAGATCGAAAAAAAGTGGACACAACCGTGACATCAAATGTAACGATTGGCAAGGATGAAGAAGACGGCGGATTTAAACTGGCTGTTCGTTTAGATGTCTCTATCCCTGAATTAGATAAGGAAGAGGCTAAACAATATGCAGAAAAGGCGCACCAAGTTTGCCCTTACTCAAAGGCAACACGTGGGAATATAGATGTAACGATTATTATCGTCTGATCTGACTGTACCTGATTACTTTTAAAGCATATTGCTACTGAGTACAGTTTTAAAAATAATAACGCTCTAAATGAGGAGCAAAATAATATAGACAAAAAAAGAAACTCGTCCATGCTGACGAGTTTCTTTTTTGGTTACAAACATAATTATTCAGGTACTGCTGACAAAGTTAATTGGATTTAGAGAGAAATGATTTAGTCCTGATCAGCAGGATTATTGCACCTATACCAAATTATGCAAGGACAGGTTAATTTAAATGACCTATCAGAAATTCAAACTGATCATTCTCTAAAGAAAAGCTAACCGTTAGTTAAATGACTCCATAAAAATCAGATACTACTCTGACTTTCACGGGGCTTTTTGACCAGAAAAAGTCAAAGAAACAGTGTGGTTACCATCCTAACCACACTGCCCAAACTCAAAGTCTATTACACTCACTCATCCTTAGTCCATATTAATCCAGACACTCTTCACTTCTGTGTAATTTTCTAAAGCATAGCTCCCCATTTCACGACCGATACCGGATTGTTTATATCCTCCGAATGGGGAAGCCGCATCGAATGTGTTATACGTATTCACCCATACAGTCCCTGCTTGTAATTTATGAGCAATCTCGTGGGCTTTTTTCAAATCCTGCGTCCAAACTCCGGCAGCCAATCCATAGTGGCTGTCATTTGCTTTTTGGACGAGATCATTGATATCATCAAATGGCATGGCCGCTACAACAGGCCCAAATATTTCTTCCTTCGCGATGGTCATACTATGATTTACATCAGCAAATATAGTCGGCGATATAAAATATCCTTTATCGAAAGGAATATCGCCCCCAAATAATACTTCTGCCCCCTCTTCAACACCTTTGTCGATATATCCTTTAACTCGGGATTGCTGTTGAGAGGAAATAAGCGGTCCCATCGTTGTATCTTCTTCTAAGCCATTCCCCTGTTTAATATCCTTGGCACAGGATATTAAATCAGCGACGACATTATCATACATTTTCTTTTGAACATATAAACGGCTTCCTGCACAACAAACTTGTCCTTGATTGAACATGATTCCCATTAGCGCACCTGGAACTGCCTTCGATAAATCTGCATCTGGAAGGATGATATTCGGTGATTTGCCACCAAGTTCCAATGTTACGCGTTTTAGTGTGTCAGCAGCTGATTTCATAATTTGCTTCCCTACTTTTGTAGATCCTGTAAAAGCGATTTTATCGACCATTGGATGATCAACCAATGGTTGTCCGGCCGTTTGACCATAGCCTGGTACAATATTGACAACTCCATCCGGAAATCCGGCTTCACTAATGAGTTCTGCCAAATATAAGGCAGAAAGTGGCGTATTTTCTGCTGGTTTTAATACAACTGTACATCCGGTAGCCAGTGCTGCTCCAAGTTTCCAGGCAGCCATTAATAATGGGAAATTCCATGGGATAATCTGCCCTACCACTCCCACTGGTTCATGTTTAGTATAGTTAAAAAAGTTACCGGCAACAGGAATGGTTTGTCCTGTAATTTTAGTCGACCAACCTGCAAAATAACGGAAATGTTCAATAGCTAACGGAATATCTGCATTGGATGTTTCACGGAATGGCTTCCCGTTATCCAATGTTTCCAGCTGAGCCAATTCCAGCTTGTTTTCCTCCATTAAGTCTGCCAATTTATATATTAAACGACTGCGTTCTGCAGCATTCATCGTTCTCCATGGGCCAAGATCAAATGCTTTTCGTGCCCCTTTGACTGCTAAATCAATGTCTTCAGTCTGAGCTTCTGAAATCACAGCCAAAACTTCGCCTGTAGCTGGATTCATCGTTTCAAACGTTTTGCCGGAAACTGAATCTACAAATTGACCATTTACATATAACTGTTTTGTGCCTTTTAAAAAATTTGCTAGTTTCGGACTAACATTGGGACTTAAGGTAGTAGTCATTAAATTTCCTCCATTTATATTTTCATTTTGTGAACGCTTTCAGTATATTCCATTTATTTACCATTTTCAATTAATTGTCAGTGATAGTACGAATGAATCGTTCGTTCCTTTTTGACATTAATTAAATCTACACACCACTATTTGTTGAATAATAGCAAAGCTTGTCCTATATTATTTTTAAACTACTTTGCCTTCTAAATGGTCTTATTTCTATCCATCGTTTTCCGGTTTCCTTTTATTTGGATATTTGTTACTATTTTTATGAAAAAGTACTGTTATGCCTATTAATTAAAAAGCAATATTTGTTTTTCAGTAGACTAGCTCAGAGAATATTTTTATATTTTTTTCAAATATTTATATACTCGTATATTTTTTGACATGTTTACTCCTTTTTAGGGGAATACAACTTTAGAGGAATGAGGAGTGTGGCGATGTTATTCTATAGAGAGTATAAAAATGAATCCTCCACTAAGTGGGTAGTATGTATTCACGGCATAGGAGGAAGTTCTACTATATTTGCGAACCAGATTAAAGTATTAAAAAAGCACTTTAATCTGCTGTTAATTGATTTAAGAGGACATGGGAAGACAAGAATAAGTAAAACAGATAAGAAATATAACTTTGAATTACTTTGCGATGATATTATCAAGGTTCTTGACTATAATAATATAAAAAAGGCAACGTTTATAGGCGTATCAATGGGTACTTTATTGATTAAAAAAATGTATAAAATAGCACCGGAGAGGATAGAAAAAGCAATCCTGGCCGGAGCTATAACCACATACAACAAACGAATAAAGTTCTGGTTAAAAATTGGTTTACTCATTAAAAATTTCGTTCCATATATGTGGTTATATTCTTTTTTCGCTTGGGTGCTAATGCCGAATAAAAATCATAAGTATTCCAGAAGCATGTTTATCAGGGAAGCAAAGAAAATGAATCAAAAGGAATTCCTCAGATGGTTTGACTTAGTCGATCAGATAGAAGAAATACATGTTGATATAGTAAAAGAACCTGTAAATATACCAACTCTATATGTAATGGGTAAAGAAGATTATATGTTTCTAGATACAGTCAAAAATGACATTAAAAATGAAAATCATTCGAAATTAAAGGTAATCGAAAATTGCGGCCATGTATGTAATGTGGATCAGCACGCAAAATTCAATCAAATAGCATTAGATTTTCTAAGATGAATGAAAAGAACTATTCGACATAAAGAATAGTTCTTTTTTATTCACTAGGTTAGTTATGAGGTTAGCAACAAATACTTTATCTGGTACCATATTTGGTTTAATACCAATTAAGACAACGGCCGTAACTGAAACGAATGATTAATGCATAATCATATTACAAAATAGTTTCTTCATCAATAAAAAGGGAAATATATCCAATGTATAGAATAACTTTATCAAGGAATATATACTTACCTTAATCAAAGGAGGAAGCAAATTGAATCAATTATTAATGGAAGATTTTAACTCATTCTTTCGTGAATTTCAGTCAATATGGAATAGCTGTAACACTGAATTGATGATTTCAAAGCTTTCACCTGACCTAGCTGTTCGATGGGCAAATGCAGATGGTATCGTTTCAGATTGGGGATATAAAGAAGCTTGCATAGGGTGGGGAGAGGCTTTCGATCAATATTGCGGACATAATCCTCAATGGAATTTCACTACCATGCACATTACACCCGCTTCCAAAGATGAAATGATTATTATATTTTCGGTTACGTTTGAAATGGATGGAGAAAAGAAAGATGTTGCTAAGCTATTTGTGCAACGCTTTAAAAAATATGAGGATGGGTGGAAATTGCTGCATGAGTATTGTGAAAGTTTACGACCGGAGGCGCTAGTGTCTATAAACTGACCCCAATAAAAATGGACTGTTCATGTAAAAACAGCCCGTTATCTTTGTTATTGATCTTTCACTATCGTTCAATTTCGATAAATTGCTCAATTTTATTAATCAAAATTAATAATGCTGCACGCGTTTCAAACTCTTCCCTTGTTTTCGGTAAGTCCATTTGTTCGAACTCACCTCTTAGTTCCTGTAATTTTAATAACAGACGATTTCGATCTTCCATATTTGTTCCTAAATCATCGACAAATTCAGCAACCATTTCATTTTGTTCAAATGTTGTCGGCAATTGAATGATTAAGGGGACCATTCGCTCTACGATTTGAAATTGCTGATGGACTTTTGTGAAATATTGTAAATAATAGGAGTCTCTTTTGAAAAAATTATTCTCCTCACTTCTCTTGGCTAAACCCATTCCTTCATCGATTAACTTCTTTGTTTTAATGATATACTCATCATTCCATACACGTTCTTTTTTTCGAATGAACCGACCGAACTGGAGAAAAATCACTTTAAAATTCCCCTCAAGTTCTTTTGAAATTTTCTTAATTTCGCCTTCTACACTTGGCATATATAAATTGAATAAAAGAGCTACCAGAATACCAATCGCAACGATACAGATTTGGTTTAAAATAAGCTCATACGTAATATTCTGTGATATGTACAATTGCATAATGATGACAAAACCAGGTACAATACCGTCCTGGAGACCGAGCTTGGCCATAACCGGTATGTAAATAAACAACAGCACTCCAACCCCTACAGCTGTATAAGCACACCCTTCAAATATTAAGACAGCCAATAAAATCCCAAGGATACAAGCAGCAAATCGCTGCCAAGCAATTTGTATACTTCTGCGCTGTGTACTTTGAACACTTAATAAGGTGATAACTGCAGCAGTGGCCGTGTTTTCCAATGATAGAACTTGAGCAATAACCAAGGCTATCATAGCACCTATCGCTGTTTTAACTGTGCGGCTTCCTATCGTAAACATGGTTAATATCTTCCCTTCTTTCTTACCATCCCATTATATAAGAATGCGCAAAATAAATAAATCCACTCCAAAATGAAATTAGTAACCGAGAGAAAATTTGAATAACTTTTTGTTGATTAATCGAACTTTCGCTATAATAAGAAGACAGAAGGAGATGAATTTGATGAAAAAAGAATTAGTTGAACGATTTCTTACATATGTTAAAATTGATACCCAATCCGATGAAAACAGTCCAACATGCCCCTCTACTGAAAAGCAATTTGACCTCTTAAATCTTTTAAAAGATGAATTGCAGGAAATTGGGATGGAAGATATAACCCTTGACGAAAATGGTTATTTATTCGCCACCCTTCCTGCAAATACAGATAAAGAGGTCCCAACTATTGGTTTCCTTGCCCATGTGGATACGGCTACTGATTTTACCGGGAAAAATGTAAAGCCTCAAATCGTCGAGAATTATGATGGCGGTGATATCACACTTAATAAAAATCAAAATATTGTTCTATCACCGAAAGACTTCCCTGAGCTAAAAGAGTATATAGGTAAAACGCTTATCACTACGGATGGGACAACACTCCTTGGTGCTGATGATAAAGCTGGGATTGCGGAAATCGTTACCGCGATGAATTACCTAATCAAGCATCCGGAAATTAAGCACGGCAAACTTCGTGTCGCTTTTACACCGGATGAAGAAATTGGCAGAGGCCCTCATAAATTTGATGTGGAGCGCTTTAATGCGGATTTCGCTTATACATTGGATGGCGGCCCCCTCGGTGAACTTGAATTCGAAAGCTTTAACGCGGCCAGTGCCAAATTAACATTTAAAGGCAGCAATGTCCACCCTGGTTCCGCCAAAAATAAAATGGTTAACTCCTTAAAGATTGCCATGAATTTCAATGCGGAGCTTCCAAAAGAAGAAGCACCCGAATTTACAGAGGGTTACGAGGGCTTCTATCATCTCTTATCATTAACCGGTGATGTAGAACGTACTCATGCAGCTTATATTATCCGTGATCATGACCGTGAAAAATTTGAAGCAAAAAAAGCAACTATGAAAGAACTTGTTGCAAAATACAAAGCCAAATATGGCGAAGAAAATATAATATTGGATATGAATGATCAATATTATAATATGGGAGAAAAGATTGAGCCTGTAAAGGAAATTGTAGATGTAGCACATCAAGCCATGGAAAACTTGGGTGTGCAACCAATCGTGAAACCAATTCGCGGCGGTACAGATGGTTCCCAGCTTTCTTATATGGGTTTACCGACTCCGAACATCTTTGCCGGAGGAGAAAACTTCCACGGCAAATTCGAGTATATAGCTGTAGAAAGCATGGAAAAAGCTACCGAAGTCATCGTAGAACTCGTGCAATTATTTGAAAAAAAAGCATAACCCCCAAAAAGGTGCCAATCAAAATCGGCACCTTTTTATCCTTATTCTACTTGGAGTTTAATTTTTTCCCTATAGTCATTATCCATTCCCTTGGCAGTTAACCATGCTTCTAAAGTATATTCACCTGGATTAAGATTTTTCAAATGGATATCATGAGTTAATTGAGCACCTTTAACTAATTCTTTTTCAATAATTGCCTGTGTAAAGGATTTTCCTTTAGAATAATGGATGACTGTTTTTCCAGAATGATCCTTTAAAATGTAATCGAATGTTTGTCCGCTGTTAAAGGTTAACTGAATGGGTTGGTCTGCTTCGTTTTCAACCGTATAGACAAACAAAAAATCATGGCCATCATTATTCTTTTGAACTAAGCTCGAAGTTAATATTCCATCATTGATTCGATTTGAGTTTTTATCTGTATTCACTGGTTTGTCATCACTTCCTTTATTTTCATTAGCTTCTTGCCCACATGCTGCTAAGAGGAGGATACATATAATAAAGCATAACCATCTTTTCAACCTCCTACCTCCTTTACTATTTTGTTTATTTGTTAGTTTCTACAATAACCTGCTATTCCCCTGCTCAATCACCTCTTGATTTTATCTTTTCCTTTAACCATTTATACACGGTTACAAACCCCAGTACTCCTCCAAACGTAATGCCCGTTAATGCCACAAATAAAGCAATATATTCAAAGATGGAATAGGAACTGGCCGCTGACCAATTAATACTGCCTTTCCAATCCTGTTCTATAACCAGATTCATTCCATAGATTCCCGATATGACTGTATATATCGTTAAAAATGTAAGCAAATATTCATGTCGTTTTCTCGTTAACTTTTCATGATTCTTATAAAGATTTCCAAGCGTTTGATTAACGTGGTTGTATAGCTCATCCATATGAAAAATTTCTTTCATTTTTAAATAAATTTCTTTTCCAAATATCCTGCTATGTACTTCCGGTTGATAAAATTGTGCAGAAAAGTTCGTTATTCGAATGATGAGTTTTTCTATTGATCCTTTCTTATCATCCACTCTTAGCCGGGAATTTTCATAGGATAATTGCAATAACAGGAGCCTGTTAAAGAAGAATAAAATATTCGTATAAAAATTTTCACCATACATACGCTCAGCAATCATTCTGCTTCTTTCTCCAGATTCATTAGATAGACAAACGAATGCATAATTGCTAATGATATAATAGGATTCATCACCCCATCGATCGTATACATGTTGTTTGCAGAAACGATTGATATATGCCTCTGATATGGCGCCGGCATAAGCCTTTCCTTCCATATCATATCCTTTGATTGAAGCCGCTCGGAATAAGGAAATTTCATCAAGACTTGTATTCTCTTCAAAAGCTAAATAATAATAAACTTGCATACGTTCTTCTATGAAAAATGGTAAACTCCCAAAATAAGTTGTATGTTCTTTTTTCGAAAGATGGTCCTCAAGCCACGGACAATATTCATGAAAAATAATACCTTTTGTTTCGGAATATTCCTTTTCGTTTATCGTGATTGCTATGTCATCAGGTTTATCCAATTTTCTGAACAGGTCGATAAAGTGAAGAACATGATTATAGTCCATATAATCAGGTAAGTTTACTCGCATATTCATAATACCAATATTATATGGACACACAAAGATATCAAAAGATGTGAGAAAGAAATCTGTATCCAAATATTTTGAATACAAGTGACCCTTTTGATTAATAATCTTGCTAAAGCGACGAAAGGCATTTTTATCAGTTGTTTTAGCGGGAAATAAAATTGGCTCCATATTAGGCAGAAAAAATTGCTCCATACGCTCGTGAGATATACGTATATCTCCATAAAATTTATATTCTTGTTGTGTATCTTTTAAGTTAAAAAACTCCCATTGTTCTTTCTCTAATTTTTTGATTAATTCTTCGCTTCGTGATTCCTTTATTTGAAACGGAAAAATAAATTGAAGGTACGATCTCTCTACTTGAAGTTCTGGTATTTTGAGTTTTGACATTTTTCATGACCCCCACATCTCTATCTACTCTTTAATTCCCTCATTTAAGGTAAAAAAACTTACCCATATACCCAAAAATAGTAAAAGTCTCATAGAGGAATCTATGAGACTAAGAATTAGTATTTATTGTTATTTTTAAATATCCAACGTTCCATTTTTAGGGCTTCGCCATTTTTCCAATGCAGTCTGTAATACAGAAGCTAAAAACAGCGTTTCTCCGATACTGATTAAGATTCGATTCATTGGATTATGCATATTAATAGAATCTCGATCCAGCTGTCCATTCTGTTCCCTTTTTAGTTGAATAATGGCTTCCTCAGCTTGCCCTTTCGAGAATATCAAAAGCTTATTTCCCCACTCTTGATCATCCTTCGTAAATAATACAGAGTCTTCTTCAATGATTGCAGCAAACCTTACACCGTTGTTATTTTTGTACAGATATGGAGCTTTTTCAAAGAAATCCACAGGCGTATCCTCTAACATTTCATGTTCAGCTTGTATAGCCTTAATCTCTTCTTCCACTTCTATTCTAGTGCTTGTAACCATCGATACCAACTCCTTTGCTAAGTAATTAAAAGTATAAACTGTTTACCAAATGTTGTCTCCAAATATATAGAAGAAGACAAAAAGTAAATCAATTTAGAATTTTCTTATAAAATAAACAAAAATATCGAGATAATTATTACATTTCGTAAATTATAAGCCTAACTCATACAGAATATCATTAAACAAACAATTTAATCATCATTTAATACCGAATCCTATTATGTTATTACCTAAACTGTTGGCTTCTCAATTCAAATAAGCAAGCTTTTATCACAAGGTTATCATTGTACTAGAATAATATGTATCCAATATCTAAAGAATAGCCATTTATCATTTATTTACATTTGTTTCCACCCTTGATATCATCTAAATATGATAATAAGAAGAGGTGATTTTATTGAAATACCGAACAAATCCACCTTTCTCACCTGCCTACGAAGCACTCTTGCAAGATACTGTCCAATTACTGTTAGGTTTATTTTATAAGAATCCTTCTGCATCACTAATAAAAGAAACTCTTAATTTATGCTATGAATCTTTTATTCTTGAATCTCCCTTAACTGATAACCGTCATTTTCAGGATCACTCATCGCAAAGTATAGAGTTTCAGAAAAAAACAGCCATGATGGAAGAAGTTTATTATGATGAAAAAGAGGATCAAAGCCTAATCGATTTGTATTATAAAAATTTACCATTTAATCAATTTCCTGCTAATGAATTGTTTCCATGGCTAAATGAGTTGCTGACACGCACTCATACGAATCAGCTCTCTTATTCATATAGCCGAAAAGTGCTCCATTCCTGGGTCGATTTACGTGAAAACGGCCAAATACAAAGCATTTATTCAGGTCAAATCCTAAATTCAAATGATTTATTAGAAGAGGATACCCTGTTAGAAAACGAGGCAATTCAACAAATGACACAAATATTAAATCTAAATCAGGATTCTGGAATACTTAATGAACACAAACATTTCTTGATTGAATCCGTGCTGCGCTCTCTTCAATTTAATATCGAGCATGTGATCCCACAATCCTGGTTCGAGAAAAGGCATCCAATGGTTGGGGATCTTCATCATTTATTTACATGTGAGGCAAACTGTAATTCATTCAGAAGTAACATCCCCTATTATGATTTTGAAGACTACAAGCCCGAAGCTTATAAAGAGGTCATTAAAAACTCTTGTGGAAAAAAAGATGGCAATGAGAGATTTGAACCTGAAAACGGTAAGGGCAAAATAGCTCGAGCTTCTTTGTATTTCTTAATGAGATACCCGAATGAAATGATTCAAGAAAAAAAGATATTGCTTGATATCAACCTATTAAAAAAATGGCATCATGACCACCCTGTCACACTGCATGAGAAACATCGGAACTGGACGATTTACAAACTTCAGGGTAATCGGAATCCCTATATCGATTTTCCTGATTTGGAATTTACGTAAGATTCCGCATACTCTATAGGTTTATACGTTGACCTGTAGCTGGATCTTTCTGCATTCTCCACAAAAGAATTCTCAGTCTATATCTATACAGGTTCCCCTAAAGTTTCGAGGGTTGGGGTACTAATAAAAAGAAGGGTTACTAGGGAAGTTAGAACCAGTGTTCACCTTTCTGTTTCATTGTTATTCTTATTTATGTCAACGTTGGCCGATGTGATACGTACTTATTATTTTTCAAGCTTATCCTGTGTGACGGCTGCCGAATGTTTGATGATCTATCTGATCATGTTGAGGGTGTCAGCTAATTCTTCTAATGTAAAAAGACATCCTCTGCAGTAGCAGCAGGTATATAGCTACTTATGGTAGCGTCAGACTGGAGAAGACAAATAGAATCCAATAATGATTGCTAACCTGGCATTCTAACCATCCCGTACTTCCATTTGATCTATAAACATCGAAACAAAAATTGCCACTAGATGAATGACTGCCAACAATGTGTAATGATAACCATCTACAAATTTAATAAAATGAAAAAACAGAGGGAACATGATGGTTTCAATACCAAATAATATGACAATCCAACTTATCCTCTCAGCTAATTTTTCTTCATTCTTCGGGATAAAAATTTCATTATTCCCAGCTAAAAAAGAAGTATTTCCATCCTTTCGAATGGAATGCCCCACCATTATGATTAAAATACCAATCACTGCTAGTACAATAGAAGCGATTAACATAACTGCCCTCCTTTAAACTTATGAAGCTGTTAATTAATCTTTTCAATTAGTTCCTTTAGAAAGACGATCACATAAATTTAATGAAATGCATGTATTACTGTGTGATTAGGTTTCGATATTGGCAAAAAATCCAGTTCATATTGCTATGATAAATATAATTTAAGGTAATTTAGGTATACCTTCGCCCTCCACCCTATAGTATAAGTTAGTCTAGAAATCCCTTCTTTATGTAAAAAGCATCTTCATCCATGAGTTTCTTAACCTCTATATCCAAACCCTATTATTTCAATGGAGTATTTAAATAACAGATTAATGCATCAGGACATTCTATAATAATATCTTGCAGGAAGTGTTCCCATTCCTAATGTTTGAATAGACTATAAGGGAAAGGAGCGGGTTTTATTGAACAGAGATAAATATGACGGACTCCATTTCTTAGCGATTATATGCCTTGCTTTATTGCAATTAAACTTTGGTTTTACTGATTGGATTTTTGGCATACTCATTATCTTATATGCATTATTTGCCATTTTAGTTATAGAAGGATTTTCAAAATACTCTGTCATCAAATTTATTATATTATTGCCGATGGTTTTCTTATTAAGAGTATTTATCACTTTATATTCCTAATTTATTGATATTCGAGTAAATGAACCAAACAAATACTTAATTTTAGTTCTTCCTGCACCCCTCATTCGGCTTAACTTTTCAAATGGTGTGCAGGTGAATTTCATTTCTTCCTAATTGCTTGCCAGGATTACAGCCAAGTGATCTTCAATATCCTTTAGCTTACTCTCACTCTTTGAATTATTTATAATAATGGAGAATATGTATTTATTCCCTTTTTCACCTTGTACATAACCTGCTAAACTACTGCACGTTGAAATAGTTCCTGTTTTAGCTATCACTTTCCCTTGCGCTTTTGTACCTTTCATTCTATTTTGCAGTGTACCCCCTATCATTCGATCACTCATTCCGGCTACGGGCAATGCATTCTTATACGTTTCATACCATGATTTTGATTGAGCTTTATAAAGTAAATTTGTTAAAGCATTAGTTGAAATCATACTAACATGTGATATACCTGAACCATCTCTCATAAGAATGGCATTATGTCCAATCCCCAAATCGGCAAACTGCCCCTCTATAACAGATAAACCCTTATCCCAACTTCCCACTTCTCCTTTTACCTTGCCTATTTCTTTAACTAAAACTTCAGATATTGTATTATTGCTTAGTTTCATATAAGGTACCAGAATTGTACGCAATTTAGGTGAATAGTCAGTGAAAAGTTTGGTTTGATTGGCAGAAATTTTTCCATATGTAGCTTTTCCAGAGATTTTTATTCTTTGCTTTTCCAGAGATTTTTTAAATAAATCAAGAGTATAAAAAGTTGGTTCCCATACAGAAATACAAGTGTTTGTTATGTCAGATTTTAAAGGAATATTTCCGGCGAGATTTATGACATTACTGCCATGACGTTTAGTTATCTTTAACGTATTTTCACTATTAACCTTTCCAACTTTGGTTTTGTTGGCTATTTTCACATAACCAGTAGGTGGGGTAAGAATAACAGAGGCTGCTTTACCTATTTTATTGCCGGGGCTTACTTGAACAATTACAGTACCTGCATCATAATCCGAATTCGGAGAAACTGTTAATCCGGAAATTTGAGCACCATAATACTCTTGCTCATCACTCCAAGGCAGGTCCAATGATAAACGGACATGATCATACCAAGTATCATCCGCAATAAGGTTTCCTTTAATCTTTTTAATCCCTCTCTTTTTTAATGCAGAAGCAATAGTTATAAGATCTATCTCTCCCAGAGTGGGATCACCTTTCCCCCTAATATACAGATTTCCCTTTAATGTGCTTCCTTTTTGTTTACCATCCGTATAGACTTCTGTGGAAAATCGGTAGTTCTCACCAAGTATCTGAAGAGCAGCTGCACTGGTAACTAATTTCATACTCGAGGCAGGCCGTAATCTGGTATCCCCGTTATGCATGTAAATCACTTTACCGGTTGATGCATTTCTCACGCTGACCCCAATACTGGCACCTTTTAAGTCAGGATGGCTTAAAACTTTTGAAATCTGGGAACCTAATTCGCTGCCTCCAATCGCATAAGCCGGTTGTTCTTTTTTAAAGGTACTAAAAGAACTGACACTGAGAGCTATAATGATTATGGAAAGAATTGAGCTTATTACCGATCCTTTCATTCCTCTCCCCCTTATTATTTTCACGATAATGACTGTATGATCAAAGCCATTAAACAATGTAATAATTGCTTATGGATAAACATTATAATTATTCAGTAATATGACATACTAATTTGTACTTAACGTACTCTTTGAAAGGAGAACATTTTTATGAAAAAATACATCTTCCTGCTCTGTTGTATTATCTTATCCTTAAGTTTCAATATTAGTAATTCATTAGCTATAATAAAACCAAGGGAAGAGTATGAAAAAACCGGTCATGTTATTTGGGAAGTTAATACAGATAAACGCTTAGTTGCAATCACGTTCGACGATGGGCCACACCCGATTTTCACGTCACAGATTCTTGATTTATTAAAGAAATATAATGCGAAAGCGACATTTTTTGTTAGTGGAAATAAAGCCGAAGTGTATCCTGAATTAATTAGGAGGCAATTACAAGAAGGTCATGAAGTAGGCAATCATACGTACCATCATTTTCCTAATAGAATAAACTCTGCTCAGCTAACCTTAGAACTGGAGAAAACCAATAAAGTATTTGAAGAAATCACGGGGCGTAAAATGAGTTTATACCGACCTGTACAGGGTGTTTACAATGATGAAATTATTAATACCGCAATAAAAAATGGTTATGATGTCATTATGTGGTCCTGGCATCAAGATCCACAGGATTGGAGAAATCCAGGTACTGCCCGGATTGTAACTCATGTTACAAAAAGAGTTACACCAGGTGATATTATCTTATTACATGATTGGGGAAACCTTAGTAAATCTCAAACCGTACAAGCATTAGAACCTGTATTAAAATGTTTAAAGGAAAATAATTACCGGAGTGTGACGATTTCGGAGTTAATGTATCAATCTGTACATCCATTGCCAGAACCAATTAATCCCGTGCCATAATTAAACGGACTATTAAAATTAAGACCTGGAGTCAAATTTAGAGCTCCATTATCGTTTTTTGCACTTTACGGAGGAGAGATGATATGACACTATATTGGGCCCTTTACCATCTCATTTACTTAAGACCCATTTAACTTTATTCTCCCCCCTGCTAATAGATACTTAAAATTAACAGATTATCCCATTTAAAGCGGGGTATTATAGAATCCACTGATTTAGTATAGAGTCAATCTATATGTATACATTCATGCATACTAGTAAAAAATCAGAAAATCCAAGCAATCAATTCTTCCAATAACATAAATACATAAATCACTAACGCTACGCCCGCTGTAGCAATGAACCCAACAAATAATACAGAACATAGCGTCTTTACAAATGAAATCATAGTATTTATTAAATTTTTATTAAATAAAACAATGTTAACCATCTATTCTCAGCCTTTCCAAAAGTATACTATTTCAAATATACCGCATTCTATTTCCAAATGTTAACCCGCAATATCTGATATTTTATAAAAATATTTTATTAGTCAATATAATGGTTACTACCACTAAGTTGGAATGATATATATTTTATAGTCCATTTTAGTATCATGTGAAAATAACCATTCAAACTGAACTGATTTAATTATGGTTCAGCTTCATATATTTCATGACGTTTGATGAAATCAAAATATTTTGTTTTTCTCTCAAATTGCTCTATCATAAATTATTAAAAAGGGAAAGTTAGGGCGCATATGAAAAAAACAACATACCATGCAATTATATTCGAACTTAATCAAACAGGCCAAGTTTCTCAGAAATTATTGCATTCTCTATCCACACCTATTGTTATCAAAATGTTTTATAATTTATTCGGCCCCTCTGGAACTCATAAGCTAAGCGAAAAGACTTATTATAAATTTTTAACTGAATTAAAAGATTACGAAGAATGGCTGCCAGACACACCGGTACCATATGCAAGTTCGACTCTGATACATTTATTTTATGAAAAGATTGGCCGGCATTTAACTTCGGAAACCGTTTTTGAGGATGATACCGAAAATATTGAAGAGGAAACGAATTATTTAACAGTAGATGACTTACTTGATTTGCTGAATTTTGCAAAGGAAGATCATGATGAAGGGTATGCCGAGCACATAAAAAAGCGCCTTTCAGAAATCTGTTCAGTATCGCGATAAAAATGAACGGGATACCCATGATAAAGTTCCCTTTTATTACTCTTAAGAACGAAAATACTTGAAATTATTTGTTTATATTTTGTTTCATATAGTGTTTTTATTTAGATGATTTTTGAAGAATATCAAGCAAAATATGCTGCTAATTATAAGATATTCCTTCTATTTAAGGATACTTTCTTCCTATATTGTGACAATTGCAATTTTTCAGTCCTTTACAGTGTAATTCTTATTATAGTCATGTTATCATTAGTTTGAAAAGAGAGAGCAGTGTGATTATTCTATCCTAGGAGGGTTTTAATGAAATCAAAAACAAAAAAAGCCATGATCTCTGAAATCAGACAGACCAAAACTGTATACGATAAGTTATTGGTATCATTAACAACACCGACCTTACTTACTATTTTCAACCAATTATTTGGTAATGACGGTGAATTCTCCTTATCCGATAAAGGTTTCGATATGGTTGTTGAAGAGCTTGAGTTTCATGATCAATTACCTGAATCGACAGACAAAAAGATTACAGATGCTTCTCTTGTTGAAATGTTTACAGATTTTTATGCCACCCAGGTAACTGAAGACACTGACGTAAGAATAATACCTGCTGAGGATGAACAATCAACATCCCATTTAATACTTGATGATTTATTAGATTTATTGAATATAGCAATGAAACACAATGACATACAGTACGCTAACGAATTAAAAAGACGCTTATTGATCCTTAACAGGGATAGCAAAAATAGCATAGAAGCCTCTTAAGTTCCCTACTGACCAAGCGGATGAAGCAATCTTTTCATTCGCTTTTTATTTTCTTCTAATACATGATTCACCTTATCATCTCTATGATGAAAGTTTCTCTGCCTAGATCCACTTATTTTTCACCCTCAACTAGATCTCCATTGACGAAAGACATGGCTTTTGGGATACTGAAGTGGCTGACTCTATAGAAAAAAGGTGTATAACATGGAATTTGAAATCAAGTTTTTATCTTTCTTTGTTGTGGAAACTGAAGATAAGGAACTACCTACAGCCAAGCATTATCAAACACTTGATACAGCTGAATATGAAGAAAGTGCTCTAATGGATTTTCTGGATGGAGAGTTCAAAAAGATCGTTAAACGTAAAGTGGAACGCCATCCAAATTCAGAACAAGTCCCTACAAAGCTGGGGCATTTTATTATCGAACCAGGTCATGAATTAGATTCAAATCCAAACTATAATGCATTTAACCGTACTCGCTTTGCTGATAATAAAGAAGATTTTAAAGCCTTCAGTGAGGAATTTGTTCATGCATATCTTGATACAAGCGCAGTGCGGGGCGGTGTATTTTTATTAGCTTCGGCCGTTCCTCGTAAATTTTTCGAGCATCGATTTTTATTTTTAATGAAATGTGATTTTGAACCAAAAGTTGCTTCCATTTCTGATGAAAATACATTGATCCGCAATGTCGAAATGGCGATCACCACCAAAAATATGAAATCCATCCAATATCCTCATATGCCTGAAGAAGGCATGATTGAAGAGAGTGAATTAAAAATCCATCAATCCTCCCATGCCCGCTATTTTGAAGACTTTCTAAAATTTGTTGAGTATGGCGAGTCTAAACAGGAACTGATGAAAAATCATGTCATAGACATGGTACAGGAGCATATTGGTGAAGTGTATGAGCCTGAAAGTGAGGAACGACGCCAGTTTGAAGAAGCTATTGAAATATGGGCTGACAGTCCTAAGCGAGAGCTTCAGGAACGCCTGACAACTGAACAAGTCGTAGAAGCTGCTGCTCAACTTGTTGAACAAGAACCGGATGTGGAATTAAAAATGAAGCTGGATAACACCAGCATTAAAGGGTTGCTTGCTGATTTTGGTGAAACCCTTCATTTAGCCAAAATTAATAATCGATATGTTTTAGTGATAGAGGCAGACCAAATTTTATTTGAAAAGGGCTTCTCCCCTATTGAATTTCACAAGCCGGATGACTTGCATCAGGTAATCGATAAAATTAGTAAGAAGACCTATGAAAATAACACTTATTAAATAATGTTTGTCGATTCTATCTTTAATGTAGAGATTTATAATAAAGGTCACTGATACCTGACAAAAATCACCATTCTTTGGTGGTTTTTGTTGTTTTAAAAGGTCGTTCTTAATTCTGTGTATCCTGCGAAGCTACCTGAGTTATTGCCTTTTTCTCTTCCTCATATATATTTGTTTACAAATGGATAGGGAACTTCTCCTTTGTTTTTTACTTCTTCAAGGGACTTCTCTGCCCAAGGTGGAACTTTGCAATCAATAGGTATTTAAGTATCTTATTGTTCAGTTCTAACTCTGAAATACGCGTTTCCAATTGATTAATTTTCTTATTAATAAATTAAACCAAGTAACAGATAAATGTGTTAGCTGTAATCCATTAACTAGACAATCAAAGATAAATTAAAAACATAACATGCGAGTATAGCTTTATTTTCCTTTAGATGAATTTCAGCTACACTTAGAGGATATTGTACATCAGTTTAACGCCGGATTCTATTTTCTGCAGAATGGGAGAGACTCCTGCGGGAAGAACAAGCGTATCCGAAATCCAGCAGCGCAGAGCGTGAGGAGGCTTGGTGCTTGCCCGCGGAAAGCGAGTCTACTCTGCAGAAAATAGCGCGTGAACCGATAGGTGAGAACACCGAAAACGAAAAGACTGCAGACAAGCTCCCCTAAGATCAGGACTTTGTCTACAGTCAGCTTTTGTTTTTATCAGACCATTTCTTTATTCACATACCCACGAGATCCCAATAGTTCCCACTCCTGTATGAACTCCGGCAACAGGAACCAATATCATTCGTTCTGTAGGTATAGATTTAATTTCTTCATTTATTCTATTTTCTAGTTTACGGGCATTATCTTCATCGTCAGCATGGATAACTACTATTTTACTAACTTTGGATGTTTCCATATCTTCTCTTAATATATCAAGAATATATTGAATAGCTCTTTTTTCCGTTCTTACCTTATCTCTAATTTTAGCACCTTCTGTTTCTATGGAAAGGATCGGCTTTATATTCAATAAGTTAGCAATAAGCCGCTGGCTCCCTGAAACTCGGCCACTTTTATGGAGTTGGTTAAGATTGGACGGGATAAGGAACAGTCTTGAATTCGATTTCATTTCTTCGATTCGCTTAACAATTTCTTCAGCATCATAGCCCTGATTGAATAACTCCAGCCCTTTATTTAACAAGTAAGAAAGTGGATAAGATCCGGTACGTGAATCAATTGCATACAATTTAAAACCAACTTGTTCTGCAGCCATTACTGAAGTAGAATATGTACCCGATAGTTTACCGGAGCAATGAAATGCTATACCGCAATCATACTTTTCTTTCAATTTTTCATATAATTCGATGAACTCACCTATTGAAGGTTGTGAAGATTGGAAAGTGGCATTTTCATTTGCCATTCTTTCATAAAATTGTTTATCTGTAATATCGATGGCTTCTTTGTATGATACTCCATCAATAACAACTTGTAACGGGATAATATTCAATTCATTTTTTTCGATAAAATCCTTACTTAATGTACATGTTGTGTCTGTAATCCAGGCTATTCTTGGTGGTTCTTGATTCATTTCTTACTCCCCTTTTTAATGTAAAAATTATTCTGTATCCCAGTAAACTGGTATGACCAATTTCATATTAAAAATAGTATGTAGTAATCATTACTACATACTTAAATATAATTTAACTAATTTATATAGTCAAACTTTTTCCTCGTAAATTCCTCTTTAATCTGTAAGATTCGACAATGTATAAGATTAAAGCTTAAATGACTTTAGCTGTTTCTTCCTCTTTTAACAGATATGTTATTGTTTCCCTGTCGGAATTAGTCGGTAAAAGATACGTATCTTTATACACTTCATCGCCTTTTCCCGTAATAAAGATCCAGTCACCTTCTTTTGCAATTTTCCAGGCATATTCGATAGCAGATGTACGATCCGGTATGACCTTCCCTTTGGCTGACGGTTTTAAATCATGTAGTGTGTCTATCATTCCTTCAAAAGATTCCGTCCCTAAATCATCCAGCGTTAAAATACATAGGTCACTATGCTGTTCCGATATTTCGACCATACCGCGTCGCTTTGTCACATCGCGATTTCCCCTAAACCCAAATATATGAATGATGCGCTTTGCCCCCATTTCTCTTCCTGATTTGAGACATTGTGCAAAAGCGTCACTCGTATGTGCATAATCTAGAATTAATTGTGCACCGGTCGGATGATTCAATACTTCAAATCTCCCTGGCACGCCAGGGAATGTATGTAGTGCGTCAATTATGACTTCACCCGGTATATCCATATTTCTTGCTGTCAAAAAAGCAAGAGCCGCATTTTGGATATTATGTTTTCCCTTAATAGAAAGCCTTATAGGATAGATTTCTTTATTTTTATATACAAAGTGTATATCCCCCGTTTTATTTTGTTGGATATATAAATCAGATTCTTTATTCCCTACACAAGAAATTTGGTCATTAGTACCGCATAACCGCTTTTCAAGTTTATTGCCCCATTTATTATTTGAATTAATAACGGCTGTTCCATCGGGTTTTATTTGATAAAAAAGTTGTGCTTTTACGGAGAAATAATCATCCATATCTTTATGATAATCTAAATGATCATGGTCTAAATTCGTAAATAGAGCATAATCATAGCTAATCCCTTTCACCCTGTATTGTGACAGGGCGTGTGAAGACACTTCCATAATGACAACTTCATCTTGACTTCTTGATAATTCTTTTTGTAATTGCAATGCATCCATGGTTGTATTTACAGATGGTGTGGATTTTTCACCATTTATATAGTTATAAACTGATCCAAACAAAGAACATGATTTACCATAGACCTCCATAATATGTTTCAACATAAAGGAAGTTGTGGTTTTTCCGTTTGTTCCTGTCACCCCAATCAAGGTTTTATTTCCTTGTACAGGGTAAAAATGTTTAGCCACATCAGCCAATATAGCCCTGCTATTATCCACCCTGAAATATGGGACTGAAATATCATGGATTTCTTGTTCACCGATTATTGCTCTTGCACCCGCCTTAATGGCTTGGTCAATATATGCATGTCCATCCGCTTGATATCCTTTTATAGCTACAAATAGGTATCCATCTTTAACTTCCATTGAATTATTGGCAATCCCAGTTATATTTATTTCTCTATCCTGAATGGATACATTAGTAATAATATCACGCAGTAAATATTCTAGCTTCAAATCCTAGCAACCCCTTTTGTTCTTCTGTCTCTTTTCAATTACTATTCCATTGTGCCATCCAGTTTACATATACCTTTTCATGACATAAAAGGTACTTAATTATATGATTTGTATAGGCTTAAAAAATATACAAGCGGTCTCTCAACTATATCTATTTTCCTCTTTTTATATGCTCATAAACCAATTTACACTATTTGAGTATTTTTTCATAATTATATACAAGACTCACATATCTATAAAGAAAACTCCTGCTATATAGAAGGAGTTTTCTTTAAACTTTAACCCTTTTCAAAAATAATGAAGCGATTAAACCAATAACTGAAGCTGCCATTATGAGAATATATCCTTTTTTTACACCATAAACAAGAGCAGCAGTAAGGATTTCAGAATCAGGGTTTTTTCCCGCACCACTTAAAAAAGAAGTTTGTCCCATAGTCATCAAGCTAACTGCCAAGGCTGTTCCAATTGCTCCGGAAATTTGCTGAAGCGTGCTCATTATCGCTGTTCCGTCTGGATATAACTTCCGAGGTAATTGATTCAATCCATTGGTTTGTGTTGGCATCATGATAAATGAGATGCCAACAGATAAGCAAATATGCATCATGATAATAGTCGCTAACGGGGTGTCTAATGTAATTCTTAAAAAAAGAAAACCGGCAATGGTTGTCAATATAAATCCAATCAAAACCAACCACCTCGGCCCATATTTATCCATTAGTTTTCCGTTAATCGGGGACATAATTCCATTCATCACTCCCCCAGGCAAAAGAGCTAAGCCCGCTGTAAAGGCTGAGAATAACAATCCTCTCTTTAAATACATGGGCAATAAGATGGCATTTGATAAAATCATTAACATAGCTAAAAAAACCACAAATACGCCGAGGGAAAACATAGGGTAGGTAAAAACACGTAAATTAATCATCGGATTTTCTGTGTAAATTTGACGGAACGAGAACAATGTTAAGAAAAAGATTCCAATCCCTAATGGCAGCAATACTTGGGCTTCACCCCAGCCGCCGCCACCTTCCCCTGCCGCACTAAACCCATATACAATGCCACCGAATCCTATAGTAGATAGGATTATTGATCTAACATCTATCTTTGGCTTCGTTATCTTTGTTACATTTTTAATAAAAAATATACCTATAATCATTGAGAGTAACAATATTGGCAGACAAATCCAAAAAATCCAATGCCAACTTAATTTATCTACAATTATTCCTGAAAAAGTTGGACCAAATGCAGGTGCTGACATAATAACGAGACCCATTAAACCCATTACCAGCCCACGTTTATGTGGAGGGAAAATGACGAGAAGACAATTATTCATCAAAGGTAATAAAATGGCCGTTCCAATTGCCTGAATGACTCGGGCTATCACTAAAATGGCAAATGAAGGCGCAAGACCGCCAATCAAGGTACCGAGAATACTAAAGGACAAAGATACGAAAAACAGCCGCCTGGTTGAAAATGACTGAATCAAGATTGCCGATACAGGCACCAAAATACCAAGTGTTAATAAATATCCGGTTGTCAGCCATTGTGCTGTTGAAGCTTCTATATGAAAGTCATTCATTATATTGCTTAGTGCTAAATTTAATGCCGTTTCACTGAATAAACCGATGAATGCTGCTACTGCCAGGACGGCCATCATCGGCACAGCTTTTAACTCATTGTTCTCTTTTAACCTTATTTTGCTATCTTCCAATGATATCTCTCCTGTCAGCTATAAGCCCTCTGTAAAAATTCTTCGAAAACAATTAGTAAATTTATATAGATAGCTAATTGTTTAATTTAATCCCTTAATTTCTATACTTATATAATTTGTACTTCTTATCACAGCTTATGAATGGTATATTTTTCTTTTACACGTCAGGATTAAAAAATGGACTATTTCACAAAAAAAAGATAACCAGACACACCGGTTATCTAAAATGGATATCGAATTTATTTTCTAATTTTCACTGAGATATACCTATACAGCCAGATTTTCCCCGTCATTCCAAATGCTCTTACAATAATTGTACCTACTTCAGGTTCCACTTAAGTACCCATTCAATCACCTATCGCCAGTCCTCTTCATAGGTATGAATACTATAGACCATCCATAAAATTACTTCATTTATAATCCTATTGATAAAAGGAGACAGGGACATGAATAATCCATATGATATGAATAGTAATAATATCCCCCCCGGCTATCCGAATACCTTCCAAAATTATGAGCGTCAGCTACCACCAGTGCAACCATTAATATTTATTAATTCAGCTGGCGTTGCCAAAGAGTTGATCAATGATGCCTACACGATAACCAACCATATCCAGAACAATCCTCAGTTTTCAAGACAATTAATGACATATGCTCAGCTTGGTCAAAAGAATGAAGTCTTGAGGATGGTGAACAGTTTACCATTGAAACATCGTCCCGAGGTTGTTTTCACACCAGGGGCTTTATTAATCAGATTATTTCCAGGTAACCCGAATGACAGCAGCAGCGCCTTAACGATAACCATGCTTTGGAAAGAAGCATTTTAAGTTTAAGAATAAAAAACATCCCAAACGAACCACATAAAAATAAACATAGGAGAAATGATGAGTTCAACACATTTCCCTATGTTTTTCGCATTTTTCAAAGTAGACAGCCCTTTTAAATTACCACCATTTAACATATATGATAAAATCAGTTAATACGACTGGTAAAGGAGAGGACTGATTATGTTTGCATTCTTTAATAAGTGTGCATTTTGCAAAAAGAAAGAACGAGATTTGCGAAAATACCGAGATGATAAAGGCAAAAAAATTCATATATGTATAGCCTGTACTATTTACGCTGAAAGAAGAGCGTTTCGCAAGTTATCTTGATTTTTTCATTTACAATTTTTTACGGAATGAGTAACACCATTTATCATAATCTAACTTTTCTTCATAAAATCGATGAGCATCCGTCCGCTTAACAGCAGATTCCAACGCAACATATTGTGCGCCGTTTTGCTTTGCCCATTCATGAATAAACACTAGCAGCTTTTCTCCATAACCCATCGAACGTTTATTTTCAGTCGTTACCAAATCATGAACGATTATGTGACGTTTATTATAGAAGTTTACACGAGAGCTAACTCCGATTACAGCTACTATTTCTTCACCTGAAAACATCGCAAAAAGTCTGTATCCTTCTTTTCGCATTTGATCCATTAACTCTAAATACGTATGCTTATCCAAATCAGTACGTAATTGTTTCATAATGGAATAGGCATCATCCCACTGGTCCACCGTAATCAATTCCATAATATTTTCTGTGATTATCGTCATGTTTATCCTCCTGAGGTTATGAAAGAAACCCATCATAACCATTAAAAATTTTTAGAAGTCAGCTCCGCTTCCATTATACACCAATCATTCTATTTCGCTATATTTTTTACGACATTTTTACCGATTTCCTTATGGTTAATTAGTTCTTGTTTGCGTTTTTAAAAATAGGTCAAAATCACGATAACCTATGTCGGTTACTCTTCATTAACAATTTTAAAATAAGCAATACAAACAATCCAACAAGTATATACTAGTTTAACTTTTGAGATATACCAGAATCATTTGTTAATACATATCCCCCTAAAAAATACCCATATATCAGTTTGTTTGCCTGATATATGGGTGACCGATACAACAACACTCTTCTACCATCCACGGGTTAGATAGTTAACGGTATATTAAATTATTGCCTTAGAGCGATGACCTCTTCGATAGCAAATGCAACACCATGCTCGAGATTCGTTTTCGTATGATAGTGACAAAGTGCCTTTACCTCATTTGATGCATTGCCCATAGCTACTCCACGACCCGCCATCTGCAGCATGGATAAATCATTTAAGTGATCACCAAGTGCCATTACATCCTTCATCTCTACACTGAATTGATCAGCCATCTTTTTTAGTGACTTTCCTTTCTGCGCATCAGGATGATTAAATTCTATATTTCCGTGTTCAGATGAGGTGATGGTAAATTCTGATTGGCTACCTAATTGGCTTTCTATTCGTGTCAACTTATCTATATCTGCTGATAATACTAAAATTTTATAGATAATTAATTGTTCATCCAGATATACTTCTTCAAAATCATCTACAAAATGGCAGTGTTCGAATTTAAATCGTTCCTCTGCTCTTTTCCGAACATCCTCCAACATAAGAGCCTTATCTACATTCGGGAATCGTTCCATCTTTAATTGCATTCTAATATCAATATAGTGTTCCATGCTTTTTGAAAATACACCGATATTCGTAAAGAACTCAATATATACATTTTCCTTTTCCAATACTTTTTGAATAGAACGACACCATTCTTTTTGTAGCGGAAGTTTATTTAGAATCCTTCCCTGCTCGTCTCTTATTTCAGCTCCATTAAGCGCAATAATAGGACAGCATAATCCGGCTTCTTCTAACGGCATTAAAGCATAACTATACGGTCTGCCTGTAACGACAACTACCTGAATCCCATCTGCTTGCGCCTCTTTAATAGCATTTTTGTTTTCCATACTGATTCGGCCTTTTTCATTCAATAAAGTACCGTCCATATCTGTAGCAATCAGTTTCAATATCTATCATTCCTTTTACGATAACTTATATCATTTCTGCATATACTAGTATACTATCAAATCTATTGATTTAGATAGGTGATATATGATTTAAAAATATAGAAAAAGTAATTAAGTTTCTTATAAATATTTTATAAACCTTGAAATTATCATCGATTAGCGCTCTGGTTCAATTTAATTCCTTATTAGCGGGATAAAATGCTGCTAGGCTCGAAAAAATTAATCCATAGTTATCTATACTTGGTGATAATGACGTAAATATCATTTCATGTACGAAGGATTTTCTTATATTTATAAAATCTATATTCTATCTTGTTTACTGATTGTGAAGTCTCTGCACAGCGGATCTATCATCCTAAATATACCGTGATACAAAAAACAAAGTAACCTTTTGATATGTAGTTTTAAATACTATATATCAAAAGGTTAACAACGCAACACAGAGCTATTGTATTTACAACTTGATAATAGTACAGTACAATAAAGTTAATGATTCATATTGTACTAGATAAAATGGGGTTTTAGAAAGAAGGAGAAATAATGAAAGACCATGTTCATGTTTATAGTAAAGGTGAAGAAATCGCAAACGCAATAACTCATGGTTTAGGCGTTTTATTAAGTATAGCTGCCCTGGTTCTGCTAATTGTCTACTCTTCTGCATATGGTACGGAGTGGCACATCATTAGTTTTACTATTTTTGGTGTAACCATGCTTCTTATGTATCTCTGTTCTACACTTTTACACAGCTTACCTCAGGGCAAAGCTAAAGATTTATTTGAAATATTCGATCATTCAGCAATCTATTTTTTCATAGCAGGTACATATACACCATTTTGTTTTATTGTATTAGACGGTTCGATGCGCTGGGCTCTATTCGGTATTGTCTGGGGTCTGGCAATCGGAGGGACGGTCTTCAAATCTTTCTTTGTCAAAAAATACATGCTTGTATCCACCCTTCTTTATATTGTAATGGGATGGATGATTGTATTCGCTTGGAATCCCCTAAAGAACTTTTTGGAACCGAATGGAATGATCCTTCTTGTTGTTGGAGGTGTTCTATATACGATCGGATCTATTTTTTATGTTTGGAGAGGATTTAAATTTCACCATGCGATATGGCATCTGTTCGTTATGGCCGGAAGCATTATGCTCTTCTTTTGTATCCTTTTCTACTTATTACCACAGGGATGAGCAAGGATATATTTCAATTAAAGGTTTTATACGCATTAGAATGATGGATATAAATTGAGGCTTGCAAACATAAAAAACCCTACATACTCCAGAGTAATCTAAGCTATAAGCCATCCAAGACACTTCCATATATGGAGCTGTCTTTTTTTGTACATTTTTCTCACTTATTATAAATCCAAATATGGAAAGAAGGCACACATTCCCTGCCACTCACTAGCACTTCCATTACCCCAATTTTCCTCGAAGCCTCCTTAGGAACCTGATTGCTTTTTGATTCCTTTTACTAACCCTCGATTCTTGATTGCCTAAAATCGTGAACTTTGATTTTACTCCTGATTGTTGTGTTTCCTTCTTAGATGTCATTTCTTATACTCCCATCATGCAATTTGTTATAGGTTATGTTACAAACTGCAAAACCAATACAAAAAAAATAACAAAGTTCTATTGACTTTGTTATTTTACTGAATGGATATAAGCTAATGCTTTTTTATTCATTTCTTTTACTTTTTTAGTCTGCTTGCTGACTGATTTATCAGAGAGATGGGTGATTTTTGGACCTGTTTGAGAGCTTTTTGCCATTGTATCACAGGTTTCATCGGGATGAATTCTGTTTCTCCTTCGCCATATAGCCATCTTAATCCCCTCTTTCTTATTCTTTATATCCTTATTATACCAAACATTCACATAAACGAATCATAAATATGAACTAAATTGGCAATATGAACCCCATCCACTTCTATCGGAATGCCTTTGTCTTTCTTGACAACAATGATAAAGTTATACATTCGTAAATGGACAGGTATGAACAAAGCATCGTAATTTTCAAGTGTGATTACCTCTGAATTAAAAATGGATTCTGTAAACGCGAGTAAATTACTCTGATTAAAACCGAAATTATGTATATGATCAATTCTTATAAGCTTTTGTTTTATTGTTTCTTTTATGGATATCTCCAAATCACTTAAATCGTCTGCTTCGTATTCATTGATATCCACCGACAAACCAAATTCATCGGAATACAGAGCAAGATATATCTTTAATTCCCTCACATATTCCTCCCTGCTCTCAGGAACAGCCTTTTGTTCAAAATAATATATGGCATCCTGAACTAAGATGGACATATGCTCCACCTTCGTTACCATCGCTCTTTGAATTTTTTCATTTTCCTTGATGGTAGCTTCCAAAAATTCCGAGCCTGTCAAAAACTCTGCTTGCCATATTTTTAAAATGCTGGGTGTTAAAAGGATGGATATATCAATAAATACCACAATTGCGGTTAAACTCAATATATATGTCCAGTTTGATATATTTATACCGTCTGCAATAACCCCGATACCAAGAGCCATCACAAATAGCATGTAGAGACTTCGGCGGAAATTTTTTAAATGCAAATCAAAAATCGCTGGTTTGGCGATAGCCATGATACAAGAAAAAAGAGAAAAACAAACTAAAATGGCAATATAAATTTTTCCGAACATATCATCCTCCATCAATCTTACTGGCGTTTTAATCCATTATACCATTTAATCCCATATTTTATATTCCCGAATTAAAGCGACTGACGAATAATTGTTCAGTAAATTATTTCACCTTCAGTTTATATCGAAAAGCTACTTCTTTCCCCTGATAAAATAGAACCTTATGATTATGTGTATTTAGGGTAACCATCACATCATATATGCCTGGTTCCAGTGTACCCAAATCATGATAATGACCATAGATTCTGTTCTTTTTATCTCCATTTATATACAAATGAGCGTGCCCTTCATTGATTTGTTGTTCCTCTAAACCCAGCTTCTCCGGTTTGAAGGCGAAATTTTATGTTATAATCTTCAACATCCAACTCCCTGTTTGATCCTGTTTAATCCACCCATCAATCTCTGGAATTTTGGCATCTTTCATCTTACTAATTTCCAATCCCTCGTGATGCTCCATATGACCTGCTTGAGTTTTATTCTCAAAATGACTGTTTTGTTGATGAAAATAAAGCATGATGGATACAAAACTTGCGATGACAATAAAGCTAAGGATTCTATACATATACACTCTCTCCATCTGTATCTTTATCCGCTCTTTTTTTTAAATATAACCCAATCATAAATAATATAGCTCCCAGTACTAAAAAGGCGATATCATAAAATAAAGCATTGGGATCGCCTGGTTTTACCCGGTGAATCTGTAGGATATGGTGGTTAATAATTCCTTCCATTATGTTAAATAATCCAGCACCCATTAAGAACCAACCAATTACCTGTTTAATACCTTGTTTTTGATTTAATGGGTTACCAGCTAGCCATAAAATAAATCCCCCTGTCACCAGAGCAATGGTCACCGCAAAATGGAAGAGGCCATCACTTATAATTTGACCTGAGCGAGTAGTGTCCATCACGACACTATGCCATTGCAAAAGTTGATGAAAAATAATCCCATCCATTGAACCCATAAATCCAAATCCCAATAAGAAGCTCCCTGATATTAACAATTTCTTCTTGGTATAATCTCTCAATTAAACCCTCTCCTTTTATCCCATTTTTTTACTTAATATCCAATTGGTCTTTGCAATAAACAATAAGATTATCATGCTAGCCTGATTTTTTTAACAAAACATGGGTATCTATATACTATATTGGTAAAACGGAGGAGTTAAAATGAGTCAATTACCTAATCAATCGAGTTCTTATTGGACACAATTCAGAAAGAATCAAGATGCACTTAAATTTGATGAATTGCAAAATGATTTGAATACAGATGTTGTTATTGTTGGAGCCGGTATAGTCGGTATCTTAACAGCTTATGAATTGGTCAATAGAGGAGTTAAAGTTGCATTAGTAGAGGCAAGCGAAGTTATAAATGGGACAACTGGACATACAACAGCTAAAATAACCGCTCAACACGGACTTATCTACGACAAACTGATTAAAACGGTTGGAGAAGAAAAAGCAAAATTATATTATCAGGCAAATACAGAGGGGCTCGAATATATACAATCTCTGTATAAAGAAAAAGGAATTAATTGTGATTTTGAAGAGCAGGATGCCATTCTTTACGCCGAAACCGATGCATTTGAAAAGAAAATCATGTCCGAGTTTGAGGCTTATCAAAAACTTGGTATACCAGGCAAACTTGTTGCAGAACTTCCCTTGCCTTTCCCAATCAAAAAGGCAATTATCATGCCTAACCAAGCACAATTCCATCCAGTTAAATTTTTAGGCCATATTTTAAACCTGATTGTAAAAAAAGGCGGACAAGTATTTGAACAAACGCCAGTAGAAACTATTGAAGATAACGATAAAGGACCTGTTCAGGTTAAAGTGAAGAATGGACATACCATTTATTGCAATAAAGTTGTTATTGCTTCCCACTATCCATTCTATGATATGCAGGGGCTGTACTTCTCTCGCCTGAGCCCAAAACGTTCTTACATTGTTGCAGCTGAAATCAAGGAAGACTTACCCGATGGAATGTACATTAGCGCGGACCAGCCTACCCGTTCCATCCGCCATACAAAAGATGGGGATAAAACCCTCGTGTTATTTGGCGGTGAAAGCCATAAAACTGGCCAAAGCGAAAATCCACTCGACCATTATGAAGCATTAAAAGATTTTGCCGAACGATATTACACAGTTGATGATCTGCCTTATAGATGGTCGGCCCAGGATTTAGAAACATTGGATCATGTTCCTTATATAGGTCCTTATTCCTCGATGAAGAATCAAATCTATGTGGCAACCGGTTTTGCTAAATGGGGGATGTCAAATGGTGCAATCGCTGCTTTAATCTTAAGTGATTTAGTACGCGGTAAAGAAAATCCGTATTTCGATTTATTTACCCCTACTCGCTCAGAGACTCATATTCAAACAGCAGGTAAGTTCATTAAGGAAAATGTAAATGTTGCGAAAGAGTTAATTAAAGGAAAAATCACCGATACAGACATCAGTCTTGATGAACTTAAACCAGATGAAGGCAGTATGGTTACCTTTAACGGAAAACGAGCAGGTGCCTATCGAGATCCCAATGGGAATATTTGTGTAGTTGATACTACCTGTACTCATATGGGATGTGAAGTAAAATGGAATAATGGTGAACGCTCCTGGGATTGTCCATGTCACGGATCCCGCTTTGCAGCTGACGGAGAAGTCATAGAAGGCCCAGCCGTGAAACCTTTGGAACGATTGAACTAATAAGCTTTCATCAACCCATTAATTGGTCTGTACTCCCCTGGACCTGTTAAAATGAAATGACACTTTTTATGCCATGTAAGTTAATCTAAATGACATAAGGAGTGTCTTTTTTATATTTTGGTAAGTCCACACTTTCAGAGCAGACAGGAATTTAGAATGTTTGTTTATGAATGAACCCGGGATTTTATTTCAGACCTCTTTTCTTTATGAGAGACCATTTTCAGCTTTCAACCAATTCAGTAAATTTCTCTTGCAGCTTATGATTGAATAAGCATAACTTTTAAAAGAAGATTGAGGTATATTTATATATGAAACCATCGGGTACATATATAAGTTAAAGACATGAATAAGCGAGGATTAAGATGAGTATACTGTTAGCTTTATTTTCTGCCTTATTTGCGGCATTAACATCCATACTAGCGAAAATCGGTATTAATAATGTGAATTCCAATTTAGCCACTGCGGTGCGAACATTCGTTGTCCTTATTATGGCCTATGCCGTTGTCAGAATGACTGGTCAATGGGATGAATTATATATGATTCCAATAAAGGCATGGATTTTTATTGTTTTATCAGGACTAACAACTGGTCTATCCTGGCTATGCTTTTTTAAAGCAATCCAAATTGGGGATGTTTCCAAAGTAGTGCCTATTGATAAATCAAGCGTGGTGATTACAATTCTATTGTCATTTATCATTCTTCAGGAGCCGATGACTCCTTTAGTGATCACTGGCGGAACGATTATTACGATTGGTACCTTTATCCTTATAGGGAAAAGGGAGAAAAAGAGCCAAGAAAATTATTTTCAATCTTATATTTTTCTGGCTATCCTATCAGCCATTTTTGCAGCACTAACCAGTATCTTGGCCAAAATTGGGATTGAGGATGTTGATTCAAACGTCGTCACCTTCATTCGAACTGTAGTCATCTTAATTTTTGCCTGGAGTATCGTATTCTTCCAAAAGACACAAAAAGAACTTAAAACGATTACTAATAAGTCGTATCTCTTCTTAATCTTATCCGGTATTGCAACAGGTCTATCCTGGTTATGTTACTTTGCCGCCATTCAAATCGGACAGGTTTCCATCGTCGCTCCTATTGATAAATTCAGCGTAGTCATCACCATGATATTAAGCTTTATCATTTTAAAAGAAAGACCTGATAAAAATACAATTTTGGGTGGGATTGCGATTACGATTGGTACCATTCTGCTGATTTTATAAAAGGAGATAAAAACGTCGCTTGAGTTTAATGGATAAGTTCGATATATAGTCCGCCACTTTACTATTTATGTGAGTGTGCTAAGCAACTAGTAGTTACTAAATCCGAATAACCGTAAACATCCCATTCATTCACAAAGGTCTTATTCCATAGGATACAAAAAATCCTTAAAGAACCCTAGTCCTAAATGACGACCGCTTCATACCATTTTAGTTACAAATAATTTCACATAAATTCCTATATATACAAATAAAAAACTCCAAACCTTTTGGTATTGGAGTTTTTACTGTATTAGAAACGACTCGCAAGTTTCGCTGTTTCTTCAAGACCATTTGCAACAATTTCAATTGTACGGTCTGGGTATTGATTATGACCTTCAATAACCTCAACTTCTGGATTTGTAATTCCCCATAGGCTGATAGCCGCTTTAACTAAATTGACTGCCATTTCAGCGCCTGGAATAGCTGAGTAATCAGATCCTCTTGCAGAAAGAAGTGCCACTTTTTTGTCAGCTGCATATCCCACTGGACCTTCAGCTGTATATTTAAACATTTTTCCTGCTTGAGCCAAATACGAAATATACGTAATCAATGGTGCAGGCACAGTTGAATTCCAAAGAGGGAATGCAATTACGATTTTATCCATGGATAGGAATTGATCAATATATTGATTCGCTAAGTTAACATATTTAACTTCTTCCTCTGTTAATTCCATTCCTTGATTGTTTTTGTAGATGGCTGTAATGGCCGCATTTCCATAGTAAGGAAGTTCTGCTTGGAATAGATCCAATTCTGTAATTTCATCCGTAGGATTTGCTTCCTTATACGTATTTAAAAACGTATTATACATTTGTACTGAAACAGCTTGGTCAGCTGGACGGTCATTTACTTTAATAAATAAAATTCTAGACATATGTAAACCTCCCTGTTTGTATTATTGTCATCTTTATCTTAATATAGTTTGAATTCAAAGGAAAATAATATGCTTAATCACATTACAACTTTTCAATTAATAGAAGAAAAAATACTGGACATATTCGATTGCTCTCTGGCATACTAGAATAATTGAAAATAGTTACCTAAAGTAACTATTAGAGTTGGGAGGTCGCAATGGAAAGACATCAACAGCTATTTCACCAGTTGTCTATGTTACATAAGCCTTATATTGATCGGTTAAACGAGATACTTGGAAGATACAATCTGAACAGCCCTCAATGGACTATTTTATATATCCTTTTTAATTACGGGCCTCATACCCTTGTTGAGATTTCTAAATATCAAAGTATAGAAAAACCGTCCATTACTCGAACCGTCAGTAGTCTGGAGAAGCAGGGATATTTAATAGCTTTCCCAAGTTTGGATAAACGAAAGAAAAATATTCAACTGACTGATAAGGGTTCAAGTCTATACAAAGTAGTCCGTAAAGAAATAGACGATTTTCAGCTTGGAAAATTGACAGGTATAACGGCAGATGAACAAGAACAATGCTTAAACATCTTAGAAAGGATTAAACAAAATTTTCATGAGTAAGGAGTCTAGTATGCAAATAGAGCAAACAAAACTGTGGACAAAGAATTTTGTTATAGTATCCACAATAAATTTTTTATTAACGCTAGTTTTTTATTTATTAATGGTGAGCATTTCAGTATATGCCGTGGAACAATTCAATGCTTCGCCCAGTGAAGCAGGGCTGGTTACTGGAATATTTATTATTGGAGCATTAATTGGAAGGCTGCTTACAGGCAGAATTATCGATAAGTATGGTAGAAAGAAAATACTATTTATTGGTCTTATCTTATTTACGTTAACAACTATTTTATATTTCGAGATTAATAGTTTACCCTTTTTACTGGTTAACCGCTTATTACATGGGATTGGATTAGGGATTGCTAGTACGGCTACCGGTACCATTGTAGCGCAAATCATACCGCCTGAACGCCGTGGCGAGGGGGTTGGTTATTTCAGCTTAAGCGCTACATTGGCTACAGCAATTGGGCCTTTTTTCGGTATTTATTTGAAACAACATACATCCTTTGAAGTGATATTCAGTTTTTGTTTGGCACTTAGTTTCGTGAGCTTTTTAACTGCTTTTCTATTAAAAATACAATTAGACCAACAACCTGCAGCAGTCGAATCAGAAAGTAAAGGTTTTAAAATCTCTAGCTTCATTGAACCAAAAGCATTACCTATTGCCATTGTTACGATGCTAGCAGCATTATGCTACTCGAGCGTTTTATCTTTTATTACCTTCTATTCTGAAGAGATTCATTTAGTCGAAGCAGCAAGCTTCTTTTTTGTCGTTTACGCAGCAGCCATCTTAATCTCAAGACCTTTTACCGGCCGCTTGCTTGACTTAAAAGGTTCCAATATCATTATGTACCCTTGCTTACTTCTCTTTGCCCTTGGTATGCTTTTATTAAGCATTGCAGAGAATGGATTTACTTTACTTTTAGCTGGCGCTATTATCGGATTCGGTTTTGGAAATATCCAATCGACAACACAGGCCATTGCTGTAAAAGTGACTCCTCCCCACCGAATTGGTTTAGCTACGGCAACCTTTTTTATCTTTTTAGATGCAGGTTTTGGTATTGGACCTTATGTCCTCGGGATAATCATTCCATTAACAGGCTATCGATTCCTATACTTAATGATATCAATCCTGGTATTTGCATTAATCATTCTTTATTATTTTATGCACGGGAAGAATGAATCCTTAAGTAAAAAGCAAGGATTATTGAAGCTAAAAGAAACAAAATTAAATTAAAAATCATAAAAAGACAAAGTGGAATATCCAAAAGGACATTCCGCTTTGTCTTTTTATTCGATTTCTTATCCAGGATAATCATCTCCTTTAAATCTTTTTATCCTATATCAAGCCACAAAAAACAATATGATAATTGATCCCATTGCCATTAAATCAACAAGACATATACATCATTCAGTAAAATAAAAAAAGAGTGAGGCATGCAACTGTTCCCCCACTCTTTATTCTTCTGTATCTTCCTGTTTAATATGCTTGAACTTCAGCGAAAAGGTTGCTGATTGGTCTGTACTACTTACATCAATACTCATATCATAAATTTCAGCGACCCTTTTAACAATCCATAATCCAATACCTGAACCCGACGTGATCTGCTTCGCTTTGCTTAGACGCACATACTTATCAAAAATCTTATTAATATTAGAATAATGTATATTTGATCCGGTGTTGGTTACATCAATATTTAGGGTATTATCAAGCTTATTCTCTCTAATCCCCACAAAAATGGTTGAACCTTTTGTAGAATATTTAACTGCATTACTTAATAAATTCTGCATGACTAATTCAAATGAATACTCATCAATCCAGATTTTAGTGGTTTGGCTCACATTATCATTTAAGATAAATGTATAGGAGGGGTAGTTCCTCATATAGGCAGCCATTAATGGTTCAATGAAATCTTTTGGTTCTATCCAGCTATCAGGAGGATTTCCCCCCAAATAATAAAGTTCATGAGATAGTTTAATACCCTCTAATAAGGAATCTATATTACTGGATTCATTTTTAATATGAAATAATCCCTCTTTTATTTCCGGGTGAACATCCGTTTCAATCAGATCTTCCAAATATTCAATGGTATTCTTAATGTTATGCGCGGGATTACGAACTTCGTGGACAATTTCCTCCAGGAAAGCATGTGTTTCATTTGTTACCGCCAGCATTTTTTCTACACTTTTATTGGTAACATCGTTTAACTCTTCCATCTCTCTTAACATAAATTCATTTATAAGATGAGGTGTCATATTAAACTTATTTTTCAACTTATAATGATTGGTCATTCTCGATAAAGGTTTAAATATAAATTCATATAACACCACTTGAAATAGTAGAAAGAAGATGAACATAATTGCATATAAATAACTATTTTTTACAAGAATCTCTTTAAAATCTTCAATAAGTACTGCCGAGAGATTGATTTTTGAATATAAATGCCCATTGAATGCTTCCGTATGTATGGCATGGCCAAATTCAGCCATTACGCAACTATTATTCTGGTAAATATCTACTTTTATTTTATCATTACTCAATCCATCTTTTACAAAAATATCTTCACGATTTTGATTCAAAAACCAAGAAATAACCGGAATATAGTGTTTATCCTCTCCATCATAATGGATATTCTTAGTTGATTTGTTATAAGCAATATTTTGATAACTTGAGTCCTTATCCATGATAACTATATACTCATAAGGCTCAGGCAGCTTACCAAATTTATCGTTTAGAAATTCTTCTTGTATACCATTTTCAGCTAAATAAGTCTCTGTAAGATAGAAATCCGGCAATAATTCATTAATCCGCAGCCTTGCACTCTCCGTAACCCGATTAATATTTTGCAGTACTACGATGCTAGTAAATATTGAGAATAATAGAATATTTGATACTATGGTAAAACGTTTTATGGTCAGCCAATTATTAGTCATTGATTTCATATCCAACATTTTTAATCGTATTAATACTATTCTTACCTATCTTTCGTCTAATACGATTTATCGTCGTATTAATAATGTCGTCACTCATCTCGCCATGCTCAGTCCATATTTTTTCCCACAATTCCTGTTTGCTGACAACCTGATTTTTATGCTCCAGTAAATATGTATATACCTGCATGGGAATTTTCGACAATGTTTCTACACTTCCATCTTCCTTCGTAATGGTTCCGCGAAGTGGTTCGACTTTTAATCCCCTGTGGATATAGAACGAATTATTTTTTACAGCGGCATTTTCCATTATATTTTTAATGTTAAGCACTAGCTCTTTATAGCTAAAAGGCTTTGTAAAATACAATAGGGCCCCTTCCTGGAGCCCACGTAATCTTGCATCGGATGAATCTGCCCCGGTCACTAAAACAAACGGAATATTATGTTTTTTTCGTATAATGGAAGCAGCTTCTAATCCATCAATAATCGCTCCATGAATCGTTATATCAAATATTAATAAATCGTACTTCGTCTTGTTACAAGCCTGAATTGCCTCTTCAGGGTCATCAAAATCATCAACCATATATCCCTGTAATTCCAGTCTTTTCTTTAATACATTTCTTGCCACAGGCTCATCTTCTAAAATTAACATTCTAATAGGAATCACCCTCTAAAAAAACAATATATGAAATTATATCACCATTATAATTACAGGTAAATACCCTCTTGTTTCTTATGCATTTCTAAATCTATCCATACATAAAACAAAGAGTGATTTCAGTGTATATGAAATCACTCTTTCATTATTTCCATATAAAAGTATTTAACAAGAAACGGATTTTTTTACCACCCGCATTTGTTTTCTGCCACAGTTTATTCATCATCCGTTTTCTACTACTTTAATAAATGATAAGGAACAGTTGTAATCACTACATTTCGTTTATAAAGTAAAAAGGAACGGATCAATAAACTAGACTGGTTATGGAGGATATTATGCCATCCTTTTTTCGGTATAAATTGCGGAATCATCACAGTAACCTGATAATTTGATTCACTCGCTTTATGCTCTACGATATCCACAAATTTGGTAAGCGGCTGGATAAGGCTTCGATATTGTGAATGTAAACTAACCAATCGAATATCTGGCTGCCACTCTTTCCACTTTTGTACAAATTTCTTTTCTTCATCTCGATCAAATGATACATAGACAGCAATGACTTGTTGTGCTGATAGGGTTTTTGCATAATTAATTGTATTTTCAACTACTCTCGTAACTCCCGCTACGGGAACAATAATCACATTTCCTTCTATTGGAATACTCTTAACATCCGAAGTAATACGCAATTGCTCTCCTACGCCTTCATAATGTTTATGAATTTTATGAAATACGATAATAATGACAGGTAAAAATATTAATATGGACCATATTTGTGTAAATTTTGTGAAAAAGAATATCATGGTCACAGTGAAGCTTATGATAGCCCCACTAGCATTAATAGCAAGTTTTTGCATCCATCCTACCGGTCTTTCACGAAACCACTTAAGCGTCATTCCTGTTTGTGAGAGCGTAAACGGGATAAAGACACCTACTGCATACAAGGGGATGAGTTGCTCCGTTTGCCCTTTAAATACAAGAATCAATATAACTGATAATAATCCTAAAATCATAATGCCATTTGAATAACCCAAACGGTCCCCACGAACCGTAAACATTCTCGGAATATATTTATCTTTAGCCAGATTAACTGCCAGTAAAGGAAAAGCTGTATAGCCTGTATTAGCAGCCAAAACCAAAATAAGCGCCGTGGCTCCCTGTAAGAAATAATAGAAAATGTTCCTTCCAAACACAGCTTCGCCAATTTGAGAAACGACAGTCACTTCACTCATTGGTGATATTCCATAATAGAAGGCAAGGAATACAATGCCAGAAAATAATATACCCAGCAAGCAGCCCATTATAACCAATGTTTTTGAAGCATTCAGTGGTGCCGGTTCTTTAAAATTCGGAATAGCATTTGATATAGCTTCCACACCAGTCAGCGCCGAACTACCGGATGTGAATGCTTTTAATAATAGAAACAAACTTATCCCAGCAACTGGTGTCCCAATTGATGTATGTAAATCAGCAGGTACTTGTCCTGTCATGATTTTAAAGATTCCAGTTCCGATTAAAAGAAATAAGGCAAATACAAAAAAATAAACTGGATAAGCTAAGATACTGGCAGATTCAGTAATTCCCCTTAAATTTAAAATCGTTATTAATACAACAAATATCACGGCAATTTCAACTTTATAAGAATGTAAAACAGGTATAGCAGATGTAATCGCATCTGAACCAGCAGAGACACTTACTGCTACTGTTAAAATATAGTCCACAAGCAGGGACCCTCCGGCTACTAAACCAAAATTAATCCCTAGATTATTCTTAGAGACAAGATAAGCTCCTCCTCCATTGGGATAAGCAAAAATAATTTGCTTATAGGAAGAGATCAAGATGGTTAAAAGAATCAATACTCCAATTGCGATCGGTACAGAATACCAAAATGCTGCTGCTCCAACAGAAAGTAATACAATCAAGATTTGTTCTGGACCGTACGCTACTGAAGATAAAGCGTCCGATGACAAGATAGCCAATGCTTTTCTTTTAAGCAGTTTCTGCTCTCCAGCTTCTGTTGACTTTAATGGACGACCAATTAATAAACGTTTTAATGACGAAACCACTCTTGCTCACCTGCTCTGATAAGATTTGGATAGATTATTTATAGCTTAATAGTCTTAATCAACAAAAAAACGCCTGCATGTCGTCAGTAAATAGACCTGCAGACGTTATAGTAGTTTCGTCTCACAAGTTTCACCTTCCTTCTCAAATAAAACGCTGACGAGGTTAGCTGTCGGATTCGGGCCTTCTGAGTAGCCCTACCATAAATGGATTCACCCCATACGATGGGTCCCCCGCGCTTTGATAGCTTAAGCGA
The DNA here is from genome assembly GCF_058313635.1 of Bacillus sp. z26. Taxonomy (NCBI): domain Bacteria; kingdom Bacillati; phylum Bacillota; class Bacilli; order Caryophanales; family Bacillaceae; genus Bacillus; species Bacillus sp. z26. Next base: position 229,430 of record NZ_JBZFQM010000002.1, read on the forward strand.
TTTAGAAATATGAAACTGTGATAATCGTACTCCTGAAATCAGGAAAAGTAAATCTATTTATTTCCAATTCTAAAGATACTTCAAGTTTTGTTATCTTTCGATGAAGAATTGATTGTTCTCTTAAAGTCCGGATAGTTTTTTTATAAATCGATGCTCTATTGGACGAATGCTAAAAACTAATCCCCTTCATTTCCCCATCTATCCAAACAACTTCAATCTAATAATCCTCATATTATGGAGGTTAATGGCAAATAATTAATATAAATATTATTTTATGGTTGAAAAATACTCGGAAAACGAATATTATAATAAATGTTGTTAAAAACGTTCGTCTTTTTCAGACGAATAGATGGAGGTATTATTTTGTTAGACAAATTTTTTTCAATAAACCAAAGTGGCTCTACTGTTAAAACTGAAGTTTTAGCTGGTATAACTACTTTCTTTACGATGGTTTACATTGTAATTGTTAACCCGGCTATCCTTTCCGCTTCAGGAATCCCCTTTAATCAAGTATTTATTGCAACTATTATCTCGGCAGTCGTTGGTACGTTAATAATGGGTTTATATGCCAAATATCCAATCGCTGTCGCACCAGGCATGGGAATTAATGCTTATTTTACAACTGTTGTCACTACACAGGGGCTTAGCTATCAAGTAGTACTAGGCGCAGTTTTTGTCGCTGGACTCTTATTCATGTTATTAAGTTTTAGTAATTTACGGGAAAAGATTATTAACTCAATCCCTCTTTCTATTAAGTATGGAATTACTTCAGGTATTGGTCTATTCATTGCTTTTCTTGGATTTAAGCAAGCACAAATCTTTGTAGCTAACGAAAGCAATCTAGTTGGTTTGGGAGATTTAACAGCCCCTATTCCACTATTAACTATTGCAGGACTGTTCATCACTCTTATTCTTATGGTTAGAAAAGTTCCAGGTGCTTTATTTATTGGAATGATTATTACAGCGATTATTGGCTATTTTACCGGTATGCTGGACCTTACAGCCAAGCAATTACTCCCTTCACTTCCAGAGGGAATAGCATTTTTTGATTTAGATCTCAGTGGTGTATTCACTAATGGATTATACGCCGTTGTATTTTCTTTCCTACTTGTAACTATTTTTGATACAACAGGTACTATGGTGGCTGTATCAGAACAGGCCGGATTATTAAAAGACGGTAAGTTCCCTAGAGCAAAGCAAGCTTTTCTTGGTGATTCCATCGCCACTACTGTTGGTGCTGCTTTTGGTACAAGTCCTTCAACTGCTTATGTAGAATCAAGCACAGGTGTTGCCGCTGGTGGCCGTACAGGTTTAACAGCAGTTGTTGTCGCAATATTGTTCAGTTTAGCGTTGTTCTTCTCACCGTTTATTGCAGCTATCTCAAACTTAGCTTCTATTACAGCCCCGGTTTTAATCATTGTTGGGTGCTTTATGATGGAAGGTATATCAAAGATTAGATGGGCTGAATTTGATGAAGCATTTACTGCATTTGCTATTATTCTTGCGATGCCTTTAACTTCAAGTATCTCTACTGGAATTGCATTTGGATTTATTATCTATCCAATCTTGAAATTAGTTGGTGGCAAAGCGAAAGAAGTTCCACCACTCGTTTACATCTTTGGAATACTATTCCTTATTCAATTAGTCTTCCTGGGAGGACATTAATGTAGAGAACATATAGAGCTGGATTGCTTGTAAATCCAGCTCTATATTTATACCCTTTTTAATATTTAGTATTTTCTGATATTCACATGATATACTTTTATAGTATTTATCATTTATGGGAGGGTCTATTCATGAATACCTTTGAAGAAAAATTAGATCGTTATGCTGAATTGACTGTTAAGAAAGCGGCCAATGTGCAAAAAGATCAAATTGTGTTCATCATATCAACTATTGAAACTGCACCGTTTACACGTAAACTTGTCAGAAAAGCCTATGAAGCAGGGGCAAAGCATGTTTATGTGGAATGGAGTGACGAAGAAGTAAACCGTACTAAATATTTGCTGGCACCTGAAGAAGCATTTACGGAATTCCCATCCTGGATATCTGCCTGCAGAGATGAAATGGTTGAGAAAGGTGCAACCTTTATAACAATCGTTTCCCAAAATCCAGATTTACTGCATGGAATCGATTCAAAACGGATCGCCAATTTTCAAAAGGTAGCCGGTAAGGCTCTGAATAATTTACGTGAGGCTATGCAATCCAATAAAATCAGCTGGACAGTTGTCGCTGCTGCAGGTACAGGATGGGCAGACAAAATATTTCCAGGACAAGAAAACAGTATAGACTTATTATGGGAAGCCATCTTCTCTTCTGTCCGTGTTGATCAAGCAAATGTCCTTCAAGCATGGGAAGAGCACCTTGAAACATTAATAAGTAAAGCTGATTATTTAAATAACAAAAAATATAAATACATACACTATCAAGCACCTGGTACAGATTTAAAAATTGAACTTTCCACAAAACATAAATGGTGTGCGGCAGGAGCGAAAGACTCTACCGGCAAGGAATTCATTGCGAACATGCCTACAGAAGAAGTATTTACGATTCCTTTAAAAACGGGTGTGAATGGCACTGTATCGAGCACAAAGCCATTAGCTTATGGCGGCAATGTTATTGATGAATTCACCTTGACATTTGAAAATGGAAAAATCGTGCATGCGGAGGCGAAAAAAGGTGGGGAATTTTTAAATCATCTTATTAATGTTGATGAAGGCGCCAGATACCTGGGTGAAATCGCACTGGTCCCTCATCATTCACCAATATCTGAATCAAATATCTTATTTTATAATACGTTATATGATGAAAATGCATCAAACCACCTCGCTATTGGCGCTGGATATCCATTTTGCCTTGAAGGTGGAGAGGCAATGAATGCTGAACAATTGCATGAATATGGTGTTAATATCAGCCAAGTACATGAAGACTTCATGATTGGTTCTGCTGAAATGGATATTGACGGAGAATTGCCGGACGGAACCCGTGAACCAATCTTCCGTAATGGGAATTGGGCGTTCTGATTATTGTAAAGTACTTCTAAATCACCCCCACTTCTTTACATAAACAAAATAAAACGCTTAGAGAACCATCCTCTAAGCGTTTTTTTGCTCTTCTGTTACTATTATATTGTATTCATTAAGATTTAAACAAAATCAATATAACCACATACTCTTATTACGCCTTCTCTTTTAAATCCTCATTTATTTTTAATTGCTGTGTCGCAAATTTTTGATAGAGCTTGTGAGTTTGCATTAATTCTTCATGTGTACCCCTACCTGTAATTGCACCTTTTTCTATAAATAGCAATTGATCAGCATCGACAACGGTTGATAAACGATGGGCAATAACGATTGTCGTCCTTCCCACCATTAGTTTATTTAAGGCAGCCTGCACAGTTTGTTCGGACTCGCTGTCTAAACTTGATGTAGCTTCATCCAGCATTAAAATACTCGGATTCCTCAATAACGCTCTTGCAATCGCAATTCGTTGGCGCTGTCCTCCTGACAGCTTTAACCCGCGCTCACCTACTTCTGTTTGAAATCCTTCTGGCAATTGGTGTATAAATTCAAGTGCATGAGCCATTTTTGCTGCATTTTCCAGTTCAAGATCGGTCACTTCCCGTTCCAATCCGTAGCATATATTATCCCGTATAGTACCGGCCAATAGTGGACTCTCCTGAGAGACATACCCGATATGGTTTCTCCAAGATTGCAAAGTGTAATGATTGATTGGTATTCCACCAATCAGGATGATCCCCTCGCTTGGTTCATAGAAGCGTTCCAATAATTTGAATAAAGTGGTTTTGCCTCCGCCACTTGGCCCAACAATTGCTGTTACCTTTCCCGCTTCGATTGTTGCATTTAAATGATGAAGGATTAAAGAATCTCCCGAATATCCAAATGATAAATCTTTCAAAATAATGTCATCATTTGCTTTTACTAATTCTTTTCCACTAAATAATTCTTCTTCTTTTTCACTTAAAATTTCAATTATCCTCATGGTTGCTCCCATCGAACGCTGCAGCTGAGTAAAAAAAGTAGTAATTTGCCCCATTGGCATAATTATTTGAAAAATATACAGAATAAAAGCCACAAGTGAACCAGCGGTTATTATCCCGCTCGCCACCTGCATTCCTCCATATCCAATAATCCCGACTAGAGCAGCCATTAGAACCAATGTAATAACCGGAGAAACAAGAGATTGAGTTTTTGCTTCTTTTAACCCCAATTGGAATAGCCTATTCACACCTGCCAATCCTCTATTGTATTCAATTTCTTCTGCATTAGAAGCCTTTACCAGACGAATTTCAGGTAATACCTGATTTAATATGCCGGTAAATTTCCCAGTCTCCGCTTGTGTCTCCCTCGATATATTGAGCATAATTCGGCCAATTGGAATCAAGATCATAGCCGCAATAGGGAATACAATAAAAATTAACAGGGTTAATTTCCAGTTCATGATAAACAATATGGTTATGGATCCAATGACTGAAATCATTCCAGTAATTGCCCCTACTAAATGAGTGGTGATTAATTCCTTCACAACCATTGTGTCATTCGTCAATCTGCTGATCATTTCCCCTGAACCATACCTATCTGAATAAGATACAGGGAGCTTAATCAGCTTTTTCCATAATAAATCACGAAGACCTGCAATGATTTTCTGGCCATTATAACCAAGGGCATAAGTAGCGTAAGCACTTAATGCTGCCTGAGTGATAAAAACGAATACAATGATAAATATTTGATTTTTGGATAGTGAGGACATGCTGAAACCATCTACTATTTCCTTTGTTAACAAAGGAATTAACAATCCTATCAGGGTAGTCACTATACTAAGACCTAGCGCAAAACCCAGTCTTCCATACGAAGGGTTAGTAGCATGCAATAACCGAAAAAAACGTTTATAACTCCCCTTCTGTTTTCTTTCTTTCATAAGCTTGCTTCCTCCTAAGCTTGACTTTCATATTTAACGTTACCGAAGAATCTCTATAAAGACAAATTATTCTTAGGTGGAAATTTCAAATTTATAATAAGTCCAAAATCGCTTCTGATTCATTATACATTTACAGATACATAAATTTCCATTGTTGTTCCGATTTTCTTCCTAGTCAAGCTAATATAGGCAGTACCCTTCTATCGTTGTCATATTTTACACATTTTGAATCTGAATAGGTATATTGACTTGCATATATTATATAAATATAATTTATTTGCTTTTATTGGGTTTCTTAACTAGTAGGCACACTTTCGTTTTAGAGGTAAGGGTAAGACATCAAACAAAGATCACCCGCAGAATCGATGTGCATGGTCATCGCGATAAAAAAAGGAAGGCGAATCTATAGCGAGTTCAACACTTGTTCCTCTATATCAAACTTTTACTCAGCTCGAGGGATACATAGGATTGGTTGATAGCCAGAAACTTACTTTCATGAAAATCAGAATTAAGGAGATGTAAAATCTTTGAGGAAATTACTTCGCTATTTAGCACCGTATAAAATACTGATTATTTTTATATTCGCATTAGTATTTATACAGGCATTATCAGAATTATTTTTACCAACATTGATGTCTGACATCATCGATAAAGGTGTTATTAATCAGAACATACCATACATATGGAAAATTGGCGGATTTATGCTTTTGGTTGCCGCTATAGGTACTCTTTGCTCTGTGACAGCAAGTTACTTCAGTGCAAAAGTATCCATGTCTTTCGGCAAAAATCTCCGTTCCAAAGTATTCTCCCATGTAGAGAATTTTTCATTACATGAATTTGGACAAGTCGGTACTGCTTCGTTAATTACAAGAACAACCAATGATATAACACAGGTTCAGGTAGTACTGAATATGATTCTGAGAATGATGATTATGGCCCCCTTAATGGCTATCGGTGGCATTATAATGGCCTTTTCGAAGGATCCCGAACTATCCTGGGTTATCATTCTTGCGATTCCCATTCTTGTCGGAGTTATTCTATTTGTCATCTGGAAAGGGGTTCCTCTTTTTAAGCAGGTTCAGATCCGATTGGATGGAGTAAATCGTGTTCTTCGTGAGAATCTAACAGGTGTCCGAGTTATTCGTTCATTTAATCGCATAAATTTTGAAAAGAACCGATTTAAAAAGGCTAATTCCTCATTAAGAGATACTACTATAAAGGTTAATAAATTAATGGCTACTCTTATGCCGTTTATGATGCTGATTATGAACTATACGACTATTGCGATTGTTTGGTTCGGTGCAATCCGTATCGATCATGGAGATATGCAAGTTGGAGACTTAATGGCTTTTATGCAATATGCCATGCAGATTATGTTTTCAATGGTTATGCTTTCCATGATGTTTGTTATGATTCCTCGTGCTTCCGCTTCTGCCGCACGTATTAATGAGGTTTTGTCTATAAAGCCAACAATTAAGGATCGACCAACTAAAGATACAGTAAACCTAAACAAAACAGGTTATCTTGAATTTAAAGATGTTACATTCAGCTATCCCGGTGCAGAAGAACCTGCTCTTAAAGATCTTTCATTCAGCGCAGGTCCAGGAGAAGTCACAGCTATTATTGGTGGAACAGGTTCCGGTAAATCCTCATTACTAAAACTAATTCCGCGTTTTTATGAGCCGACTGAAGGAAGTATATCCCTGAATGGAGTCAATGTTAAAGAGTACAAATTAGATGAGCTTCGTAACCGAATTGGACTTGTGCCTCAAAAAGCCGTTTTATTCACCGGTACTGTAAAAGAAAACATTCTTTATGGGAATGAAAATGCCAATGATGAAGAAATTATCCATGCTGCAAAAATCGCCCAGGCCTATGATTTTGTATCCAATATGAAGGAAGGATTTGACTCTCCTATCGCCCAGGGCGGTACCAATATTTCAGGAGGACAAAAACAACGCCTATCGATTGCAAGAGCTTTGGTTCGAAAACCAGAAATCTATATGTTTGATGACAGTTTTTCTGCACTTGATTTCAAAACGGACGCTAAGCTGCGTAAAGCGCTGAAAAGCGAAACTGCAGAAGGGACAGTTTTATTGGTTGCCCAGCGCGTATCAACGGTTATGGATGCCGATCGCATTATTGTTTTAGATGAAGGGCAAGTTATGGGAATTGGAACACATGAAGATTTATTAAAAACGTGTGAAACCTATCAAGAAATAGTTAAGTCACAGCTTTCTGAGGAGGAGATTGCATGAGCAAAATGACAAGAAGACAATCGAATCCAGGATTTGGTCCTCCTGGCGGCCCTGGAGCACCAATCCAAAAAGCAAAAGACTTTAAGGGAACGTTAAAACGTTTAATTCGTTATTTAGCACCTTATAAATATCGACTTTTAACTGTCTTACTGGCCGCTATACTCAGTACAGTTTTCACTATTTTCGGTCCAAAAGTACTAGGAAAAGCAACTACCAAAATATTCGAAGGTATTATGGCAAAGATGTCAGGTATTCCAGGTGCCGGGATAGACTTTGAATATATTGTACGGATTCTTTTTATACTTGGAGGCCTATATTTATTCAGCTCACTCTTTGCCTTTATTCAGCAATTCATTATGGCAAGCGTTGCTCAGAATACAGTATTTACATTAAGGGAAGAAGCGGAAACAAAGGTATCCAGGCTCCCTTTAAAGTATTTTGATGGTACAACAACAGGAGAAACATTAAGTCGAATTGTAAATGATATTGACAATATAAGTACTACCTTACAGCAAAGCTTAACACAGATTATTACAAGTGTAGTGACAATTATTGGTGTCATCATTATGATGCTTTCAATCAGTCCAATTATGACGGGTATTCTCTTATTAACATTACCTTTAAGTGGATTCATCGCTGTATTTGTAGCCAAAAAATCTCAAACCTATTTTGCAGGGCAACAAAAATCACTTGGACATTTAAGCGGGCATGTAGAAGAAATTTATACTGGTCATGAAGTGGTAAAAGCCTTTGGTCAAGAGGAAAAGGCTAAAGAGGAATTTGAAGCAATTAATGAAACGCTGTACGAATCTTCCTGGAAAGCACAGTTCATATCAGGTGTTATCATGCCTCTTATGCAGTTTGTCGGCAATATTGGCTATGTGCTCATATGCGTAGTTGGCGGTATTTTCGTTGCAAATGGCAGAATAACAGTTGGTGATATACAAGCATTTATACAATATGCACGCCAATTTACACAACCGATTACACAAACAGCGAATATAGCAAACATCATTCAATCCACCATTGCTTCGGCAGAACGTGTTTTTGAATTGCTCGATGAAGAAGAAGAAGTAGCAGAAATTGAGAATCCAAAAGTGATTTCCTCCCCAGAAGGTCATGTCGTTTTCGATCATGTTGCATTTGGGTATAAGCAGGATCAGCTATTGATCAAAGACATGAATCTTGATGTCAAACCAGGTCAAAAAGTAGCCATTGTTGGGCCAACCGGTGCTGGGAAAACGACATTAATAAACCTATTGATGCGTTTTTATGAATTGAATGGCGGGAGCATCTTAATTGATGGCATCGATATTAAAGAAATGAAACGAGGAGATTTGCACAGTTTATTCGGTATGGTTCTTCAGGATACATGGCTCTTTAATGGTACGATAGCCGATAATATTGGCTATGGACGAGAAAATGCCTCCCGTGAAGAAATAATTGAAGCAGCCATAGCAGCTCATGCCGATCATTTTATCCGAACATTACCTGAAGGATATGAAACTGAGTTAAACGAAGAGGCTTCCAATATTTCACAAGGTCAAAAGCAATTACTAACGATTGCCCGTGCCATTTTAGCAAACCCATCTATTTTAATATTGGATGAAGCAACAAGCAGTGTCGATACGCGTACCGAAATCTATATTCAGAAAGCGATGAATCGTTTAATGGAAAACCGTACGAGCTTCGTAATTGCACATCGCCTTTCCACTATTAAAGATGCAGATTTAATTTTGGTTATGAATAAAGGTACCGTTATTGAACAAGGTACCCATGACGAGTTACTGAAACAAAATGGTTTCTACGCGGACCTTTATAACAGCCAATTTTCAGATCAAGAAGCTGTATAAACAGAAGCTGCCGAGAAGATTAGATATTTCCTCGGCAGCTTTGTTAAAAAATTCCCAATAACTAGGAGTTTTCGTATCTGTGGAATCTATTGAAGTCAAATATGTCTGCATAGCTTTTAACAGCATAAAGGCGATGAAGAAATATGTGAACTCTAGTAGCCTGACCATTTAAGACTCCCTTCTCTGATAATTAGATCCAGATATTCTCTTATAGTTACTATACTAATTCCGTATAAAATCCTCGTCTATGTATGACCTCTAGAAATGTTATAATGTATAATTTGGTTCAAAATAATCAGTCCGTAGTTCATTTTAGTGTAAGTAATAAAGTGATAAACAAAAAATTCCTTTATACCCATAATCCATCCCTATTGCTTCCATCTCTATCTCAAGTATACTAAATCTTTGTAATAAAGGTGTTCTTAGTTACATAAGCATATTTACACATGAGTTTAGTCTATATCTGATGTTTTAAAAGGACAACTTAAGGATAAATGATAAGAAAGTCGTAAATTCCGAGGTGTATGATTTGGAGAAAACAATTACCGAGAAAGATATTAGCAGTTATATAGGACGTGTACTAAGAGAAACCTTCGGACGAGGTCCCAGCCACGTCATTTGTACGATTTCCTCGCCTTATCTGGCCGTGCATCTTTCCAATTTCCTTTCCCCAATGGAGAAATCCTTATTAGCCAATCAGGATGGTGCAGTTTACGTTCAGAAGAACCGAGATCTTCTAATGGAAACCATAATCAAAGACATTACCTCCTACATCGAAGCAACATTAGGAACTGAAGTAGATGAATTCTTTTATGATTGGAATTTGCCTTCTTCGACAGGCATGTTTATTATTACCCTGTCAAGAACAGCAACCAGTTTCAGTGACTATGGAAATAGAGAGATAGTCGAGCAGGAATTAGCCAAAGTAAGCAAGCTCGCTCAAAAGGTACCAGAAGAAACCTATTCAACAATGTTGAATAAGCGGCAGCTGATGCTTGTTCGAGAAGGTATATTGGTACCAATTGAAAAGGAACTCATTAAGTTGGGTTTTAAAGAGCAGTTGATGATTGCTAAGCGAGACTTGGAGAAAAGCCTAATAAAAGAGCATAAAAGCACATTCGAGAAATATTTAAACTGTAAAATAATCGAAGAATTCACCTTTTGGAATTTCGAAAAAGATAAGAGCTATATTATTTTTATCTTGCTAAATTAATTGGTTGATTGACAATACATAATATCTGTGATAAAATATTATTCAAATTTAAAATTAATTTTAACCTGATAGCAATGAGTGGGCATGGTACCATACATAAGTCAGAAAAGGAATGATACACTTGTCCTTTTCTGACTTTTTTTATGGGGAAAATCATCAAAGGGAGATGGATACTTATAGATATGGAAGATTACATACAAATAAAAAATAAACTGCTAGACAAGATTGATTCATTTAAGAAACAAAACTTAGCGAGCAACAAGATCCTAATTAAACGGATGGAAATTGAGCCTTATATCGAAAATGTTGCAAACTCTTTGTCAATTGATTATAAAAAAGATTTTTATCCAACAAATACGATTTATCATTTTAGTTTTAATGAGCAACAATTACAAATGAAAATTTTGTTTCGCTACGGGACATATTATACACGGCACCAAATTATAGACCGATATGAATAGCTGATTGGCTGCTATTTGCATTGAGACAAATTCTTTTAATTTATAGATTGTCTATCTAACCATATAAGCAGCCGCCTCTTGAAATTCTTTAGCTATACCCTTCCTCTCTTTGTAAAACCCTACCCTACACCCCTCTCATATTCCTTTGCAACAATCATTCCAGGCTAAATAGGTCCGCTGTCGTCTTTAAACATTAAAAATGACTTGTCTGAAAAAAGTTAAGTCGACTCTTACAGGAATTGAAACACAGTCAATTTAAGGAGTATATGTCGGGAAACACCATCCAGCATATACTCCCTCCCTATTCATTTGATCCTTAACTCTGTCTGTCCTATAAATAAATACGGGAATGCCACAATCAAACAGAAGATTAAAGGGCAGCGCGTGACTTCATGCCGCCCCTCTTCATAATTATTAGGCAACTATTCTTAATGTCCATAACGCTATTATCTATATATTATGCTTATATCCCCAAGTTCAATGATAACTCTTATCAAATTCCGTTTATAGTCGCTCTTTTTAAATTAACAAACTATTTTGAATATGGAAAAATTTAAGGAATGAATTTACTGAATCTTTTTGCTATTATAGGAATATAACATCACGAGTGAAGAAGGTGCTATAGTGTGTGCTCAGGAAAAATATAATGACTTATTGAATGAGTTAAGAAAAAATTACCAAATGTACTATGATAATAAGACCATATCACACAAAGATTTTTATAGACGCCGCGTAAATTTAATTATGAAACTTCGGACATTGGATATCAATCAAGAAAAACCCTCAATAAAAAACCTATCGACTTATTCATATCCTTATGATAATTAAAATTAATTTCAATCAAACCTGACCTAATAAGAGATTGGACAGTTGGTTACTTTATCAATCTCTTATTTTTTATTCCTTATTTATACCTAAAAACCTCATTTTTTGAATTTTTAAGTCTTCAACTCTTACTACCAAACTACAGCTCGGTATTTTTTTAAATACTTAATATTGAGATGATGATTTCATTTCTGATTTCCTGGTTATGAGGAACCTGCAATTAGTAAAAAGATACTAAAGCGAAAACAATCAATAAGCATAATAATCAATGAATTTTTTTCAAATCAATGACTTCCTGTGCTAAAGCTAGAATTCTATTGCTCTCCTCTTTATTTACAATTTTATTGCCGGGGCCAAAGCAACTCGTATGTAGAAATACATTATTAAATGGGATTATCGCTTTGAAGTAGGATAAGATGGGCTTTAATTGATATTCTGTTACCAAAAAGTGTTTATCTGAGCCTCCATTAGTCACGACTCCAACCACTTTTCCTTTAAAATAATCAGGAGCTAAATGATCAAATAGATTTTTTAATACACCTGGTATCGAAGCCTGATATATAGGTGTACCAATGATAATAATATCCGCATATTTCAGTTTATTCACTACAGTTTGCGTATCTTGATTATAGGATGTTAAAGGAATCCCTCTTACGAACTCTACATTATATTTTCTTAAATCTATTAATTCTATATTTAATTGTTTATCGATATTCTTAATGGCAGTCAAAACCTCTTCCACAGATTTCGGTGTTTTTTCACCAATTATGGAACCAGAAAGTCCAATTATTTTCATTATCTATTCACCCCCCACTATTTGTATAACCATTTTCTGCTCACCATACTTTTAAAATTCTTTTTCTTAAATTGACTATCGATTGTTTCTTTTTTCTTAGGAGGATTTCTACATGAAGATAGTTGCTAACAATAAAATGATGGAAAAAGGTAAAATAGCTTTATCTGGGAAAATTTCATCCAATACTATTATTAAGTCCATTTATTAACGCTATGGCAAATGGAATATATTCTAGGAAATGATGATTGGTGACATAGATCCTTTTGTTTTTATTATTCTATATCAAAACTAACTCGTTTTATCCGTTAGAATGGCCAGTTCATCAATTATCCAGTAAACAAAAAAAGACCTTACTATTTCAAATAAGGCGAAAAAAAGATTCTCGAAAGTGTATGAAACTATTTTAAAACATCCTGGTATTCCTCCCCATTTTCAAGAATCTTTTTAGCAAAGGGGCATATAGGCCTTATATATTTATTTTCTTTTCTCGCATGCCCAACAACCCGGTTTACTAACGCCTTTCCATATCCTTTGCCCCGACAGCAATCTGCAACTAATGTATGGTTAATGATAATGACATCTTGTGCAGTTTCCTCTTTTTCCTTGGCAACAAATTCAATTTGAGCAACAATATTTCCGCCAACTGCAATATAAAAATCATCTATAAAGTTGGACATGCTACAATCGCCCTCCCATCTATCATTATTTCAAATCCGGAAAAAACAATAAATATAGCTGTTTGAATGTTGATAAATAACCATATTCAGGAAGGAGCCAAAATAGTGTTAACAGAAGTTCAGTAAAAGATTACATAAGAGATTTTTAATCACCAATCATAACCAATCAATTATCGCCTTGTATTCATTCATCGACAATCACCCTGATTTCTGATTAAGTTTTCTGACTCACTATTAGTATATGAACATTACTAATCTTTTATTTCTAAAGAAATTATTATTTTAATATATTTATTTTTTATAAGTGACAATGGATAGTCGGTATAACCAGGTCATTGACATACTAATTAGTACAATAATAAATAGTATAATCAGTCATTTGAATAGTGGGTCCTATCTCTTTTAATCACTTCCCCTATTCTGCTAACCTGCTAGATTATGTGCATTAATCTACCCAATAAGAAACAGTCCAATTCTAAGCGAATTGGACTGACACGTACTGTACGATTTCAATTTCTGGACCTTTGATGGTTGAATTCAAAAAAATCGATCTAAAATCAAGAATAAAAAACCTTCTTCAATTCATCACTTATTAATTGCCACGCCTCTTCAGCTTGTTCCAAATCACCTGAATGTGTAAAGGCATGAGCTGCTTCTAAAAATTTCTTTTTTACAACCGGAACCCCTGCTTCTTCTAGCTGACTTGCATAATAATCTGCTTCATCTGCAAGTGAATCGAATTCAGCCGTAATAATCAAGGCAGGTGGCAAATCTTCCATATCCTCCGCATAGATAGGAGAGACTAATGGATTCTCGGCTTCCTTCATTGATTTTAAATAGGATTCATTAAATAACTTAGCCAATCTTGGTGGTATAGCCTTTTGGTGCTTTAATTTCAAATCTGGGTCAGTGGCAAGGTCAAGCGGGGGATAATCCAGAATTTGTTTTACCAGAGGAATTTGCTCCCGCTCTTTATTCAACAAACATAGAGCAGCAGCCAAATTACCACCTGCACTATGACCACCAACTGCAATTCGCTTATTATCTATCTGAAGCACATTAGGATTTTCATAAAGCCATTTCACAATATCATAGCATTCATATAAAGCAGTCGGAAATTTGTGTTCTGGTGCCAGACGATAATCGATATTTACGACGATACATCTAGCTCGCTCTGCAAGCACAGGACACCAAGCATCATCCAATTCAGCACTTCCCATAACAAAACCACCTCCGTGCATATTCACAAAGACTGGTAATGGCTCCCACCCCTGATTTTTTGGCCGATACGTAAGGACGCGAGTATTGCCAAAACTCGTTTCAATTAACCGCTCCTCCCTTTCAACTTCAGGTTTGATCCTAGGTTTCAAAGAGGAGGCCTGTATCATTTTACGTTCCATCATACGGATGGTTTTTACGAGGATTTTTTGATTAAAAACAAGCAATGTACACACCCCTTTATTCAAAAGACTGCAAACCAATTATAAAATAATTAAACTGTTCCTGATTGTACATAAAGTTTTTGTACAATAAAGTATATATATATTAAAATAATTATGACAATAACATATTAGGACAGGAGAATAGTTATGGAAAAGACGGCGATTCTTTTAGTTAACTTAGGTACACCAGATCAACCAACAACGACTTCTGTACGCTCCTATTTAAAAGAATTCTTGAGCGACAAAAGGGTAATTGATATACCTAAATGGAAATGGATGCCCGTCCTGCATGGAATCATCCTTAGAACTCGTCCACCAAAAACTGCAACACTCTATCAATCCATATGGACAGAAGAGGGTTCACCTTTATTAACGATTTCAATTAAACAAAAAAAAGAATTGGAAAAATATTTTTCTCATTCTAATATTAGAGTGTCACTCGCTATGAATTATGGGCAACCATCTTTAGACGATGAATTAGAAAAGCTGCATAATTGGGGTATGCGACGATTAATAGTATTACCTTTATTTCCGCAATACTCATCCACTACTACAGCTTCTATTTGGGATCATTTGAACCATATATTATCCACTTGGAGAGATATCCCGGAAGTTATTTTCGTACGTGACTTTCCAGATCATCCATTATGGATCCAATTATTAAAAAGACGAATTGAGCAATGCACAAATGAGCATGGACATCCTGATGCAGTCGTTCTTTCCTACCACGGAATACCTAAAAGGTATGTATCAGAAGGTGACGATTATCCGTATCAGTGTTTAAAAACAACTCATGCATTAAAAACCGCACTACCAAATTATAACTTTATCACGAGCTATCAGTCCAAATTTGGCAAGGAACCTTGGTTAGAACCATCAACCAGTGATACATTGCGCCATCTTGCAGAAAGTGGTTACAGAAATATACAGATCCTAGCTCCAAGTTTCATAGCTGATTGTCTAGAAACATTGGAAGAACTTCAAGTTGAGAACCGTACCATTTTTATGGAAAATGGCGGTGAAAAATATCATTACATAGAAGCAGCAAATGACGACCCCTTGTTTATTAAATGCCTACTCGATATCATTAAGCCTTATCTTGATGATTATATAGATAATCAACAATCTCTAAATCTTTGAAATAAGTACCATTTATATCATATTATAAACCAATACAAATAGAATAAAACAGATTATTGCTAAAAATAACGAACCATCCTTTAACACGGTTGGTTCGTATATTTGTAAATTTGCTTAAATCAGAGAATTTTCACTCCACTTCCATATCCAGGCATAGACCATTTCCAATCTTCGCCACGGTCCGATGCCGTTTCATCTAATAAACTCTATTACCAACAACATCTTCACTTCTGCAAAAGTTTGAATCATAACCGCTTCAAGTCATTTCCACTGAATCCATCTCTATTTAAATCGCATGACACCTTATTTCAATAAAATAAATAAGTTACCCTATAAAAAACAGCGCGATCATAATCGCGCTGCTACACTGTAGTTATTTAGATACTACTTTTATACTTTTTATAACATACAAACTGCTCTTAAAGAGAATATCAGATATGACAAGTCCAATCGCAATGCCGACAGCACTATAGCCAACATTCAAAAATCCGATTAATGCACCATCATAGTCCTGTAAAATTAACAGGCGAAACGACTGGAAAGCTGTAATACCCGGAACAATGGGTACCAAGCCAGGAACATAAAAGACTGTTAACGGCATTTTAAAGATTCGTGCTGAAATCTGCCCTGCAAAGGCCAGTAACAATGAGCAAACCACACTGGATAGAAAAATCCCATAACCTTCCGTACTTAAAACCCAATATCCCATCCAACCGCACATTCCTACAAGCCCACCAACAGGAATAGATTTACGTGGGACATTGCAAATGACAGCGAAGGATATCGATGATAAAAAACTAAAAACCATATGAAAAAGGATTTGATTCAATTTACCCTACTCCTAATTGATAAATAAATAATAGACAGTAGCAACTCCCGTGCCAATCGCCCCGGCAATGAATACTGCCTCCACTAAACGGATCGTACCGGAAAGATAGTGTTTCGCCATCATATCACGAATGGCATTAGTCATAGCAATCCCGGGTACTAACGGCGCAACGGTACCAATCATTACTGAATTTAAATGGCTCCCCACTATACTATTAATATAATAGGCAACGATACCTCCTAATAATGCTGCAAGATATTCTACTATGAATGGTGTTTTCATTAATTTAAAGCAAAATAAATACGTAATATAGCATAAAAGACCACCAATCATACTTGCAGGTAAATCAATAAATTCCCCGTTCATAATCAACATAACGCTTCCGCTCAGTACAGCTGTGCAAATAAGCTTAATCCATAAAGGGTAATCAAGTGGATCTTGATCAATAGCTTTTAGTTCCGAAAGTACTTCTTCGGTTGTCAAACGTCCCTCAGAATACATCCTGGAAATTTGATTGACCATCGTTACTTTTTTAAGATTATGATCCCGGTTATCAACTCTTACAAAGTTTGTATTATCTAATCCAATATTCACAAAAATTCCATTAACCGTTACATATGTAAATGGTGTTGTACCATGCTTTATTCCCAGTGAAGTACTAATCATTCTTTCCATCGTTTCCTCTACCCGACCGGTTTCCGCTCCATTTTCAAGCATAATACGGCCCGCCAGAAGACTGGCATCAATAATAATTTTATTCTTGTCTACTGCCACTTTACTTTATTCACTCCACCCATAATATCAATCAATGCTTATATATTGTACAATAATTATTTCAAAATAGAAAATAAGATGTTTTTTATACACATGGGTAGCACAAAGTTATTTTTATAGTACTGAAAAAGCCTAACTAAAGAGGATGGGACATAACTTATAAACGATCCTGAAAAAATAAACGATATCTAATTTATCGGCTTTGTTACTTATTAAAGAGTTAAGATGGAAGAAAAGTTTGTTCCATTGCGCGCTTACTCCTTTCGCTTTCCGCGGGGAGGAAGGCTTTAGCCTCCTCGGCTACGCCTCGCTCAGGTCTCAGCCATTCCTCTAGTTCCCGCAGAAGTCGGTGGCTTCCGTTCCATTCCACTAAGTTTAATAATGGTATACAGTAGTAACCAATCTATTGAAAATAAATAAAAATCCAAACTATTAGGCGAAATATTTATTAAAATATCACCTAATAGTTCGGATTTATCATCGACTGAAATACTTATGTCCCAGCCTCGTTATAGAAATGTCGGTTAAAGAGTGTTTAAAAACTCCCTGACTTGATCCGGTGTTTTAGCATTGGCACTATGTAAATGAGCTATTTTTTCTCCTTTTTTATAAACCAACAAAGAAGGAATCCCCATAACATTTTCTTTTTCAGCCAATTCCGGAAATTCATCTTTATCAATTTTAAACCATTGTTTATCTTGATTTTCCGAGATTATTTCATCAATAAATAGATCTAGGCGCTTACAATCTGGACACCAAGTTGTTGTAAATATTTCTATTGTTAACGTATCACTCTTTATGTTTTCATTAAATTCCTTCACGGATGTAACGTGTTGCATATATTAAATCTCCTTCCATATCTCTATTAACATAATAAACAATTTTAACATTTTATACATTTTAAATGCTTATTTATATGTTGTTAAGAACAATATTTTTATCAACCTATACCTTTTTTCACATAAATTGGTACAATAGACTTATGGCTTTTTAAAAAGGAGGGATTTTATGCGGTTGCTACATTTAATGTCAAAAGAAGAAACCGAAGAGGCTATTGAGCTATTAAGATACAAGCTGAAAGTATCATTGGAGAATCATGGATTATACGATAACCGTACGACTGAACTAAATAATCAACTTACCTTGTATATCGCTCATTATCTAAAACTAACATCTACGAAAACTTAGGTTTAATTAGAATCGGCGGCTTAACTTACTGTTTCAAAAAAACAAATAAACCCTGTTTACCACCAAAGCTCATCCCCAAATCTTCATTCAACTGTGCCAACCTCTGCCAACGACGAACCTGTTGTTCTTTCCATTTCATTTAGGACTGTTATCATCTCATCTGACAATCCATTGGACCTTTTTCTTATTTCAACTCTGCCCTTTTCAGCTGGATTGCCAAAATAAACTTTAAGTGGTGTTCCCTTGTACTCCACCGTACGGTCATGTAATTCACTGACTTGTTCCTCACTTCAGCTCCAAAGATACTAAATTAGCATAAACCCAACATCAAAATAGCAAGCAAGCCAATTTCCAGCTTCCTAATTTTACCCACTCACACATTATTATTATTAATTATTCTTTATCTTTCTTTAGAGTCCTATTTTCACCATATAAAATACCTTGAACGCATAAAATATAGAGTAAATGTTCATTGTCTTTACTAATTTTCTTTTGTAGAAAACAAAAAGATATACCTGTATTAATCATCAGACCTGATTTTTGACTGTTTCAACTACACAAACTGACGTTCTCTGTGATATTTACACTATGGCAGCATGAACTGTTATCACTCTTAACGATGAGAATGTTGACATACTATGGAAGTGATGACCATAATATGGGATATGAATTTTTATGAGGAGAAATAGGATGATCACGAAAAACACAAAAACACACCCACCAATAAGCCCGGAATATGACCCATGGGAAACCTATATGGATGTAGAGCAATATGGAAAGCTAACCCTTTCTAATATTGAGTTCACTACTACAACCCTTTGTAATATGCGTTGCGAGCATTGTGCCGTCGGCTACACCCTTCAACCGAAGGATCCGCAGGCTCTGCCTTTGGAACTATTAATTCAACGTCTGGATGAAATCCCTCATTTACGTTCCATCAGCATAACCGGTGGTGAACCTATGCTCTCCAAAAAGAGTGTCGAATATTATGTTGAACCATTATTAAAATATGCACACTCACGCGGTGTACGTACTCAAATCAATTCTAATTTAACTCTTCCTCTTGAAAGGTATGAATTAATTATTCCCTTTTTGGACGTATTGCATATTTCGCATAATTGGGGAACCATCGATGATTTTATTGATGGCGGATTTGCCATGATGGAAAGAAAACCAACTCGACCACAACGCCAAGCTCTATTTGATAGAATCATTACGAATTCTCAAGCATTGACAAAAGCCGGTGTACTTGTCTCTGCTGAAACCATGTTAAATAAACGAACACTGCCCCATTTAGGAAGCATACACAAACAAATAGCGGAAGAAATGGGATGTCAAAGACACGAGATTCACCCTATGTATCCAAGTTCATTTGCATCCACTTTAGAAACACTTTCATTAGATGAAATGAGGCAAGCAATCCACCATTTACTTGATATCCGTAATCAAGATATATGGATGCTCTTCGGAACACTGCCATTTTACCCATGCAGTCAAAATAAGGATGATCTAGAACTGTTACAAAGATTGTATTCAAGTAAGAGCGTCACTGTACGTAACGACCCTGATGGCCGATCTCGTCTAAATGTAAACATATTCAGCGGTGATGTTATCGTAACAGATTTTGACAATACCCCACCACTCGGAAATATTAAGGAACAACCATTACAAGAAGCCTATAATGCTTGGATGGAAACAAGTCTGGCTGATTCATTAAACTGTCATTGCCCATCTGTAAAATGTTTAGGTCCAAATGTATTGGTTAAAAACGCTTATTATCCAATAATGAATTTTAAATTGAATAAAACCAATTTATAAGATACATTGATTGAGGCTGTCTGGTGAGAGATGAATAGACTTACCAACCGCCTCTATTGTGTACTATTAATCTCGATTTAATTCTTCTTCCCCCTTGCAAGGTAGGATTGTTTCGTAACTCATCCAATGATACCTAGTCTTCTATAAAGTTTATGTTACTCAATCCGAAAGTTTGCCGTAGCAACATCAGCTTCCGCGTCACTACGGACCCCCTGGAATCAAGCTAACCAAACTTTCATCTTCGGGGATTGGAACTTTTACCTTAGATATTACACCCATGTCGGGCCCATAAAAAAACAGCATTCGCTAGGCGAACGCTGTTAATAATTAAAACCATTTATTTACTTTAGAAAGACATTGATTATGCTTTTTAATATAAGCTTTGGCTTTGCCGTATTTCTTAAAACCACCTTCGCCTTTATTATAGGCACTCAAGGTAGCTTCTTTCAATGACGTACCTTTATAACCTTTTTTCTTATATTTCTTTTGTAAATCGGATAGCATATATGTACCCCAATTAATATTTACATATGGATCATAAGGTAGGTTCTTTGTTTTTGTAATTTTAGCTAAATTTTTATGGTTAACTTTATTAATTTGGAAATATCCATAATTACTTCCGCCTTTTGCTTTTACTTTCATATTGCTTTCATGCAGCATTACTGCCAGAGTTTCTCTATAATTCAAACCTCTTTGTTTAGTCATTTTATACAGATATTGTTGTTGAGCTTTTGGTAAAGGAACTTTTTTTGAATACTTAAATCCAGCTAAACTGCTACTTGCTGCTTCAGCTTTTTGACCCGGTATTGTCGTACTAGCGATTAAAGCAAAAATGAATATAAAACTGATAGCAATTTTCCCAAATAGTTTAGGTTGTAATTTAATCATATAAACTCCTTTTCATTAGCAACTTTTTGTATTAATTTTTGGTACTCTTGTACTATATCAAAACTATTAAACATAAATATATGAATTCATCAGATTATAATGCTAATGTAAACCTCTTGTATCTAAAGTAATGTTTTTGTAACAAAAGTATGCCATTCTAAATGAAAAACCCTATTAGATTGAAATTGCATGTAAAATATTCGAATAAAATTAATCATTACGCTCTTATTTACCTAGTTTAAAAGTCTTGCCTTTCAAGTGTTTGAATAACCTTCAGATATCTTAATTGAAAGAAGAGGCTATCAAATAAAAGGACGTTTTATCGTAATTTTTATAGGCTGTTTAAACACGTAAAATAACTCATCATACCGTTCGGGCTATAATTGTTTACAGCAAAGCACAACAATAAAATGTATAACGAGAATAAAAATAAAAAAAGTTGAGTGGATTCATTTCCATTCAACTTTTTTTCTATTTTTCCATTATCAAATTATTCACATTACAGGTATTATTCTGATAGACAAAAAAACAGCAAAGGGAAAGAAGTAGAGGTGATATTTTAATGAGGAAAACAAAGAATTACAGAAGAATGACTTTATTCATATCTTTTTATGTAATTAAAATGGGGTATCATTCAGCTTTCTTTTACTTGTCTTCCTTAAGGATTAAATAATTTAACTTAATACCTCTTGAATTGTAACAAGCTTTTTTAATGTAATGATATTCCCAAGATGGATACCTTCATGAAAAATAGTTCGTACAAGGACTTGTTCTACCGTATACATTCCTGCTTCCGTAACAGCAAATTCTTCTTCCAGTCTTTCACCATATAAATCTCGGATCATAAAAGGCTGTACAGCGAGCAGACGTTTTACATAATCTAAAGATGGGATTGGGATTCCTTCTGCCCAATCTTCAGGACTAGTACCATATCCAAACCATTCTTTGAAATGTTCGGGTATCATAATGGGCTCTTTCGTTAATTGTTGGATCCATTGATATTGTTCCAAATATATATGACCTAGATTCCACCGTATATTATTCCTAAATCCCTCAGGTATAATATCCGCTTCCTCTTCGTTAATGGTTTCTACTTCTACCAACAATTCATGTCTAAAATCAGTCAATTGATTGAGTAGTACTTCATGCCTTTTTAACATCCTTATCCCTCCTTAATATGGTCTAATCATTTAATTCGGGTATTTCAAGTAATTTTCCTTCCTACTTTGTGACCATTTGTGAGGCTTACTTTTACTTGATCCTTTTAATTTATAGTCATCGACTATATATGTACTTCTTTTTCTGTTAAAAAAGGAAACTCATTTAAATTAAAAAAACATCCAATTAGGGAATGGATGTCTCAAATCAGGATGATTTTAGGGCCTTGAGTATAGTAAGCTGCAGGGATTCTTCATTTGTTACTTTCTTACGTTCTTCTATCTTATACTTCATTCCATCAATTAAAAAAAGACCATTGCCAAAATATAAAACCTCTTTCCCCTGTTTCTCCAGCTCATATTTAATAGCCATTACATATTCATTTGCATTTGAATATCTTTCATTCATTCTAAGGATAATTGTAGAGTTCTGACCCTGCTTAAATTTTACAAAAAATAAAAAACCAAAACTCACAAAAAATAGAGCTAATATAAACACCACACAAATCACCACTATTTCCATATATTAACTATATTTTATATCAAAAAAACCAAATATTCTACAGGTTTTAATGATTTTCTTCTATCATATCTCTTCTCTTTATTTGATCTGGCAACTACTATTCATTCTTGATTGTGAATAGTAGGTTCTATTGATATCCCTTCCTTCTATACGGTAAAAATAAGAATGTCTAACTAATATGTGTTTAAAAACGGGTTTTCCCCATTCAAGAATTCCATTTTTTTAAATTTTGATCAAGTATCACTAATTCATCAACACCTTTTAAATACAGGGGAATTTTTAATATTCAAGTACATCTTTATCATTCTTCCATATTTAGAGCCAGCTACTTTAATACTCATTGAATAAAACATAGCGAGTCTTATCTTCATATAAGGACTACGAATTCTCTCCTTTTTTATACAAATACCTATTCACAAAATCGTGTTTCTTCTATATAAATGTATTTATTCAAAATTATAAGCAAAGTTTTTGCCGAATTAAGTCTAATCCTATAACTTTTTAAAAAAACCTTAGAACTATGTCATAATTTAGGTTATAATAAAATAAGTAAAACCAGTACAAAGTAAATAGTCTCGAACTTTAACTACTTTAATATTTAAAATACGATCATATAATACAGGAAACCTATAAAAATTGAATATATGGATTATACCTTTTAAATCTTTTATTCATCCTGACTTTAAAATGCATGTTTATTTCTTTCTTATAGTAATTCCACCTACTTTTTTACCTATGTTTTCCAAATATAAGTTCTTATACTATTAATACTTAGTTTTTTTAAAAGATTTATATTTTCATTATATTCCATTTTTTCAAATATATGGATTTTTTTATGACAATTATGACAAAATCCATATTTTATAATTTACTAGGAAAGTATATGAATACCACGCTTTGTTTAGTTTTTTTGCCTTTAATTATCTGAATTTTCAATTAATTAGACATGTTTTTGACATAATTACGTTATATCAGTAATGAATTTATCATCTCCCCGTTATTACTTCTTTCATGTAAACCTGATAAGATTGTCACTGTTAGCTCAAAACAAACAATTTTAGGAGGAATAAACTACATGAAGAAAACTTTGTTATCATTCGTAGCGGTAGCTTCCATCACCGTTGCTATAGGCGGAGCCAAAACTTCTGCTCAAGAAATCACTGTCCAAAAAGGTGATACACTATGGGGACTCTCAAATAAATACGACACTACTGTTGATCATATTAAAGAACTTAATAAATTAAAATCAGATGTCATTATTGAGAATACAAGATTGACCGTGAAGGAAGAAGCTATTACAAAATCTTATACGGTTAAACAAGGTGATAGTCTATGGAAGATATCTTTTAAAAATAAAATTTCTATTAATCAACTGAAAAGTTGGAATAACTTAACATCTTCTATTATCCAACCAGGGCAAGTACTTAAATTGTCTGGCGAAGGACAACCAGCTCAAAATCATAATAAAGTTGTTAATCAAAGCACAAAGACATCAACCGAGTCAACTACCACTACTAAAACAACAACTAAAACTGAAACAACTACTAACACTGCAGAGTCCACTGGACAACAAGCAGGAAAAACAATTTCAGTTTCAGCTACAGCTTATACAGCTGATTGTAATGGTTGTTCCGGCGTAACAGCCACTGGAGTCGATTTAAATGCGAATCCAAATGCTAAAGTTATCGCTGTTGACCCAAGTGTTATTCCATTAGGTACAAAAGTTTATGTTGAAGGTTATGGATATGCTACTGCTTCTGATACAGGTGGTGCAATTAAAGGGAACAAAATTGATGTTTTCATCCCTTCTCAAGATGCTGCTCTTAATTGGGGACGTAAACAAGTTAACGTTCAAATATTAAACTAACAAAATCTTAAACTAACAACATTTAGCTTAAACGACACCTTCCGAGTTTACATCCAGTTCTCGAAGGTGTTTTTTATATATTCTGTTTTATAACCTGATATTTCTCCTGCTTTTTCAATACCATCCAGTTAAACATTCATTCCTAATTCACCCAGATACCTGATGAACATATAAAAATTAAATACCTTGAGTTTATATATACCACCTGATCCTCATATTGCTTTAAGTGTTATATGTTTGGGGATTTTTATATAGATGATTCTCCCAAATCAGCATCATTTTCAGCTTTCATATTACTTTTATGATTAAAATTATTTTGTTATCCTCATTTTGACTAATCATTTTATGATCTGAAGGTTGCTTTAGTAATAGTTAATTCTTTATAATTCGCATGTCTAAAGGCTTGTAATCTTTGAACTTGGATAGCTCAATATGTTTATTTGTGAAGGGATATTACACAACAATCTTCTGTTTTTACTATTCAATCATCTTCAAATTTCCATAAAGTGAATCACGGGCGATAGCATATCCAGTTCAGCGTGTCTTCTGAGTAGGTAAATGTATGTTGAGGGTGAATAAATCATTAAGGTATTTATTCCTACACACCTGCCTTCTGTTCTGTAAATAAATTTCCTTCCACATGCTGGTTTTTACTATGGTGAGGAAAGCATTGCATAGTAAATCATAGCCAAAGCTAATAGAGAAAAGTACCCCAATAAAATCCAACAAGTGAAATTACCTTAAAAAAGTTAGTCTAATAAAATAGGAATAAACAATTATATTGAGGACAAACATCCGATAGATCTCATTATTTACCCTTCAGTCTATAATAAATGCAAGCTGAAACAACAGAAAGAATCGATATATTTACCATGATTTTAATTGGTAAAACCAATAGTGTTGGTTCATTTGCTATACATCAAAATACCCTTTTCGGACAAGAGTTAGTTTTGATGAACTATACAAAGTTATGCCGATAGATAAAGAATCGATAAACAAAATAAATAATTTATGTAATTACCCTTAAGACTCCGTTAAATAACCAAGGGCACTGACTAAAAACCTTCCATACAGATACTGGTTATATAGTCCAGTAAACTAATAGATTAGGCAGACAGTTATATTTATCATAAGTATTCACTTGGGATGTAAATTCTGCCGTAATGGTGGTGATTCCTCCTATCAGAGACTAAATTATTGGATAGCTGATTTGGAACGCGATTCTTTACAGAAATAAGGACTATGCACCTGTTTAGCAAGCAAACACGTGTAACCATGTAAGGTTATGATAGTTGATTATTTAAGCATACCATGGGCATTCTCCTCGTAAATTAAGTGAATATCTTTAGCAGCATTATCAAGGTTTATACTAAATAGTTATGCTAATTGATCCTGATCCTGTGGGAACACTTATTAATTCTCTGTAAAATGACTATTTAATACCTCCTTCTCGTGCCATTGAGCAATTTGCTGATATATAGGTTTAAGACCAATATTCATTTTCATCAACTTCACACACCAACTACCTATAAAATTTTACACTATTATTATTAAAGAATACTTCACTGTAGTGAACTGATTGCTATATATTTTTTTGATAATGAATATAAATTCATCATTTCTCTTCCATTTTGGTCGCAGGGTAGCATAGTCCCGATAGGTGAAGATACACTCACTGAAATTACTTTTGTTGATTTTCAAGACAAAACAAAAAAGCATGATTAAATTTTGAGCATGCCAACCATTTTATGATTCCGTAAACATTAACCTTTATTCACTTTTTTCTACCTTATGACCGCCAAATTCATTTCTTAAAGCTGCTACAACCTTACCATTAAAAGTGTCATTATCTTGGGAACGATAACGCATTATTAGAGAAAGTGCCATAACTGGTGTCACAGCTTGCAGATCCAACGCCGTTTCCAAGGCCCATTTCCCTTCTCCCGATGAATGCATAATTCCCTTAATATCATCTAATCTTGCATCTTTAGCAAAAGCTTGCTCCGATAATTCCATTAACCAAGAGCGTATAACCGATCCATTATTCCAAACTCTCGCTACCTGTTCATAATTGAAGTTAAATTCACTCTTTTCAAGGATTTCAAAACCTTCTCCAATCGCTGCCATCATACCATACTCAATTCCGTTATGAACCATTTTCAAAAAATGCCCGCTTCCCGAATTACCTGCATATAAATACCCATTCGGTACTGAAGTTGCAGCAATTAATGGCTCAATTATTTTCCAGGCTTTCTCTTCACCACCAACCATATAACAGGCTCCATTTCTTGCTCCATCCATACCTCCAGACGTGCCTACATCCATAAAGCAAATTCCAGATTCTTTTAAATCATAGTTTCGCCGTACTGACTCCTTATAATTTGAATTCCCACCATCAACCAAAATATCCCCAGCACTTAAATGAGGATAGAGATTTTCAATGATAGGATCCACCATATTATGTGGAACCATGAGCCATATCACTCTCGGCTGTTCTAAACTATTCACTAATTCCACCATATCTTTGCTGCCAATCGCACCATATTTTTGTATACTCTCTACTGCAATTGAATTCACATCATATGCATGAACAGTAATTTGATGATCTATTAAATTTTTTGCTATATTCATCCCCATCTTACCAAGACCGATTAACCCTACCTTCATCAAATCATCCCCTTACCAAATTTCTTTCTTATTTACATCCCTTTCTTAGAAAGAAATAAACATGAAATCTCGAACTTCTTTCCAAATAGATGGAGACATGATCTTACAAAAGGTTAATGGAGGCTAAACAAATTAATTGAATCTTTGCCTTATAGACAGAAATTGGTTAAAATTTTTAATATACAGATCATATTGAGGGAGAGATTTAAGTGAAAATTTGTACAGAGTGCTTTGATGGAAAAATAATAGATGAACAACATGAACAATATGAACATTTGGATCGCGAATTGATTCGCCTTATTGAAGTTAGCCATTTTTCCTATGACGAGGCTTTTAAACGTGCAATCAGATTATATCCCGCTATAAAAAGCTGTCCGGATTGCAATGGTTCCGGAAAAGTATAAAAAGAGTACATCAATTGCTATTCTAATTGGATATAGATGTATCATCCGATTCTTATAATAAAAAACGAGGTAACTTATGCGTAATTCAATTAATTCTCACCATAACAATCAGGATTTAAAAATATATATTGGTGAGAATTATCAATCCTTTTTAACTGAAAATCATAGAATCAGAACATGGAATATTTCAGGATTAGTCTTTGGGATGTTTTGGCTGGCATACCGAAAAAGATATGTGTCTGTCAGTATTTTTATTCTTATCGATATTTTGGTTTCTGTTCTGTTTCGAAATCATTTATTTTATTGGCTTGTATTTGCACTATTAATGCACCTGTTTATAGGTAAAAGCGGCAATCTTTTGTATATGGCTGGGACAAAAAAACATATTAAACAACTAAGGCTGAAATATTCGCATCTGGATGATAAGGAAATGGAACCCTTACTAATCAGAAAAGGCAGGACCAGTTGGAAGCTTATTATCCCTTTACTCATTTATTTTGTACTTATTCATACTTACATTTTTATCGATGATATAAACTCTATTTTAGAATATCTCTTAAACAAAAATAAAGATAACAACTAAGGCACAAAATCCTTAGTTGTTATCCACAAAAAAATGATAGATGAAGCAATGAAAAAAGAATATATATTTCTCTTACTGAAAAAGGATGAATCTTGAGCTCGCTATGAGGAAAAAGATAATCGACATTACGGCATTTAATATAGCCAATCCCTTATTTTTTAACAGGATATGATTTATACACGTGACCAAAAACATAGCTCCAATGGAGATATGTAAGTAAGGATATAGCCAAACACTATCTTTTATAATAATAAAATAGGCAAATACAATGACAAATGAAGAACTGATAAATTTAAAAAGTTTCATATAATCTCCTTCTATGCTTCTTTCTATTATTAAATTAAAAATGTTACCATAAATTCTTGCAACGGCATGGGTTTACAATTTAAAATCTCAGTATGAATATACATTCCACTTTTCGACTAATACGAATATAGCATAATATACAATAAAAACGATTATCTGAAAGCCGCTAACTACTGCTCAGACAACCCTTTATTATTACACATTAGCATTCTGCAATTTTCTATGGTCGGTAATAGGAGAATTCCCATTTAGATAGCGAGCTAGCATAGATATACTAGGGTTATATCCATATAAAAGGGAGCTTAATGCAGTAATTTTATCGTATTCACCATTCAGTTGTACTTGACTATTTATAAATATTATAAAATTACACTTTCATATTCTTACCTAAATTACGCAAAATTGGGTGAACGTTTTGAAGCTATCTACTGAGAAAAAAGTAATTATCCATATATTACGCAAACCTGCCTATGGTGAAAATTCAGATAAAATTATATAATTGAATCTTATAGAACATCCAACGCAGATGTTTCTTATAAAAAAGCTCATGCTAAGAGTAGAAAGAATAAATTAGGAGGGAACTAGTTTGAAGGTCATTGTGTATAAAAAAGATATCGATCAATTCCTGGCTGATTTTAAATCTATCTCTTCTTATGATGAAGTTGGTAATAAGTTTTACTTTATCTTTGAAGATCATAAAAGGGGTGGCCACTGGACCTTAATGTTTTATGATAAAGAGAATAGATGGACTGCTCATGGGAAAGGCGAGTTATATAGCGATATAGATGAGTTGCCGCTACTAGGGGATCAATTGAAGCTATTTATCTATAAAAATAGAAAATACATTAATAACGTGATTAGACAATTGAGAGTATCTGTACCGTCTTAATCGTTTTTTTGAGGATTAACAGACATATAACAATCCATTACATAAAAAATAAAGAAGCCAGTGTTTTCATTTTAAACACTGGCTTCTTTATTTAGTTCTCAAGGACCTTAATAAATTCACGCATATAAGGCGGTAAATCAGGCGGGCGTCGACTTGAAATAATATGTCCATCAACGATGACTGGTTCATCATACCAAGTAGCCCCTGCATTTACCATATCATCTCGTATTCCAGGCGTGCTTGTTACCTTGCGTCCCTTTAAAATATTCGCGGATATTAATACCCAGCCTGCATGGCATATTTGTCCAATCGGTTTTTGCTGTTCATCCATCTTTTGAATAAACGCTAAAACCTCCGGAAAACGACGAAGTTTATCTGGAGCCCAGCCACCAGGTACTAAAACAGCATCATAATCCTCCGCGCTAACTTCATCAAAACTATAATCACTTTCTGCGGGTACTCCATATTTTCCTTTATAGCTGACTCCTGCCTGTTCACCTGCCAGATGAACAACTGCACCTTCTTCACGCAGCCGATGAATTGGGTACCACAATTCGAGGTCCTCAAATTCATGATGTACAAAACTAAGAATCTTCTTATCTTTTAATCTCATTAATGTCACTTCCTCTCTCGCTTTTATATTATTCCCTATCTTTATAAAACTATGCTTTAAGCTTAAAAGCTTTTAGAATAATACTGTTTATTTTCAATATTTTATAGCTAGATTTTATAAATAATAGTATCAGTATAGCAGAATATTCTAAATTATCCCTATACGTACTGCTTATTTATTTGTAAAATTATATTAAAATATCATTAAAAGGAGTTTGTTATGAGGAGATTAAATAAAAAGAAAATAGTGTATGTATTTATTTTAGTTTGTATGTTTGGCTCATGGATTTCTTTTCAATATATTTCTGAGAATTCTAAAGCTGCTACAGAACTCGAACAATTAAATAATGAAATTAAATTGGCTAAAGAAAACAATAAACAATTGGAAAGAGAAATTATAACTTTGCATAAAGAAATTGAACAATATAACATGGAGGAATCTTCCTCAATTGATGGGGTTGCGGATATAAATACCACAGATAAAACAAACTACCCCTCTGATGCAACGAATATGGCCGAGGGGAATACAACCCAGCTTACGTCCGATGAAGTATACGAAGAGCATCAGGAACCTTCTGATATCTCATCTCCTCAAGATACGGCTATTAATCTGGTAAAAAATTATATTGGCTATTCCAATGAAGTAAATGTTCATTTTGAAGTAATAGGAAACGTGTCTGATCATGAAAACTTGACTATACAGGTTTATGAAGTAGTGGTTGATGAGGAAGAAAGCCAGCATTCTGCTACCTGGGGATGGTATAGAGTTAATTTAAAAACAGGTAAAGTTTATGAAGTAAATAACTAAACTATGTTGTTGTAATTCTTCACTTTGTATTCTTAAATAAAAAATACTATCATTATAAAATAGAATCTAATTGATTTTGTACATATTATAGCTGAATTTCTTTTCAAAAAATTCAAATTATAAGCGTTTAATATAAAATGTGTTATAATGAGTTATTTTACACCTTTTTACTCGCTCATTCGAAACTTTTGTCCTATAATATATATATACAATACGTTTCGTAAAAGGTGGGAGCAACCATGAAATCTTCTTTTGGAGGCAGGTTAAAAGAGTTGCGTAAAGAGAAGCGTTTATCACAGGAAGAACTAGGAGCTATTATAGGGGTTGCACAATCAACATTGGGATCATATGAACGCGAAACACGTGAACCCAGTATTGACGGAATATTGGAACTTGCCCATTACTTTGATGTTTCTGTCGATTATTTATTGGGTAATTCTGATGAGCGAAAAATTCATGAATTAACACAGTTACAAGGGTCCTATGACTTACATCAATTCATGCATGAAAATGAGATCATCTTATATGGCAGAACCTTAACTGAGGATGAAAAACAACGTCTTCTGGATATCTCGTTAGGTCTTTTTTATCGATAGTCACTTATACAGGCAGCTAAAAAGCTGCCTGTATTTTTATATATTAATATAAAGTAAAGATAACTTTCCCCTTCAATACTTCATGACCATATTGATTAATGGCAGAAACGCTAAAATCCAGTTCACTCTCTACCTTTGTATCAAGTTTCGCAGTTAACCTTATTATATCTCCTAAAAATACCATATCTCGAAAACGAATCGTAAAGTCTCTTATAAATCCTTCTTCATAAAAGGGTGTAAATAGTTTGGACAGATTTCCCATTGTCCACATTCCGTGCGCTATAATACCAGGAAGACCTAGTCTTTTTGCCTGCTCTTCATCTTGATGAATGGGATTCTGATCACCTGAGGCATTTGCATAAGCAACCAGCATCTCCTTGGAAACTGGATCTAATACAACTTCCTTCAATTCATCACCCGTCTGTAAATCAAGCAAACAAGTCATCTTTTCAACTCCTTTTGTACTGCTTCGTTAATAATGATGACGATTGTCGAAGTGAATATCATATGACCCTCTTTATCCTCACCATTATTTTCTATACGCATGATACCCATTTTACCGTTACTTCCTGTTCGCTCCTTGTAGTCTTTTACTTTTGTATAACAATAAACTTCCTCACCAATTAATAAGGGTCTCTCATAATGATAGATTTGTTCTCCATGAATCAATCCTTTTGTTGGTAATTCCAGATCATCTACTTTTCCATAATCGAAAACTCTTGGATATGTCGGTGGCGCTATATTCTCTCCATATCGGGATTTTTTGCCCGTCTCACTATCAATATATATGGGATGCTCATCGTCAATCGCATTGGCAAATTGTTTGACGCGTTCTCGGTCAACGATATTTAATACTCGATTAGAGCTTTTTCCAATCGCTTGGATAAACAAATCTTTCACCTCACTTAATTTTTTGGACCTCCTGCCACATATAAAACCTGCCCGTTTATAAACGAGGATTGTTCATCTGCAAAAAATGCTACAGCATTCGCGATATCTTCCGGCTTTCCACTTCTGCCCGCAGGGATCATTGAGACACTTGCCTCAATTAATTGTTCAAAGGATATACCAATCCGTGCGGCCGTTTCCCTTGTCATATCCGTTTCTATAAAACCGGGAGCAACTGAATTAGCTGTTATTCCATAACGGCCCAGCTCAATGGCCAATGTTTTAGTGAACCCCTGCAATCCGGCTTTTGCTGCTGCGTAATTAACTTGCCCTCTGTTGCCCAGAGCTGATGTAGATGAGATATTTACAATACGTCCATACTTTTGCTGAACCATATACTTCTGAACAGATCTTGTCATATTAAAGGAGCCTTTTAGGTGAACATCTATAACCATTTGCCAGTCCGAATCAGTCATTTTGAAAATCAGGTTATCTCTGATGACTCCTGCATTATTGACTAAAATATCAATTGCACCATAATGTTCGAACACTTCATTGACCGCATGTTCTACTTCTTCCGACGAAGTCACATCTGTAACCCCAGTCAACACATTATATTCTTTCTTTTTAAATTCATCCTCAGTTACTCTTAAAGCCTCTTTATTCACATCCAAAATAGCCACTTTTGCACCCTGAGATGCCAAATACTCAGCTATTCCTTTCCCAATTCCCCTGCTTCCTCCCGTAATAATGGCAACCCTATTCTCAAATCTTCCATTCATCTTATCCCCTCCAGCTTTTACGTTTCAATATGGTTAAATTAAACATTTACTTATTCTGCAAAAATACTCTTATAGGGATCATTTCAGCTATAATCTCCTATTTTCACATGCCCTTTTATCAGATTGCGTGCGATAATCATTCGCTGAATTTCGTCGGTACCATCATATATTCTCCATAGCCTTGCTTCGCGGTACCAGCGTTCAATCGGCAATTCTTTCGTATAGCCCATCCCTCCAAAGATTTGTAAAACACGATCGACTACTCTGTTTCCCATATTAGATCCATACAATTTAGCAATCGACGCAACATGCCGGTTATCTTCCCCTTGATCCAAGGTAAATGCTGCGTTTAATGTAAGCCATCTTGCCGCTTCAATCTCTACTGCTGAATCCGCTATCTGCCACTGAATGGCTTGCCTCTCAGCAATCGGTTTACCAAATGTAATACGCTCCTTCGCATAATCAATTGCCATTTGCAATAATCTCTCAGCCGCTCCAACAGCACGTGCTCCAACAATCCATCTGGCAAAACCAATCCATTCAAGTCCAAGATTATATCCTTTGTGCAATTCACCTAAAATATTTTCTTCAGGGACCCGAACATTTTCAAATACGAGGCCGGCTGGCCCCCCTTCTCCCATCGTAGCGATAAACTCAGAACGCCATCCCATAGTACGATCCACGATAAAACAGGTTACCCCTTCCCGTCCTCTCGATTCAATGTGCCTATTTTTATCTGTGATGGCCATCGCCATTACAAAATCAGCTTCATTTCCACCTGTAATAAATGTTTTTTCACCATTAAGAACCCATTCCGATCCATCCTTAACAGCTGTCATTTTTATGTTTTGAGTATCTGATCCAGCACCTGGTTCCGTCATTGCGAAACATGACTTTTTTTGTCCATTAATCGTAGGAATCAAGTATTTTTCCTTTTGATTTTCATTGGCATAGTACAAAATATTATCTGCAGAACCGCCAAAGGTAAAGGGTACGAACGTCTTGGCTACTTCCATGGCGACAATAGCCATCATCATTTGCCCTAAATCAGCACCTCCGTACTCTTCCGGTGTGTTAATCCCCCAAAATCCTGCTTCTTTAGCTTTTACTTGCAGTTCCTTTAGCTTACCCGGAGGAAGACTTGGTTTACCCTCTCTTTCGTTTCGCAACACTTCCTGTTCCAATGGCATTAATTCTTTTTCGACAAATCTTCGGATTGTTTTTTGAACCATTTTTTGTTCATCCGTTAAACGTAAATACACAGTACCCCTCCTCAATGAGTAAATACTAACCAGTCGGTATGTTCACTTTGCAGGTGCGGCTCATTGCACCTGCTTCATACTAATAGAACGACAGATTCTAGATTCTTGTCTGGCAACCATGAGTCAAGGCGTTCATTAAACCATGCCAACTTCGCTTTCTGATGTTTTATAGATGTCTTCCAATTTCTTTCCTCTCGCTCGGGATAAAATATCCATTCTGATTTGAAGCTGCTTCATAGCAAAATTAACTACCTCTTCAGGGTTTGTACCAAATGCCTCTATATCTGCATCTGTCAACCCCTCCTCGACAATAGTTATTGCCAAGGGTGTTAATTGTTCCATCCGTTTCATGACCACATCCTCATAGATATGCGGATGTTCACAAATCAATCGCTGAAGCAAGTATGTTCCGTAACCGATATGGCGTGATTCATCCCTCTTTAGATTCCCAATACCTTCTAGTAATCCTGGCATTAAATTTGATTTCTCCAAAGATTGATAAAAAGAAAAATACCCCGTTTCAGCAAGTACTCCTTCTACAAACATGTTATACACTGTAGAAGCGTCTGCTATCGCCTCCGGTGATTGATCTGTAAGCAATCGATCCATAGCATTTGGCAAAATAACATGGAAAACCTGCCTGTACGTATCTGTTAATAATGGATTTAACTCTCCTTTTTCACCAATGGCATCTAACACAGTTCTAAAAAATTCTGTATGTTTTGCTTCTTCAAACAGAAAGGTAGTCAAGAACATTTCTTCTTCAATCCTTCCATCCTTCGCAATCGCCATCATAAGGGGCAATAAATCGAGTGTGACGGCCTCTTCTCCAGCTTGGAATTGTGATAGAAGACGAAGAATGCTATGTCTCTGTTCTGGTGTAGTCTGTTTCCAATCTACTGCATCTTTAGTAAAATCTATATCTGCAGGGTTCCATGTGCCAACCTTTTTTGCTTTTTGATATAAGCGATATGGAAACGAATCTACCAAGAGTCCTCTCGAAGTTGCCGTAATGGTTTCTCTCATAATTTATAATCTCCTTTCTTCATATATAATGAGTTTAAATCCTGCACTAACATATTACTGTTACCTCTGGAGTCTTTAATATTCACTCCTAATCAATCCATGAGGATGGCCTTAACACCTATCCATCCATTTTGTATCTGCTATAGAAACGCCAACATATATCATAAAGTTTTACAGTAAACTACAGACGCTGAACAAAAACCAAAAAATTACCTATTCTTGCTGTTTCAATAAAGAGAGATAACCTTCTAATTCAACTTGATTCTTCACATAAAACTTGGTTGAGATTTTGAAATCCAGCAAACTGTTTGCAAATCCTTGATTATCTTCATTTGAAAACGTTTTCATAATTCGGTATATAAAATCATACCTGTTGGATAGACGAAACTTACGATATTTTTAGACTTTATACCTTTATTTATATTGCTTTCTTACGGCCTCTTTAAGTATGTTCTTTACATAACCTTTAAATTCCTACCTAAAATCCGAAAAATATTTATAATAGGTCTTTAGTTACAGCCTTTTAAACGGAAATTTCAGTATGTGAGTGCCGGCAGTTCTACAGAGTATGGTTAGCAAGGGAATAAACAAATAAAAGCACCCATTCTTGAGTGCCGTCGTGTATTCTACAGTAAATTCATGTTATTTATTGAAAAATTCTAATATATTAAATTATACTAATTGGATACTGCCGCCGGCTTTATGGACGATCGTATCACTTTATAATTTTCATGGCGGACAACCGTTCTAGGTGTTTCATAACAAAAATGATTGGCAACTTCCTCGTCTATATCCACAATGCATGATAACTCTCGCACAATTGTCACTTTACCTAAAACAGACAGGCCTCGTCGCTCAAATTCAACGATATCCCCTACTTTTCCCTTTTCTTCTATAGTAACTTCATTGGGTAATATATTATTCATTTCTTTTCCTCCTTAAGAGAATGATAGATACATAATGTAAGACTTCAAAAAGTTTATTCCGTATGTATTTTGACATATCAGTGTAATTTGTGACCATTTACATAGAATTTAACACAAAAAGTATTAGGAATCAATTAAGTTTTCAAAAAAAAGAGACAAATGAGTTAATTATTTCTTTAAAAAACTAAATATTCAGTCTTATATAACTAAATCATGACCATCTAGAAAAATATTTAATAGATAGTAGCGGAA
The DNA here is from genome assembly GCF_058313635.1 of Bacillus sp. z26. NCBI lineage: Bacteria > Bacillati > Bacillota > Bacilli > Caryophanales > Bacillaceae > Bacillus > Bacillus sp. z26. Next base: position 266,078 of record NZ_JBZFQM010000002.1, read on the forward strand.
TTTCACTCGTAAAGTAGCGACATCAAAATGAGTTCAGGGTTACTGAACTCATTTAATTGTTTTCAATGATATAACTTACCTGCAATTTTAAATTATTATAATAGATTAACGATGTATCAAGAATAGTTCATTGGTACTGAATAACAAGATTCTTTATTGATTATTAGAAGTAAATTTTTCTATTTTATCTTTTAATTTTAATGCATTATTATAACGTTTCATTAATAAAGAAGCTTTGCAATCGATAATAATAGTTATTTGATTGGAAAGATACAGATAGCATTGTTTATGATCAATTGGATCACAGCCCTTATAATGGTTAAGTGCGATCCAAGCACATTCCGGATCACTGCAAGAACGGGTAGGAAACATATAAATGCTATGCTGCCCACTAATTTGCAAAGGTAAAGTATAACTGCCGCCCAAATAGGATTTAGAGCTTTTCTTTGCTCCCTGATAATCTGCGCCATAGCCGATGATACTGGCTTTTAAAATATTCAGCGGTGATTTCTCCACTACGTAATACGTATTTTGGTAATATAATTTGGTATACAAATAACCCTCCTTGTAAAATGGGATTAACATTTTTGTACCCTTCCCAATAAATGGTTTGTTTCTCACTTTCATATAGCCCACCCTTTTTAAATATATTTGCTTTATATTTAATAATGGGTATACTACTAATATGTTGGTATACCCAGCAAAAGACTATTGGGCCCGGTCCCCCCAGACTGTCGGCCCAATTTCTGATATCCTAGTAATCTCCTTTCCGGAATCTAGATAGGATTTTTATCCTATCCTTAAATAATTATATGATAATGAACATTCATCTCCAAATCTTTCCTTTAGCAATTTCCTCAACTATCTTACCACGGAAATTTCCGTTTATTTACATCCTTTTGAATTTATATTATAATAATATATTCCGAAACGATAATTAGATAAAAACTCTTAATATTCATTGCTTTTTTTCAATTTCTCCTTAGTAAAACAGTTAAATTCAACTTAATCCTGCCTGTAAAATTAAATTTTAAATCTTTCACAATAAATTCAAACAATTGTTTTGCATAGCCTATTATAATATCAAAAGGAGGATGACAGTTCTGTCATCCTCCTACTCAAGTTCTATCAACCTGTATTGCGTAAACCGGCTGATATACCGTTTATGGTATGCAATATTTGAATAATTAATTGGCTATCTGGCTCCTTCAAAGTCCTCAACTCTTTAATTAAATGGACTTGAATAAAGTTCAGTGGGTCAACATAGGGATTTCTTAGACGTACTGAATCTTTAATATTTGGAGTATGGTCAAGTAATTCTTCATCCCCAGTTATCTCTAGTAAGATTCCTTTTGTTTTGTTGTATTCTTCAACGATATTCTCAAATATTCTCTCGCCAATCAATGGATTATCTACCAAATCTGCATATTCTTTCGCTGTTTTAAGATCTGCTTTCATTAGTGCCATTTGCAAATTATCGACTGTAGATCTAAAGAATGGCCAGTCCTGATACATGTCTTTTAATAACTCCAAATTACCTTTTTCTTTAGTTGAAAATGCTTGAAGGCCTGTGCCGGTAGCATACCATGCAGGAAATAATAGCCTGCTTTGTGTCCAGGCAAATACCCACGGAATAGCCCTTAAATTTTCGAATTTATCACTATTTTTTCGAGCCATTGGTCTCGATCCTATATTTAGTTTACCAATTTCTTTTAAAGGAGTAGCTTGATTAAAATACGTTAAAAAACTATCATCCTTAAATACCAGGGACTGATACTTATCATAAGAGATATCCGATATTTCTTCCATGGCTTTAACCCATCTTTCATCTCTTAAATGTCCCTGTTCTGATGATTTAGATACATTTGCAGCTGTCTCAAGCAGTGTAGAAGTTGCTTGTTCCAATGAGCGGTAAGCGATATCCTCAATTAAATAACGGGATGATAACACTTCACCTTGCTCTGTTATTTTCACACCATCGCCAAGTGTTTCAAGCGGTTGAGAGAGAAGACTTCTGCTTAAAGGTCCACCACCACGGCCAAGTGAACCACCACGTCCATGAAAGAATTTTGTTGAAATATTATATTCTTTTGCAAGTTCATGCAGTTCAATTTGCGCTTTATACAGCTTCCAATTTGCAGTCAGCGTTCCCCCGTCCTTACTTCCATCTGAATATCCAAGCATAATTTCCTGCTGGTTATTCAGCTTTCTGAGGTGTTGTCGATAAACTGGCAAATCAAATAAGGATTTTAAAATATCTGGACCATTTGATAAATCCTCAATAGTTTCAAGTAGTGGAGCTACATTCAAATCACTTTCGACTGTTCCATCTGCATGAAGTTTATATAGTCCCGCTTCTTTGGCCAGTAATAGGACTTCCAGTAAATCACTTGGAGACTGTGTCATACTGACAATATAGACACGAATTGATCCTTTACCAAATTCCTTATGAGCTTTTTTAATTAATCGAAATACTTTAATGATTTCCTGTGTTTCCTTTGTATACTCGTCATTCTCTAGCAACAAAGGTCTGGGATCCATCAGTAACTTCTCCAGAAGCCTTTCTTTTTCTGACTCAGGCAAATCTTTATAACACTCCGTAATCTTTATTTTCTGTAGTATCTCGTTAATGGCTCCTGCATGTTCATCACTATGATTTCGGATATCCAATGTTCCAAGATGGAATCCAAACAGCTGTACTTGCCTAATTAATTTTTTTAGAAGCTTAAACTGGTGCCCTCCTGGATGATGCGTATCTATACTTTTCTTAATCATCAGTAAATCCTCCAGCAATTCTTCTGATGTTTGGTATCCTCTCCGGTCATTGGCCACCATGCGTACACGTTCAACCATAATGGCCAATACTCGGCGATACGCTTCATTTTTAACCTGCCATTTTTTATCATCTGTAATGTATGCTGATTCTCCAAATTCTATTGTTTCCATTATTTCATCACTGACTTTAATCCGTGCTGTTGAATGAGATAACTGTTTCATTAAATCTACTAAAGCTTTTTCATATTTTCTAAGAACTAACGCTCTGTGACGGGTTAGTGTTTCCCATGTGACATCAGGCGTCACAAAAGGATTCCCATCCCGATCGCCTCCGATCCAGGAACCGAATCGCAGAAAGTTAGGTATTTCCCAAGTTTCATTGTTATAATGTTCAGTTAATTTATCTTCAACTTCCTGATGTATATCTGGTAGAACATCAAAGAAAATTTTATCAAAATAATACAGACCATTTCTAACCTCATCAATAACTGTCGGCTTTCTGTCTCTTAATTCATCGGAATGCCATAAGGTGGTGATTTCATTATAAAGATCTTCTTCTATATTCTTATATTCATTTTTTGTTAACGTTGGATTATTCAGTTTTTTCAGAAGAACTAATAGTCTCTTTTGAATCTCCAAAATGGATCGTTTAGCTGCCTCAGTTGGATGGGCTGTAATGATCAATTCAAGAGATATGCGTTCAAGGACATCTTGAATAATTTCTCCACTAATATTATTTTCTTTCATTGATTGGATGGCATTCTCAATAGAACCGGGTTGTTCATCAGAATTGTTTAATTGATAATCTCGTTTTCTTCGAATTCGATGATTTTGTTCCGCTGCATTTATTAAATGGAAATAAACAGAAAATGCCTTGATTACTTGCATCCTCATTTCTGGATCAAGCATCTCTATTTCCTTTTTTAATGTATAATATGTCTCATCTTCCACATGTAATCGAAGAGATTTACACATGGTACGAATTCTTTCGACCGTATTAAAAAGCTCTGGACCGCCTTGATAAATAAGAATCTCACCCAGTATATTGCCCAATAGTTTTACTTCCTTGCGCAATGGCTGATTCATATCCTGTTTTGTCTCCATTTAAATCCCCTCACTCCTTTACCAATAAATACTAAAAATATTTTGAGTATTTCTATTAATTATATATAACTATCTAAATAAATGACATAATTTCACTTAATTTTATTAAAATATGGTAATAGAGGGGATAAAGGTTTGTTTTCTTATCTGTTTTCAACAAGATTCTCATCCAAATCGGCTAAATCTAGGTATTTGAGTGTAATGAAAAGGCAGATAAAAGAGACAAACAAAAAAGTATTGTTGCAGCCCTACTAGTTTAATTATTTACGGTATTCCATTAACCAACAATCCTGATATTCACCTTCATGTAACTCATGCTTAGGAAGTATTTTAACTTTCTTAAATCCACATTTTTCATAGCATCTGATAGCCCTTGTATTAATTAAACGAGGATCCATCACTACTCTTTTTGCTTTCTTTTCTTCAATTAAATAATCAACTATCGATGATACAAGCAATTTTCCAATCCCTTTATTCCAATACTCTACTTCGCCAATAAATTGGTCTGTACCATAAACATTCTCTTCCGAATATCCATAGTCTTTTTTGCTTTCTTCACTTAATGGATAAAATTGAATATACCCAATATCGTTATCCTCGAACTTCACAATACATCTAACCTCATTATCATTAGGGGTATAAAAAGATTTTTCGACCTTTTCTAAATTATGCGGATTGTCCCTACCCTCATAAAATTCTAGAATCAATGGGTTTGATAGCCATTTTACTAACAGAAACTTGTCCTTTTTCTCTAATTTTCGAACCTTTAAATTCCTATATTCAAGCAGCATAAATATTCCTCACTTTTTGGTAATAATAGGTAGATAATTCGCTTCTGATTAGGCAATTTCCTTCAATTCGTCTTTATTTAACCCGCTCCCATTCATAATATAAGGAATATTATATTTTTAAATAACTTTATCGTCATCGTCATTACACAATATGTACTTTAGTATAAATACAGAGCAATCCTATGGATGAACATAATATAGCTAAATTTGCTGACAAGCAGGTAAATTGTCAACAAGTAGATGGAAATGTATACTTTGAGCATACAACAAGAATGACCAGGGAGGCTGGATTATGGAAATTGATATATGGTTTGATTATGCTTGTCCTTTCTGTTATTTAGGAAAACGACGATTAGAAGCGGCTATAGCTGATTTTACACATAAAGATCAGATTGGAGTGCATTTTCACAGCTATCAACTTGAACCTAATGCACCCAGGAATCAAAATTCAAATATTCATGATCTTATTGCTGCTAAATACGGCACTACAGTTGATCACGCAAAAAAAATGAATGAACATATAACAGAACAGGCTCGTGAAGTTGGGCTTATGTTCCGCTTTGACACGATGATTCTCACCAATACAAAAGATGCACACCGTCTCACCCATTATGCTGAAGAACATGGCAAAGGTCCTGAGATGGCAGAACGTTTATTTAGAGCCTATTTTTCAGAATCGCTGAATATAGGAGACCACATAGTCCTACTGAAATTAGCTACGGAAATAGGACTCCCCGAAAATGAGATTCTGGATGTGCTAAAAACAGAACACTATACGGAGCAAATGAATCAGGATATCCAAACAGGAGTAGAAATTGGAATTCAAGGAGTACCTTTCTTCGTCTTTAATAATAAATATGCAATCTCGGGAGCCCAAAGCATAGCTACGTTTAAAGAAGCCTTGCAAGAAGTATGGGACGAGGAACAGAATATAACCAGACTGCCTGATAAAAAATTTCGGAGCAAAAGCGAATTTTGTACAGATGATGAATGCTACGGTTCATAGTATTTTTATAAAGACGCGGGAAGGCATATTTAATCAGCCTCCTCGCGTTTTATTATAAGGAAGATGATTTTAAACTCTATTTAAAAAACAATACTATTATAATAATTAGTCAAAAAGGATCATCTACTAAATCATGTATTATTAATCATCATGAGGGATCATGGCATTTTCCCCCTACGTGGTTATATTTTCAGTTGTTACGGTGTAGACTTCATCATGCTGACTGGATGTTTTTCTACTATGAAGATTTTGCACATTGTTCAAATAGATAATCACTAGGCAACCTCCGTCATATTCTTTAAGTGAAAACAGGTTAGTCGTTTTGGTATAACTTTAGCCGAACAACCCATTAATTCTCCGATTTCCATTTGAGCCAATCCTTGTGAATGACCCTTCCGATTTCCTATTTCTTTCAAACTTCAAGCATAAACATACCAGTCTACCTTTTATTAAGATTGCATTTATAAATTTACGGGTATGATAATTAATGAAACTTTTTTCGCTGACTAACGTTATACAGTAAAAAGGAGTGTTGCAATTTTGAAAAAAGGAACCATCATATTAATCGCAGGAGTTGTCGTCGTAGGCATCATTATTGCTATGTTTGCTTCAAGCTATAATGGTTTTGTCAACGCAGAAGAAAATGTCGATCAAGCTTATTCCCAAATCGATAATCAATTACAAAGAAGAATGGACTTAATACCTAATTTAGTTAATACCGTTAAAGGGTATGCTGAGCATGAAGAATCGGTTATCAATGATGTTTCAACTGCCCGCTCAAAACTTGCTGGTGCCAATACACCACAGGAACAAGCAACAGCCAATGATGAACTGACAGGTGCATTAAATCGGCTATTGGTTGTAGTTGAAAACTACCCAGATCTAAAGGCTAACCAAAATTTCCAACAATTAATGGATGAGCTTGCCGGTACAGAGAATCGGATTTCCGTAGCAAGACAGGATTATAATACAGAGGTATCAGCTTACAATAAAAAGGTAAAGCAATTCCCTGGAGCCTTGATTGCCGGCATGTTTAATTTTGACAGCAAGGAATATTTTAAAGCTGCTGATGGCGCAGAACAGGCACCAACAGTAGATTTTAATGGTACAGAATGATGTTTAAAAAGATTCTCCTCTCACTGGCGATATTCATATGCTTTGTGGTCAGCCTGATTGGAGGCCCGGTTTCTGCAGCTGTTCCCACTCCTCAAGGAGATATTTACGTTCAGGATTTTGCCAATCTATTGAATGAACAAGAGAAACAAGAATTAATCCGCTTAGGTCGTACGCTAGAGGATCAAACAAAAGCTCAGATTGCTGTATTGACTGTACAGTCTTTGGGAAATCAAACACCTGAAGAATACGCACTGGAAGCCTTCCGTACCTATGAACTTGGTGATAAAGAGCTTAATAACGGAGTCCTTTTACTACTATCTACAGAAGATCGTAAGGCTCGTATTGAAGTGGGATATGGTCTTGAAGGTGCCCTGCCTGATGGGAAGGTTGGAAGAATACTCGATACCTATACAATTCCTTATATGAAATCTAACCAACCGGGCGATGCTGTTATGAATACGTATAAAGAATTATTTAACGTCGTCTCGGAGGAATATCAGTTGAATGAATCAACTGATTCAAAAGCTTTTGTATCTGAAGAAAATAACGAAGGCGGTATGGCAACCTGGAAAAAGATATTAATAGGTGCTATAATTTTAATTTTTATCATTATTGACATGACTTTCTTCGGCGGCACGTTTACTTATATGCTACTGCACATCCTGTCTGCATTTACCAGGAACGGTGGAGGCCGTGGAGGTGGAAACCGCGGCGGCGGTGGCGGTTCAGCCGGCGGCGGAGGGGCATCTAGAGGCTGGTAGTCAATAAGAGGCTTTAGACAAATAATTTCCAGCAATGAAAACAACCGAACTATTTTTCAAAACTCTCATGAACTGCACCACCCCAATTGTTAAACACATCATATCTAACAATTGAGGTGCAGTTCATTCATAAGTTTCGGAATAGTTCGGTTTTTATTATTCTCCATCTATTGATTGTCTGCTAAACATTAAACTTTAGAAGGGGATATTTCAGTTCTGTCACAGCCCCTATGATTACAATTTAATCATACTCTGTGTTTTCATCGATTCGTAACAGGCTTCAATCACCTTCATATTTTGTACCGTGTCCCAGGGGGTATAAGATGGTTCTTGATTGTTAAGTATACATTCTGCAAAATGATCCACTTGCATCATATATTGATCACATATAATCACTTCTTTTCGCGTCTCTCCCCCGCTTTTAACCAGCAATGTACCTTGATGTCCAACAAGATCCGGACGGTAAGCATTTCTACATATAATTTCTCCTAAAGTGCCAACCACACGATATTCATTACGATTGGTCATTTCAAAACTGCAATCAAACATCGCGCGCACACCATTATCCATATTCAAATGTGCTGTTGTCGTTAAGTCGACACCATAAGGGTTATTCATCTCAGCAAAACTCATGATATCTACAGGTTCAGCTCCCAAAATATGTCTGATGGCATGGATGTTATAGCAGCCAACATCATATAGAGCTCCTCCCCCTTTTTCGAAAGATAACCGGATATTATCCTCATCATCACTCAATAAAAATGAATGACTGGCATACATATACTTTACTTCACCAATCTCCCCAGTTTTAATGATATCTTTTACACGTTTATGCTGGGCGTGAAATTGATACATAAAGGCTTCCATGAATTTCACACCATAACGCTCACAGGCATTTACCATTTCGATCGTCTCCGCAGCTGTCAAAGCAGCCGGCTTTTCCACCAATACATGCTTACCTGCTTTTGCTGCTTCAATTGCCCATTTAGCATGCAAATGGTTCGGTAGTGGAATATATACGGCGTTAATTTCAGGATCTGCTATTAATTCTTCGTATGAATCATATGCTTTTTGAATCTCCAAGTTTGCAGCCACATCCTTTGCCTTTTGGCTTTGGCTGGCAATGGCTGTAACCTCTCCATGGAAAGAACGTTTAATGGCGGGAATTACTTGAGTTTGTCCAATATCTGCCGTACTTAAAATACCCCATTTTATTTTTGGCATTCTTCTATCTCCTCTCCAAAGTCCTAAAAAAAACGAATCATGATCATGATCCGTTTCTTAGAAGTTATTCCTATTATAGATAATAATGTACATATTTGGCAATTTTCATCAATATTTTATCTTTCATTTTCAGATTATCAAAATAATCCAATTTAATTTCTTTTGAATCCTTCAGATCAACCTCTAATTGTTTTTGAACTGTTTGACTGAATGGTGAGGATTTCATAAACAGATTCATTTCATCATTCAATCTAAAAGAACGCGAATCAATATTAACGGTTCCAATCATTAATCTTGTTTGATCAATCAACACAACCTTCCCGTGGAAAATTCCTTTTTCATATTGGTATACTCTCATACCGTTTTCAAGTGCTTCCCTCACAAATGGATAAGCAGCTTGGGTTAACATTAAACCGTCCGAATGTTTAGGCCACATAATGGTAACCTCTACACCCCTTTTTCTCGCCTGTTTTAAGGCATCCATAAAATGACGATTATCCGGAATAAAGTAAGGTGTTGCAATAATGATTTGCTTTTTGGCACTATCGAATTCTTTAATAAAATCTTCAACCAATCCGAACCCGCTTGAATAAACTTTTAAATAATGATTGGTGTCTCCTTTTTCCAAGGAAATCTTATGTATGGGTGGAGAGTTACCTGTATTTACCTTCCAATCCTCGCAAAATTGTTTTTCGAAATCCTGAACTCCCTCACCAGTCATGCGAATTTGATAATCATGCCACGTATCTTTTGTATATTTTTGTGCTACATTTAGTCCACCTGTGTAGCCAATTTTCCCATCTATCACAGCTATTCGGCGATGGTTCCGATGCTGGATGGAGTACCAAATATGAGGAAAATGGGGATCATTGCTATAGGTTATATGAACCCCTGCTTTCTTAAGTTCATCAAACCACTCATTCTTACCCTTTAGAGATCCGGCTCGGTCAACCGAATAATAAACATCGACTCCTTCATCCGCTTTTTTCTTCAATAAATCGAAGAATTTTTTGCTTGCTTCACCATTTCCGATTGAAAAATAATGAATATATACATATTTCTTAGCCTCTACAATATCTTTTGAAAACTGAGGATAAAAGGTTTTCCAATCCGTATACAATCCAAAATTGCTATTGCGAATCGGATAGGTATGAGGTTGGCTATCTGCTTCCGCCGCTTCTCTTCCTGCTTTAATATCAAAATGAACATAGACTAAAAGCGACCCTATAAAGGCGATCATAAGCAAGAGAGCATTAATGATGTATACAATTATCTTTTTTAACATACTGACTGTCCTTTGATTGAAGATAAGGGTTCCATCTCCATTTTTGCTTAGTATATGTTATAAGCATCCGTTTTATTTTATGTTTTAGCAGTGATAGAGCTGCCCTTATTGACTATCAGATCCCCTATAAATTTTTCCTTGATATAAGATTATTCCATCATCATTCAACATAAAAAAAAACCCACATTGCACCTTCCAAATAAGGAGGCAATGTGAGGCTGTATTCAATTAGCAGCTATGGCTGTGGGAATTATTTTTTACCTTTGAGCCAGTTTCTCCACGTAACAAATCACCTTCAGTTGCTTTTATAATTTCATCCGTTACTGTATTGGAGATCACCGTAGCCACCATTTGTAGAAGATCATTCACTTCTAATTGTGACTGTTTAAATTCCTGAACGATTGGAAGTTCATCCAGTTCACGTTCTACCTTAGCTAATTTTTCTTCTGTTTTTTTCAATGCTTCTATTTTTCCATAATGTTGGAAGTTGACCGCCTGTTTTTGTAACCCCTTGATTACTGACATTAACTCAGCTATATTTTTATTTTCGTTAATTTGCGCTTCCGCTCGTTTAAAGAAATCAACTTCATTTGTAGTTGAAATCATTTTAGCCAAGTCTTTTGCTCTGTCAATAATTTGTTCTTTCGTGTAATTCCCCATTCTTAAACCCCCACCTCTATCTCATTAGTTTCTTCTACATACTCACCATCGAGTGACCATGTTTTAGCATTTGTAATTTTTACTTTTACAATTTTCCCGATAACAGATTTAGGAGCTCTAAAGTTAACCAATTTATTTTTAGTCGTATAACCTGCCAGTACATCCGGATTGTTTTTGCTTTCCCCTTCAACTAAAACATCGAGAATCTGATTCATGTAAATTTGATTCTTTTTATTGGCAGTTTCGTTTACCAAAGCATTCAGGCGTTGGAGACGTTCCTTTTTCACTTCCATTGGAACATTATCTTTCATTTTTGCTGCCGGCGTACCTTCACGCGGAGAATAGATAAATGTATAAGCTAAGTCATATCCCACTTCTTTATAAAGGGACATCGTTTCTTCAAACTGTTCGTCCGTTTCATTCGGATAGCCAACTATAATATCAGTCGTCAGTGTGACATTAGGAATCGCTTCCTTTATTTTACGTACCAGTTCCAAGTATTGTTCACGTGTATATTTACGAGCCATGATTTTTAAGACATCATTATTACCAGATTGAACAGGCAAATGGATATGATCCATCATGTTGCCGCCCTTAGCCAGAACTTCGATCAAATGATCATCAAAATCACGGGGATGGCTTGTCGTGAAGCGCACACGCGGAATATTTATTTTACGGATCTCATCCATTAAGTCACCCAAGCGATAGTTTATATCCTCGAAGTCCTTACCATATGCATTTACGTTTTGCCCAAGCAAGGTAATCTCCTGATACCCTTGTGCTGCAAGCTGGCGAACTTCCTGAATAATATCTTCCGGTCTGCGGCTCCGTTCTTTTCCGCGTGTAAATGGAACAATACAGTACGTACAGAACTTATCACAACCATACATAATATTAACCCAAGCCTTGATGTTTCCTTTTCTAACTTTTGGAAGGTTCTCAATAATGTCCCCTTCCTTGGACCATACTTCAATAACCATTTCTTTGGACATATAAGCTTCCATCAAAATTTCAGGCAAACGATGGATATTATGTGTTCCAAAAATCATATCAACAAATGCATGCTTTTGCAAAATTTTATTCACGACAGATTCTTCTTGAGACATACAACCGCAGACACCCAACAATAAATCAGGTCTATTTTTTCTCAACGCTTTTAAATGACCAAGCTCTCCAAATACTTTATTTTCCGCATTTTCACGAATAGCACATGTATTCAATAATATGACATTGGCATCGTCTACACTGTCAGTTGGCTCATAGCCAAGAGCTAAAAAGATGCCAGACATAACTTCAGTATCATGCTCATTCATTTGGCAGCCGTATGTACGGATATAAAACTTGCGTCCTTCACCCATACCACGGAATTGTTCATTAATATTGAAATCCTTATGATAATTAATCGCTTCTTTACCGCGTTTCTTAGCATCTTTTAAGGATGGTGGCATATAAACCGTTTCAAAATACTTACTATAATCCTTCTCTTGCTTTTTGTCAGTTTTAACAGCGGTCGTTGTATCCAATCGTTGCTGTTCGTTCATATAAATCCCCTTCCATATATCTGCACTTAAATTATAAAATCTAAATATTGTATTTCAATAAAACAAACCCACACATAACACAATCTTAATAACATTAAAATCAAAAATTACAACTACAAAAAGTAGTGGAATTGTATTTTAAATAACGTTGTCACATTCATTTAGTATAATGGACTTGGGCAAATTTCTCAATATGAAGTAGAAAATAGCCTGTTTTGGCCTAAACAAGACATTTAAAACGGATACCTTTTATTGTTAACCATATATAGGTCATTTTTTGGAAATCGTCCATTTACCCAGTCTATATATTCATCAATCTAATAAATCTTGAAAATTATAAATAAATCCTTTTTTCAGGTAACCTACCCGTTTCTTAACCTCTACACATTACATAAAAAAAAATGTTTGTCTGTCTTATACCAATTGCATTCCTTGATATAAAACAGACAAACATCATCTCACAACATAATCTATTCATTTTACTTTGCAAATCCAATATCATTGATAGGCCAAATACGCAGTTTCACTTCTCCGATTATTCTTTCCATCGGCACAAACCCAAAAATTCTGCTGTCCTTACTGTTTAAACGATTATCCCCAAGAACAAACATCTGTCCTTTTGGCACTTTATGTTCACCAGTCAAATTGTTTAATGTAAAATCTTCTGTCAATCGTTCCATTGCTTGCAAATCCATCTTAAATTCTTCTAAATAAGGTTCATCATAGGCTTGGCCATTGATATAAAGGATATCCTTTTTCATTTCAATCGTATCTCCAGGAAGGCCAATGACACGCTTTACATAATTATCAGATGAATCAGTTGCATGAAATACGACCTCATCAAAACGATCAATCGCTGTCATTTTAGTTAATATAACCCGATTGCCATCCCGAAGAGAAGGAAGCATAGATTCTCCCCTCACTGTAGTAGGTGTAAAAACAAACTGACGCATTAAAGTAACAAGAATAATCGCTAATATGACAGATTTAAAAACCGATATAACTTCTTTTCCAAAACTCGCTTTTTCATTCATACACATACTCCTTTAAACTCAATCATGTACTCCCGCTCAATATTCTTCTTCATTCATTCCCTTACGAAGAATAATACAAACGCGGGAGTGAAGATAAAAGAGATGATAGTCCTTGATAGGTTTTTATAAGCTAGCATTTCTTATTAATTGAATCCCTTGGCGTTATAGATAGGTTATTATAAAAAAACAGTTGGATAGAAAAGAGTACAGATCAAATAAAGTATTAAGCAAACAGGTGAAAAATAAGATACTAAGCTCTATGTAAATTAAATAAATAATCCTTAAATATGAAATGTTAATTTTCAAATAATTGGTATTAAGATATAGTTAAAGTATCAATTAAAAGGAGTTGTGAATATGTTAGCGAAAATTGCAGTAGAGGTTTTGTTTACCCAACAAAAAATCTAAGGGAGTGTATCTCCAACTGCACCCCTTATTAAAGGGAGAAAAAAATGAAACAATTTTTTGATGATTATTTAGCTGGTCAAACTATCTTATTGAAACAAATGGAACAAGATCACTTTGAACGCTTTGCTAAAATCGAGAATGAAACTAGTACACTATTACTTGCAAATGATGATATTCCATTTCCATTAACCTTTGAAGATCACACAAATTTTTTCAAAACGATTAGTGGGAAAAAAGAAGAGTTTATGTTTGGGATTTTTGAGAAGGAATCGAATGAACTCATTGGTTCATGCGGTGTATTCGTAATTAATTGGAAAAACAGCACATGTTTTGTTGGGATCTCCATTGGGGACAAGTGGCAAAATAAAGGCTTTGGCACAGATGCTATGAATACATTAACTTCATTTGTTTTTAATTATATCCACATCCAAAAAATTAAATTGCATGTGTTTAGTTTTAATGCTAATGCCATTCGTTCATACGAAAAATGTCATTTTAGTAGAGAAGGTACATTGCGCAATGAAATTTTCAGATTTGGCTCCTTCCATGATGTACATGTATATGGTTTACTCAGAGATGACTGGAATAAACAGAAAGCCAACTAGACAAATAAGCATTCATTCAAGTTGATCTTGAATGAATGCTTATTCTCTTAATTCTTATATTCTTTTAAACAACGTTTATTTTATCTACTATCTTCTCTACTTAATAATCCCAAGCTCTTTACCCGCCTTCTCAAATGCGTTCAATGCCTTGGCCAGCTCTTCTTTAGAGTGCGCTGCTGTCACGATGGTCCTGACCCGTGCAAGCCCCTTTGCAACAGTCGGGAAGGCAATCCCTTGAGCAAATACCCCGTATTCCAGTAATTTATCAGACAGTTGATGTGTCAGAGCCTCATCTCCCACAATAACCGGAGTGATTGGCGTTTCGCTTTTGCCCGTGTTAAACCCCATATATTCGAGCCCTTTTTTAAAGAATTTCGTATTCTCCCATAACCGATCTATTAATTCTGGTTCTTCCAATAGTACATCGATAGCTTCTATATTAGCCATTGTCACTGCCGGCGGATGTGAAGTACTGAATAAGAATGGTCTGCCTTTATGAATTAAATAGTCAATCATGGTACGGCTGCTTGCCACATATCCTCCAAGAACACCAATGGCCTTACTTAACGTACCTACTTGAATATGAACACGTCCATCGAGACCGAAGTGATTGACAGTACCACGCCCATTCTTGCCTAAGACTCCTGAGGCATGCGCATCATCAACCATAACAAGTGCATCATATTTCTCTGCTAATTCTACAATCGCAGGTAAAGGAGCAATATTTCCATCCATTGAAAATACCCCATCTGTAACAACTAAGCGTTTACGGTAGGATTGTGTTTCTTTTAGAGCATCTTCAAGGCTTTCCATATCGACATGCTTATATACTCGTCGAGCAGCTTTTGTTAATCTGATTCCATCGATTATGGAAGCATGGTTTAATTCATCTGAAATGACCACATCTTCCTGCGTAAGGATGGCGGATAAAACTCCCTGGTTTGTAGTAAATCCAGATTGAAATACCAACGCCGCTTCCGTATGTTTAAATTTCGCCAATTTTTCTTCTAATTCCATATGCATGTCAAAGGTACCCGCTATTGTGCGGACTGAACCAGTCCCTACACCATATTCTTCAGTCGCATCAAGCGCGGCATCCTTCAAGCGTGGATGTGAAGTTAAACCAAGATAATTATTAGATGACAATTGAATTACTTTTTTTCCATTAATCACGACCTTAGAACCTTGCTCTGATTCCAAAGGTATCAATGTACGGAACATTCCTGCTCCTTTCATTTCATCTAACTCTGTTTGCAAATATTCAAACCCCTTCAAATTGCTTCCTCCTTATCATACTATTTTTATACCTCTTCTATTCCCTATATTCTTTCATTATATCAATAGTACTGAATTTAATTATCAATCTTCTTCTATAAATACTCTACTATGGGAGTAATACTACTTTTCCACACTCACCTTTAATCATAAGGTCAAAGCCCTTCTCAAATTCCTCTAAAGAGAAGTGGTGGGTGATCAATGGCTTAACATCAACCTGCCCTGATTCCAGCAACCTGGAAACCTGCTGCCATGTTTTAAACATTTGTCTTCCTGTGATCCCTTGCACAGTTACACCTTTAAAAACGATATCCTCGGTGATATTAAGTGATACAGGCTTAGGGGGTAAACTTAATATAGAAAACCTGCCTCCATTTGTAATCATTTTAAACCCTTGATCAATGGCAATAGGATGACCGCTCATTTCACAAACAACATCAACCCCATTTCCATTCGTTAAATCATAAACTGCCTGAACAGGATTTGTCTTGGCTGAATTTATCATTACAGTAGCTCCGAGCTTCCCAGCCAATCCTAAACGGTATTCATTAATATCAAGTGCAATAACCTTTGAGGCACCTGCTGCTTTTGCCACTCCAACTGCCATTATTCCAATTGGACCACAACCGATAATCGCAACTGTTTTTCCAACCACATCACCTGATAATACAGTGTGAACCGCATTCCCCATCGGTTCCTGAATGGATGCTACATCAATCGGCATATCATTCGGGTTTTTCCATAGATTGGATGTCGGTAAAGCTATATATTCAGCAAAACACCCTTGGGTATCAACTCCAATTATTTTGGTGTTTTTACATATATGATATTGCCCATTCATACATTGGGGACAACTTCCGCACACTAGATGTGTCTCTGCAGAAACATAATCACCTACATAATAATCCTGTACTTTACCTCCTACTTCCACAATCTCGCCTGAAAATTCATGTCCGAATGCGTAAGGCGGGTTAACACGGTTTTGTGACCATTCATCCCATGTATATATATGGACATCTGTGCCGCATATAGATGTCGCCTTCACCTTGATCAACACTTCATTCTCTTTAATAGAAGGAATATCGATGAATTGAAGTTCCGCTCCATAACCCCTTTTGTGTTTTACAATCGCTCTCATTTTTCCATCCACCGTATACACTCTCCTTATCAAATACATCTTAATACCAAAATTGTAAATTTTTATCACAATCATGTAAATAGATCATTCCATGTATGACGGACAGTTGAATTTTACGGGAATATTTTTTTGAAAACGTTTTACTATTATTATAAAAGTTATACAGAAATGAACATTGGCCATTGATTACATGTATAACTTATTGTCCTAAAGCACAAAAAAAACCTCTGGGATTCCAGAGACTTTACGAACGTTTAAATACGTTTAGCATATATAACAAATAATTTCTCACCATCTCTTGTTGTAGTGACAAGTATGATTTCCTCTTCCTCATCATTTTTCGTAAACGTACATTCATTATAGGGTATTGTTTCTGTTTGATAAATTTCATAATCATATGTATTTCTATAATCCGTTATTTGAATCATTTCTCCCTTATCCACTGAATAAAGTTCGTATAAAGGTTTATTATCCTGGAATGCGACAAGGCCAACTGTCCCCAATTCATTTGGGTATTCGGTTTGCTCCAAATGACCGATTCCATGATTTAAATATTTTTGGTTTCTCCCCTCTATTAGCGGCAATTCGATTTTTATAGAATGAATTTTTATGTAACCAATAGTATCCCCCTCACAATAGGGAGGTTGAACAATCGTTAATTTATCATCCTTTGTATTGCTCTCTGTTTCCTTACTGCTTTTCTCTATACCAGGTTGTTCTACAATTTGCTCTGCTACAGAGATTTCCTTAACCAAATCAAAGATTGGCGAGATTAATAAATACAGACCTACTAAGGTTAATACTTTACTAAAATTTTTCCGTAACATTTTGATTCAGTCCTTATTCGAATCATTTAGATACCAGGCAAAGAGTAAACATATAGCCCCGGTGATCTGTTTAATATATGGCAGCTTGCTACCTTTAGCAGCCATTACACTTAGATAGCTGATACCATTTCCAAGAGAATCATCCTGATAATTTTTGGTTGTGTACTCTAGTTTATGACAAACCCCACCATTGCAGCCTGCATATCCGGCATCATTTGATTTTGCTTCTGTTTCATTGAAACAGAATGATAGTAGGATCAAACAAGCAAGTACAGCTGTTAATTTTTTCATCAGGCATTCTCCCTTACCTTGTTTATGTACTATTTATCCATATTTATTCCCTGCAAACTATAAAATACTTTCCTTGCGTGGAATAAAAAGTAAACACCGACCAATAATAAGGCCGGTGTTTATAAACTCATATAAATTCTGCTGTTAATTTATCAAAATGCTCCTGGGTCAGTTCCAAATTAGCAGCCGATAAAGGTTTTTCAGCATATCCCTGAATTAATTCCTGATAGGAAGGTTGTTCTGTATTTTGATAGATTAAGCCAGTCACTAAACCTTGATGCTTCATTAACGTCTGCATCGCATTCTCTTTATTCGAGGGATCGTACCCTTCAATCGTAGCAAGCTTTGTCAAATTTTCCTTGAACCAGTCATACGTATTCACTTTATTATAAGTAACACAAGGACTAAAAACATTAATTAAGGAGAACCCTTTATGGCGAATTCCTGCCTCAATCAGTGCTGTCAAATCTTTCAAATCGGTAGAGAAGCTCTGCGCTACAAATGTAGCTCCAACAGACAACGCCATTTCCATTGGTGATATCGCCTGTTCAATCGAACCTCCAGGTGTTGATTTAGTCTTAAAACCGACAGAAGAACGTGGAGATGTCTGCCCTTTTGTTAAACCATAAATTTGATTGTCCATTACAATATAGGTGATATCTATATTTCTCCTAATTGCATGCACAGTGTGACCCATTCCTATTGCGAATCCATCACCATCTCCACCTGAGGCAAGAACCGTCAAATCACGATTGGCCATTTTTACACCCTGTGCTATAGGTAAAGATCGACCGTGTATGCTGTGAAATCCATAGGATTGGATATAACCTGATATACGGCCGGAACAGCCAATCCCCGAAATAACAGCGAGTTGATCTGGCTCCAGCCCCACATTAGCTGCTGCCCTCTGAATTGCCGCCTGGACAGAGAAATCTCCACAACCCGGACACCAGTTTGGTTTTACATTATTCCTGAAATCTTTAAATGTAGCCATTTAAACCAACTCCCTGCAATTTGAATACACTTCATGCGGCAAAAATGGATTGCCATCATATTTTAAAAGCTTCATAATCTTATCAGCATGACCAATATTCATTTTTAGGATGTTGGCCAGTTGTCCTGTTGCGTTATTCTCTATGACAACTACCCTGTTTGCCATCTGAACATATGGAAGGATCTCCTTGGCTGGAAATGGGTGCAAAAGTCTGACATGGACATGGTTTACCTTAATTCCATCACTCTCTAGCCTAGTCATTGTCTCTTCGATGACACCTCTTGTAGAATTAAACCCTATTAATAACAAATCTGGATTATCATAGACTGCATTTATATGAATAGGGTCTTTAAAGTTCACAGAATGTATTTTCCGCATCCGTTTGTCCATTTGAGCTACACGATTGGAAGCCACTTCTGATGGTTTACCTGTCTCATCATGTTCTACGCCCGTAACATGATGAATTCCATTTTTCATACCAGGGAGGGGCCTTGGAGAAATCCCATCCTCCGTTACCAGATAACGTTTAAAATATCTTTTATCTGTGCTTTCAGGTAATTCATCCGTTATTAATTTGCCTCTGCGAATCTCAACCTTACTAAAATCCAATGGCTCGACAGTTTGTTTACCCAGAGATAATTGTAAATCTGATAGGATAATAACAGGAACCTGGTATTCTTCGGCTAAATTAAATGCTTCGACCGTATCGTAGAAAGCTTCTTCAACAGTACTTGGAGCCATAACGATTTTAGGTATTTCACCATGTGTTCCATAAATCATTGCCATTAAATCTGATTGTTCTTGTTTTGTAGGCATACCTGTTGATGGCCCTCCACGTTGTGTATCCACAATTACAAGAGGCGTTTCGGTAATGCCCGATAATCCGATGGCCTCCATCATTAAAGATAGACCAGGGCCCGCTGAGGCTGTTAGGCTGCGTACACCGGCATAATTTGCGCCAATGGCCATCGTACAAGCGGCTATTTCATCTTCTGTTTGAATCACCGTACCACCAAACTTAGGCAGATGCTTAATTAAATACTCCATAATTTCAGAAGCGGGGGTGATTGGATAAGCTGCCATAAAGCGTGAACCACCAGCCAGAGCCCCCATTGCGATAGCATCATTTCCAATCATAAATAAACGCTTTTTCCCATCCGCTTCAGCAAGCTGCAATGCTCCTGGCTTACTCCCTAACTTTTCTTTCATGAAATTATAGCCTGCCTGAATAGCCTCCAAATTCCTTTCAACAACCGAGGCGCCTTTTCTTCCAAAAATTTCGTCCACCACTTCTGAAAACACCTGAATATTTAAGCCAAACACAGCACTTGAAGCTCCAATGGCCACCATATTTTTCATGAGTGATGTCCCCAGCTGAGTAGCTATTTCTGTAAACGGAACGGAATAAAGTATGGATTCGGAATCTAAAGGAGCTTGCGGGTCAAACTTGGTGTCAGCCATAATGATTCCTTCATTATGTAATTCTTTATAATTTACATCAATGGTTTCTTGGTCAAATGCCACTAATACATCCAGATCGTCAGCGATAGACCGAACCTGTGTCGTACTAACCCGAATTTTATTATTTGTATGCCCTCCTTTAATTCTTGAAGAAAAATGGCGATAACCATACAAATAATATCCCAGACGATTTAACGCGATAGAAAAGATTTCCCCTGTACTTTCTATGCCTTCGCCTTGCTGCCCTCCAACTTTCCATGAAAGTTGTTTAATCATTTCCTTTACACCCCTTTGATTCCTACTAAAATGGAATATTGGCTTTCCACGCTTGCCATTAACCTATTATCATTAAATTTATAATTTTCTAAATTATACCTAAATATCTACCATATTAAGCTTTAGAACAAAAAAAAGCAACCGCTTCCAGAATAATTTATTAAAAATTCAAAATATTTATTAAAGCAACTTCATAGGTCATGTCTCATACACAATGATCAAATAAGAAGCTACTTATACCCACTTCCAGGTAATACTGTTACAATTCGTCATCAAGGATTGAATACTGTCCACTCTCCCCAAAGAATAAACATTGGATGGAGTAACGTCAAAATCTGATCCACATCCAACAGGTATTGGATTTCCCTGCAACTCCAAGCTCTCACTGATAAATATGACACATCACACCAGCTATTATTCTGAATTTCCCTCTCTTTAAGGTAAGATATATCCTCATACAGACGATTGTATGTTAGTTTTCTTTTGTGAATAATCAGGTCATAAAAAATATCCACCTCGGCAAGTGATGCATCAAAGCGGATAGATAGAAGTATATTTATGTTCAAAATCCAAATACGGATTACTAAACAAATTTATTAAATTTATTAATACAGCACATTGCCAATCAAATATCATCCATTACCCTGTTCGCCCGAATTAAACTCTCTTTAAAATTTAACAAAAAGGAGCATCCTCCTAATCGGACACTATCATCCGATCTTATTTTAGAGTCAGCTCCAATTTCATACTACCGTGGTTCTATGATTAGTTTTATGGCAGTGCGTTCCTCACCATCAATTAAGATATCTGTAAAAGCCGGAATGCAAATAAGATCTACCCCACTTGGTGCAACGAACCCTCTGGCAATTGCCACAGCTTTTACCGCCTGGTTTAATGCTCCTGCACCAATTGCCTGGATTTCTGCTGCTCCTCTTTCTCTCAATACACCAGCCAGCGCTCCAGCCACAGAGTTGGGATTAGATTTTGCTGAAACCTTTAATATATCCATTTATGGTCCTCCTCATCTTATTCCAGGACATGTCCCCTAGTGTGTATGTTTTTTCTGTTAACTATATTCATTATGGAGAAAAGATATACCATACAAAAAAGCCAACCCCTGGAGGTTGGCTCTTTCCTATCTTCCTAATTAAAAAATGGATGGTCTTCATTGATTAATATTCTTTCGGTTTTTAACGCTTTTCCTGTTTTAGGATCCAAATCTATTATTAAACCACTCAAAACCGCTCTTCCTTCTTTCGGTACTTCAAAACGTACAGGTAAGCTCGTTAAGAATTTTTTGATAACCGCATCTCTTTCCATTCCGAGAATACCATCATATGGACCTGTCATTCCCACATCCGACATGTAAGCTGTCCCTTTAGGAAGAATCCGATTATCAGCTGTTTGAACATGTGTATGTGTTCCAACTACCGCAGATACTCTTCCATCTAAATACCATCCCATCGCTTGTTTTTCACTCGTAGCTTCAGCATGCATATCAACAAATATGAATGGAGTTCGCTTGCTTGCCTGTTCTACCAGTTTATCCGCACATAAAAATGGATCGTCAAGCGCAGGCATAAAGGTTCTGCCTTGCAGGTTAATAACAGCCAGTTCAAATTGATTCATCTTAACAAATGAAAGGCCGTTACCTGGCGTGCCTTCCGGAAAATTACCAGGACGCACCAAATACTTCGCATCCTCAATAAATTCAAAAATATCACGATTATCCCAGGAATGATTGCCAAGTGTAATAATATTTGCCCCGTACTCAAGTAATTCTTTATAAATTTTTTGAGTAATTCCTCTTCCAGCTGCTGCATTTTCTCCATTAATGATAACAAATTGCGGTCTATATTTTTCTTTTAGCTTACCTAAATATTCTTTCACCATTGCTCTTCCCGGCGATCCAACAATATCCCCGATAAATAATAACCTCATTTATGTTTTCCTTTCTAACAATCCAAGATTTTTATGTCCAATTAATCTTCTATAATCGGAATAATGGCAGGCTCCAAAAAAATAAAGCGGTGAAGAAAACACCGCTTTATTTTGCATATTCAACTGCTCTGGTCTCACGAATAACCGTCACTTTAATATGTCCTGGATAGTCCAGTTCATCTTCAATACGTTTTCTGATATCTCTGGCCAGTCGGTGCGCCTCTAAATCATCAATACTTTCAGGCTTAACAATAATACGGACTTCACGTCCAGCCTGGATAGCAAATGATTTTTCAACACCCTCATAGGATTCAGATATATCTTCAAGTTTTTCAAGGCGACGTATATAGTTTTCAAGCGTTTCACTTCTGGCACCAGGTCGCGCTGCCGAAAGAGCATCTGCCGCAGCTACCAATATGGCAATTATCGATTTCGCCTCAGTGTCACCATGATGGGAAGCAATACTATTAATAACAACTGGATGTTCCTTGTACTTAGTAGCAAGTTCAACTCCTATTTCAACATGGCTTCCTTCTACTTCATGATCGATTGCTTTACCGATATCATGTAATAGTCCGGCCCGCTTCGCCAGCGTAATATCTTGACCAAGCTCGGCTGCCATCAGACCAGATAAATAGGCTACCTCCATGGAATGCTTAAGCACATTTTGTCCATAGCTTGTTCTGTATTTTAAGCGACCAAGGATTTTTATCAAATCTGGGTGTAAGCCATGAACCCCAACTTCAAATGTTGTCTGTTCTCCGATTTCCCGGATATGCTCATCGACTTCCCTTCTTGCCTTGTCAACCATTTCTTCAATACGTGCCGGATGAATACGGCCATCTTGTACAAGTTTTTCAAGGGCAAGTCTTGCAGTTTCACGTCTTATTGGATCAAATCCTGATAAAATTACCGCTTCCGGAGTATCGTCGATGATTAAATCGATTCCTGTCAACGTCTCAAGTGTTCGAATATTACGTCCTTCACGACCGATAATTCGACCTTTCATTTCATCATTAGGAAGATTGACGACAGAAACGGTCGTTTCGGCTACATGATCTGCTGCACAACGTTGAATCGCAAGTGACAAGATTTCACGTGCCTTTTTGTCCGCTTCTTCCTTTGCTCGGTTATCGCTCTCTTTTATCATGATGGCAATATCATGTGACAGTTCATTCTCAACACGGTCAAGGATAATAGCTTTTGCCTCTTCTCTGGTTAGGCTGGAAATACGTTCAAGTTCAGAACTTTGAGCTTGAATTATCTCATCCACTTTGCTTTCCATCTGTTCAATATGCTGTTGTCTTTGGTTTAGAGAATCTTCTTTCTTTTCCAGTAAAGCCTCACGTTTATCCTGTGAATCTGCTTTACGGTCCAAATTCTCTTCTTTTTGTAAAATTCGATTTTCCTGTCTCTGCAATTCAGTTCGTCGATCACGAACTTCCTTTTCAGCATCAGTACGAAGCTTATGAATCTCATCCTTTGCTTCTAAAAGGGATTCCTTTTTCAAGGCGTCCGCTTCCCGCTTTGCGTCTTCAATGATCTTTTCAGCCGCATTCGTTGCGCCGGATATTTTAGATTCCGCTATAGATCTTCTTAACAAATAGCCAACAACTGCACCAACAATTAGGCCAAGCAAAATGGAGATGATAGTGATTGGATCCATCATTACACCTCCTCTTGCTATTAAATTTTTTAATCTCTTTTACTACATTGTTTTCAATTCTGGCATGTACATCATCTAAAAATATACAGCACAATCGCTTTTAGGCATGTCATAAAAAAAGATATTAATACATATCTATTGTAAAGTTATGAAAATTTGTTGTCAAGAGCTAGTCCTGACGCTCTTTTATCGGTTTTTCGAAAATACAGACAGATAAGCGAATATCCTCAATTGTAAAAATGGTTCTTTGTCATTATCCGCTGTCATACCTGAAGAAAAAAAGCAAACCCTTAAATGCAGGTTTGCCCAGTACAATTATACTTATTCTGGTAAATCGAAGCCGTCTGTTTCTTCTACTGGAGCAATATCTTGAGCTTCTCCATTTAATCCATATGCGGAGCGAATTTTCAAAGATATCTCATCACGAACATTTGGATTTTCTCTTAAGAAAAGTTTAGCATTCTCTCGACCTTGACCTAAACGTTCCCCATTATAAGAATACCAAGAACCACTCTTTTCGATGACATCCAATTCAGAACCAATGTCGATGATTTCACCTTCTTTAGAAATACCTTCACCGTACATAATATCCACTTCTGCCACTTTAAATGGCGGAGCCACTTTATTTTTAACAACTTTAATTTTAGTTCTATTTCCTACAATATCATTTCCTTGCTTCAGTTGTTCTGCACGTCTTACTTCAAGTCGAATCGTAGAATAGAACTTAAGCGCACGGCCCCCTGGAGTTGTTTCTGGATTACCAAACATAACTCCAATCTTTTCACGGATCTGGTTGATGAAAATTGCTATGGTGTTAGATTTATTAATGGATCCTGAAAGTTTACGAAGAGCCTGAGACATTAAACGGGCTTGTAAACCCATATGAGAATCTCCCATTTCACCTTCAATCTCAGCCTTTGGTACTAATGCAGCCACTGAGTCGACAACAATAATATCAATCGCGCCGCTACGCACAAGTGCTTCAGCAATCTCTAATGCCTGTTCACCTGTATCTGGTTGGGAAAGCAATAATTCATCTATATTTACGCCAAGCTTTTGTGCATATGCTGGATCTAAAGAATGCTCTGCATCAATAAAAGCTGCTTGTCCACCCTTTGCCTGGACTTCAGCAACTGCATGTAAAGCTACTGTTGTTTTACCGGAACTCTCCGGTCCATAAATCTCAATTATTCTTCCTCTTGGATATCCACCCACACCTAGTGCTGAATCTAGCATAAGAGAACCACTTGGAATTGTGGAAACCCTTCTGTCCGCTCTTTCACCGAGCTTCATTACTGAACCTTTACCAAATTGCTTTTCAATTTGTTTTAGCGCCATATCCAGCGCAGCCTGACGTTCACTCACAGTTTATTTCCTCCCCACATCTATATAAAAGCATACTTTGTATAATTTAGATCTTATCTATACTATACCTTATTCTTTTGAATTTGCCAAGCAAAAAGGCGAACATTTATTCGTATTATTTTTTGCCATTTTTGCATCCAATTCAATTGAATTCCTCTAGCAAATTGATTATTTCAACCAATATACAGTGCAAAACTTAAATTTTTGCAGTTTAATAAAATATAACCCCCAACTATAGATAGTTGGGGGGGAATTCATTTTGCATATAATTCTCTCAGCTTGTGTATAAGAAAATGGCACCCATACTTCATACTTCGAATCCGGTTCACCTCACGCATACCGCCTAAATCTAATTTCTTTGCGTAAGTTTGTTCACCGGCTATTGCTATACCAATATAGACCGTTCCTACCGGATGACCTTCTAATTCATCCGGTCCTGCTACACCGGTAAAGCTAATCCCAATATCAGATTGCAGCATAGCTTTAATATTGTCAGCCATTTCCATCGCACATTGCTCACTGACAACTCCATATTTATCTATGGTCGATTGTTCAACTTTCAGAAGCTTTTTCTTGGCTTCATTGGTATAAACAACAATGCCGCCTTTGAGAATCAAACCTGCTCCCTGTATATCTGTCATTTTCTCCTGAAACATTCCGCCCGTTAAACTCTCAGCAGCAGAGATGGTAAGTTCATTTTCTTTTAAAAGATTAATGAGTTCATTCATGATTGTTGTATCATCATATCCATAAAAATATTGACCCACACGTGAAAGGATTTTCTCTTCCGTCTGTTTTAATAGTTTATCAGCTTCAGCTGTTGATTCATGTTTAGCCGTAATCCGGAGAGTCACTTCTCCGTCTGAGGCAAGAGGGGCTATTGTTGGATTGCTCTGCTGATCTAGTAAATCCTCTATATCTGTTTCAAGCTGCGATTCTCCTATACCATAAAAACGCAATACTCTTGAATCAATCCGTTCAACCCGATCCATTGATCTTAATAGATAGGGAACCGTATAATCCTGATGCATTGGCCTCATTTCACTTGGTGGTCCGGGCATAAGAATATGAAGAATATCTCCATGAGTCACAGCCATTCCGGGAGCCATCCCATTATGGTTATGGAATACTTCTGATCCCGCAATAACCAATGCCTGCTTCCGATTATTTTCTGTCATGACCCGTTTTATTTTTTTGAAATAATCCTCAATGTTTCCCATTGCTTTTTGATCTGTTATTAATGTTTTACCAATATATGACGCTACAACATCTTTTGTTATATCATCCTTCGTAGGTCCCAAACCACCGGTATAAATAATAAGATTTGCCCGGGATTCGGCAATTTCAATCGCCTTTTTCAATCGTTTGGGATTATCCCCTACTACCGTATGGTAATATACATTAACACCTATCTCTGCCAAGCTTTTGGAAATAAACTGAGCATTTGTATTGGCAATCTGTCCAAGCAACAACTCTGAACCGACTGCTATTATTTCTGCATTCATTCAATCACCCGCCAATTTAACAAGTTATATACGAATGATACCCTTATTTAGAATTTAAAAACGCTTGTTTATTCTTAGCAAAGTAATCCCATCCAGACCACAAAGTAAAGAAAAGGGCTACATATAAAGCTAGTTCAGCAAATGGGAAATTGATCCATTCAAATGGGAGATTATGCAATAACAGTGCAGATATAGCAATAATTTGCGTCCAGGTCTTAATTTTTCCCAATTGATTTGCGGCTACAACTTCACCCCCGCCGGCTAAAACAAGACGAAGACCTGTTACAGCAAATTCACGGCTGATTATTAAAATAACAATCCAGGCCGAAGCAAGATTCAGTTCCACCAGAATAATTAATGCTGCTGAAACAAGCAGTTTATCCGCCAGCGGATCAAGAAATTTCCCTAGAGTTGTGACCAGATTATACTTTCTTGCGTAATAACCATCAACCCAATCTGTTGTGGAGGCAATGATAAAAAGTACGGCTCCAACAAAATGAGAAATTGGCAGTTCCTCGCCATTTATTATCCATGTTCCCCAATCAATAGACGGAAGCATGATAATCACAAACAAAGGGATCATACATATTCTGGAAATCGTTATCTTATTCGGTAAATTCACAAGATGTTCCTCACTTTACTATAAATTTTATTTTTATTATGTAGAAGAAATACGAGGGAAGGTCACCCTTTGATGACCTTCCACCCTTATTCCTTCGTGTAATTAATCGTTATGTTTTGGACAATGGAATCACTTTCGTACTCCAGCTTTTCATCATTAACAAACAATTCTGTGTCTGTTGTTCTTCCGATATTAAGTACAATTTGATTATCGTCAGTTAGGTCAAAGTCTTGGCTTTCTCCTTCTTTAAGCATTCCATTAAAGAGATTTTCTCCTTTGGAATTTTTAATGGATACCCAAGTCTCGCCCTTAGATTTTACAGAAACTTTGAATTCATCTGCATTATTTAATTCGTATATTGTATTTTTTCCATTAGCAGAGGTAACTTTCAGATCGGCAGGAGCTTTTTCTTCTGTTTCTTCCTCAGCATTGTCAGTAGTATTTTCTTTTTCTGTCTCTTCTTTTTCTTGTGCGGTTTCATCTTCTTTTGGGGTTGTTGGCTCGCCCTGTTCTAATTGTACAGGGTTGTTTCCTTGATCAGCCGTCCCGGAATCATCATTATTACCAACCGCTTTTGCTACAAAATAATAGATAATAGCGACAACCGCGACTAGAAATACAATAATTAAAATTTTCGGGAGCAATTCCAACCACTTGGAATTCTGCACAGGCATTGTTTTTTTGGTTTGTACCCTGGATAATTTTCGAGGGATCTCTTCCTGCTGTACAGCAGCCGCAGGGATATCCGTTTGATGCAGTGCAAATAGCTCTTCTGCATCCAAGCCAACCGCCTCAGCATATTGTTTAATAAATGCTCTGACATAGAATTTACCGGGCATCATTTCATAATTACCCTCTTCTATGCCTACAAGGTAACGTTTTTGTATCTTTGTTAATTGTTGAAGATCATCTAAAGTTATTCCTTTAGATTCTCTGGCTTCCTTTAATACTTTTCCTAATTCCGTCATTTAAACACCTTCTAATCACTAAAAATCAAACGATCCAAATTCGGAACCCCCAAATAAAGAGGATTGCTGGTCTACTGCTTCATATGTGATTTCTTCGTTCGGGTCATTACGTAGTTCAATAATATAATCAAAGTCGTCCATTGTATACTCTGAATTTTGTACAAATACATCAGGATGTTCTACCACTTTTATTGAATCAAGTCTCATAATTTCCCGGACCAGCTGCCAATGTTTTTCACTGGCTCTGCGCGTTGATACAATCCCATCAAGAATAAACAAGTTATTTTCATTGTATTCATCTTCAATTAATTGATTTCGAACAGTTTGTTTTAAAAGGGTCGAGGAAACAAATAACCAACGCTTATTCGCACATACACTTGCTGCAACGATTGATTCCGTTTTACCTACCCTTGGCATGCCTCTGATTCCTATTAATTTATGACCTTCCTGCTTAAAAAGCTCAGCCATAAAATCAACAAGAAGCCCAAGATCTTCCCGTACAAATCGAAAGGTTTTTCGTTCATCTGCATCTCGTTGTATGTAACGCCCATGTCTAACTGCTAACCGATCTCTTAATTTTGGTTCTCTGAGTTTCGTTACTTTTATCGTATCCATTGTTTGCAGAATTGATTCGAGGCGTTCAATCTGGCGACTATCCTTAGCTAATAGTAGCATGCCACGTCTTCCTTCATCTACACCATTTATGGTTACGATATTGATGGAGAGCATTCCTAACAAAGAAGAAATATCCCCCAATAAACCGGGACGGTTACTTTTAATTTCATATTCAAAATAATATTCCTTCTTGTCCATTACATACCCTCCTAAGAAAAATATTTGACAATTTCCTTCAATATTTTCCCTATGTCCTATCATATATGATTTCCAGACAGGTGAAAAGTAAAATACATAACGTATTACCAAATACTTATGTGTTCCAACCACCATTCACGCTAATAATCTGACCAGTTATATAACTGGAGTCTTCTGAAAGGATAAATGAGACAACTCCCGAGATTTCTTTTGGTAATCCTAAACGTCCCATTGGTATTTCTTCTTCCAATTCTTTTAGCTCTTCAGATTCAAATCTTTCAAGCATGGCGGTAGCAATTGCCCCTGGCGATATCGCATTCACTCTGATTCCCGAAGGTGCAAGTTCTTTTGCGAGTGCTTTGACAAAAGAATTTTGTCCACCCTTTACCATTGAATACAGAACTTCGCATGAAGCCCCTACTTCTCCCCAAATAGACGTTATGGCAATGATATTTCCTTCTTTTTTATTTATTAGCTTCTGAACAAGCCCCTTTGTTATTAGAAAGGGGGATGTACTATGCAAAGTAACCATCTGTTTGGCACGTTCATCGCTTATATCTGTAATTAAGCCAAAGTGACTGTCTCCACTGTTTAAAATAATGGCATCAATTTCATCAATTTCGTTAATAATATCTTGATGGCCGCCGTCTTTACTTAAATCAGCTTGAATCACTTTTGTATGGATTGGAAATAGCTTTAATTCTTCCAGCAGTGAAGTGATACCCTTATCATTACGGTAATAATGGAGATATAAGTTCCAACCCTCTGATGCCAAACGCAATGCAATTGCCCGGCCGATTCCACCACTCGCTCCTGTAATCAGTGCATATTTTCCATTCATGATTAAAAACCCCTTGCTCAAAATAACACTTACAATACTTTTCATTATAAAGGTTGTTCTTCAAAAGGAAAACCATCAAATAAAAATAGTTATTTGTTTCATAGAGATGTTATCATCTTAAAAATCAAATCATATAAAAGTCAACTCTAGTAAAAATACAATTCCACCTCCTCTGTCCGTTTGTGTTTTTTCAGGAGATTTGACTAAACAGAAAGAAGAAAAGAGCCAACACCATTAAGGTTCGGCTCTCGTCAATCAAGATGGAAGAATTTGAAACACTGACATCCTGTCTTCATTTATTAATTCTTGTACCGTTTTATTTACTTCCTCAAATGTCAAAGATTCTAAAACGGTAACGACATCAAATAACTTCATATCATTAAACGCATAGCGAGTAAATTGATTAGCAATTGATTCTGGTGAATTTAAAGATCTCAGAAATGCACCAATCTTTTTTTTGCGAACAGAATTCAGCTTATCCTCAGTTACAATCTCTCCATCACGGGCGGCAAAAAGAATATTTTTTAATTCCTCCTCTAATAGATCCGGCTCATCCGTATCACTGCCAACCATTCCAAATCCAAATCCATATTCCTGCGTATAATCATAGAAGAATGAATGGTCAATTAACCCTTTCGTATAAAGCTTCTCGTAGTAATCGGAGCTTTTTCCAAAGGTCATATCAAGAAAAAGATTGATGGACAACTCTTGTTTTAGTAAATCAAGGCCTTGCAGAGTTGGATTACTAGCTTTTAATCCAACCACACACTTAGGCGTCTGGACATGCATATTAATTGTACGTTTTTTTATTGCTACTCCAATAGGTTCCTCTTCAAATTTACGGCTTATATCTCCACGGTTATCGAAATCTTTCTTAGCTTGATTATCACGTACCTGCTTCATAATTAATTCTGGATCCTCAGGTCCTGTAATAAATAAGAGCATGTTGCTTGGATGATAAAATGCATTGTAGCATTGGTAAAGCAGTTCTTTTGTTATCCCTGCGATAGACTCCACCGTACCTGCAATATCAATTTTCACAGGATGATTATGATATAAATTTTCGATGATACCAAAATATAATCTCCAATCAGCATTATCATCATACATGGTGATTTCCTGCCCAATGATTCCCTTTTCCTTCTCGACACTCTTATCCGAGAAATAGGGTTCCTGTACAAAATCAATCAGTGTTTCTAAATTTTTCTGTACATCAGTTGTACTGGAAAAAAGGTACGCTGTACGTGTAAAAGAAGTAAAAGCATTAGCCGCTGCTCCTTGCTTACTGAATTGTTGAAATACATCGCCATCTTCTTTTTCGAACAATTTATGTTCGAGGAAATGGGCAATCCCATCCGGAACTCTTGAATATACTTCCGCCCCAGGTTCTTTAAAATAATTATCAATTGATCCATACTTTGTTGTAAATGTAGCATACGTCTTATTGAATCCTTTTTTTGGAAGGATATAAACAGACAGCCCATTATCCATTTTTTCAAAATATAATTCTTCCTGAAGTTGATCAAATAGTAGTTTCTCCATTATTCTGTCACCTCATTTCCGCTTAAAAAGTAAATGGTATCCATTTGAACTTTGCCTCCGCAAGCTATGATTTCTTCCTTTGTCACCTTATCTATCTCTGACAACCATTCATCCAAAGTCGTCTGAATATCGGCAACCACATTATGATAAAGAACTTCTGTTAAACCGCGGGAGGTATCAATGGTTTCCAGCAATTGATTTTTAATAATCGCTTTTGTTTGGTCTATTTCCTGATCCGTAAATTCTCCCTTTTTCATAGCTTCCATTTGTTCTTTTATGATTGTTATCGCCTGGTCATAATTTGCATTATCTATACCGGACATAACCATTAAAAGACCCTTATGGCTTTCAAGTCGTGAAGCTGCATAATAAGCCAGGCTTGCTTTTTCACGAACATTTATGAAAAGCTTGGAGTGTGAGAATCCACCAAAAATCCCATTAAACATTTGCAGAGCAAAATAATCGGGGTCACCGTACGTAATATTTGTTCGAAAGCCAATATTTAACTTCCCCTGTTTGATATCCTGTATTTCTTTTAATTCTTTCACTTCATGGATGTTATGCTTACTATGCACAACACGTTCCGGCCTTCTCTCTGCAAACTGAAAATATTGGGCAGATAGTTGAGCAACTCTTTCTTCATCCAAATCGCCAATCACATAGAGATCAAGTTCATCTTCTTCAAATACGTTAATATAATATTGGTATAAACTTTCAGGAGTAATTTCATCTACTGCATCTAATATCCCGTTCGCTTCTAAACGATAATTTTCTTCGAGACACATTTCCTGAGTTAAGCGTAAAGAAGAATAACGCATCTTATCATCATATACAGCTTGAAGTCTTTGTTTCAATGCACGCTTTTCCTTTGTAACTGTGTCCGAATCAAAAGCATTCCCCAGTACGTTGGGGTTAATCAAAACATCATGTAAGAGCTTAAATGATTGCTCCAATAGGGGCTCAGGTTTAGATAAAAAACGTTCATTTACCATTTCCATTTGGAAACTCATGATATGATATTCACCTTTTTTACTAACATCCGTAAAAAGACTCGCTCCATACAATTGATCAAGATGGGACCTGAAAGCTGTCGATGTGGGATAAGCGGCCGTGTTACTTTGGAGCACATTAGGTAATAAAGCTCTATATGTAACAGTTTCTTCTTTTAAAGGTGCTTTCATCTTCCAAACAAGCGTGGTGGTTTTAAATTTCTTCGTTGGTATAAAATGAATGGTTACACCTGCTTGTTTAATTTTAATCTCATCAATAACTGCCATAAATGTTGACCTCCCTTTACTCAATGTTATGCAGATTCATATCCATATTGTTCGTCTCAAGGATTTATTTTAAACCTTTAGTTTGAATATACAGGTTAAATGGAAGGTAAATCAAGGAACTGCCCCTGATCCTAATCCCATCTTTTTTTTATTTATATGAAGAAACATATACACGGTACAGAGACCATTTTTCTTATCCGATAAAAAAGACAAGAGCCGCTCAAACCAGCCCTTGTCTTTTATAAATAACTCGATAAATTTGTCTTTTAGCGTTTTCCTTTGATATATGGTGTTCCGGATGCTTTTGGTGCATCGGCACGTCCAATAAATCCTGTTAAGGCCAATATTGTTAATACGTATGGCAAAATCAACATATAGACATTTGGTATGTCACTAAAGAATGGAAGCATTGAGCTTACAATACTTAAACACTGTGCAAATCCAAAGAATAATGCCGCGCCCATTGCGCCGATTGGATGCCATTTTCCAAAAATCATAGCAGCTAGTGCCATGAATCCTTGTCCTGATATTGTCGCATGAGTAAAATCTAAAGCAATGGTCGAAGCATAAATAGCTCCACCTAACGCTCCCAAAATACCACTTAAAACAACCCCAATATAGCGCATTCTGTTTACATTAATACCCATTGTGTCAGCGGCCATTGGATGTTCACCAACTGATCGCAGACGCAGACCAAATGGTGTTTTAAAGATTACATACCAGCATATCACCGCAATGATGATAGCCAGGATAGATGTATAATGTAAATCTGAGAATAGAATCTTACCAAGCACAGGTATATCACTTAGTACTGGAATTTCTACACTGTAAAATGGTTCAGAAATTTTTTCTGTTTGTCCCTTACCATAAACTAATTTTACAATAAACATACAAGCCCCAAGCGCCAGCATGTTAATGGCTACACCACTGACTGTTTGGTCAGCCCGGAAGGTTATTGATGCTACTGCGTGCAATAGTGAAAAGATTCCGCCAACTACCATAGCCACAACTAATGAAATCCAAGGAGTCCATCCACCAAACGTATCCGCAAATGATAAGTTGAACACGATGCTTGTAAAGGCACCAACTACCATTAAACCTTCCAATCCAATATTTACTACACCAGAACGCTCAGAAAACACACCACCGAGGGCAGTCAAAATAAGTGGAGAGGCGTATACAAGTGTAGATGGAACAAGTATAGCTAGTATCTCTAAGAAACTCACTTATTCCACCCCCTTTTTCTTGCTAAACTTTCTCAGCATGAGTCGAATAACATAACTGGACGCTACAAAAAATATAATTAGTGCGATAACTACATCAATAATTTCAGTCGGTATTCCAGTTTCCATTGGCATATTCAATGAACCATATTTCAATCCACCGAATAAGAAAGCAGCAAGCACAACACCGATTGCTGTATTGGCACCGAGTAATGCAACCGCAATTCCGTCAAAACCTACCCCAGTATGTGCACCTTTTACACCAATATACTCGAAGGTTCCAAGCCCCTCCATGGCTCCGGCAAGTCCAGCAAAAGCCCCGGAAATCAACATGGCATATACAATATTTCGATCAACACTGATACCTGCATATTTAGAGGCATGCTGGTTGAAACCAACAGCTTTTAATTCGTAACCTCTTGTTGTTCTCTCCAATAAAAACCACATGATGATTGCTCCTGCTATCGCAACCGCAAAGCCCCAGTGCAATCTGGAGTTAAACGTCAATTCTGCTAAAATGTCAGAACGGAAAGATGCAGATGGCGCAATCTTTTCTGTTTTGTCCATATTATCTGTTAAAACGTAAGAGATGATATAATTGACAACATGTAAGGAAATATAGTTCATCATAATCGTTGTAATAACTTCATGGACTCTGAATTTAGCTTTTAATAGACCAGGAATGAATGCCCACAAAGCTCCTGCTATCGCAGCAACAAGTACAGCAAGCGGCAAATGGATCATTTTAGGTAAATCAGTGAAAAGTGTACCAATCCAAACAGCACCTAACCATCCCATTAGAAACTGGCCTTCAACACCTATATTAAAAAGTCCTGTCCTAAACGCAAAGGCAACCGCTAAACCTGCCAATATATAAGGAGTAACCTGACGGATCGTCTCACCTATTGCATAGGAATCCATAAAAATACCATTCCATAAAGCTCCATAACCGGCTATCGGATCATAACCACTGGCCCACATCACGATAGCACCCGCGATTAAACCAAGCAAGACAGCTATAACAGGGATTAATAAATTCGATAATTTTTTATACATTAGCCTCATTCCCCGCTTCCTTAACCTTACTTCCTGCCATTAATAATCCCAGTTCCTGTTCTGTCGTTTTCTTAGGATCAACAATTGCAACAATAGAACCCTCATATATAACGGCAATACGGTCACTTACATTTAAAATTTCATCCAGCTCAAATGATATGAGCAATACAGCTTTCCCCTGATCTCGTTGCTCAATCAAACGCCTGTGAATGAACTCAATAGCCCCTACATCAAGGCCCCTAGTTGGCTGGGCAGCAATTAGTAAATCAGGATTACGATCTATTTCACGGGCAATAATGGCTTTCTGCTGGTTCCCTCCAGATAAAGCTCTGGCAGGAGTATACTCACTTGGAGTTCGTACATCGAACTCTTCAATTAGTTTACGAGCTTTATTAAAGATATTCTTATAATTTAAGACTCCCCATTTTGAAAACGGTTGCTGATAATAGGTTTGCAAAACCATATTTTCACCAATTGAATAATCCAGTACAAGGCCATATTTATGGCGATCCTGAGGGATATGGCCAATTCCGGTTTCCGTGATTTTCCTAGGGCTTTTTCTTTGTATTTCAGCACCATTTATGGATATTATTCCGGATTCTGGTTTTTTTAGGCCGGTAATTGCTTCAATTAACTCGGTTTGTCCATTTCCATCTACACCGGCAATTCCTAAAATTTCACCCGCACGAACTGATAGGTTAAGATTACGAATTGCTTCAACACCACGTGAGTCTTTAACAACCAAATCATGTATATTTAATACATCTTTACCTGGCTCTGCATCCTGTTTAACAGTTGTAAAAATGACTTCACGGCCTACCATCAGACTGGCCAATTCATTTGGATTTGTTTCACTGACATTTACGGTACCAATTCCTTTTCCTTTACGTATAACTGTACAACGGTCACAAACTTCCATAATTTCTTTTAATTTGTGTGTAATCAGAATGATGGATTTACCTTCCGTAATCAGGTTCTGCATGATTTGTATTAACTCCTTAATTTCCTGTGGTGTTAATACGGCAGTTGGTTCATCAAAAATAAGAATATCAGCTCCACGGTAGAGAGTTTTAAGTATTTCAACCCTCTGTTGCATACCAACTGAAATATCAGAAATCTTAGCGTCAGGATCAATACTCAGACCATACCTCTCTGATAACTGTCTAACTTCCTGCTCAGCCTCTTTTAAATCAATTGTTCCACCTTTGGTAGGCTCTTTACCAAGGATAATGTTTTCGGTTACTGTGAACGTATCAACAAGCATGAAATGCTGGTGCACCATTCCTATACCCAAGTCATTTGCAATATTTGGGCTTGTAATTTTTACTTCCTTACCATTTACACGGATTTCTCCTTGTTCTGGCTGGTAAAGACCGAACAAAACATTCATTAACGTGGATTTCCCTGCACCATTTTCCCCCAACAACGCATGAATCTCACCTTTTTTTAATTGTAAGGTGATATCATCATTCGCTACGATGCCCGGGAACTCTTTACGGATGTGCAACATCTCAATAACGTAGTCCACAGTTTTCACTCCTTTTCCAGAGAAAATTCATATCATAAGTAAGATGACAAAAGAAAAGTTGCCAATCTTATTGTGCAACCTTTCCTTTACCATATTGCTTAGAGGTCTGATGTCAGACTGACATAGGCCTAGGTAAATTGTAAGGGATAAGAAATGTTATTCTCATCCCTTACATAAGAGTTGCTTATTTTTTTAAGAATGTTTTTAGATCTTCACGAGTAGATGGTACTGCAATCTCTCCACTCTTGATTTTTTCTTTGTATTCTGCAACTTTTGTTAGAATTTCTTCTGACAAGTTTTCTTTTGAAGGTGCAATATCTACCGCATCATTTTCTAAACCAAATTCAACATTTTCGCCACCAGGGAATTTTCCGTCTTTTGCAAGAGTGGATACTTCCTGAACAGCCAAATCAACTCGTTTAATCATGGAAGTTAACGTAATGTTTTTATCTGTACCCGGTACATCACCTAAGGCAGCTTGGTCAGAGTCAACCCCAATAACCCAAATTTCTTTGTTTGGATCACTTTTCGTAATGTTAACTGCTTCAGTAAATACACCTTTACCTGTACCGCCGGCAGCATGATAGATAATATCTATGCCTGATTTATACATTGCTTGTGCAGTTGCTTTACCAATATCAGCTTTATTAAAATCACCAGCATATTTAACCTGAACATCTGCATCAGGTTTTACTGATTTAACACCGGCAATAAATCCGGTCTCAAACTTTTTAATAAGTTCACTTTCGACTCCGCCAATAAATCCTATTTTATTGGATTTAGTTTGCATCGCGGCCACTACACCTACCAAGAATGATCCTTCATGCTCTTTAAATGTGATACTTGCGACATTATCACCTTCTACAACAGCGTCAATTAACGCGAATTTACTCTTAGGATTTTGCTCGGCAACTTCTGTAATAGAATCAGATAGTAAGAAACCTACCCCATAAATAAGGTCAAATTTTTGTCGTGCCAGTTGATTTAAGTTAGTCGTGTAATCAGCATCAGATTTGGACTGAAGGTAATCGTAACCATTTTTACCTTTTTCAAGGTTGTTATCTTTGCCAAATTGTTGTATACCTACCCAAGCGGATTGGTTAAAGGATTTGTCATCAACCCCGCCTGTATCCGTTACCATAGCAATTGTGAAATTGTCCTTGTTACCTTCACCGCCGCTTTTCGTCTCTTCTTTGTTTCCGCAAGCCCCCATGATTGTGCCCGCAGCCATAACAAGTGACAATGCCAAACCTAATTTGCGTTTCTTCAAGGCCTTAACCCCCTATAGTTTTTTGGCAGTAGGTTTCTTTTTTGCGCATGAATTATATTCTTTTACGCAAAATATGAAAGCGGAATGTATCCGCTTTAAAGAAGTTGGCCGAGTAAAGATATGGTTTGTCTTTACTATCATAGTGAGTTTGTTTAAGTAAAAGCAGAGCAGTGTCTGATTTGCAATTTAAAATAGGAGAAATCTTCTCGTGATATCCATGTGGTTCAATATCTGCCACAGCGTATGTAATTTGTATACCCGCATTTTTTTCCAAGACATGAAGTAATGATTCTTCTTGGTAAAGAGACGGATCCGGTAACACACGAACGGGTATCTTGTCCAGACAATAAACGACAGGTTCTCCATTAGCAGTTCTGACTCGCTCGATTACTGAAAACTGATCCTCAACTTGACAGTCAAACCTTCGCATATCTTCTTCCGTTGCATGCTCTATGAATGAGTTTAAAAAAATTGTTCCCGGTTTCATGTTAGCCTCGCGGATCATGTCTGTTACACTCTTTAATTGTTCAATTCCTGAAGAGAATACAGGAGTGGAATTCACAAAAGTACCTACCCCATGCCTGCGTGTAATCAAATTATCTTCTTCCAGAATTCTGAGTGCTTCTCTTAATGTCGCTCTGCTCACACCGAGTAATTTGGCCCATACAGACTCAGAGGGCAATTTTTCATGCTCTTTATAGACACCGTTTCTTATGTCCTGTCTAATCTTGTCGATTACTTGCAGATATAATTGCCGGTTGTCTTGTCTGATAGACATACTCTTTTCCCCCAAAGAACTTCTAATTCTCATTCTATTGTTGTTATCTACTAACCACTCATAATTTATCATGTATTCACAAAGAAATAAATAGCTATTCACAAAATTATCATTTTTTGTAAGCGGTCTTTTATCCGATTTTTTCCATAACGATATGCTAAATCCCGCGTCAAATCTGGTTTTTTCAACAAATAAGTCTTTTTTCCTACAATTAATGTTTATATATTATAAATATTCTGTTAAAGTATAAATTTAAGGTGATTTGCATTTAGCGTGTTTTGGAAAATAAAATAATGATATACACATATAGTCATTCTCTATTTGCTCATCCCGGTACTTTCCAAAGAATATTCCAGACTAGAATCGCCATATGTTATTACATACTGAGGTACATAATCTTTCGACATTTTGGATCTTACCATAAAAAGATTTTCTTCTTCAAAAGATAAAGGGATAAGGATCTAGGTCCTTATCCCTTTATCTTATTTAAAGAATACATCTAGTTCTTTTTGAGTAGACGGTACTTTTATTTCACCATTCTTAATTTTCACTTTGTAGTCATTGACAGTCTTGATGATATCGTCAGATAAGTTATCGGTAGTCGGTGCGATATCTACTCCGTTAGCTTCAAGTCCAAATTCAACGGTTTCACCTTTAGGGAAGTCACCATCCATTGCACGTTTTGAAATTTCCTGAACAGCCAAGTCAACACGCTTAATCATTGAAGTTAGTGTGACATTCGTGTCTGTTCCGCTAATTTCACCTTCAGCTGCTTGATCTTTATCTACACCAATCACCCATATCTCTTTATCTGGATTGTTTTTCTTGATGTTTTTCGCTTCGGTAAAGACTCCTTTACCACCATTTCCTGCTGCATGGTAAATGACATCAATGCCCGATTTATACATTGCTGCTGCAGTTGCTTTGCCAAGTGACGCATCACTGAAACTTCCTGTGTATTTTACTTGTACTTCAGCATCTGGATTTACTGTTTTAACACCGGCAATAAAACCTTTTTCAAATTTTTGAATTAGCGGGTTCTCCACTCCACCTACAAAACCAATTTTGTTGGACTTTGTTTGCATCCCGGCAATAACACCTACCAAGAATGAACCTTCATGCTCTTTAAATGTAATACTTGCGACGTTATCAGCATCAACTACTGCGTCAACGATAGCAAATTGTGAATCAGGATTTTGCTCTGCTGCCTCTTTGATTGCTTCCTCCATCGTAAAACCAATACCATATATTAAGTTAAAGTTTTGGCGTACTAATTGGTTCAAGTTTGTTGTATAATCTGCATCAGATTCAGATTGCAAGTAGTTATAACCGTCTTTTCCTTTTTCCAAACCGTTCTTTTTACCGAAAGCTTGCAATCCTTCCCATGCAGATTGATTGAATGATTTGTCATCTATCCCACCTGTATCACTAACCATCGCCACGGTGAAATTATCCTTGTTCGAACCACCATCATTGCTTTCCTCTTTGTTTCCACAGGCACCAAGAATTGTTCCTGCAGCTAATAAAAGAGACAAAGCTAATCCAAATTTACTTTTTTTCAACATAATGCCTCCTAAAAAATATTTAGTCAGTGCTCCATATAGTATGAGCTTCTTTACTTCCTTTTACGCAGAATAATCTGCTTGAATAAGATCTCATTAGTTATATCAACCCTTGTTATCATAAAATTTACACATTGCCAATTCGCAGGGTAACGAGTATAAATCATGACCTTATATCAACATGAAATCCGTTGCTGCATATGTATTTCAATATTTCAGTAATATAAGTACCTTGGCAACTGTAATTGTATGATCTGACCTTGTACAAGTATTTGCTCTGATATCTAAGCGAACTATTCAAAAGCAATTCTACATACGATTCCCTGACCAATCATAATTTAACATGGATTTGTGTAAAAATAAATAGATATTCTAATATAATTAATCGCATCATTTCCCATAAGAATTAAACTTTAAAAAAATATATATAAACCATCATATATCAGAAATAACAGACTTTTTTTCAGGTAAATATTATTATTATTTTAATATATATTATATTAAAATAATATATACCTTTATTACCTATAATTATTTAGTTCTTCCTTATCCTTGGTTGAGATAACCGCCTACTTATTATTTTACAATTCAGCTTAAATACCAATTACATCCGTATGCTTACCAAATACACGAAATATTGATTACAGTGCTAATAGTTTGGATCCTTTACAACTAAATTAAGTAAAAAAATGGAGCAGCATTAAGCTGCTCCATTTACGAATTCATAGCCTGATCATAATCTTTAGGGACTAATACATTCCTTGGTTTACTTCCTTCATACGGCCCGACAACGCCCTGAGCTTCCATCTCATCAATCAAACGGGCAGCCCTTGTATATCCAATTCTGAACCGTCTTTGCAGCATCGAAACAGAAGCTGTTTGCATTTCCGCAATTAATCTGACGGCTTCATCATATAATTCATCCGTTGATACACTCACAGTTTCTGATACTTCATCCGGTATCATATTTTCTTGATATTGGGCTTTTTGTTGAGTTATCACAAAGTTTACTACATCTTCAACCTCCTGATCTGATAAAAAGGCACCTTGGACCCGTACAGGTTTTGATGCACCTACAGGAAGGAACAACATATCTCCGCGACCAAGAAGCTTTTCTGCCCCACCCATATCCAATATGGTTCTTGAATCAATTTGGGAGGAGACACTAAAAGCAATCCGGGAAGGAATATTAGCTTTTATAACTCCTGTAATAACGTCTACAGATGGCCGCTGAGTTGCAATAATTAAATGTATACCTGCAGCCCTTGCCATTTGCGCAAGTCTTGTAATGGCATCTTCCACTTCACTGGAAGCTACCATCATTAAGTCAGCCAGTTCATCCACAATCACTATAATGTATGGCAATAATGGATTTTTCTCGCCTTCTTCTAAATTTTGTCTCGTTACTAAGTCATTGTAACCCTCAATATTCCTGGTTCCAGAATGAGAAAATAACTCATAACGTCTTTCCATTTCCATAACGACTTTCTTTAATGCCTGAGCAGCTTTTTTCGGATCGGTAACGACAGGTGCCAATAAATGAGGGATTCCATTATAAACATTTAACTCCACCATTTTTGGATCAATCATCATCATTTTCACTTCATGCGGCTTTGCTCTCATCAATACACTTGTTATAATTCCGTTAATGCAAACACTTTTCCCGCTTCCTGTTGCTCCTGCTACGAGTAAATGAGGCATTTTGTTTAGTTCAGCTGAAACAGCTTCACCAGATATATCTCGTCCTAAAGCAATTAATAATTTTGAACCGCTTTTTTCGGATGGCTGTACTTCAAGCACTTCTCTTAAAGAAACTATGGCCACCTCTGAATTTGGAACTTCTATCCCAATTGCTGATTTACCTGGAATTGGGGCCTCAATCCGTATATCTTTGGCAGCTAATGCAAGTGCCAAATCATCTGATAACGAAACAATTTTACTAACCTTTACACCTACATCAGGGTGTACCTCATACTTAGTTACAGCAGGTCCCAAATGAACTTGAGTCACCCTAGCTTTAACTCCGAAACTTTTAAAAGTACTCTCTAATTTCTCTGCATTAGTATGTATTAGTTCATATTCTCCACTTTGATCTGTCTTTTTAGGTGAACGCAGCAATGAGATTTTAGGAAGTTTATAGTCCACATTTTCAACTTCTGTAAAATTCATATGCGGTACAGGATCAGGGATTACTTCCGTACGATTGCCTGGTTTCAATACCTGGTCATCACTTTTCTTTTCATCGGTTTCCTGGTCAGAATATGCCCGATC
The DNA here is from genome assembly GCF_058313635.1 of Bacillus sp. z26. Lineage (NCBI taxonomy): Bacteria > Bacillati > Bacillota > Bacilli > Caryophanales > Bacillaceae > Bacillus > Bacillus sp. z26. The sequence continues at coordinate 308,878 of NZ_JBZFQM010000002.1, forward strand.
TGCAAAATTCGAAATAATTCGTTCTTCAAGTGTATCTTCATTTTCAATAATTTTTCCCGATACATCTAGATTAGCGGAGGTTTGTACAGATTCTCCATCGCTCTTTTCCTTTTGCTTTTTATTCTTCACTGACTTAGGCTCGCGGATATCTTTCAAAAATCCTTTCCACTGACCCGCCATAAACTTTCCGCTTGAACCCATTATCTTACCGATTGGTTCGCTAAATCCTTTACCAGTAATTAGAATTAAACCTGCAACGATCGATAAAAATGAAATAAATTTACTACCGGCATCTGCAAATAAAAAATGAAAGACTGCATAAAGGATTGCACCTATCATCCCACCACCAAGGTCTGTTGTACTGGCTGTTCCCTCTAGTTCCATCCAAAAGATTTCCCAGGTATTTAGTATTACACTTGGTTGCATAAATCCATTATTAGAGGACAAATGTTCAAATAAGATAGTATGTGAAGAGAGTAATATCGCTAAAATAATAAGATATAATCCGACGAGCTGTCTTTTAAAAAAGAAAGGAATCTCTCTTTTCCACATTAAGAACACACCGAAGGCCATTAAGCCAAGAAGAAGCAAAATGTACCATTCACCCATAAAAAACCTTGAAAGAAACACGAATGAAGTGCCTACAGCACCAAGCTTTGCCATCGCAATCGCAGAAAATCCGAATATCGCCAATCCTGTTATTTCATATTTCAATGTCGACTTTATTTGGTCACCTTTTCTGGAACGAGATTTCTTTTTTTTCTTACTCATTCGATCACCCGTATTTCATATAGAATTAAAAACGAAAAGAAAGCAGCCGACTTGGCTGCCTTTACACCGTTCACCCTATTATAGCATATATAAGGACTACTGACTGCTATTCAAGGTTGATAATTACCGCACCAGGCGCAAGGTTCTCAGATAAGTAATCATTGGGATCTGTGCTGATAATCCGATTAACCTTTACTGCCCCATTAGGTAATCTTTCCCCAATAAATGGAACACCGTCTTTCTTAAACATCTCCAGACTATTTTGATTTAAATCTTCATTAACAAGAGTTTCAAGAGGCATGATTGTATAATAAGTCATCTTAGTTTTCCTTTCATTGCTCTTTGATCATCTCATTTAGCTTAGCAATAGCGGCACCAATTCCGCCCACCTCATTAATCAACCCTGTTTTAACAGCATCATCTCCCACTACATTTGTCCCTATATCCCTTGCCAGGTTCCCTCTCGCAAACATTAAATCCTTAAAAGTTTCTTCACTAATATCTGAGTGCTTTACCACAAAATTTACAACTCGATCCTGCATTTTATCTAAGTATTCAAATGATTGCGGAACTCCTATAACCAAACCCGTTAAACGGATAGGATGGATTGTCATTGTAGCTGTTTCCGCAATAAAAGAATAATCACAGCTTGTGGCAATAGGTACCCCAATACTATGACCTCCCCCTAAAACTATGGATACAGTTGGTTTAGATAATGATGCTATCATCTCAGACATTGCAAGACCAGCCTCAACATCACCACCAACCGTGTTTAAGATAACTAATAAACCTTTAATATCAGGGTTTTGTTCAATCGCGACTAGTTGCGGGATAATATGTTCATACTTTGTTGTCTTATTTTGAGGCGGCAATTGCACATGTCCCTCAATTTGCCCAATAATCGTTAAACAATGGATCGTAGAATCCTTTGGCATCTGCGGTACAATTGTTTGTCCTAAAGATTGTATTTTATCAACAAGCGCACTGGCGGCCCCTGTTTTGTCACCAACAGACTTTTCCTCAGACGGCATCTCTACCTTTTTATCCAATTTGTAATCCCCCTCTTAAAAACACTCATCCTTTTAATAGTATGTACAGAGGGAGAATTTCCATTCAGGAGTATAATCATAGATAAATCTTATTTGAACAAATAAAAGAATCCCCCTTTATGAAGGATTCTTAGGAAACCGTTTAGTTTAACACCTTAGGAGACTCAACCATGCATCAGCTGATTTAACATTTATTTTTTCCGGTACTATTCGTGCTTACTATATCAGCTGAAATGTGTTTGTTCCGTCTTTATAAAGGTTTCTTTACACCTTTACTATTACACTTTGAAAACACACTGCCTATATTCGGTTATGGGTTACTCAAACCTGTTTATCGATTTCTAAAGATTATGTGGAGTGAACTAGCCAATTCCTCTCTCATCTAAATGTGATCATCACCTTGCCTTTTTGATTATCATTAGCTAAAAACGAACAATTAACTCCACCCTTCTTATAAATATCCGACGAAAGGATTTTGGTTAAGCATATTCAGACTTTTATCCTGACAACATTCACAATACAGTATAATCAGTCTTTCAATTCATTCCCGTTTGAGTTACTTTCAATTCATTCCTAATGCATAAACACACTATCACATTTTGTTGAAGATTCCCATAATCTTTGTAGAAATAGCTTTCCAGGAATAAATCATACATCGTTCTTGCTTAATACGTAAACCAAATTCTTATTTCTTAAGCTTTCCTTTTTACGGAACGAACACTATATGATTGAGTCACCTGAAGTGTTAAACTTTATTGTTTCCTCCTTTCTTATTTATATAATACCCATTTCCAAAAGAATAAACCGCTTTCAATTATTTTTTTTGATATTTTTTTAACCTGCATTTCCGTCCATTAATACCCAATTATTTAACTGATTGAAATAGATAAAAGCGGCCCTGTTTAAAGCCGCCTTATCACTATACCAATTGCTTTTCATAATACGTTATTTCTTTTCCCTTACTCATTCTTTCCTTAAAGGATGAAAATCCGCTTCTCTCCCAAAAATGTCTGATTCTCTCATCTGTGCTCCAGACATTCAAGCAGATTTTCTTGAATCCGCTATTTTTAAATGCCTCTTCCAACTCATAATAAGCTGCGGTTCCATAACCAAATCCTTGATAATCAGCATGGATTATGAACAAATTGATTGATACGAGCATCTCCTCTGGTTCTTCCTGATAGCAGGTTAGTCCAATATAGGTATCCTCAACTTTGATTAAAAAAGAACGATTATTTGAAGACAAGTATTCTAATACATACTCTTCTATAGGCATTTTGCCATTTTCTAAATAAGATGAATTGGAATGTATCATTTCTCTCGCAATATATAGATTCTCTTCAACTACTTCTTCAAATGTAATCATTCTATACCACTCTCCTATTCTTGGTTTAGCTTATGTTCACTTCTAACTGGCTACTGAGTATTACGAATGAACAGATTATCAGAAATCCAATTTTCTTTTACCATTTCAAGTATTTATTATTTGTACGCATTGAGTATCTGAATATGAAAAATGACTATCCAGCGGATAGCCATTTTCATTCTACTTTATACTTCCATAATAATTGGTAAAATCATTGGACGACGTTTTGTTTTTTCAAACAAATAATGATTCAAATTATCACGGACCTCCTGTTTCACTCCAGCCCAGTCAAAATGATCTTTTGCCGTGTTTTTCACAACAATTTCACGTACTATATTTGTTGATTGTTCCATCAATGATTCTGACTCACGGACATAAACAAATCCGCGAGAAATGATTTCAGGACCGGCAACGATACTTTTATCCGAGCGGCTCAATGTCACAACGACAATGAGGATCCCATCCTGGGATAATAAACGTCGGTCACGCAATACAATATTCCCTACATCACCTACGCCGCTTCCATCAATTAATACATTGCCTGCTATCACTTTTCCTGCACTTTCCATTGCCTCATCTGTAATTTCAATGACTTCCCCATTTTCAGGTATATGGATACGGTTTTGTTCAAAGCCAATCGATTTAGCTATGCGCATGTGCGCAATAAGCATCTTATAATCTCCCTGAATTGGTATAAAGTATTTAGGCTTCATAAGGTTCAACATCATTTTCAGCTCTTCCTGGCTCCCATGGCCAGAAACATGAATTTGATTTTTACCAGCTACTACTTTTGCGCCCGCTCTATATAACAAATCAATGGTCCGGGACATAAGTAGTTCACCGCCGTGAACAGGGTTAGCGGCCAATAATACGGTATCACCTTGTTTAATATTCACTTGTTTATGAGCGTGCTTAGCCATTTTTTGTAGTGCATCAAATGGTTCACCCTGCGACCCGGTTGCAAGGATGATAATTTCCTTATCCTCATGCTGATCTATTTGAGTTATTGGGATTAAGACATCCTCATGTACATCTAAATAGTTAAATTCTAAGGCAATCTCCAATACTTTTTCCATAGATTTACCAACTATTGCAACTTTTTTGCGATTATCGTAGGCAGCATTTAACACTTGCTGAAGACCATTAATATTAGACGCATAACAAGCTACAATGATTCTGCCCTTGGCATTGTAAAATTCATCTGACATATGTCTTGCAACCAATGATTCAGATGGAGTAAAACCAATGCGTTCAGCTCCTGAACTATCTGATAAAAGACATAGCACTCCCGATTCACCGATTGCTGCCATTTTGCCAATTTCCGCCTTATAGAGTCCTTGTGCAGCCTGATCGAATTTAAAATCACCCGTATAAACAATAGCACCATCTTTTGTTTCAATACAGATTCCAACAGAATCAGGAATGCTGTGGTTTGTTTTAAAAAATGTGATGCGTGCAGAGGAAAAACGCAGAGATGTGTTTGAATCTATTACTTCAAAATCAACATTTAATTGATCGTTTATCTCCGCAATTTTCGATTTCGTTAATTCTATACTTAATCTTGTACCGTATACAGGCGCATCCAATTCTTCAATAATATAAGGCAATGCACCAATATGATCCTCATGGCCATGTGAAAGGAAGATTCCCTGTATTCTTTCTTTATTTTCGATAAGGTAAGAAATGTCCGGAATAACAACATCTATACCCAGCATTTCAGTCTCTGGGAACATCAAACCGGCATCAAGAACATATATATCTTCGTCCACTTCAACGAGATACATATTCTTGCCGATTTCTCCTGCTCCTCCCAATGCAATTACTTTGATTTTCTGTCTAATTTGTTTTACCAATTTATTGTTCCTCCTGTTATTAACTGCTCGTCCATTTTCCAGTTGAATCCATTATAACTGATAGTGTAGTGGCATGCCACTGCCACACCCTTTTCGAATATATCTATTTATTCTAACTTGTAACATTATTTACAATAAAACCATTTTAATGTCCAGTATGTGCCTAAACTTCATGCTTTATATTTCACTGCTTTATATCACAAAAGTTCCAATGTCCTTCTGGTTAGATAATATGAAATAAATAACCCCAAATATGTATAATATAATCCAATAGATAGATAAGCCAATTGCAAAGAATTGGCTTACCAGACTTGAAAAATAGATAAACTTAATTAAGCATGTTTAATAGATTTATTAATGTACTACGTTCAGCTTCATTAAGAGGCACAAGCGGCAATCGGACAGATCCCACGCTCATCCCCTTGATTTGTAAAGCTGTCTTGACAGGAGCAGGACTTGGCGCCATGAATAATCCCTCAATGACAGGAAGCAACTTCTGATGCATTTTGGCCGCTTCAGCAATTTCACCATCAAAGAAATACCCAATCATTTGTTGTATGTCACGTCCAACGATATGAGAAGCTACCGAAACAACACCTGCCCCTCCGATAGAAAGTACCGGAAGTGTTAATACGTCATCGCCACAATATAATTCAAAATCAGCCGGTGTATTGGCAATGATTTTAGTCATTGCATTTAAATCACCGCTTGCCTCTTTCACTGCGACAATATTTGGAATCTTTGCCAGGCGAATAACCGTTTCCGGTTGAATATTTGTTACCGATCTTCCTGGTATATTATATACCATTACAGGCAGTGATGTAGCTTCAGCTACAGTCTTGAAGTGCTGATACAGCCCTTCCTGGTTTGGTTTATTATAATAAGGAGCTACAAGCATAATCGCATCCACACCGGCAGCTTCTGCCTTTTTCGTCAAATGTATGGATGCATACGTGTTATTTGAGCCTGTTCCGGCTATAACAGGGATCCGTTTATTAACAATTTTCACAACATATTCAAATAGAGCTATTTTTTCTTCTGTTGATAATGTAGGAGATTCTCCGGTAGTTCCTGATATCACCAATGAATCTGTTCCTGTCTCAATTAAATAATCAATTAATTTTGCTGTCTTAACAAAATCTATATTCCCTTTATTATCAAAAGGGGTTACCATTGCGGTGGACACACGTCCAAAAAGACCCATTCTACCACTTCCAATCCCTAAATTTTATTATTCAGCCATTTCTCGCCATTCAGTTAGATGTTCATCCAGTAAATGGAGATTAAACGCATCATGTAAAGCATTTACTGCTTCAACTAAATCTTTTTCTTTAACCAATACCCAAATTGTAGTGTGACTATCTGCCGATTGCAGAATCTGTATTCCACGTTCGGACAGCGGAGTGACAATTTTTGCCGTGACTCCAGGCACTCCAGTTATTCCGGCCCCAACGACAGATACTTTGGCACAGTTTGGTTGCACGCGAGGCTCATAGCCTAATTCATGTAATACTGCTATCGCTTTATCTGCGTCCTTATTAGAGACTGTATATACAGTACCATTCGGGTAAATATTGATAAAGTCTACGCTTATTGCCGAATTTGCCATAGCTGTAAAGACTTCAGTCTGCAAATTATACTGGTTTTCTTTGGCTTTTACTTTAATCTGAGTAATATTATTCACATGTGCAATACCTGTAACAAGACGTTCCTGAATATCGCTGCCGCGCCGGTGTTTCGGGTGACCTGTCACCAACGTCCCTTCACCTTCAGAATAGGTTGAACGGATTCGCAAAGGAACTTTAGCCTGCATCGCTATTTCAACCGCTCGCGGATGAATAACTTTAGCGCCTTGATATGCCATATTACATACCTCTGTATAGGTTACTACAGACAAAGGTCTGGCTTGCTCGGCGATACGGGGATCTGCTGTCATGATGCCTTCCACATCAGTGAATATATCAACATAGTCAGCCTTTAATGCGGCGCCAAGGGCTGCAGCAGATGTATCACTGCCTCCACGGCCTATTGTTGTTATATCCCCATTTTCAGCTATCCCCTGAAAACCGGTTACAACGACAACGTCTGATTTAGCTAATTCATCAATCAGTCTATCGGTCTTCATTTCCATGATTTTCGCATTTGTATAATCAGTATTCGTTCTGAAACCGGCCTGTCCTCCAGTTAAAGCAGTTGCCTGTATACCTTCTTCAAGGAGCATATTGGTAAATACAACCGCTGAAATAATTTCCCCGCATGATAATAGCAAGTCCTGCTCGCGCTCTCCCAGGTGCATTCCGTTTTCATTCACAAGTGAGAGCAATGAATCTGTTGCATATGGATCGCCTTTTCTTCCCATTGCCGATACAACTACTACTATTTTATATCCTTTATCTAAACCTCTTCTAATATGTTGAAACGCATACTTTCTGCTTTCTGCATCCTTAACAGATGTACCGCCAAACTTTTGAACGATGATTTTCACTATTCCACCCCAAAATTGGCCTTCATATTTAAAGAATAATAGGAAGGCCAGAATATCTTATATATATCCTTGATTATACAAGACCTAATCGGACTAGGCTCTCGGCGATCTGGACAGAATTCCATGCAGCCCCTTTTAAAAGGTTATCTGATACCACCCACATATGGAACCCGCTCTCTTCGTCCAAATCTTTCCTAACTCTTCCAACAAACACTTCATTTTTTCCAACGCAATCTGCTGGCATGGGATAAACCTGATTGGCAGGATCATCCTGCAGGACAACTCCTGGAGCATCCATTAACAATCCTTTTATTTCCTCAGCACTGACACCGTTACTTTCAATTTCAAAGTACACAGATTCAGAATGACCCACTGCAATAGGAAGGCGAACACAAGTAGCAGCAACCTGCAGGGAAGGCATATGCATAATTTTTTTCGTCTCATTTATCATTTTCATTTCTTCATACGTATACCCATTATCCTCAAAGATATCTATCTGAGGAATAGCATTAAAAGCGATCTGATGATGTTTGTCTGCACCTTTAACAGGTAATATAGATGGGTTAACGGCCCTGCCGGCTAAAATGTCGCCTGTTTGCCTATTTAATTCCTCAACAGCTGCTGCACCTGCACCGGAAACAGCCTGGTAGGTGGAAACAATAACTTTTTTAAGTCCGTAAGATTTTCTAATTGGTTCAAGTGCTGCAACCATTTGGATAGTCGAACAGTTCGGATTCGCAATAATTCCCTGATGCTTATGAAGATCTTCCTCATTTACTTCAGGAACTACAAGCGGGACATTCTCTTCCATACGAAATGCACTTGTATTATCCACAACGATGGCACCTCTTTTAACCGCCTCTGGAGCTAGTGCTTTTGATATACTTCCACCCGCACTGAACAGAGCTATATCGACCCCTTCGAAGCTCTCTGGCTTAGCTTCCTGTATCGTTACGGTCTCACTGTTAAATTCAACTTGTTTACCAGCAGATCGAGAAGAGGATAACAGACTTATTTTTCCGATAGGGAATTTTCTTTTTTGTAGTGTTTCAATCATTTGCTGTCCGACGGCCCCAGTGGCCCCCACTACAGCTACATGCAATTTTTTTTCATTCATGGATGTTTCCCCTTCCTATAATTTCTGTATTTGTCTAACTGTAAACTGCAACAGTAAAAGTAGAAATGTTGTCAAGATTATTTTTATATTTATTTATAAAAGGGCAACATTCTTTTCAGAACAATGAATATATTCTTCTTTAAAATATATCATAACATGTCATTTTTTTAAATCATCCACATTAATCTCTGTATCTTTCAATTATAATAGGCTGGACTTGTTTAGCTTCTAGAGCATATTCCACCGTCTCTAATAGACTCTCCATTCTGGCCACCATTGAATTTGGTTTTTTTAAGGGGTCATCCTGGCCAAATGGAATAAAGTATATATCTTTAGTACTTAGCAATCTCATTAAATTCACACCATTTAAACCAAGTGCATCATTTGTTGAGATCCCGAGTACAACCGGACGATGATTCCTAATAGTTGCTTTGGCAGCCATTAGTACTGGTGAATCATTTTGTGCATTTGCAAATTTACTCATCGAAACACCAGTCATTGGCGCGATTACCATACAATCCAATGGAAATTTGGGACCTAAGGGCTCTGCATCGACAATGGTATCGATCACTTTTTTGTTTGTCAGTTTTTCAATTTTCGCTATCCAATCTTCACCTTTGCCAAATCTCGTATCCGTATTTTTAACCGTATAACTAACAACCGGAACAACCTCTGCCCCAGCGTGAACCAGTTTTTCAATTTGTGGATAGACTTCATCATACGTACAGTGGGATCCTGTTAATCCGAATCCTATTCTCAATCCCTTGACATCCATTATTATATCTCCCTTCCATTTCCTAAATCATCCAGAAGTAATTGGCCCAGTACATTAGCCATAATTTGGCCAGCCGTTTTAGGTGCCACTATTCCAGGCAATCCAGGTGCTAAAATAGCCTTTATTCCACGTTTTTCTGCATATCTGAAGTCTGTCCCGCCCGGTTTCGATGCTAAATCAATAATCAATGTTCTTGTTGGCATTTTTGAGATGATTACGGCTGTAATAATCTTATGAGGCACAGTATTTATACAAATATCAACATTTTCAACAACAGATTCCAATTCTGTTAATGGAAAAGGAGTCAAACCCATTTCCGTTATTCTGGCTATATGTTCTGATTTACGGGCACCCACACGAACTTTGGCTCCAAGTCCATGAAAAGCTCGGGCCACACTCATCCCGACTCTCCCCAATCCAAGGACTAGCACATTAGACCCATGAATCGTAAAATCTGTATGCTGAATAGCCATCATTATTGTCCCTTCAACGGTGGGAATGGAATTGTATATAGCTATATCATCCCGTTCAAATAATTGGACTAATTTACGATTTGTCTGTTTCGTTATATTGTTTAAGTAATCATTGCTAATACCCGAATAGATTGTACAATGTTCCGGTGTTTCTTTTAAAAAAGCTTCCGTGAGGATGATTTGTCTGTTTGAAAAAATAGTATCCAGCTTCCCATCCATATTTGTACCTGGAACAGGCAAAATAATGGCATCCAGCTCTTTAACAGGCAAATCTTCCAGACTTTCCTTAACTGCTCCCGTGTAAGCATGTGCTAATTGTTCAAAACCTGTTAAATACACCTTTGCATCCAACTCGGTTAATTTGCGAATCACTTCAAGCTGCCTGGCATCTCCACCGAGGACGGCAATATTCATTCCTGTGAGCATGGAAGATTTTCACCTTCTTTATTTTATAAAGATCAATTCATTCAATCTCATAATATGAAAAGAAGAAGGCATCGGTGATAAAAACCTGGACCAACAAAAAAAACGCACCTTGGCGTTTTTTAAGAATCCGTTATTGTATTTTCATTAGGAATATCTATGATGATCATATCCGTACCTATTGTTTGTATATGACTCCAGCGGACGCGTACTTCATTTCCATTTTTTCTGAATCCAAACCATTTACCCGATGGGATTAAAAGAGCGGTAATTTGACCGGATAATTCATCTATCTCAAGGTCTGTTTGGCCAAGTACCCCTAATCGTTCTGCTTTTTTAACATCCACAATCTCTTTGCCGCTTAATTCACTCAGCTTCATTTAGGCCACTCCTCTTTCATTTGCTTACTCTAAACTATATGAAGGGGTGGCATACTTTTAGAAGAGAAAGTTAATCCGGGTACTGCCTAATAATAAATAAAAAAGCAAGCCTGCTAATAATCCAATGGATTAAAAGAAGGCTTGCTTTTTTATTATTTATAAGTTCCACTCATCTTGCGGCCCAACTAAAGCCGCTGCATAGGAGTCAGTAAATATATCTTTGATGCAATCATTTACACTGTTAACAGAAACAGCATCAATCAATTCTACAATATCATCGAGGGAACGGTGTTTTCCCAGTAAGAGCTCATTTTTACCATTACGGCTCATTCGGCTGTTTGTGCTTTCTAAACTTAACATCAGACTGCCTTTCAGTTGCTCTTTGCAATTATCAAGTTCTTTGCCGGTAATCCCTTCATTGCGCAATTCATTAAGAGTGTCCTGAATCGTATTAAATAGCTCCTGGACCTGATTGGCACCAGTTCCGCCATAAATAACAACCACACCATTATCCTGATAGGAAGTATGGTAGGAATAGACACTGTAAGCAAGCCCCTTTTCTTCACGCACATTCTGGAATAAACGGCTGCTCATCGATCCGCCTAATACATTGTTAAGCGTTATTAAGCTGTAAATTTTTTCATTTCCTATATCATAACCGTTAAAACCAAGACATAGATGGGCTTGTTCGGTATCCTTTTTTCTAACAATCTTATTCGTATGGAAGGTTGGAATTTCCAATTCAGGCCGCGCTGTCCCGCCCTCATAACTTCCAAATAACTTTTCAACCTGTTTGATAAAACTCTCATCAACATTGCCTGCAACGGAGATAACGACCTTATCTGGAGTATAGTGATTATAAACATACTGTTTCAATGTCTCCGGGTTGATTGTATCCAGAATTTTTTCTGTGCCTAAGATTGGGTAACCAAGTGGATGTTTTTCAAAAACAGCCTGGCTCAGAATATCATGAACAATATCATCAGGTGTATCTTCATACATTTTGATTTCTTCACCAACAACATTTTTTTCTTTTTTTAGTTCCTCTTCGGCAAATGTGGAATTGAAGAACATATCCCCCAGAACATCCAAAGCATATGGCGCATGATCATCCAACACTTTGGCATAGTAGCACGTATATTCTTTAGATGTAAAAGCATTCACCTGACCGCCAATCCGATCAAATGATTCCGCTATTTCTTTCGCAGTTCGGGTAGTTGTCCCTTTAAAAAACATGTGCTCCAGAAAATGAGAAATGCCATTGTTTACTTGATCTTCATTTCTTGAACCAGTTTTGATCCAAACCCCGATTGCCACTGAACGAACAGTAGGGATGGTTTCCAAAACTATACGGACACCGTTTTGACATGTATATTTTTTTATCAACAAACGTTCCTCCTATTCATGATGTCCCCTTTTTCAAATATACCTAATATGTATACACTTTTAACAGCATAGAGAAATCTTTCCGGCCCTATATGGGTACAGGAAAGTCTTCAGGGGCTTACACGTTCTTCTTTGAATGCCTCACTTACAGGCACGATTTTATATTCCTTCTCAATCTTCTTAATTAATATATCCAAAGATTTTGATGTTGATTCTGTTGGGTGCATAAGAATAAGAGCACCTTTATGTATATGGTCTAGAACCCGTTTTGTCAGTACTTCTGGTGTTGGTTTTTTCCAATCCACTGTATCAACTGTCCAGAGAATAGTTTCCATACCAAGGCCGGCTGCCACTTGAACTGTCCGATCGTTATAACTCCCGCTCGGAGGTCCAAATAATGTCGGCGTATGACCCGTCACTTTTTGAATCACTCGGTTTGTTTCCTGGATTTCCTTTTCGGCAGCTGCAGCTGATAAATGTTGCATATTTGGATGAGTATATGAATGATTCCCCAGCTCATGCCCGGATGCTGCTATTTTTTTGGCAAGTTCAGGGTTGTTTTTTACCCATCGTCCTTCCATTACAAATGTAGCATGGATTTTAGACTTTTTCAAAGTGTCCAGCATTCCTGCAATAAATTCATTGCCCCAAGCAACATTAATGATAAACGATACGACAGGTTTATTTGGGTTTGCACGATAGATGGGTGAGGGTGACAAGTCTTTCAAATGGACTATCGGGCTGACTTCTTTGTAGACGAGTTGATTTTCCTGGAATTTCCCTTTAGGTTTCATCTTCTTATACGACTTCTCTATGTCTACCTGAATTCCATTGTACCCCGGAGTTTTCTTCCAGACCCGATCAATCACTGCATCAACAGGCTCCTGTTTGTATCTTTCAGCGGCCTGTTCAATTTGTTGGTAAAGTTCATCATTTGCATTTGTGACATAAGCAACCATTCCATTCGGAATGCTTGTCACATATTGGTTCATAAAAGGACTTTGCACCAACATCCATGATATAACGCAAATGGCACATAATGCAAGGAATTGGAACATTTTTTTATCCATAGCTTCTCCTCCTCACACAAAATGTATGAGTGGATAGGACAGGTTAGAACTATAGGGATTTATTAACAAAAATGAACATTGTTAAAAGACTAGGAAACCAATGTCTCCTAGCCGGCTCGTCATGCTTATTTTTGTTCTGCTTTTTCTTTTTCTTCTTTTATAACTGCTTTACGTGATAGGTTAACTCTTCCTTGTCGGTCAATTTCAGTAACCTTAACAAGAATTTCATCACCAATTTTCACGACGTCCTCTACTTTGCCAACACGTTCTTCTGCCAGTTCAGAAATATGGACAAGACCGTCTTTTCCTTTAAAGATCTCAACAAAGCATCCAAATTTCTCAATACGTTTCACCGTACCAAGGTAGATTTGGCCAACTTCAACTTCGCGAACTAAATCCTCAATAATCGCTTTTGCTTTTTCATTCATTGACTGATCAGTGGATGCGATATAGACCGTACCGTCTTGTTCGATATCGATTTTCACGCCGGTTTCTTCAATAATTTTATTGATTTGTTTTCCGCTTGGTCCAATAACATCTCTGATTTTATCAGGTTTAATAGCCATTGTTAAAATCTTAGGCGCATATTGAGAAAGTTCTTCACGAGGTTGGTTCAATGTGCTCGTTAGGTGATTCAAAATATGGTTTCTTCCTTTTTGAGCTTGCATTAAAGCTTCCTCTAGGATTTCACGAGTCAGACCAGCAATTTTTATATCCATTTGTAGTGCAGTTACACCTTTTGCGGTACCTGCTACTTTAAAGTCCATATCTCCCAGGTGATCTTCCATTCCTTGGATGTCTGAAAGAACGGTATAATGTTCTCCTTGCTTAATGAGACCCATTGCAATACCTGCTACCGGGGCTTTGATTGGAACTCCGGCATCCATCAATGCTAACGTACTGGCACAAATACTTGCCTGAGAGGTAGATCCATTTGATTCCAGCACTTCGGATACAAGGCGGATTGTATATGGAAAATCATTTTCATTAGGAATAACCGGTTCAAGTGCTCTTTCACCAAGTGCTCCGTGTCCGATTTCACGTCTGCCTGGTCCTCTGATTGGTCCTGTTTCTCCAACACTGAAATGCGGGAAATTATAATGGTGCATGAAGCGCTTAGACTCTTCAAGGCCAAGCCCGTCCAATATCTGAACATCTCCTAATGCACCCAGTGTAGCAATAGAAAGGGCTTGAGTTTGTCCACGAGTAAATAATCCGGAACCATGAGTACGAGGTAATAAGCCAACTTCAGAGGACAAAGGACGAATTTCTTCAGGATTTCTTCCATCAGGACGTACTTTTTCTTCTGTAATTAAACGGCGGACCTCATCTTTTACCAATTTACTCAAGATTTCATTTACTTGTTTGAGCGTCTCTTCATCCGCTTCTTTTTCTTCGTAAACAGCCTTGACTTTTTCTTTTACTACTTTAATCGCATCTTCACGAGCGTGTTTTTCTTGTACTTGCACAGCCGTGTGCAATTCTTCTAAACACATTGCTTTAATTTCTTCCATCAACTCAGCATTTAATTCATATAGAGTGATTTCACGTTTTTCTTTACCGACAGCTGCTACAATTTCATTTTGGAATGCAATCAATTTTTTGATTTCATCATGTCCAAACATGATTGCTTCCAGCATTGTTTCTTCAGGCACTTCCTGCGCTCCTGCTTCAACCATGTTAATGGCATCCATTGTCCCGGCAACTGTCAAATGAATGTCACTATTTTCAAGCTGTTCAATCGTTGGGTTAATAACAAATTTGCCATCAACTCGGCCAACAATTACACCGGCAATTGGTCCTTCAAATGGAATATCAGAAACACAAAGGGCCAGTGAAGATCCAAACATAGCTGCCATTTCCGTAGGACAGTTTTGGTCTACACTAAGAACCATGCTCACTACCTGTACATCATTACGGAATCCATCAGCAAATAATGGACGGATTGGACGGTCAATTAGACGGCTTGTCAGAACTGCCTTCTCACTTGGTCTTCCCTCACGTTTAATAAATCCACCAGGGATTTTTCCTACTGCGTATAATTTTTCCTCATAGCTCACTGTTAATGGGAAGAAATCTAAATTCTTTGGTTCCTTTGAAGCTACTGCTGTACTTAGAACGGCTGAATCGCCATAACGAATTAACGCAGCACCATTAGCCTGTTTCGCTAATTGGCCGATTTCTACCGTTAATGGACGTCCTGCCCAATCAAAAGAAAATGTGCGTTTTGTTTGCTCCATTTCTTCATTGCTCCTCTCTGCTTACAATAATCTTACAAAATTTATCCTGTTTCTCATCATTTTGACAAGATCTGTTGGATTTCAATCAAATTAATATTAGTATACTCCATAGTTGTCGAGTTAAAAAGCGACAATACCTTCTAACTTTTATGATCTCCTCTATGTATAACAAAAAAGCGGGAAAAATCCCGCTTTTTCTGAGTAGTTTATCGACGTAAACCAAGCTTGTTGATTAGTTCGCGATAACGTGTAACGTCTTTATTACGCAAATAAGTAAGTAAGTTACGACGTTTACCTACCATTTTTAAAAGACCGCGACGTGAGTGGTGGTCTTTCTTATGAGTGCGTAAGTGTTCGTTAAGTGTGTTGATTTGTTCAGTAAGGACAGCGATCTGAACTTCTGGAGAACCAGTATCGCTCTCATGAGTTTTGTACTCATTAATGATCTCATTTTTACGCTCTTGCGTTAATGCCATCCTAATTCACCTCCTAATTTTCAAATCCCCTCGTCCTGAGCGAGCGTTGGTGATGCGCTTAGCCAAGGAAAGGTTCTATTCATACGATAATTAGAATACTACGTTCCTGTAAAAAAAGCAAGTGCTTAGTTTTAACCAAAATATTCTATTGCGAATTTTTTATCATTTTTAAGCTGAGCAACCAGGCCGTCCACGGAACTAAATTTTTGTTCACTCCGAATACGTTTATGCCACTCGACAATGACTCTTTCTTTATAGATATCAGCTTCAAAATCTAACAAATGTACTTCTATAGTCGGTATTTCTTCTTTTTCCAAATGGAAAGTAGGTTTATAGCCTACATTACATATACCATTATACCAATTACCACGCACCTTCATACGTACGCAATAGACACCGGTCCCTGGAAGATAATAATCCGGATCAATCTTTATATTAGCAGTGGGAAAACCTAATAATCTTCCGCGTTTTTCCCCATCCACAACACTTCCTTTAACCGAGAAATGTCTGTTTAGTAATTGATTGATCGTTTCGGTATGACCGTTAATCAATTCTTCGCGAATTCGGGTTGAGCTAATTTTCTCTTCTCCAAGATCCTGTTTTGATACCGTTGTGACATCAAACTTATCTTTTGAATGAAGCGGCAGTGTTTGCATGGTACCTTTTCCATATTGCCCATAAGAATAATCGAAACCGGCAACCACATGTTTAATATTGAGTGATATTAAGTAATCATCGACAAATTGTTGTGGTGAAAGACGTGAAAAATCAGGCGTGAATTGGACAATAAAGAGATAATCCAATCCCATATTCTCCATTAAATCTATTTTATCCTGCAAAGGTGTTAAGAGCCTTACATGCTTGATATGTTTATTCAAAATGACAGATGGGTGGGGATCAAATGTCATCACTGCTGTCGCCAACCCTTTTTTTTCTCCAATTCGTTTAACCGTTTCAATCACCTTTTGATGGCCGATATGAACGCCATCAAAATAACCAAGAGCTGCTGCTATTGGCGGAAAGTCTCCCCAATGATAGTTATGGGGATGAGTAATATTGATTATTTTCATCTTTATTCCCCTCTGAATTCAATCTCCATAATCATTATCATACTATATAAATGGAATAACTTTAACCGGTTTACACATACCTTTTTTCTCAGGATGGTGCTGATAAACAGCCAATAGTTCATGTCGGTCATTAAATACGGCAAACGGACTTTCCATATTCCCTGCAGATAAATAGTCGGCTGTCATGACAGCACCGTTACAAACCTTTTCCGCAGCCTCTTTTGAGACTTCAATATATGGCAGATTGACAACACCATCTTCAACAGGTTTCAGTACTTCGTTAACGGTTCCCTCCTCCGCATGAACTGCCAGCTCCTCAAGTGTAATAGCATCGGTCAAGGTGAAAGATGCTGAACGCGATCTGACGAGCTTAGACATATGCGCAGGATAGCCTAATTGATCTCCTATCATACAGGAGAGGGTTCGGATATACGTTCCTTTACCACAGGCAACCCGAAAAGAAAAGGTAATGGAATCACCTTCAAATAGCTCTCTGTCGTCTAAGAGCTCAATTTCATAGATATTTACCTTACGTGACGGGATCTCCACTTCCTGTCCCTTTAAAGCATACTCATACAGTCTCTTTCCATTCACTTTGACAGCCGAGTAAATAGGCGGAGTCTGAACAATTGTTCCTGTAAGTGAGTTTAAAATACGGATAATTTCAGCACGTTTAATTATCCGCTCAATTTTTTTCTGATTTACTATATCACCAGAAGCATCTTCAGTGGTTGTTGACCAGCCAATAGTCACTTCACCTATGTATTCTTTACCAGCATCCGTTATGTACTCAGCTACCCTGGTTGCCTTTCCTAGACATATAGGTAATACTCCGGTCACATCCGGATCCAATGTTCCCGTATGTCCAACTTTTTTCATTCTCAGTATTTTCCTTACTTTGATAATACAGTCATGTGACGTATATCCTGCCGGTTTATTGAGAATCAGGATTCCATTTAACTGACTCATCGCTATCACCCTAGTTCTCCTAAAATTTTTAATATAAAAAGGGGATAGACATTACGTCTATCCTTACCTCTATTCTTCGTGTTTATCTTTATTTTCCTCATGAATTTGATGTAACAGATTATCGATTCTATTTCCATATTCAATGGACTCGTCAAATTCAAAAGAGATTTCCGGTGTTTTTCGCAGGCGAATACGTTGGCCCAGCTCAGAACGGATAAATCCTTTTGCTTTAGCAAGGCCTTTAAGGGTATCCTCTCTTTTCTCAGCATCACCGAGAACAGAAATATAAACTTTGGCCTGCTGAAGGTCACCAGTCACTTCAACGTCTGTTACAGTCACAAATCCTACTCGTGGATCTTTAATTTTCCTGCCAAGTATCTCACTTAGCTCTTTTTTCATTTGCTCTCCCACACGTGTAGATCTAAGGCTCATGTTTTTCACCTCTTTTTAAAGCCATTCTAGATTGGTTGAATTCCTTTCCAATTCTGGAAAGGAATCAAGAAATGCCAATGCCTTCTGCAGCTCCTTTTCAGCTGCAATTTTGGAAGAGGAGACAACCACAATGGCAATGACCGTATGTTGCCACCTATCCTGATAATCGACTTCAGCGACAGAGACATTAAATTTTTGTTTTAAACGCGTCATGACACGTTGCAGAACTGCCCTTTTTTCCTTTAGGGAGTGAGTATTTGGAATCAAACATTCACATTCTGCTGCTGCAATCATGCTCGTTTAATTTCCTCCATTACATATGCTTCGACAACATCGCCTTCTTTAATATCATTAAAGTTTTTGATAGTTATTCCGCACTCGTAACCCTGCGCTACTTCTTTCACATCATCCTTGAAGCGTTTAAGTGTATCCAGTTCACCTTCAAAGATTACAATGCCTTCACGAATCAGACGGATTCCACTGTTACGCGTAATCTTACCATCTGTTACATAACTTCCTGCAATGGTTCCTACTTTGGAAATTTTAATTGTTTGACGAACTTCAGCTTGACCGATTACTTTTTCCTCATATTCAGGATCTAGCATACCTTTCATCGCTGCTTCGATTTCTTCAATTGCTTTATAAATAATTCTGTGCAGACGTACATCTACTTTTTCAGCTTCAGCAGCACGTTTAGCATTGACATCCGGACGTACGTTGAATCCAATTACAATTGCATTGGAAGCAGTCGCTAAAATAATATCAGACTCAGTAATTGCACCAACGCCTGCGTGAATGATTTTAACTTTTACGCCTTCAACTTCAATTTTTTGCAAGGAAGCTGCTACCGCTTCAACAGAACCTTGAACATCACCTTTTACAATGATATTAATTTCTTTTACTTCACCTTGTTTTAATTGATCAAACAAGTTTTCAAGAGTTACACGTGAACTCTCATTACGTGAAGCTAAAATATGTTTTTGAGCACGCGCTTCCCCAACTTGACGGGCTGTTTTCTCATCTTCAAATACAACGAAGCGATCTCCTGCCTGAGGGACGTCGTTTAATCCAGTAATTTCGATTGGAGTGGAAGGACCCGCTTCTTTTATACGACGGCCTAAATCATTCACCATCGCACGTACTTTACCAAAAGTGTCCCCAACAACAATTGGATCTCCTATGCGCAGTGTTCCATTTTGTACAAGCAAAGTAGCTACAGATCCACGGCCTTTATCTAATTCCGCTTCAATAACTGTACCAATTGCTTTACGGGCAGGATTTGCCTTATATTCATTTACTTCGCTTACAAGTAAAATCATTTCAAGCAATGTTTCGATTCCTTCCCCTTTTTTCGCAGACATTGGTACAAAGATAGTATCCCCGCCCCACTCTTCAGGTACCAGGCCATTTTCAACCAATTCCTGTTTCACACGTTCAGGGTTAGCTCCTTCTTTATCCATCTTGTTAACTGCAACAATGATGGGTACTTCTGCTGCTTTAGCATGGTTAATTGCTTCTATTGTTTGTGGCATTACTCCATCATCAGCAGCTACCACGATAATTGTAATATCCGTTACTTGCGCACCACGTGCACGCATAGTTGTGAAAGCAGCATGTCCCGGGGTATCCAGGAATGTGATTTTCTTACCATCAACATCTACTTGATAAGCACCAATATGCTGCGTAATTCCGCCCGCTTCGCCTTCAGTAACTTTTGTATGTCGGATTGCATCCAGCAAAGTTGTTTTACCATGGTCGACGTGACCCATAATTGTAACTACAGCTGGTCTTTCTACTGTATTTTCATCTGGATTTTCATCATCCGCAATGACAGCTTCAAGATCTGTCACATCTATCTTAATGATTTCTTCTACTTCTACGCCATAATCAGCACAAATCAGTTCGATTGCATCTTTTTCCAATATTTGATTAATAGTTGCCATGACTCCAAGCATGAATAATTTCTTAATGATTTCACTTGGTTCACGGTGAAGTTTTTTACTTAACTCCTGTACAGACAGAGATTCAGTGAAAGTAATTTTCTCCGGTAATTCTCTTTCTTTTCTAGGTATCGGCTGATATGTTGATTTACTTTGATGACGTTGGTTATTTTTTCTATTTCGGTTATTTTTGAAGTTACCTCTTTTTTGATTATCTTGCACGCTTTTTTTCCCTTCATTTCCCTTAGTTGCCGGTTTATTCTTTGTATTTTGTTTTGTAACCTGATTGTCCTTTGTTCCAGTAACACCAGGTTTTGGTCTATCAGCGTTTTGAGCTGGCCTTGAAGTTTGCTGGCCACCTCTTTGCTGATTATTAGTTGCTTGATTTTTTTGTTGCCCGCTTATATTTCCTCGGTTTTGGTTCTGGTTCTGATTTTGACTAGTTCCAGCTTGATTGGTATTTGCAACTTTAGCGGTATCTGCTTTCTCTGATTTTGGATTAAACAGCTTTTCTAGTTTTTCTACTGCCTGTTCCTCAAGAGCCGTCATATGATTACTGACTTCGATACCCATGTCCTTAAGTTTATTAATTACCACTTTACTAGAAACATTGTTCTTCTTCGCATATTCATATACACGTACTTTACCCATTCCTTCACCCCCGAATTAGTTAATCGAGCAAGGAGATTAATTTCTTTGCAAACCCATCATCTTGTACAGCAACTACCACTCTTGATTCCTTTCCTATTGCTTCTCCAAGCATAGTACGGTTTTCAACCCTGATAATTGGTACATGGTAAAAATGACATTTGTCGGTGATTTTCTTTTCCGTATTTATAGAAGCATCTTTTGATAATAAAACTATTTTCGCTCGACGAGAGCGTATTTCTTTTATAACCAATTCTTCCCCGGAAATAACTTTTCTCGCTCGATATGCGAGTCCCAATAGGGACATCCATTTTTTTTGCATCATGGTTGTGATTTGTTCTCCTTAGTAGCCAGCATTAAAAGTTCTTCATATATGGAAGAATCTATATCTGCCTCCAGATGATTAGATAGGCTATTCTTCTTTTTGGCAGCTTTAATGGCTTCCTCAGAAAGGCTTAAGTAGGCTCCCCGGCCTGCTTTCTTACCGGTTGGATCTATGGAAACCTCGCCTTCCTTGGAGCGAACAATCCGGATCATTTCCTTTTTTGGTTTCATTTCACCGGTGCCGATACATTTTCTCAGCGGTACTTTCTTTCGGTTGTTCACCATCATCACCTCACCAATGGAATCATTCTTCTTTTTCATCATCGAGTCCAAATGTGAATCCTGTAAACTCGAGTTCTTCATCATCTTCATTATCAGCTAGGCGATTAACAGGATAGATCCCTGCTTCACGTGCATCTGTTTCACTCTTAATATCAATCTTCCACCCAGTAAGTTTAGCAGCCAGGCGAGCGTTTTGTCCACGTTTACCAATAGCTAAGGAAAGTTGATAATCAGGTACAATAACAGTGGTTGCTTTTTCTTCTTCTTTCACAATGACTTCAAGTACTTTTGAAGGACTTAAAGCATTGGCTACGAAAACAACCGGATCTTCTGACCATTTCACGATATCAATTTTCTCGCCTTTCAGTTCATTGACAATGGCTTGTACGCGTTGACCTTTAGGACCCACGCACGCACCTACCGGATCCACTTCAGAATTATCGGAGTGGACGGATATTTTAGAGCGGTCACCTGCTTCACGAGCCACAGATTTTATTTCTACTGTACCGTCAAAAATCTCAGGTACTTCCAGTTCAAACAATCTCTTTAGAAGGCCCGGATGAGTACGGGACACAAAAATTTGAGGTCCTTTTGATGTCTTTTCCACTTTTGTAAGAAACACTTTGTAGCGTTCATGTGGTTGATAAGACTCATTCGGCATTTGTTCATTGGCCGGAAGCAGTGCTTCTGTTTTGCCGAGAGCCACATAAATATATTTTGAATCACGACGTTGGACAATACCTGTCATAATATCTTCTTCGCGATCAATGAACTCATTGTACACAATGCCTCTTTCAGCTTCACGAACACGTTGTGTCACAACTTGTTTAGCTGTTTGTGCTGCGATACGGCCAAAGTTTTTTGGTGTAACTTCAAGTTCAAGGACATCTTCAACTTCATAGTTCGGATTGATACTTTTTGCTTCTTCCAATGAAATTTCAAGGCGGGAATCAAAAACTTCATCAACTATTTCTTTACGCGCAAATACTCGCATGGAACCATTTTCTAAATTAAAATCCACTCGTACATTTTGGGCTTGGTTGAAATTTCTCTTATAGGCTGATACAAGTGCTGCTTCAATAGCCTCTATAAGTACATCCCTGGAGATTCCCTTTTCCTTTTCTAAAATGGTCAGTGCATCGAGTAATTCATTACTCATTTTACTAATCCCCTCCTACAAACTTTAACCCTTATGAAAAACTAATAGCTAGTCTTGCCTTGGCAATCTTGTCATAAGGGATGGTTATTTCCTTTATGCGTGTTTTAATTTTAATTTCAATACTGACGGTGTCGCCATTGAAATCTTTTAAGATACCTTCAAACTCTTTTTCATTATCAATCGGTTCATATGTTTTAATATGTACATTTTTACCGACTGCTTTCGTAAAATCGCTGTCTTTTTTTAGTGGACGTTCTGCACCCGGAGATGAGACCTCCAGGAAGTAGTTGTTGGAGATAGGATCTTTTTCATCAAGCTTCTCGCTCAACCTTTCAGAAACAATGCCACATTCTTCAATATCCACACCGTCTTCCTTATCGATATACACTCTAAGGAACCAGTTTCTGCCCTCTTTTACATACTCTACTTCAACGAGCTCGAGGTTTAATTCTTCAAGGATAGGGGCAGCCATTTCCTCGACAATATCAGTGACTTTCTTGCTCATGCTTTCACTCCTTTACGTCTATGTAAACGACTGAATATCATCCTAATACAAACGAAAGAGTGGGTTTCCCCACTCTTTAGCACATACGTATCAGCAGTAATTCTTACTTGAATATAACATAAAGAGTTGGTTTTTGCAAATTAGCGATTCTGAATCAGAATAAAGAGAGTTGGTTTTGATCAGGCATATCGCCCAATGAACCATGATTATCCAGATATTCTAATATAGTTTTGGAAACTTTGCCTCTTTGCTGCAAATCTTCTTTAGATAAAAATTCGCCGTTCTCTCTAGCTTTTACAATATTGAAAGCCGCATTCGTTCCAAGTCCTGGGATTGAATTGAATGGCGGAATTAAGGTATTGCCATCAATAATAAAATCAGTTGCACTGGATCGGTATAAATCAACTCTCTGGAAGCTATAACCACGCTCACACATTTCCAGGGCTAACTCTAGAACAGTCATTAAGTTTTTCTCTTTTGTAGAAGCATCAAGGCCTTTTTGATTGATTTCATCAATTCTAGAACGAATCATTTCGGATCCTTTCACCATGGCATCAAGATCAAAGTCCTCTGCACGCACCGTAAAATAAGCAGCGTAATACAGAAGTGCATGATGTACTTTAAAATAAGCGATCCTCACGGCCATTAATACATATGCCGCAGCATGGGCTTTCGGGAACATATATTTAATCTTTTTACAAGATTCAATATACCATCCCGGCACATTGTTTTTCAGCATTTCTGCTTCCATATCTTCACTAAGGCCTTTCCCCTTACGTACAGACTCCATTATCTTGAAGGCAAGTGATGGTTCGAGGCCCTGATAAATTAAATACACCATAATATCATCCCGGCAGCCAATAACCTGGCTCAGGTTACAAATATTGTCTTGAATTAATTCCTGCGCATTTCCAAGCCAAACATCCGTACCGTGTGAAAGACCGGATATTTGAACAAGCTCCGCAAATGTTGTCGGTTTCGTATCTTCAAGCATTTGTCTTACAAAACGCGTACCAAATTCAGGGACACCCAGAGTACCTGTTTTACAGTTAATTTGTTCAGGGGTTACGCCAAGTACTTCCGGCGTACTGAAAATCTTCATTACTTCCGGATCGTCTGTAGGAATTGTTTTCGGATCTATTCCACTTAAATCCTGCAGCATCCTGATAACGGTTGGATCATCATGACCAAGAATATCAAGTTTCAAAATATTATCATGGATGGAATGGAAATCGAAGTGTGTTGTTTTCCATTCTGAATCACTCGCATCAGCCGGGAACTGGATAGGAGTGAAATCATAAATATCCATATAATCAGGGACTACAATGATTCCCCCTGGATGCTGCCCTGTTGTACGCTTAACACCCGTACATCCGCTTACTAAACGATCTGTTTCCGCCGAACGGAAATGCAGGTTATTTTCCTGCGCATACCCTCTGACATATCCATAGGCTGTTTTTTCAGCTACCGTACCAATCGTTCCTGCACGGTACACATAATCTTCACCAAAAAGGACCTTTGTATAATTATGGGCTTGCGGTTGGTATTCACCTGAGAAGTTCAAGTCAATATCCGGAACTTTATCTCCCTTGAAGCCAAGGAATGTTTCAAACGGAATATCATGTCCGTCTTTCACATAGCTGACAGCGCAGTCCGGACAATCCTTATCAGGCAGGTCAAAGCCTGACCCGACAGACCCATCATTAAAGAATTCGGATTTCTTGCACTTCGGACATACATAATGAGGCGGCAATGGATTAACTTCCGTAATCTCGGTCATCGTAGCCACAAAGGAAGAACCGACGGAACCACGGGAACCAACCAAATATCCATCATCGAGCGACTTTTTAACCAATTTATGAGAGATTAGATAAATAACCGCAAATCCATGGCCTATGATACTCTTCAGTTCTTTTTCAAGACGCGCTTCCACTATTTCTGGCAGGTTTTCTCCATAAATCATTCGGGCTCTTGAATAACTCATTTCACGTATATCTTCTTCAGCACCCTCGATTTTTGGTGTATACAAGTCATCCTTAATCGGCTTAATTTCATCAATCATATCTGCAATTTTGTTTGTATTAGTCACAACAATTTCTTTTGCTTTTTCTTGACCAAGAAACGCAAAGCAATTCATCATCTCATCCGTCGTACGGAAGTGTACATCAGGCAAGCTGTGACGGTTCAGAGGGTTTGCTCCCCCTTGTGAGTTAATTAATATTTTACGATAGATTTTATCATTAGGATTCAGGTAATGAACATTGCCTGTCGCCACAACTGGCTTGTTTAATTTTTCTCCAAGCTTAATAATATTGGCAATGATTGATTCGAGCGCCTTATCACTTTGGACAAGCTCCATCTCGATAAGAGGAGCGTATACTTCTTTTGGATGCACTTCAAGATAATCATAGAATTCAGCTACTCCCTCTGCTTCTTCAAATGATTTTTGCATCATATTCTCAAACACTTCGCCGCGATCACAACCGGAACCAACTAAGATCCCTTCACGATATTGCATAAGGACGGATCTTGGAATTCTTGGGACACGGTAAAAATAATTGATATGGGCGATTGAAACAAGTTTAAATAAATTCTTTAAACCCTCCTGAGTCTGCGCCAGTAATGTGCAGTGATACGGTCGGGCTCGCTGAAATGCCTTGCCTTTGCCCATATTGTCATTTAGTTGATTATGATTGGTAATTCCTTTTTCATTAGCATCCTTTAACATTTTCATTAATAGATGGCCGGTGGTTTCAGCATCATAGATAGCCCTGTGGTGCTGAACAAGTTCCACATCAAATTTTTTCGCCAAATTATTAAGGCGGTGATTTTTCAAATCAGGATAGAGGAAACGGGCCAGTTCAAGTGTATCAATAACCGGATTCGTGGCTTTACCAACTCCGAGTTTTTTATAACCCATATTTAAAAATCCCATATCAAAACTTGCATTATGTGCAACAAAAATTGAATCTCCTGACCAATCCCTGAACTTCGTCAATACTTCACTAACTTCAGGAGCATTTTCTACAAGGTCGTCGGTTATTCCTGTTAAATTAATGGTTGTGGAAGACAATTTATGGTGTGGATTTGCAAATGACTCAAACCGATCAATAATCTCTCCATTTTTCATTTTAACTGCCGCAAGCTCTATAATGGTATCATATATGGCAGAAAGCCCCGTTGTTTCAACGTCAAAAACTACATATGTGCTTTCTTCTAAATTTAAATCCGCTGTATTATAGGCAATCGGCACGCCGTCATCTACTAAATTAGCTTCTACTCCATATAATATTTTTATATTATTTTTTTTGCCGGCAGAGTATGCCTCAGGGAATGATTGAGCTACGGCATGATCTGTTATCGCGATGGCTTTATGGCCCCATTTGGCTGCTTGGCTAACCAATGCGGAGACTGATGTAACAGCATCCATTTGACTCATCGGAGAATGCAAATGCAGCTCAACACGCTTTTCATCTTCATGAGCTGTATCCCTGCGATCTTTACCGGCTATTTCATTAATATCATTTGCAATCATGACTAAATCACGTACAAATGTATCATTTTGAACACTTCCCTGAACACGTACCCACATACCTTTTTTAACACGTGCTAATTGGCTTGCATCCTCTCTGTCACGTGAAAACATTTTGACGAGAATACTGTTGCTATAATCCGTAATTTTAAAGGTCAATAATGTACGACCACTCTTCAGCTCTCTCGTCTCAGCATCAAATACATATCCTTCAACCGCAACTCTGCGTTCTTCTTCAACGATTTCATCCAATGTTTTAAAGTCCGCATCCGGTTTAATTTTATAGCCGATTACTAATGGGCCATCAGAGACTGCACCATCATCCTTAGCTTCAGCAGCTTTCTTCATATCCTGGACTGCCTGCAGAGCCTTTTCTTCATCTTCTTTTTGCTTTTCCTTTTTAAATGATTCCATTGCCTCACTGTACGCATCCCTATCAACAATTGCATCCAGCTGCAAGGGCGGGAAACCAAAACGCTGATAAACTTCAGAAATTAAACCTGTATATTTTCGTTTAAGCTGTCCTGCTTCCGCCTCATTGCGGGCAGTTATAATCAGCTTATTTCCTTCAACCTTTGGGACCTGGCCATGTAATAACTCTAATATCGCCGGAGAAATCCCATCAATTTCACTTATACAATTTTTCCAGTAGTCTGAAATCAATTCACTCGAAGAAAGTGGATTCCTTACTTCAATAGAATAGCCGACAGTTGCAATCGGAGAAAAGACCTGCATTAATTGCATCGTGAATCTAGTCCATACACTGCATGGAATTATATGTTCAAAGCTGAAATAGAAGTGCCATTTACGAGCCACTTTTTCTATCACTACTTTATCGATTTCTGCATTGGAAAAATGCATGACTACTGCATCTTCCGTAAGCTGAAGTTGCTGGAGCAACGTTCTGAATTTATCTTGTTTAATACGAGAATTCTCTTCCATTTCTATCTCTCCCAAACGTCATTCTCCTTTTTGTGTCTAGTAATTATAACACAACTCCTTTTTAATCAAATCCCTTCTTGCAAAGATTAATGCTTTTATCAATTCAGATAAATTGTATATGGTAACCCATATTATCCCACATGAAATTCCTGCAGTCTCTTTAATGAAGTATTACAGATCATACATTTTCACTTATAAAATAACTTCTCTCATGATGCACGACCGTATATTTCAGCATAAATAAAAACAAGCTCTCCTCTGGAAGCGGGAGAGCTTGCTTGTTTCATTTATTTACAGTAGTTCTTTTAGTCGTCCAGCCAGATCAGCAACGGACACTTCAAAGCTTTCACCTGTCTGTCTTACTTTCACTTCAACGATACCTTCAGCTGCTTTTTTACCGATCGTTACTCGAACTGGAAGCCCGATTAAGTCGGAATCAGCAAATTTCACACCTGCACGTTCCTTACGATCATCCATTAAGACATCGAAGCCTGCTTGTTGAAGCTGGTCGTATAATTCTTCACCAAGTCTCTTTTGCTCATCGTCCTTCATATTAACAGGAATTAGGTGCACTTGATATGGAGCAATATTTACAGGCCACATCAACCCTTTTTCATCATTAAATTGCTCAGCAATAGCCGCTACGGTTCTGGATACGCCAATTCCATAGCAACCCATGATCATAGGCTGGCTGCGTCCATTTTCATCCAAATAGGTACCGTTCATGGCCTCACTGTAACGCGTACCCAATTTGAATACATGACCCACTTCTATTCCTTTGGCAAATTGAATAGTACCTTTTCCATCTGGAGAAACATCTCCAGCCTTGATAAATCGAAGATCTTCATATTTTACATTTTTAAAATCACGCTCAGGATTTACATTGATATAATGTAAGCCTTCATCATTGGCACCGCAGACCGCATTTTCTAGAACTTCAACCGCATAATCCCCAATGATTGTCACGCGATCTCTATCCACTCCAATTGGGCCGAGAGAACCAACGCCGCAATTCATGATTTCTTTTGTTTCTTCAGGACTTGCTGGTTCAACAATTGTTGCATTAAAAATATTTTTTAATTTTATATCATTTAATTCATGATCTCCCCTAATCAATACAAGGACAAATTGATCATCCACTTTCCAAAGAAGAGATTTAATGCACTTATCCGCACCTATATTTAAAAAATTCGATACTTCTTCAATTGTTTTTTGCTCAGGTGTTGATACCTTGGTTAGTTCTTTAAGCTCTTCACCCGTTTTAGCTGTTGCATTGATAACTGGTGCCATTTCAATGTTAGCCGCAAAATCAGAAGAATCAGAGTATGCAATTGTATCTTCACCTATTTCTGAAAGCACCATAAATTCATGCGTATCTTTTCCACCCATTGCCCCAGAATCCGCTATTACCGCTCTGAAATCAAGTCCACAACGGCTGAAAATATTGGAATAGGCTGTAAAGATGCGATCATATACCTCATCCAGGCTTTCCTGGCTGGAATGGAATGAATAGGCATCTTTCATGATAAATTCACGGCCGCGAAGCAAGCCAAAACGAGGACGTTTCTCATCACGGAATTTTGTTTGGATTTGATAAAGGGTTAATGGCAGACGCTTGTATGATTTCACTTCATCACGAAGTAAGCTTGTAATGACTTCTTCATGGGTTGGTCCCATTGCAAACTCACGATTATGGCGGTCGCTCATTCTCATCAATTCAGGACCATAAGAATACCATCTGCCGGATTCCTGCCATAACTCTGCCTGTTGCAGCGTTGGCATTAATAATTCTACCGCTCCCGCACGTTCCATTTCTTCTCGAATAATTTTTTCGACATTTTGGATTACTTTTAAACCAAGAGGAAGATAACTGTATATTCCACTCGCATTTTGGCGCATAAATCCGGCACGAAGTAATAATTGGTGACTTTTTACTTCAGCGTCAGATGGCACCTCTCTCAATGTTGGAATCATGGTCATACTTTGTTTCATATCTATTCACCTTTCTATCCCTATTCGCTTTACTTTATGTATAACAGGGGCTTTAAATTTTATAGCCCCCGTTACTTTTGAATCCTATTTTAAAAGAAAAACCTCTGTATATCATTCCAAGTGACAACAATCATTAAGAGCATCAATAAAGCAAATCCGATAAAATGGACCATACCTTCCTTTTGCTTATCGATTGGTTTCCCTCTGACCGCTTCAATCGCAAAGAATAACAGTCTTCCTCCATCCAAAGCAGGTAAAGGCAAGAGATTCATTATACCGAGGTTGATGCTTAAAACTCCTGCCCATTTTAACAAGTAAAAAATACCTGATTTTGCCACTTCTTCAGTAGAAACATAAATACCTACAGGACCAGATAATTGATCTACGGAGAATCCTCCAGTGATTAAATCTCCAAGCACAATGAAAATTTGCTTAGTCCATACATACGTTTCAGTAAAACCATACCCAATCGCTTTTAGAAAAGATTTTTCTGTTGGTGCATAGACACCAATAATGCCTCGTTTACCAGCTGAATCCTCCACTAATTTAGGCGTGACTGTGATTTCCTGTTCCTGTCCGTCACGCTCGACCTTAAAGGCCAGATCATTATTGGCATTTTCCTGTATCGTGGATTGAATATCACTCCATGAATCCACCTTTTCACCATTAATAGATTGGACAGTATCTCCTTCTTTGAGGCCAGAACTAATGGCAGGTCCGTCTTCTGTCAATTTACCAAGCTTAGGCTCATCGACCACGACTCCTTGGGCAATCCCAATAATCATGAATAAAACTGCTGCTAAAACGAAATTCATCATCGGACCGGCAAAAATGGCCATCGCTCTTTGCGGTAATGTTTTCGATGAAAATTGACGGTCATATGGAGCAATTTGCAATTCAAGACCATCTTCTATCATGACTGCTTTTGGGTGAACCTTATACGTTTGGATTATTTCATCATTTCCATCTTCATATCCCCGAATGATTAACTGATGATCCAAATCTGCTTCTTCTACTTCAATAATTCGAGCTTCAGGAAATTTATCCTTGTTGGTAACAATAATTTTGTTGATTTCTTGATTTTCATTAAACATAACACCAATACGGAAACCTGGTTTCAATTCTACTGATTCTACATCTTCACCTGCCATTCGAACAAAACCGCCAAGCGGGAGTAAACGAATGGTATAAACTGTTTCATTCTTTTTTACTGTAAAGATTTTTGGCCCAAAACCTATTGCAAACTCGCGGCAGAGGATACCGGCTCTTTTTGCAAAAATTAAGTGGCCTAATTCATGAAAAAACACCAAACCGCCAAAAATTAGTATAAACGCTAATATAGTTTGCACTTAATCGACCATCCTTTTAATATAGTGACTCGATATATTTTCTTGTATCCTGATCGACTTCTTGTATAGTTTCGAGTTCAGGATTTATAATTGGCTGATGACGGTTCATTGCCTTCTCCACCAGTTCCTCAATTGCCAAGAATGAAATCTTGCCCTGTAAGAATAATCCGACCGCCACCTCGTTGGCTGCATTTAATACAGTCGGCATTGATCCGCCTATTCTTCCGGCGTTATAAGCGTATTGTAAACAAGGATAACGGTCAAAGTCCATCTTTTTAAAATGTAATGTTGCCGCATCTGCTAAATTAAGCCTTTTCGAAGAGATAAGCGGTAATCTGTCCGGGTAGGAAAGTGCATATTGGATTGGAACACGCATATCCGGGGTACCAAGCTGTGCGATTACACTTGAATCATGAAATTCAACCATGGAATGAATAATGCTTTCCTGATGCAGGAGAACGTCAATTTGTTCATATGGTAAATTAAATAGCCAATGAGCTTCAATGACTTCAAGTCCTTTATTCATCATTGTGGCAGAATCTATCGTTATTTTTGCACCCATGGACCAGTTTGGATGATTGAGTGCATCTTCAACCGTAACATTTCTTAGTTCATCCCTTGTCCGGTCTCTGAAGCTTCCTCCTGACGCTGTAATAATCAGGCGCTCAATATTTTTAGCCTGCTCTCCCTGTAATGCCTGGAATATAGCTGAATGTTCGCTGTCAACCGGCAAAATAGGCGTGTTATACTTTTCAGCAGCCTCCATTACAAGATGTCCGGCTGTCACCAATGTTTCTTTATTGGCCAGAGCAATTTGCTTGCCCGCTTCCATCGCTTGCATAGTCGGAATTAAACCAATGCTACCCATCACAGCATTTACAACGATGTCTCCATTTACATAAGTAGCTGCCTCTATTAATCCATCATGCCCGTATACAATCTTTCTATTTGGATATTCTGTTTTTAATCGTTCGGCATCATCTTTTAACTGTACACAAATCAATTCCGGCTGGAATTCTTCTGCAATACTACGAATCCCATCCAAATTTCTTCCGCCTGCAACGGCTGTTAACTTAAATTCCTCTGGGTGATTGCGAACAATATCGATTGTTTGCATCCCAATTGAACCTGTAGCCCCTAATAAATTAATCCTTTTCAAATTAAAGCTCCTCCCCAGCAATTGTAGTGTTATTAATTAGAAAATGAAGAAATGCAAAATGGGAAGAATAAAAATTAAACTATCAAACCTATCCAAAATTCCTCCATGCCCCGGTAAGATATTACCCGAATCTTTAACACCATAATGCCTTTTATATGCGGATTGCACAAGATCTCCCAATTGCCCAAAGATAGATATTAAAAGAGCTATTACAATCAGCTTACTTATATTGTAGTCTAAATTAGAGAGGAAATAGAACAATATTGCAACAATGATTGCACTTCCAATCCCGCCAAGAAAACCTTCCACGGTTTTATTTGGGCTGATTTCAGGCCAAAGCTTTCTTTTTCCTAAAGAGCGTCCTACAAAATAGGCGCCCGAATCTGTAACCCATATAGTAATTAATACAAATAGTATCGTTACCAGACCGTTACCGGTATCTCTTGTGGCAAAAAAGTAATAAAACGCAACACCTATGTAAAGAGATGATAACAGGAGAAAGGCTGCATCATCAAAGGTAAAAGCATTTTTCGAAATAACAGTAATCACCAATAATAAGAATGCAACAATAATGACTATATCCATTTTTTCATAATGAATCATATCAAAAACACCGTTATACCTGTCAGGAATCAGTAAAATCCATACTAATATGAACGATAGCAGTGAGGATATCGTCATTAATGGTATCTTCTTCATCTTAATCAATTCATATAATCCAATAGTCGCCATAGCATATATTAAAATAAGA
Organism: Bacillus sp. z26; assembly: GCF_058313635.1. Taxonomy (NCBI): domain Bacteria; kingdom Bacillati; phylum Bacillota; class Bacilli; order Caryophanales; family Bacillaceae; genus Bacillus; species Bacillus sp. z26. Next base: position 341,796 of record NZ_JBZFQM010000002.1, read on the forward strand.
AATGGAATATTTCCATATATCAAAATCGGTAAAAATAACGCCATAGCTATAACTGCTGTAATGATTCTTTGTTTCATCCAAAAATCCTCGCCTTCCTAATTATACGCCGCCATATCTTCTTGAACGTCCCTGGAATTCTTCAATCGCATTCAACAACTCTGCATCATTAAAATCTGGCCATAAAACATCAGTAAAATAAAATTCCGTATAAGCTAATTGCCATAACATAAAATTACTCAAGCGAATTTCGCCGCTGGTTCTAATTAATAAATCCGGATCCAACAACTGATTGGTCATTAAATAGTCGGAAAAACGCTCTTCTGTCAACTCATTTTCATCTAAACGACCGTCTTTCAAATCTGCCGCGGCTTTTCTTACACCTTCCAGGATTTCTGCGCGACTGCCGTAATTAAGGGCAAAGTTTAAAATCAGGCCATCACTATCTTTTGTTTTTTCCAATGCAGTTGTTACTGCACTTACAGTATGTAAAGGCAGTCTTTTCTGGTCCCCCATAATTTGAACCTTCACATTCTCTTCCATTAACTCCGGCAAAAAAGTACCTAAAAATTCCTCAGGTAATTTTAATAAATAATCCACTTCATCTTTTGGTCGCTTCCAGTTTTCGGTCGAAAAGGCATATACAGTTAACACCTTCACTCCTAATTCACTCGCCAATTTAGTCGTTTTACGAACGACCTTCATCCCTTCATGATGCCCAGCGACTCTTGGCAGCGCCCTTTTTCGTGCCCAACGACCATTCCCATCCATTATAATGGCGATGTGATTGGGTATTTTATTTTGTTTTACCTTTTCTATTCTTTCTGATATAGAAAGCTGTTTACCTTTTCTCTCGACTTTCTTCCATCCAAACATTTTATTTCCTCCAAAAGGAATTGATCATCCCTGCTTATGTATATATCTCATCCATATTCTTTGGTACAAATTCCATAACCTATCATACCACATTTATATGTCACAAACATTCCTGTATATTAGTTTGTTTCACTTTGGAGCATGAAAACTTTACAGGTTAGTCTTTTCAATCTTGCTGTGAAAAAAGATTCTTTTATAATTTGACCTACGATGTATTCCATACAATATGTAACAAAAAAACCCCTTTTGGCAAAAGGGGTTTTTTGATATAAAATCAAACTTCCATGATTTCCTTTTCTTTATCTTTAGCAAGCTGATCAATTTTAGTGATGTGTTCATCAGTCATTTTTTGAACGTCATCAGAATATCCACGCAGTGCATCTTCTGTAATTTCTCCGTTTTTCTCTAACTTCTTAAGATCATCATTACCATCACGGCGCACATTACGAATGGCCACTTTCGCTTCCTCAGCTTCTTTCTTCACTTGTTTAACAAGTTCACGACGACGTTCTTCCGTAAGTGCAGGAATACTTAGACGGATAATATTTCCATCGTTCACTGGGTTAAGACCAAGATCAGATTTCAGGATGGCTTTCTCAATATCACCAAGAATAGTTTTATCATAAGGTGTAATAACCAACATACGTGGTTCCGGCACACTGATTGAACCAAGTTGGTTTACAGGCGTCGGAGCACCATAATAGATAACAGTCAGTCTGTCCAACAGGGAAGCACTTGCACGTCCTGCACGGATAGAAGCCAACTCTCTTGAGAATGCCTGAATTCCCTTATTCATTTTTTCCTTAGTATTTGCTATAACTTGCTTTGCCATTATACTTTCCCCCTAACGATAGTACCTATAGTTTCGCCCATAACAACACGTTTAATATTTCCTTCTTCCATTATTGAGAAGACAATTAGTGGAATATCGTTATCCATACATAAGGATGATGCTGTGGAGTCCATTACAGATAAACCGTCCTTAATTAAATCAAGATAAGAGAGTTTATCATATTTTACAGCGCTGCTATCTTTAACAGGATCTGCACTATAAACACCGTCCACATTATTCTTACCCATCAGAATAACATCTGCTTCTATTTCGGCAGCCCGTAAAGCTGCTGTCGTATCTGTAGAGAAATAAGGATTTCCTGTACCTGCAGCAAAGATAACTACACGTGCTTTTTCTAAATGCCGGATTGCCCTTCTGCGGATATATGGCTCAGCGACCTGTCTCATTTCAATAGATGTTTGCACACGTGTCTCAATTCCCTGCTGCTCTAAGCTATCTTGAAGCGCAAGCGAATTCATGACTGTAGCAAGCATCCCCATATAATCAGCCGTTGCACGGTCCATTCCAAGTTCACTGCCTGTTTTACCGCGCCAAATATTGCCTCCGCCAACTACTACTGCGACTTCTACACCAAGCTCAGCAACTTCTTTTACTTGTTTAGCAACAGAAGAAATAATTTTTGGGTCAATTCCAAATCCTTGAGCACCGGCAAGTGCTTCCCCACTTAACTTTAATACAACTCTTTTATACTTTACGCCGCTCATAGTAACCTCCACCATTGTTAGTCATCGATTTATTTTACAAAGCTAATATAATCGATATCTACATCTCAATCTCTGCACATTATTATAAAGAAAAATATTTTCTTGAAAAATAGGGAACACAGCGTGTCCCCTATTTTTATGCTATACACAATTGTCATTTAGATTAGTCTTTTTTAATTTGGCTCATTACTTCTTCAGCGAAGTTATCTTGTTTCTTCTCGATTCCTTCTCCTACTTCGTAACGAATGAATTCAACGATAGAAGCACCGTTTGCTTGTACAAATTGACCAACTTTTTGGTCTGGGTTCTTAACGAAAGTTTGGTCCAGTACACATACTTCTTCAAAGTATTTTCCAAGACGGCCTTCAACCATTTTAGCAACAATTTTCTCAGGTTTACCTTCATTAAGAGCTTGTTGAGTTAATACTTGACGCTCATGCTCAACTTCTTCTGCAGAAACTTGATCACGAGATACATATTTAGGGTTAAGAGCAGCAATATGCATAGATACATCTTTTGCAACTGCTTCGTCAGTTGATCCTTCAATGATAGTTAGAACGCTGATACGTCCGCCTTGGTGGATGTAAGCGCCGAAAGCACCATTTTCAGGTTTTGTTTTGATCTCAAAACGACGCAGAGACAAACGCTCACCAATTTTAGCGATAGCAGCATTAATGTGATCTTGAACAGTTGCACCGTTATCCATAGTTTGAGCATGTGCTTCTTCAACAGTAGCTGGAGTGTTTGCCAAAAGATGAGCAGCTAATTCTTTTACAAGAGTTTGGAAACCTTCATTTTTAGCAACGAAATCTGTTTCAGCATTCACTTCAAGGATAACCGCTTTATCTCCTTCTACAACGATAGAAGTAAGACCTTCTGCAGCGATACGATCGCCTTTTTTAGCAGCTTTTGCGATTCCTTTTTCACGAAGGTAATCAATTGCTTTATCCATATCTCCGTTTGTTTCTTGAAGTGCTTTTTTGCAGTCCATCATACCTGCACCAGTTTTTTCACGTAATTCTTTAACCATTTGAGCAGTAATAGCCATTTGGTCTTCCTCCTTTATATCATCCGATAAAATCAGTATGTAGCAGTGTTCGCATCCGTATACACCACTCTATTTTATTTCAAAAAAAGGTGATAAAAGGCACTGTCCTCTTATCACCTTTAAAAAATCAATTAAGCATTTTCAACTGTAGTTGCTTCTTCTGCTTCTACAGTTTCTTCAACTACTGCTTCTTCTGCAACTGGAGCTGTTTCTTCACCTTGTTTACCTTCAAGAATAGCATCAGCCATTTTACCAGTAAGCAATTTAACAGCACGGATTGCATCATCGTTTGCAGGGATTACATAATCGATTTCATCCGGATCACAGTTTGTATCAACGATACCTACGATTGGAATGTTCAATTTGTGAGCTTCTGCAACAGCAATACGCTCTTTGCGTGGGTCAATGATGAACAATGCATCAGGGATTTGTTTCATATCCTTGATACCGCCCAAGAATTTTTCAAGACGTTCTTGTTGTTTTTTTAATTGAATAACTTCTTTTTTAGGAAGAACTTCGAATGTTCCGTTCTCTTCCATTTTCTCGATTTCTTTAAGACGTGTGATACGTTTTTGAATAGTTACGAAGTTTGTTAATGTACCACCTAACCAACGTTGGTTAACATAGTACATACCAGCACGGCCAGCTTCTTCTTTAACAGAATCTTGTGCTTGCTTTTTAGTACCAACGAATAACATAGTACCGCCATCAGCAGCTAAGTCTCTTACGAAGTTGTAAGCTTCTTCTACTTTTTTAACCGTTTTTTGAAGGTCGATAATGTAGATGCCATTACGCTCCGTGAAAATATATTTTTTCATTTTTGGGTTCCAACGACGAGTTTGGTGCCCAAAGTGTACACCTGCTTCAAGCAGTTGTTTCATTGAAATTACTGACATGTTTGTTCCTCCTATGTTTTGTTTTTGCCTCCGCTTAAATCATTTTCAGACTGAAACTGTAATTTACAGCACGGTCAGCCTAAATCCTTAAGCGTGTGTATTAACACCATGTCATAATATAGCACAATTTAAGGATACAATCAAGTCATTTTCCTTTACTTTTTGTTTAATTTAAATAAAAGGTCAATTTCTGTTTTGCCACGTTCCATTTTTTTGGCTATTTCTTCGATTGTTTTACCTTGGTTTTTCATAGCCAGTGCCTCAGCCAGTATATGATTTTGATCCATTTCTCGGCTCTTTTGGACTGATTCCTTCTTTTCAATTATGCTATTTGTCACACCCGATTGCCCATTTGAATTTATGTAAGCATGCAATGCTGCCTGCTGTCTATACCCTTGCGGTAACCCAAGAAGCTCCTGTTCTACAAAATCAGGCTCCACTTCAGTAGGGTGTTTATCTTCAGCTGGATCTGCGCTTCTGTTCCTAAATAACTGTTTAATCTCATCATTTTCTTCTTTCATCTCAAAAATAAACGTATTGATCAGCTCTTCCATCTCTTCTATAGATGCTTTATAATTCTTCTCAAACTGTATCAGGCGATTCTGCCTTGAGTAAAGGATCATGACTATTAATATAGCTACCATATTAACCATAATGCTTAAAATAAGGATAACTGCCATTTGGTCCCCTCCCTTCCAAACCTATATACTTCGATGGATTGCAGTTTCGCAAAAAGGCAGAACGATTTTTACTAGCTTCGTCATTCTGCTGCCATTTTTGCTCTTACATACTTTTTCTCTATTCTGGTCCCTGTTCAACCAGTTTTTGATTTACGCTCATGCAGAAAATAGCACGCGTTCACCTGCATTCCAGAACATTATAAATTTAGAAGTCTCTTTTTATAGCGGATACATAGATATTTCGTTTCCCCTATTAGTGAATTTGACTGACTGGTACATTTGATTCAGCGGCCTAGAATACTTGCCCATCTTTATATATAGATTGGGATAACAAGAACCATTCACAATGAGTTCCTCATCGACTTGCAAGTAATAATCTAAATTTACTCTTTCCTGCTTTAGCTTTTTCATTTCCTCAACTAAATGGTTTTTTGTTTTACTATGTTTTTCTAACAAGAGGACATCCTTTTTACTCATACTAGAAAGTCTCGATTTTTCTTCCAATTTCAAAGCGATATATGTTAGTTTTGATAGTGTTTTTTCGATTTTCTGACAGTGAAAATCTAAATCCTTCTTTTTACAATCAATTGCTTCTTTATTTCCAATATGTATTTCAGTACGCGCGTAATGCACATTTCCTGCATCCTGAAGTTCCACTCGTTTTCCAGCTTTCAAAACACCGCCTATTAAATGCCCGTTTTCACAGATAATAGATTTCATGGAAGTAACATAGCTATGAAGAATGGCATTTCGAATAACAATATCGCCACTCGAAATAATAGTTACATAGTTCATATACAAAGCATATAAATCCCCGCCTGTACGAATGTGACAATCTTTTTCACCGGTAATTCCGCCCTTTACACAGATTGAACCGCCAACATCAATCTCAGATCCTTCAATCATACCGTATACTTTCAAATCACCGCCGCAACGTATGAAATATCCAGCAGGTACGTTACCCTCAATGCTCACATTGCCTATGAAATCTATATTTCCTATCTCCAGACTAAGGTCGCCTTCTACTCGAAAAACTGGATTAACTTGGATCGTTTGGTCCACCATACTGATTTGCCCGTCAATCGTTGCATATACAATTGATGCATGTTCAATAACATTGGGGCCTAATTTAAAGACAGCCTTTTTGCCAGGTTTCGGCTTCACTGCATCCCCAAATACATCCATTCCAAAATGGCCAATCGTCGGTTGAGATACAGTCGCAATTTTATCCCCTGTGCAAACGGAAGGGATCTCCATTATATTCTTGAAGTTAAATGGCTGTTTCTGTTTATTCAAAACCTTCATGCAATCGAGTATTAATTCTCCATTACACCCATTTTCAGCAGATTGACCTTCAGCAAACAATAATGGAAACAGAACCTGTTCCGTATTCAACAATAGAGATTTGACTTCTTTTTTTATACCAAAGGTTATCGGTAAGGATGCCAGCCATTCTTCTACTTCTCTTTCAGACACTATCTGTGTCAGATTTTCCTCAGATTTAATCCAGGCCTTCATTTTGTCTGGGGAAATCTCTAGTTTATATGGAAAGTTCATCTTACCCCCTCCCAAGTTAAAGATTTAGCGATAAATCGTCTTTGCCAATAATTCTTTTAATTTAAATAAAGCGCGCGAATGTATTTGAGAAATTCTTGAGGTGGAAAGCTTCAAAATATATCCAATCTCTGTAAGAGTTAATTCCTGCCGGTAAAATAAATCCAGAACTAATTGTTCTTTTTCACCAAGCTTATGAATGAGGTCTTCCATCTCTTTAAGCAATTCTTTTTTTACAAGTGCATCTTCAGGAGATAGCATGCGCTCATCTTTCACCGTGTACGATTGCACTTCCTGTTCTGAATGTGCATCATGAGGTTGTTCATCCATTGACAGTACATTGGAAAAGAAGTTCTCATTCGTAATTTTGATCACCTCATCTTCAGGTATCCCCAATTCTTTGGAAATCTCATCCGGTGTAATATTACGCATGTTCTTCTGTTCCAATGCTTCGATAGTAGAATCTATCAATTTTGCTTTTTCTCTCGTGCTTCTTGGCAGCCAATCCTCTTTACGAAGTCCATCTATAATAGCTCCTCTAATTCGAAAGGAGGCATATGTTTCAAATTTTAAATCACGGGAAGGATCAAATTTTTCTAAAGCATCAAATAACCCCATATTTCCCAAACTCCGTATTTCATCCCTATTTACATTTTTAGGCAGGTTTACAGAGATCCGTTGGACATGATAACTGACCAATGGCAAGTATTTTTTTGCCAATATGTCTCCAGCCTGCGCGTCCCGGCCTTCTAGCCATTTATGCCAATATGTTTGTTCTTCACCGGTATTCACTTGAGACATTTTGACCCTCCTTAATTTGGTTTTTAATGGTAATACAATTATAACAAAAAGTCACAGATTCACATCCGACAAATTTCCCTTAATTTCGCTCCATAACCAGTTAGTATCTTAAATATACTGATTCCCCTGATTCACCGTGCGAATATACAATAGACCTGTTATTGGATTAAATTCGATTGTTCTTCCGCTATTCCCGCCAACATCTTCAGCCATAACTTGGATATGGTTATCTTTTAGTTGTGTTTTTAACGCATCGACATTTCGCGGTCCAATCCTCATCAGATTACTTCCAGAATTGTATTGAAACATCTGGGCTCCACCAGCAAGCTTCGCCTTCAGCATCTGTCTTTTTACACCTTTGCTTTCTAACTGAGCGATCAGCTCAGGAATCGCAGTATCAGCATATTTGGCTTTATTAAATGTTCTCCCTCTCGCTAGCGAAGAATCCGGAAGCATCACATGAGCCATACCTGCGACTTTTTGAGTAGTGCTGTATAAAACAACACCAACACAAGAGCCAAGTCCGGCCGTTTTAATAATCGAATCCCTGCAAGCAATTTTCATATCTGCAATCCCAACACGGATAATTTCATAATCATGAGAAGGATTCATTCCATTTTCACTCCCAATGTGGTGAAGAGAGTATCAAACGATTCAGGATCAGGCAGTAAAAAGAAATGTCCATTCACATCCTCCTCATCCTTACTATCAAATTCAGTTAAGTCCGTATCAATGATAATTGCATAATCCCCCAGTTGAGAAAATTCCAGTAATCCATACCCAAGCAGGGCTCCAACCATGTCAATTCCCAATATGGGAACAGAAGGATAGATCTTCATGCCGGTAAAATCCGACAAGGCAGTTAAATAGGAGCCGGACAAAATATTACCCATTTCTGCTAAAGCAGATAAGGCCATTTCATCGTCTGGCGACTGGTCAAAAGAAAATTGATCAGAACCTGTCATTTGATTGATAAACCTAACTGCTTGGGATAGGGATAGGATAAAAAACATATTGCCAGTGATGTCTCCTTCAATCCGCAAGTAAATACTCACGACTACATTATCCGCTCCTCCTGCCAGTTCCATCGTTTCATCAAATGTAGCAATTCTTACGGATGGGACACTCATCATGATCGGTTTGTTCAGTAATTGTGATAAAGCAGTCGCTGCATTGCCTGCTCCGATATTCCCTATTTCCTTTAATGTATCGAGTTGGAGAGTCGTAATGGAATCCAAATATGACATGTGATCCTTCCTCTTCCTATATAGAGTGTGCGGTGCCCAATACTTGTAAAATCCGCTCAAGCTTAATTAAGATGAGTAGCCGTTTGTCTATTTTTGCAACTCCATTTATATAATCGATTTCCTGTAGACCTACAACTTTGGGTTGCGGTTCCATTAAATCAGTCGGAAATTCTACTACGTCCTTTGCTGAGTCCACAATTAAACCCACTTCAAAATGGTTATAAGAAACAATGATAATCCTGGTAGATTCATCCTGTTCTTTGCGTTCAAGTCCGAAGCGTATTCGTAGATCAATGATTGGTGTAATAGTACCTTTAAGATTTATGACCCCCATCACAAAGGGTTCTACCCTTGGGACTCTCGTAATATAAGGTACTTTTTCGATGGACATTACATGCTCAACCGGAATGGCATACTCTTTGTCCATCAACTCAAAGACAATCACTTTTAACATACTCTCATTGGTATTTACAGTCATATAAATTCCTCCTTTCTTTTGCTGCACCGCTTACTTAACAAAAGAATTGCAATCTAGAATTAATGCTACTTGTCCATCCCCGAGAATCGTTGCACCCGACAGCGCAAAAACAGAGTTTAAATAGTTACCCAATGATTTTAAAACGATCTCCTGCTGCCCGATGAAAGAATTAACGACTAACCCAGCCATTTTATCTCCATTGCGAACAATAACTAATGATAAAAATTCTTCTTCCTCCCGGCTAACAGGGACGGATAATATAGAATGCAAATAAATCAGTGGAATAATTTTGCCTCTAAAATCAATGACATCTTGGTTATGAGACTTTAATATATCCGCTTTTTTCACAATATAGGTTTCAATAATGGATGATAACGGAATCGCGTACTTTTCATGTTGAACTTCAACAAGCATGACAGAAATGATGGACAAAGTAAGAGGCAATTCCACAGAAAATTTTGACCCATACCCATACCGTGAGTGAATGGATACATTCCCGCCTAGAGATTCAATTGTATTTTTAACAACATCCAGTCCGACACCCCGACCCGAAATATCAGATATTTCCTTTGCAGTTGAAAAACCGGAAGCAAAAATAAGATCGTTTTTTTGACGTTCTGTCATTGCTTCTGCTTGTTCTTCTGTGATAATTCCTTTATCCAATGCTTTCATCACAACTATATCTGTATTGATTCCAGCACCATCATCCTCTATTTCAATAAAAACGTGGTTTCCACTATGGTAAGCCTTCAGGATTACAACACCTTCTTCAGGCTTGCCCTTTTCACTTCTTGCTTCTGGTGTTTCAATGCCATGGTCCATGGCATTACGAAGCAGGTGCAAGAGTGGGTCACCAATTTCATCAATAACGGTCCGATCCAATTCTGTATCCGCACCAATAATTTCAAGGCGGATTTTTTTATTTAAGTCTCGGGCAAGCTGCCTGACCATACGCGGAAACCGATTAAAGACGTTCTCTACCGGTACCATTCTCATATTTAAGATAATGGTTTGCATATCACCTGAGATCCTTGTCATACGTTCAACCGTTTCAAATAATTCCTGATTATTAAGATCTTTTGAAATTTGTTCAAGTCTGCCCCTATCAATCACTAACTCTTCAAAAAGGTTCATTAATATATCAAGGCGCTCAATATTTACACGAATTGTCTTGTTATGAGCTATAGGCGCCTTAACGGGCGCTGCCTTTTGTTCTTCTTTATCCTCTGTCCGATTCGTTTTATCTTTCTCTGCCAGTTTCTCATTTACCAGTTTTCCTGGTTCTTTATGGCTGATTGTTTTAGGTGATTTAACTGTTAGCTGCAACACTTGTACAGATTCAATTTCGGATACTTTTAATATTCTCTGCTCAATATCCCTCGCTGATTGTTTCGTTAGCAACGTAGCAGTAAATTCTTGCTCAAATTTTTCCTCCTCGAGAGAATCTACGGTAGGAACAGACTTAATAACCTCTCCCAGTTCAGCAAAAATTTCATACACCATAAAAACTCTGACTGCTTTTAAGATACAATCATTCTTTAAGATCACCTTTACAGCGAAGGCATTGTACCCTTGTTCGATTGATTGTTCCAATACCGCCCATTCATATTCATCATAAGTAGCCATATCAGACTCAGAGTTTGGCATGGTATTTGAAGAAGATTTCTCAGTAAGCGTAGTTGTAGTTGTTAACGTCGTTCGTTCACCAGTCGCAATCTTTTCTAATTTTTCGATTGTTAAAGAGACATCTCGTTTACCATCTCCTCCATCTGCAATCGATAAAACCATGGCTTCAAGATCATCAACAGCTAAAAATACAACATCTAAAATGCCTGAATTCACTTTTATACGCTGATTTCTGATTTCATCTAATACATTTTCCATCTGATGAGTTAAACGTGCCAAATCATCAAAACCCATAGTCGCAGACATCCCTTTTAATGTGTGGGCTGCTCGGAAAATTTCATTAACAACCGTTAAATCATTATCATTTTTTTCTAACTCCAATAATTGCTCATTACATATTTGCAAGTGTTCCTTGCTTTCTTCTATGAAAACCTCTAAATATTGATTTAAATCCATGCCAACTCACCTCTCACTCTTACAATGTTTATTTAATGCTCCTGCTATATCATGCAAAGGCATTACTTCATCTACCATTCCAGTTGCGACAGCAGATTTTGGCATCCCGAAGACCACACATGTTTTTTCAGATTCGGCTATCACTATGGACTGAGTGCATTTTTTTAAATCCAAAATCCCCTTCGTCCCGTCAGTTCCCATGCCGGTCATAATAACAGCTATTCGCTCATATAACCGGGGCAATTTAGAAACAGAATTAAAGAGGTTGTCCACTGAAGGACGATGACCATTAATTGATGGGGTATTATCCAATCTGGCAACTAATTCGCCGCGATGTAGCAAAGCTGTCAAATGAAATCCACCCGGAGCAATATAAGCAGTACCATTACGCAAGGTTTCTCCGTCTTCAGCTTCTTTCACCGTTATTTTTGATAACTCATTTAACCTGCTAGCTAGGGATTTTGTAAATCCTTTAGGCATATGTTGAACTATCAGAAGGGGGGCCTTGATCTCTCTGCTCAATAATGGTAAAACGCTATACAACGCTCGCGGCCCTCCAGTAGATGTTCCAATGCAAACAATTTTTTGGCGGGAACCCTTAGTAGCTATCGTTTCAGTCATATCGGTATCTTTTTTCTGTACCCCTTCCTCGGAATTATCAGGAATAGAGGTTACATTCATCAAGCTATCATCTTGCCTTAAAACATCCATATTTACTTTGACAGCTTCTTTCACTTTTTGAATCATTTCCTGCTTAATTCTGTGTAGGTCCTGCGAAAATGAACCGGAAGGCTTTTCGATAAAATTAACTGCACCAAACTTCATACACTCCATAACCATGTCTACCCCTGACCTATTTGTTCCAGAAAGCATAACTACAGGGGTAGGATTTTTTATCATAATTTCCTGTAAGGTCGTAATTCCGTCCATAACCGGCATTTCAATATCAAGCGTGATCACATCTGGTTTAAGCTTTTCTATTTTTAAAAGTCCCTCTGCTCCATTTCGGGCAATAGCCACCACTTCAATATGTTCATCTTCCTGAAGAATTTCTGTAATCAGCTTCCTCATAAATGGTGAGTCTTCTACTATTAGCACTCTAATTGTATCCAATTCGTAAGACCTACCTTTCAAACAGATAATTCTTCATCTTTTGCATAAACGAAATAGGCTGACTTTCCCCTTTTACAAATGTCCCCATGTAATGACGAATGATTTTTTTTAGGGCTTCACTTGCAGGGGAAGATGGATTTAATAAGATAAATGGAATTTGCCTTATGACTGCTTTTTGTACAGCTTTATCATCAGGCAAAACACCAAGTGCCAAAATCTCTTTATGTAAAAATTGTTGGGCAGCCCTCGTTAAGCGCATAATGACTTCATCGCCTTCCCTTCGGCTTGAAGCGCGGTTACATAATAGATAGAAAGGTACATTTGTCCTGCTGGCGAGATATTTCATCATCGAATAGACATCTGTTATGGCTGTTGGCTCAGGATTTGTGATATAGATCAATTCCTGAGCTGAAACGATAAATTGCAAGGTTTGCTCTGATATTCCTGCACCCATATCCAAAATAATAAAATCATAGTCTTCCAAAATACTTTGAAATTGATAACTAAAGGTATCAAATTGTTTTTGGTCCATCTTAAATAACTCTGACAATCCTGTTCCACCAGGAATATAATGAATCCCTTCAGGTCCAGTAGAAATAGCCATTCTTAAGGGAACACCCTCATTAAAGTGATCGGCTACTGTATATCTGCCCGATTGGCCAATTAAGATATTGATGTTCCCCATTCCTACATCAATATCCATGATTAATACTTTTTTATTTTGCTTAGCCAGTCCAATTGAAAAATTCAACGAGAAATTTGATTTGCCGACTCCGCCTTTCCCGCTGACAACGGCTATCACTTTAGCAGAATGTCCCTCTTTTTCGTTAAGAACCCTTTGCCTTAGCAGTTCAGCTTGGTCGTGCATATAAATGACCTCCACAAACTGTCTTAACTATTTTCTCAGGGGTAGCGGCAACAATATCATCAGGAACGTTCTGTCCATTTGTCATATAACTGACAGAAACTTGATGTTTAAAGATAAAATTCAGAATAGAACCATGAAAAGCTGTTTCATCTATTTTGGTAAAAATGATACCTTGTATCGGAATAATGGAAAACTGGTTATAAATCGTATCCATATCCATCTCTTTAGATGTTGCAGAAAGAACAAGATACGTCTCCATATCCATCTCGAAATCTATCAGACCTTTAAGATCCGCAACAAATTCCTGATTACGAAAATTCCTGCCTGCTGTATCAATGAATACATGATCGTAATGAGCAAAACGTTTAGCTGCCTGTTTGAAATCCTCCATGTTATAGGCCACTTCAACCGGAACTCTCAATATCTCTGCATATGTTTTCAATTGTTCAATAGCACCTATTCGGTAAGTATCTGTCGTGATAAACGCAATCTGCTTTTGATGTTTCATCACATATTCGGCCGCAATTTTTGCGATTGTCGTAGTCTTTCCAACTCCGGTAGGACCCAGAATATTTACATATTTTCTTTTAAATAATCGGTCATCATTTACTGCATAATCCATTAATTGATCTACTAAATAGTAATAAACCAAATCTAATAGTTCACTTTCTGATAGTTCATCTGCGTTTCTGCTGTTTCTCCATTTTTCCAATAAATAATCCATTAACTTATCGGTTAAATGTTTATCTAATTCTATTTTGACAAGCCTCTTGTGTATTTCTCTTAATTGATCCGGATATAGACTATACTTAGATTCGAATGAAAGCATTTGTTTCATCTCTTTCAGTTCATTAAGTATGTATTTTGACGGCACTTCACTGTTTCTATTTAGAGATTCGGCAGATTCTATCGGTTTTATAATGGAATCACTTTTGAATGGCGGCTTCGGATTCTTGCTTACCTTTGTATATGTCGTTTTTTTACTGTCCACTGAATCAGTATCAATTGTGGCAATCACTTCAAATGTTTTCTTTCTAAACAGACCCAGTATGCCGTTGCTATTCACCACTTTTGAATTTAAAATCACGGCATCATTACCAAATTCTGTCCGTATTCGGCTCATGACATCTTGCATGGATACACCAGTAAATTTTTTCACCTTCATTCAGCATTCACCACCCCTACGCTTTGTATCTCCACATTGGCTTCCAACTCGTTGTATGATAAAACTGGGAGCTGCGGAAAATATCTCTCTGTCAGTTGGCGTACATACATCCTTACCGCTGGTGAACATAGCAATACAGGTGATTGATCTAAGAGAGCATGCTCCTCCAGCTTCCCGGCTACTGATTCAAGGACTTTCTGTGAATCAATCGGATCAAGCGATAGATAATTTCCTTGTTCAGTTTGTTGAACACTATCCGCTATTATCTTTTCTACTCTTCCAGATAGAGTTAATACTTTCAAATTATCTCCTACGACATATTGGTTGGTGATTTGACGTGCAAGTGCCTGTCTGACATATTCCGCTAAAATATCTGTATCATTTGTCACCCTGCCAAAATCAGCCAGTGTTTCAAAAATAATCGGCAAATTTCTAATTGAAACCTTTTCTCTTAATAATTTAGCCAGCACCTTTTGTATATCACCGACTGACAATGGGTTTGGTGTAACTTCCTCTATTAAAATAGGCGAAGACTCTCTGAGATGTTCAATTAATTGTTTCGTTTCCTGGCGTCCAATTAAATCAGATGCATTTGTTTTAATGACCTCTGTTATATGCGTAGAAACAACCGATGGCGGATCCACGACTGTATAGCCGAGCATTTCAGCATATTCCTTCGTCTCTTCAGTAATCCACTTGGCTGGCAATCCAAAGGAGGGTTCTATCGTATCAATGCCTTCTATAGAATCATCATCCATTCCCGGAGCCATCGCTAAGTAGTGATCTAATAAAAGCTCACCCCTTGCCATTTCCGAACCTTTAATTTTCAATCGATACTCATTGGGCTTGAGCTGAATGTTATCTCTGATTCTCACTACAGGTATAACGAGCCCCAATTCAATTGCAAGCTGTCTGCGGATCATAACCACTCTGTCCAATAGGTCTCCGCCCTGATTGGCGTCTGCTAACGGAATCAGACCATAACCGAATTCAAATTCAATCGGGTCAATACTGAGTAGACTAATGACGCTTTCTGGACTTTTCATTTCTTCCATCTCACCAGCTTCATCGGTTTCCGGTGCAGAAATGGTACTTTCATTCTGTTGAAGGGATGTAGCTTTATACGCACCCCAAGCTAATAAACCAGAAATAATCAGTGTTAATATATTATTAATAGGTGTAAATAACCCCAATAACATAATCGTTGCAGCTGCTATATAAAGCATTTTGGGATAAGCAAACAGTTGGGATGTAATATCAGATGCAAGGTTTCCATCCGACGCTGCTCTCGTTACAATAATCCCTGTTGCAGTTGAGATGAGCAGGGCAGGCACCTGGCTGACAATACCATCCCCTACAGATAAAAGTGAAAATTTCACAGCTGCTTCACCAAATGGTAAATCCATTTGCATAACACCGATGACCATTCCAAATATTAAATTAATCAGGACGATAATAATACTCGCTATGGCGTCACCTTTAACAAACTTACTGGCACCATCCATCGAACCAAAAAAGTCCGCTTCTCTTGATACCTTATCACGCCTGATTCTTGCCTCTTGTTCAGATATCATGCCGGCATTTAAATCGGCATCAATACTCATTTGTTTACCTGGCATTGCGTCAAGCGTAAAACGGGCTGCCACTTCCGCAACACGTTCAGCACCTTTTGTAATAACAATGAATTGGATGATAATCAAAATTAAGAATACAACCAATCCAACAATAACCTGGCCGCCAACTACAAAGTCTCCAAACACATGAACGACTCCTCCCGCATCCCCATGTGTCAGTATGGCTCTTGTCGTAGAAATATTAAGGCCGAGCCTAAACAAAGTAAGGAGCAAAAGTAAGGAAGGGAAAATCGAAAATTGTAATGGTTCCTGCGTATTCATTGAAGTCAATAATACTAATAAAGCAAGAGAAATATTGACCATGATTAAAAAGCTAATTAACCATGTCGGTAAAGGTATAATCAACATGGCTACGATCATTATGACGGCTATAGTAACGGATAAATCTCTTGCTCGCATACTTGTTCTCTCCTAACGGGTATTAAAGTAAAACATAATCTATAAAAATCGAAGTTTATTTTTCTTCTATTATCCAGTGTCTTGATGAACGTTTTGCTTTGGACTATCCTAAGACTTGCTATTCAATTTATAAACGTATGCAAGAATTTCAGCCACCCCTTTATAAAATTCCTCCGGTATAGCCTGTCCAATTTCTGCCTGGTCGTACAACGCCCGTGCTAATGGTCTGTTTTCCATCATGGGAATATCATTTTCTTTGGCAACAAGCTTAATTTTTTGGGCAACGAAATCCAAACCTTTCCCGAGGATATATGGGGCATCCAGATGATCTTCGTCATACTTCAGTGCGATGGCATAATGTGTGGGGTTTGTAATCACAACATCTGCCTTCGGTATTTCCTGCATCATTCTCGACATAGCCATTTCTCTCTGTTTTTGCTTGATTCGAGACTTTATAATAGGATCGCCCTCAATTGTTTTATACTCTTGTTTAATTTCCTGCTTAGACATTCGTATACTTTTTTCAAAATCAAAGCGTTGATAAAGATAATCGAGCATGGCTAGAAATAATAAAGCTCCCGAAGCAAACAAACCGGTTCTCACTGTAATGTCTGCCAGTGTAATTAAGGATGCTCCCAGGTCCTTAGTAGAAAGCATCATAATTTCGTCCAACCGTGACCATATGCTATAGAATGTTACAATTCCAATGATCGCAATTTTTAAAATTGATTTAAGCATTTCTACGATGGCCCTCATCGAGAAAATCCGTTTAAACCCTTTAATTGGATCGATTTTTTCCAACTTAAATTGAATGGTTTCAGTTGAAAACAAAGCCCCCACTTGGGCAAAATTTGCCAGAATACCCGCCAAAAATGCAGCCAGCATGACAGGTCCTAAAATAATAGCCATCTGCTTCAGAATATCGATGAACATTAAATACAAGTCACCTTCTGAAAATGTGATTGTTGATGAAAGACTGATAGGATATTTAAAAAGTGTGAATAACCTTTCTTTCAAGAATCCGCCTGCGATATATAAAAAGAAAAACACTCCCAATAAAACAACTGCTGTATTAATATCCTGACTTTTTGCAACCTGCCCTTTTTTCCTCGCATCCTGTCGTTTTTTAGGAGTAGCTTTCTCAGTCTTTTCTCCTGAGAAAAATTGTAAATCCAGTTTCAACAGAGTCATTCTAACTCCCTCCCAACAGATGCATTAGTGAGCGCATACCTTCCAAAGTTGTATTCAATAGCCCTTTAACTAATAGTAAAGTAGTGCCCATTGTGATGATAATCAAAATGAAGCTAACAAATATTTTAATTGGAAAGCCAATAACGAATATATTCATTTGCGGAACTGTTCTGGCCACTATTCCAAGGGCTACATCCACTAAAAACAAACTTCCGACAATTGGAATCGACATTTGAAAGGCAATAATAAAGGACTGCGTAAAAAAATGTACCATCAGTGGCAACATTTGCTCATTCCCAAAAGGCAGAAAATCTGTAGACAGCGGAATAAATTCATAACTGAAAAAAATACCATCCAGTAATAGGTGATGGCCATCAATTGCTAATAGAAAAAGCAAGGCAAACGTATATAAATATTGACCCATAATCGGGCTTTGAGCACCTGTTTGAGGATCTATAACATTTGCCATTGAAAAGCCCATTTGAAAATCAATGAAACCGCCGGCTGCTTGAACAGCCGAAAACATCATATAAGCAAAGAACCCTATTAATAATCCAACTAAGGATTCTTTTAATACTAATAATAGATATAAACCGTCAATCTCAAAACCAGGTGATGAGACCGTATAATACATAATCCACGCAAGCAACGCGCTAATTCCAATGCGATGCTGAGCAGGTATCAATCTGTGTGAGAAAATAGGCATGGTAATAAAAAACGATGCAATGCGAACAAAAATCAATAAATAAACACTAAACTTTGGTATGATTTCTTCCATACGCTATCCTACAAACTTCGTTAAATTATTAAAGATATCAGCTGTATAAGAAAGCATTTTACTCAGCATCCACGGACCAAAAAATACAACTCCTAACAACACAGCGACTATTTTCGGAATAAATGCCAGTGTTTGCTCCTGGATTTGTGTGGTCGCCTGAAAAATACTAACAATTAAACCAACGCCTAAGGCCAATATTAATAATGGGGCACTTATGATCAATACGGTATATATCCCCTTCTCCGCTAAAGAAATGACCATTTCTGATGTCATCTTTCTCTCACCTGCCTAAAAACTTTGTAATAAAGATTTAACTACCAAATACCAGCCATCAACCATCACAAATAACAATATTTTAAAAGGTAACGAGATCATTACCGGCGGCAGCATCATCATCCCCATAGACATCAGAACACTTGCTACTATCATGTCTATTACCAGAAAAGGAATAAAAATCATAAATCCAATCTGAAAAGCTGTTTTCATTTCACTGATTGCAAAGGCCGGTATAAGGGTTGTCAGCGGAATGTCTTCAATTGTTTTGGGAGCATCTGCTTTTGAATACTCCAAAAACAGTTGCAAATCCTTTTGTCTCGTATGTTTACTCATGAATTCTTTAAAGGGTCCTGCCGCTTTTTCATAGGCCTCTTCCAATTTTATCTCGTCCTTAAAAAGTGGTTGAAGCGCTTCGTCGTTCACCTCAGAAAAAACCGGAGCCATCACAAAAAAAGTAATGAACAATGACAACCCGATTAATACTTGTGTAGGCGGTATCTGCTGGGTCGATAAGGCTGTTCTCACAAAACCCAAAACGATGACGATTCTTGTAAAACAGGTCATCAAAATTAAAATACTGGGTGCAAGAGAAAGTACAGTTAATACCAGGAGCAATTTAACTGATGTTGATACGCTTTCAGCATCCCCACTGCTAAATAGATTCATTAAGTCATTCATCCCGGTGTGTTCCTTTCTTGCTTATGTCTTCTTTGACCTTTTGGCGTTCTTTCTTTAACTCTTCCAGTTGTTCCTGAAAGTGTATGGAGAATGATTGTGACTTTTGTTTGGGAGACCTTGATTTCCATTTATTCATAAGCATCGTGACAAAATCCTTTGGTACCAGCTGTTGATCTACTTTCTCATTATGTTCTTCCATCAATCGGTTGTACTCTTCCCTATCATCAATAACATTGAGTAACTGAACTGTGTCGCCAACCCCTACGATGTAAATCGTTTCTCCAATTCTAACCATTTGGATGGAGCGATTACCGCCTAAAGGAGTACCCCCCATGTTTTCGATGATCTGACCATGTTGATACCCGCGGTTTTTCTTATTAATGACACGTAAAAGTACAAACAACAGGCCTGCGACAAATAGTAAGGCAAAAATCATTCTAAAGATATCACCAAAGGAAATTCCTACATCACTTGACTTTGTCTCAGTAGTGTCATTGGTTTTAATAGTACCGGTGTTCCCTGACTCCGTATTACTATCTTTATGATTAAAGTAGCTGTCTACACTTTCATTATTATTATCCGACGCTGCACTTACAATAATTTCCATATCAAATGAAGCAACTGCCAAACTTAAAATGATGATTAGTATAATTTTTATATAACCTAGCATTCGTAGCACGTTTATTTCCCCTTTTTAGGATAAAGCTTTGCTTATTGCCTCTAATACTCGGTCAGCGGCAAAAGGTTTTACAATAAAATCTTTTGCACCTGCCTGTATGGCATCGATAACCATAGCCTGCTGGCCCATAGCAGAACACATAATGATCTTGGCATTGGGATTTATTTTACGTATTTCTTTTAAGGCGGTAATTCCGTCCATCTCTGGCATCGTAATATCCATGGTTACCAAATCAGGCTTTGTCTCTTTATAAAGCTCGATTGCCTGGCGACCGTCTGCGGCTTCCCCTACCACTTCATAGCCATTTTTCACCAGGATATCTTTAATCATCATTCTCATAAATGCCGCATCATCCACTACTAAAATTTTATGTGCCATTCCCTATTCCCCCAGCTTACTTTAATTTTTTCAGGCGATCAGTTTTGCTGATGATATCAGTTACACGAACGCCAAAGTTTTCATCAATTACAACTACTTCCCCTTTAGCAATCAATCGGTTATTTACCAATATATCGACCGGCTCTCCTGCTAATTTATCCAATTCAATTATGGAACCTGAAGACAGTTCAAGAATTTCTTTGACAGATCGATTAGTTCTGCCTAGTTCAACGGTTACCTGCAATGGAATATCCAGTAACATATTGAGATTATTAGCTTCTTTCTCATCCAGGCGATGGACCGGTTCGAATTCCGAAAATGTAACAGGCTGTACTTGGACAGGCTGGCTATTAGCTACCGAGTTCATTCCAAGATGCTGATTGCTTTGCATGTATTTCTGAGATTGCCCTTTTATCAGGTCATCCTCATAGATGTGATCCTCTTGAAAAGATCTATCAGATGTCGTACCTGCCATTACCATATCCCCTGCTATATTGGTAGTTTCCGCTCCATTCATGGTATAGGTAGCCGGATACTTCTCTTTTGTAGGTTCATCCACATGTACAGAAGTTTGATCTAACAACTCATCTACTAAACTTCTGGCAAAATGGGCAGGCAATAATTGCATAATATATGAATCAATTAAATGACCAATTTTCAATCTAAATGATACTTTAACAAGCAAGTCATCCTTAGGAATGACATCATGTCCTGCTCCTTCCGGTAAATCTATGATTTCTATTGAAGGTGGTGAGATATCTACACGTTTATTAAAAACCGTTGACATAGAGGTTGCAGCAGACCCCATCATTTGATTCATCGCTTCCTGTACAGCACTGAGATGGATCTCTGATAAGTCATTGGCCGGTGACAGTCCATCTCCACCAAGCATCAAATCAGCGATAATAGCAGCATCTAAATGCTTTATGACTAATAAATTGGATCCGATAAAGCCTTCCGTATATTCCACCTTAATGGCTACATAAGGCTGTGGAAATTCTTCCACCAGTTTTTCACTGGCTATTAAGGAAACTAAAGGCGTCGTGATAGCCACTTTTTGATTTAAAAGCATGGATAGCGCCGTCGCTGAACTACCGAATGAAATATTACCAATTTCACCAAGAGTATCCTCTTCTATTGTAGAAAAAAAATCTCCTATCACTGGAGAAGTACTGAAGCTATCCTGTCCAGAACTATCTAATAAAGCATCAATCTCTTCCTGAGTAAGTCTTTCATTATTCATCAATCTAAGTCTCCCCCTTTCAAGTTCTCCAATATTTGAATACCAATCTTCTTATTTACCTTACCTGCCTGTCCAAGAAATTTAGGTACATCACCGACAGATATCACTACTGGGCGATTAATTGGCTGACTGAGTTCAATGACATCCCCCGCAGTTAGGTTTAAGAAATCCTGGATTGAAATATCAGCAGTGCCCAATTGAGCCACCAGAGGTAACTCTGCTGTGCGGACACGTTGTTCCAACATGTGCAATTCATTCGGCTCTCTTTCCTTTTTGGTCGTATGCATCCAATAGTGTACGGATAGTTTAGGTATGATCGGCTCCAATACAATGTGCGGTATACATATATTAATCATTCCGCTAACCTCACCAATTGCAATATTTAATGAAATAACAACCACCGTATCATTAGGGGAAACCATTTGTAAAAATTGTGGATTTACTTCAAATTCTGATAATTCCGGATTGATATCTGCAATAGTGGACCATGCTTCTTTTATATTTTCAAAAGCATGTTCAAACAGGTTGGACATGATTTTTGTTTCAATTTCTGTAAGGCTTTCTACTTTATTGAAACTTGACCCTCTACCGCCCAATACTCTGTCCAGCATCGTATAGGCAATATTAGGATTAACTTCCATTAGGATTCGCCCATCTAAAGGAGGAACCTCAAAAACATTCAATATTGTCATTTTAGGCACAGAGCGTATAAATTCCTCATATGGAAGCTGATCAGCTGTCGCTACATTAATATTGACGTATGTACGAAGCTGCGCTGAAAAATAGGTGGTCAGTAAACGCGCAAAATTCTCATGTATTCTCGTTAAATTCCTAATTTGATCTTTGGAAAACCGTAAAGCTCTTTTAAAATCGTAAACTCTTACTTTTCTTTCATTTTCTTCCTTCTTTAATTCATCAGCATCCATTTCACCTGTTGATAAAGCTGATAATAATGCATCAATTTCATTTTGAGATAAAACCTCGCCAGACAATCAAATCACCTCCGTTGTTTCAGATACTTTTATGTTCTTCGCTTTTTTATTGGAGAATGGACGAGGTTGTATAAATCTCGATAACCTTACCTTCTTGCATTAACCCATTTACTTGTGACTTAAGTTTATTTTCGAACTCCTGTTTGCCTTTTTTATCATTCAGTTGATCAGCTTTCATTTCCGTTAATTCCTTGATCACAATATCATTTACTTGAAAGATTCTTTTTTCCAATTCTTCTTTAGCTTTTTTATTGTCTGTTTCCATCATGTACGTTACACGGATTAACGTATTATCGGATAGGTTAGTCGTAATTTCGGGTATTTCAACAGAATACTCAATAACCTCATCAATACTCGGTACTTTATCTGAAGAGTCGTTTGAATCATTCATCAAGATAACTACTCCGACAACCCCCAGCAAAGAAACAGTTGCCAGAAAAACAAGTATGATTGTCATCCATTTATTCTTCATCATTATCCTCCCGATCATGCTGATGCCCTAAAACATTTATGCTGCGATAAAAATGATTAATCGAATGTATAATTTCTCTCTCCGCTGTTGCTACCACCAGTTTTTTTCCATTCGTCATCGTAATGGTCGTATCCGGATTAGCTTCTACAGATTCAATATATAAAGCATTTAAATAATAGTTCTTACCATTTAATTTGGTTACCAATATCATAATTGGGAGGGCTAAAGAATAGCTTTAGCCCCTGCCTCCTTTACTCATTACCTTTTCAGATTTACTAATTCCTGTAATATTTCATCGGAAGTTGTAATGATTCGAGTGTTCGCCTGAAAACCACGCTGTGCCACAATCATTTCAGTAAACTCCTCTGACAAATCTACATTTGACATTTCAAGTCGTCCTGATGAAAGTTTCCCTCTACCACCGGTGTCTGCGGTTCCTTCCAGAGGGCCGCCAGAGTTAACAGATTCCTGGAAGGTATTATTGCCAGTCTTTGTTAAACCGGCTGGGTTATTGAATTTGGTAACAGCAATCGTTCCAAGATCCACATTAGCTCCATTGGCATTAACACCCGTAATTTTGCCGCCCTGTCCGATACTGAAGCTCGCCACATCAGTGATCGTAATATCGCCGGCAGTCCCCTGAACCTTATATCCTTCACTCGTAACCAGCGCGCCATCTTCATCTAAATAAAAATTCCCTGCACGTGTGTAATATTCTGCATTACCGTTTTTAACTTTAAAATATCCGTCACCTTCAATAGAAAGATCCAGTGTCCGATTCGTTGTTTGTGCACTTCCCTGGGTATCGATATTATCAATAGATGCCAGCGAGCTCCCAAGCCCGACTTGAATAGCATTTGTTCCGCCCTTTTCAGCTGTGGCAGCACTTGCCCCTGAAACAGTTTGGCTCATTGTATCTTTGAAAGTTACCCTGCCTTTTTTATAACCATATGTGTTCACATTTGCGATATTATTCCCGATAACATCCAATTTTGTTTGGAAGTTTTTTAATCCGCTAATACCAGAGTACATAGAACGTAGCATAGTATTTTCCCCTTTCAACTTGGCTGTATCAGTCATTCAACAGCCCCGGCTTCCTCGACAAGAGGTCCAGCCATTTCCTACTTTAATTTAAAATAATTGCCCCATTAATATTGGTAAAAATTTGCGCGCCTGCTTCTGCTCTATCCATCGCTGTAATCACTGTATTATTTTTGGCGTTTACAATAAGCGCTGCATTTTCCATCAGAACCAGTGAGTCGCTTAAACCCTTCCGTCTTGCTTCTGCAAGCTTTTCCTCGAGTTGGCCCCACTGTTGTTCATTAATCTGTAAATTCCGCTGTTGAATTCGCTGTTCGGCATGCTTACTAATTGTAATGCCTTTATTACTACGATCTATTGCGGGCCTAAGGAAGCTTTCAAATGATTCATTTCCACTTTTCAGTTGTACTTTTTGCTGTTTTTTTAGTGGATTAGCAACCGGTACAGGCGGCTTGTATATAATTCTCTGGTCCATTGACTTCTCCTCTTATCTTTATCCTACTTTAATCAACTGATTGAGAAGCAGGGCTGTATTTGCTTCATCATTCACCTCAAAGGTAACCTGTCCATCCTTTTGAAAGACTGAGGATACAAGCGCTGTACGCTCTGTTCCTTCTGCATCAAGCCAAGATACTTGTTTCCCTATTAAACGGCTAGCTTCGGCAAGGTTGTTGCCTGCTGAAATCTCGTTTACAGAAGAAATGTTTGCTGGCTCTAAAACAGTTCCGTCTTCAAGGATAAATTTCACACTGTCTTCAACGAATTGAACAGATTTTACTACGCCAGTGCCTTCTTTAACTTCAGTTTGATCACTATCATTGTTTGTATCTTCCATTTTATGAAAAGTTACTTCCTGCCCAACTAACTGAGAATACGTAATCAATAGATTTTGATTTTGAGATTTCATAAAGCTTTCTAATGTCGTATTCATATTTGTCATTTGCTCAAGACTCGAGAAAGTTGCCATTTGCGCGATGAATTCCGTATTTTCCATTGGGCTGGTTGGATCCTGATTCTGTAATTGAGTCAGTAATAACTTCAGGAAATCATCCTTGTCCAAGTTATTCTTCACTTCCCTTGGTTGAGATTGCAGGGAACTATATAAGAGACTTGTATCAATCGTTGTCAATTTAACTCCTCCTATATCTCTTGATTAATCATCGTGTCTTCGAGAACACTTAAAAAGCCTGAGTATGATTCTTCTTCCTTGTCGTCAAGGTCATTCTCAGCCAGACTTTCATTCTGATCTTTTCTCTTTTCAGAAGGTGATTCTTCCTGAAACTGTGTTTCTGCTGTTTGTTCAAACTCTATTTTGTCGAAATTAATGCCTTGTGCAGCAAGGGACACTCTTAATCCGAGAAGTTGGGATTCTAATAGTTCTCTTCCTTTTTGAGTGTTCGCAATAATTTTTACCACCATTTGGCCATCTTTTTGCATGAGTTCAATTTGTAATGTTCCGAGATTTTCAGGTGTTAATCGAACAAACAGTCTCTGAACTCCATTTTGATTCGTATAATTTGCTCTCGAAAAAATGGACTCAAATGATTTTATAAACTCTTCTGCCCCTACTGCCTGTCCATTTTTTTCAAGGACCAAAGCCGGACTCTGCTGTTGCGTTTGCAATTGAAGTTCGCCAATCATCACAGGTTGATTTAACGGTATTTCTGCACTTTTACTCGTTATCAAATTGGATGGTATAAGAGTCCCGCTATTTTGGTTGTTTAGTGAAAATTTCCCGGGTTGTTGATTGTACACTTTTAATCCTATATCTCTTATGGAGACAGTATAGTTCTTGGTTTCAGTAGGAGTTTCCTGTACTTTTTCATGAATGCTTGATAATTTTTCATTCCATTTAGATAAAAGGACAGTCAGTTGACCTACATTTTCTGTAACTTTTTGATTGGGTAATACATAATCATTGCTCATTACAATCAATTTTCCTACATTCAACAGAGTAAGGAACGCCTGTTGTTTTTCACTTGTTAAACTTTCATACGAGTTCGAGAGCCCCTTATCCAGAATGCCAGTCAGTGTTTCAATTTCCTCTTTTGAAGGAGGGAATTTAGTGAAATCGATTTGTTTAAATGTGCTTTGAAGTTCTATTAGCTGACTCAACGCCTCTTTAATGGTTTCAGAAGGATTACTGCCTAATAGTTGCTGAATAAATTCCAGGTTATTGATGTCACCCTGATTATTGGTAATCAGTAGAGTTAGTAACTCAAATGCCTCATCAATTTCTTCAAGCCCCTCTTTCTCGAGGAAACTTAAAGTATCATCCAATTCCACACTTTCTTTCTGATTATCTTCCAGCTGAATTTCTGGTTTTTCTTCTTTAGCCAATCCCTTTTCAGTTTGGAGCATTTTTTGAAAAGGCTTATCCTGAGAATTTTTACTGATTAATATAGGGTCATTTTTAGGTACAGCCGTTGTTTTTACCAATGGATTGTTAAGCAATACACCAGTCTGATTCATTCATTCACCTCCTTTCTATTTTTTAGGCTGACTCTATTCCGAATTCTCTGTATCGCTTCCTTTTTCAACTGTGATTTTTTCCATTAACACAGCTGCTTTTTTAGCATCCATTTTTTCCATAATGGCAGCCAGGCTTTCTGTTGTTACTGAAGAAAGGACTTTCACAGCTTCTTTCTCATTCATTTCTGCCACAATTAAAGCAGCTTGCTTAGGTGCCATTTTTTCGTAAGTGTCCACTATATCTTTATAAGACTTAGAGCTCTCTTCCTTTTTATAGTCCAGTTCTGAGATTGTCTGCTCCAATTGCTCTACGGTTAGCTGACTTCGTTTCAGTTCCTGCTCTTTGTTATCCAACATTTTTTCCAGGCTGGCTGCCTCTTCCTCTTTATCTTTTAGCTGGGTCTTTATCTTCGTTATCTCTTTCACATAAAGCTCTTGATTGTTTTCTTTTATTTGATGTTCTGTTTCTGCCGTTTCTTCTTTTTCACCTATAAAGGGTATACTCTTAGTTAGTTTATCGGCTTGTTTAGTTATATTTTTACCTGAAATGGTTGCTGTAATTAACACAGCACCAGCAATAAATATAAAAACAATCAATATAATAAGAAACATTTGCAATTTGCCTAATCCTTTATATTCCTGTTCTTCCTTACGATCCAACTACTACGCCTCCATTATGAACGGCTCATATATTGTTGAATAGATATTTCATCCATCTGCCGATTTTCTTCATATTTCATCCTATTAAAATATCTTTGAAAATCTTTTTCTTTTATTTTCTCGTATTTTTTTACTTCTACATTTTTTTCTATTAGAAGCTGATGATAGAATTGCATTTTTGATCGCGTCTCCATCACACGCTTCTGATAATGCGCTATCATTTTTTCGTGATTCTCTAAAAAACGCTGATTATGCCTCACCTGTTGCACAGATAAGCCATTCTTCAATTGTTCCGATTGTAAATCCAATAACTCTTCTTTCTTTTTCAGCATTTGAAAAAGATGCTCAGCTTCTGATTCAAACTCTTTTACAGCGCTTGTATATTTGGACTCGGAATCAGTTTTTTCTTTTTCTTTTATCGTTAATATCTTTTCAAATTTATATTGGTAGTGCATGAATTCATCCACCCATTCCCATTAATAAACGCAATTGTTCAATACTCTGTTGTTTCGTTACTTTATCATTTACACCCTGTTTTAAATATTCAATGATTTCCGGATATCTTTTAATTGCTTCATCAATGATTTGATTGGAGCCATTTTTATATGCACCAATATTAATTAAATCTTCTGCTTCGAGATAAGCTGCCATGGACTGCCTTACCTTTTCAGCTGCTTTTGCGTGAGCAGGGTCTATAATATGTGCCATAACCCTGCTGATACTTTTTAAAATATTAATTGCCGGGAATTGCCCTTTATTAGCAAGATCTCTGTCTAAAACAAAGTGTCCGTCCAATATTCCCCTAACCGCATCCGCAATAGGTTCATTCATATCATCACCGTCTACTAATACCGTATAAAAGGCGGTTATCGTGCCTTTCTTATTTGTACCGGTTCGCTCCAGTAATCTTGGAAGAATACTAAACACAGACGGAGTATATCCTTTTGTTGTTGGCGGTTCCCCAACAGCCAATCCCAATTCCCTCTGCGCCATAGCTACCCTCGTAACCGAATCCATCATCAACATGACATTTAATCCTCGGTCTCGGAAAAACTCCGCAATTGCCGTAGCCGTGTAGGCCGCCTTTATTCTCATTAATGGCGGCTGGTCTGATGTAGCTACTACCACAATGGATCTTTTCAATCCAACAGGACCCAGGTCTCTCTCAATAAATTCCCGAACCTCTCTCCCCCGCTCACCGACAAGAGCGATCACGTTTAAATCAGCTGTGGTATTTCTGGCAACCATTCCAAGCAGTGTGCTTTTTCCAACTCCGCTTCCAGCAAATATACCAACCCTCTGACCTTTTCCTACCGTCAATAAGCTATCAATCATACGGACACCAGTCTCAATTCCTTCATCAATAGGCGGACGGGACATTGGATTTGGAGGATCTTGTTCTGTAACCACACTGGATAACCCATATGGAAGCGTTCCTCCATCAAGGGGATTCCCAATTGCATCCAGTGTTTTTCCTATTAAACCGGTGCCTACTTTAATCTCAAGCGGCTTCCCGGTCGCTTCCACAAGGGAACCGGGAGCTATCTCACTAACAGCACTATAGGGCATTAAAATAACAATCTCTTCTCGAAAGCCCACCACTTCTGCCTTTATCTTTTGATTTTTTCCGGTATGGATCAAACACATATCGCCAATTGAACTGGCTGGCCCCTGAGACTCGATCATAAGCCCTACCACTCTTTTAATTCTTCCATACCTTTTAAAAGTATCGAGATAATCAATTTGATCTATTAATAGAGAGACATTCATGAGAGACCCTCCTCAAGAATTTCCAGAAGCTTAATCCTGATTTGTTCCAGCTGTTCATCTACACTCGCTACCAATCGGCCATTAGAAGACTCTATCACACACCCATTCTCATCTAATTCATCATTCGGATAGATATAGAATTCTGTTTCTCTCGGAAATAGTGCCATTAATTCTTTTTTATTTGTAAGGACAAACGAATAATGAGTCGGATGGACATGTAATTCAATATTTCTGTATTCTCTTGCTTCCTTAATCGCCTTCTTTACAATAAATAAGTAATCTTCTTTATTTTCATGTAAGTGTTGATTTATGATTTTTTCAGCTATTTTTATCCCAAGATTCAATAATGTGAACTCAGACTTTTCCACTGCAGTCTGATAATCTTTTTTTGCATTTACTACAGTCTCTTTCGCAAGATCCAGCAGTTGTTTATATTCTTTCTGTGCATCCATTAGCCCTTGATTCTTGCCTGTCAGATACCCTTCCTGTCTGGCATCTTCAATGAAAGTTTGCTTTTCTATATTCCAGCGTTCCACTTCTTCATGAATCTTTAATTGGATTTGGTCGGCTTGTTTCTGAGCTTCCAATATAATGGCTTTTGCCTCTTCAGTCGCTTCCATTAAGGTAAGATCTCTATCCTGGGTTATCGGATTTTCATTACGAATGGAATCATTTTGTTCATTCATAATTTTCTTGATTTGGATCAGCTTTTTATTTTGTGCATGTGTATCCGTCATATGGGATTTTATTATTCTAGACAATAATGTCATCTCCCCCACCACGGGCTAAAACAATTTCACCGGCATCCTCGAGGCGTCGTATGATAGCAACAATCCTAGACTGTGCTTCTTCCACATCCCGTAGACGAACCGGTCCCATAAATTCCATCTCTTCCGTAAATGTTTCAACCATTCGTTTGGACATGTTTTTATAAACAATTTCTTTCACTTCTTCACTAGCCACTTTAAGCGACAGCATTAAATCATCATTCTCTACATCTTTAATCACACGTTGGATAGCTCTGTTATCCAAGGTGACGATATCCTCAAATACAAACATCCGTTTCTTAATTTCTTCAGCTAATTCTGGATCCTGAATTTCTAAAGCTTCCAAAATTGTTCTCTCTGTTGAGCGGTCCACTCCATTTAGAACTTCAACGACTGCTTCAATTCCTCCGGTTTGTGTATAATCTTGCGTTACAGTCGCGGAGAGTTTTCTTTCAAGAATCTGTTCTACTTCATTAATTATTTCAGGAGAAGTACTATCCATTAAGGCGATCCGTTTGGCTACGTCAGCCTGCATATCATGTGGAAGCTCGGATAATATTTGCCCTGCCTGTCCCGCTTCCAAATAAGATAAAATTAGGGCAATCGTTTGAGGATGCTCATTTTGTATGAAATTTAATATTTGACCCGGGTCTGCTTTTCTAACAAAATCAAAGGGCCTCACCTGCAGGGAAGAAGTTAATCTATTAATAATCGCTTGCGCTTGGTCATTGCCTAATGCTTTTTCTAAAACGGTCTTGGCGTACCCAATCCCACCCTGAGAAATGTAATCCTGAGCAAGGGCGATTGTATGAAACTCATCGACGATATCCTCTTTTTCTTTCGAGCCCACCTTACGTACGCCTGAAATTTCCAGGGTCAGTTTTTCAATCTCCTCTTCCGACAAATGCTTATAAACATTTGCCGAAACATCAGGTCCCATTGAAATAAGCAAAATCGCAGCTTTCTGTTTACCCGTTAACCCGTTTTTTATATCTCTACTAGACATATTGTTCTGACCCCCTACTCTTCCGCTATCCATGATCTTAAGAGTTTCGCAAATTCATCCGGCTTTTCTTTCGCCAGTTTTTCAAGTTGCTTTCTTTTAACAGTCGCTTCTGACTCTGCTTCATCCTCAATATTGGATACCAAAACAGGAGGTACTGGTTCTTCATATTCATTTATCTCATATTCTTTTTTCTTACGTGATTTTATAATGAAAATAAGAAGCACAATGATTGCTAGAAGTAAAACACCGCCAATTACATAAACCCACCATGGAATACTGCCTTTCGATTGTTCATCAAATGTAACTTTTCCATTAAACGGCTGGACCGATATGGCGATTTTTTCCTCTAATTGTTCATCTGTAAGCGGATCATTATTTTCGGACTTATCTATACTTGTTCGAACAATTGTCCCTAAAATATCTCTAATATCTGTAATCCGTTCTTCAGGAAGAGAATTAGTATCATCTGCTTTAGGAGGTTCCACCATTACCTGAATCCCCAAGTCTCTCACCTTGTATGGTGATTCACTAATCTCTTTACGTATTCTGTTTACCTCTTTATTAACTGTTTCTTCAGTCTTTTCATAGTCCCCGTTCCCGTTTGATCCTTCCAAATATTGCGAACCAAGCGAGTCTGAAGGATCTTCAGTGATAGGTGTACCACCATCTGCTCCTGCATTCCCTGTATAGGTTTCAGATAAGTTTTGAGCGCTGATCGTCAACCCTTCCATATTCTCTTCATCCACAGGTTCCACAAGATTTTCTTCTCTATTCTCTTGGGTAAAATCCACATCTGCTGTTACAGAAACAATAACTTTATCGGTACCCATAATCGTTCCAAGCATTCCTTGGACACGTCGTTGTATATCTTTCTCAATCTCTTTTTTTATTTCATTTTGAGAGGCAAAGCTATCCGAACTGCTGCTCCCATTATTTTTTAGATCAAAATACTCAAAATATTGGTTCATAATGACGATATTATCTGTAGGGAGATTCGGGACACTTTTAGAGACTAAATGGTATAAAGCTTTTATTTGATTTTCTTCAAATTCCTGGCCAGGTTTGGTATTTAATACAATAGAGGCTGAAGCCTCTTCTTTCGTATCACTAACGAACACCCCTTTGTCAGGGAGTGTAAGAATAACCTCCGCCTCTTGAACTCCTTCAATCCCTTTAATAAGACCCGCAATTTCATTTTGCATGGCATCCTGTTTAATAACATTAAATTCATTATCTGTCATACCAAAACTTGCATTTTCGCTAAAATATGAATAATCTATGCTGCCAGATTTCGGAATTCCCTCTGCAGCCAGTTCCACTAACAGTGTATCTGCCATTTCACTTGGAACCAGTATTGTACTTCCACCATCAGCTATTTCCGACTCAATTCCTCTGCCATCCAGATTCTCTTTAATAGATCCTGTTTCTGTTGGTGCAAGATTACTATATAACGGTACGAGCGTAGTTCTTGAAGTAAGAAAAACAGTAGCAACAGATATTAGGATCAGTGCTGCTGCTATGCCAATGTAGGCCGTTTTCTGTTTACCTGTACGGCTCTTCCAATAATCCTTTATTTGGTTTCCCATTTTATAAATCGATTCTTTCATCATGATCCCCCGAACTTAAGCTGGCTTGCATCAATATTATCGTCCACAGAGACTTCCCTGTCGTATGTTGGGAAATATTAATTTCGTTGGGACTATGTGCAAATTCATTATTATGTTTACATATTCATTCTCATAATTTCCTGATAAGCTTCGACAGCTTTATTACGGACTTCCATAGTAGCTTGCAGTGTTACACTCGCTTTCTGTGATGCAATCATTACATTATGTAAATCAACATCTTCTCCAAGTACTAGTTTCTGTGTCATAGCTCCTGATTCTTGCTGAGTTGCATTTATTTCTTCAATTGTTTTTTTTAAGACAGATGCAAAAGAATTTTGAGCCTCGTATGGTGTATTAGTATTTGTTAATTTAGGTTCCTTCTGAGTTAATACTGAAGAAACAGCGTTATTTAATTGAATAGGTTCCAAATTTTAAATCCTCCTAATTATTTGCCTATTTCCAGTGCTTTCATCATCATGCCTTTGGAAGCATTAAATACTGTAACGTTTGCTTCATAGGAGCGGGTTGCGCTTATTAAATCAACTGTTTCACGCAAAGGGTCAACATTGGGCATTTTAACATAACCCGTTTCAGGATCAGCATCTGCGTGGGTGGGATCATAAACTAAATTGTAATCTGGTTCCTCGATATATCCGGCCTCATTGGCTTCTGGATTGCCTGGATCGTAAACCATATTGACGTCTTCTTTAATTGCAGTCACCTTTACCCCATTACCGACAGCAGATTGGTCCGTATTATTCATAGCTGAATGCAGATAATTAGAAAACCCGTTATTTCTGGTTTCCAATACAACTGTTTTCCGTTGATACGGTTGCCATTGTCCATCAACATATTTACCTCTAGTGGTTTCAGCATTGGCCATATTAGATGAAATCACGTCCATACGCAGGCGCTGGGCGTTTAATGCACTCGATGTAATATCCATGCCAGAAAACAATCCCATACTTATTTACCTCCCCGTATAACACTCTGTAATGTTTGAAAATTGCCGTTA
This sequence comes from Bacillus sp. z26, assembly GCF_058313635.1. Taxonomy (NCBI): domain Bacteria; kingdom Bacillati; phylum Bacillota; class Bacilli; order Caryophanales; family Bacillaceae; genus Bacillus; species Bacillus sp. z26. The sequence goes on from NZ_JBZFQM010000002.1 coordinate 375,216, forward strand.
AGTCGCTCAACCAATGCGTTGTAATAGATTTGGTTAGTAGCCAGATCACTCATTTCACTGTCCATATCCACACTGTTCCCCGCACTATTGTAATTCGCGTTTTTACTGGTGACTTGTAAATCTATATTTTCTTTCTCTTTAAATTCAAAATGTTTGCTGTCAGTTTTAAATGATTGATCATTGATCTCTGTTGCTTGATTTAATACAGACTTAAAACTTACACTCTTCGCTTTATAATTAGGCGTGTCCACATTCGCAATATTCTGGGAGATTGCTTTCGATTTTAATGAAGAATAATTAAGCCCCTGTTCAAGTAAGCTGACAGTATTGGAAAATAACTTCATTATCTCACCCTTTCCATCATAAAAAGTCTTCTATGTTACTCATTTTAACGGCTGTACATTCTATATAATGGATAATTTTTCTATTTACTACTCTATTCACTTATTTTCACCAGTATAATATTACATTTTTTTATTTTTATAGTACAAATATTACATTTTAGTCACATTTTTAAAATATATGTCATATTTTATATTAAAGAAAATATGTTAAAAATGATAAGTACAATAGTCCTATTTTGTTGAATAATTTTGGATTTTACGGTTTTTTGTCGATATTTCTTCTTTATATTTAGAAATTATTAGTATTTCTTATAAATAAAAAAACCAAAGTCTTTAAATTGACTTCGGTTTTACTAAAGAATTTTTTCTATATTTATGTTAGGTTCTTAGTACATTAATCAAATTTCAGCAGGAATAAATTCTTTTCCTCTTACTTAATATTTCGGGAGACAAAATAAGTTAATTCACATTATTACATAAGACTACGAAAGATATGCTCAGCTATACATGACTTCTCTAAAGGAATCCCATTAACAAATGCTTTGGACGTTAAGGGCTCTGGCCTGACAAATAATTGTGCAACCAGGTAAGACGGAACTCAGTCCATCTTATTAGTTCTCATAATAAAAAAACGAAGTCTAAGATTTGACTTCGTTTTTTATATTTTAAGTTTTAGCGTTTTAATGCTTCGAGCTCATTCAAAAATTTAGCATTCAGAACTTTAATATACGTACCTTTCATACCTAAAGATCGGGACTCGATAACACCGGCACTTTCTAATTTTCTTAATGCGTTAACAATAACTGAACGGGTAATTCCTACACGATCAGCAATCTTGGAAGCAACCAACAAACCTTCATTTCCTTTTAATTCCTCAAAAATATGCTCGATTGCTTCTAATTCACTGTAGGATAAAGAACTGATAGCCATTTGTACAACAGCTTTACTTCTTGCTTCTTCTTCAATTTCTTCTGCTTTTTCACGCAAAATTTCCATTCCAACCACTGTAGCGCCATATTCGCCAAGAATCAAATCATCGTCAGCAAATTTTTGTTCTACACGGGAAAGGATTAATGTACCCAGACGCTCGCCTCCGCCTACGATCGGTATAATAGTCGTCCAACCAGCCTTAAACAATTCTTTGTTTTCCACAGGGAACGCTGTATATTCGCTCTCAACATCAATATTGGAAGAGGTTTCTTTAATATTGAAAAGATTATTCGTATACTCTTCTGGAAATTGACGATCTTCAAGCATTTTCTTCATACGCTCATTTTCGATTTGCTGGTTTATTTGGAAACCAAGTAATTTCCCTCTACGGCTGACCACGAAGATATTCGCTTCAATGACTTCACTTAAGCTTTCAGCCATTTCTTTAAAGCTCACTTGCTTTCCACCTGTTTTTTGCAACATCGAGTTTATTTTTCTAGTCTTATTCAGTAAATCCATTTTTTTCTTCCTCCTATAATGTCTTCTTTTATGGGATATTTAATTAGTGTATTTGAGTGAACAGGATAAGGGAAAAGAGTAAAATGTAACTAATTAATTGTACCCTCGAGCAATAATCTGAAACATTTAACTATTTATAATATATACTCACTTAAGTTTTTATTTTTAGATATTGCACCCAGTTTTTCATCCACATACTGAGGAGTAATCGTAATTTTCCCCATCGTAATATCAGGCGCTTCAAATGATAAGTCTTCTAACAGCTTTTCCATAATAGTATGTAATCTTCTCGCTCCAATATTATCCGTGTTTTGGTTCACTTCAAAAGCAACCTCAGCTATCCTACGAATAGCTTCGTCTGAAAATTCAATTTGTATACCTTCTGTTTCTAATAATGCAATATATTGTTTAATTAACGCATTATCAGGTTCTATTAATACTTTATAAAAATCATCCACAGATAATTTTTTTAGCTCTACTCTGATTGGGAAACGGCCTTGCAGTTCAGGTATAAGGTCAGAAGGCTTCGCAATATGAAAAGCTCCTGCAGCAATAAATAATACATGATCGGTTTTAACAGTTCCATATTTCGTTACAACTGTTGAACCTTCTACAACAGGAAGTATGTCTCTTTGAACTCCTTCTCTCGATACATCAGCTGAAGAAGTCCCGCCGCTTTTACTTGCTACTTTATCGATTTCATCAATAAAGATAATACCAGTCTGCTCAGCTCTCTCAATAGCTACCTGAGTTACCTCATCCATATCGATTAATTTTTGCGCTTCTTCATTTGCCAAAACTTTACGCGCATCTTTAATAGCCATTTTTCTTTTTTTCTGTTTTTTAGGCAGCAGATTACTGAAAGCATCTTGCATATTCATACCCATTTGTTCCATACCAGATCCTTGAAGCATGTCGAACATAGAAGGGGGCTGTTCTTCTACCTCAATCGTAATCATATCTTCTTCCAACTCACCATTTAATAAACGTTCTTTTATTAATCTGCGTCTTTCGTAGATATTTCTTTCATCTTCCTGATTATCTTGATCAGTCGCATTGGAAGTATCCCCTGACGTACCAAAAATCATTTCAAGAGGGTTTTTAAAGGAAGAAGACTTTTTACCTGAAGGTACTAGCAATTCGACAATTCGAGTATTGGCATTTTCTAATGCTTTATCTTTCACTTCAAGCATTCTTTCTTCTTTTACAAGCCTTATGGACGTTTCAGCTAAATCACGCACCATGCTTTCCACATCACGCCCCACATAACCGACTTCTGTGAATTTAGTTGCTTCCACTTTAATAAAAGGCGCTTTTACTATCTTGGCTATTCTGCGAGCTATCTCTGTTTTACCAACACCAGTTGGTCCAATCATGAGAATGTTTTTAGGTACAACTTCATCACGCAGGGTTTCTTTTAAGAGACCGCGTCTATATCTGTTTCTCAACGCAATAGCCACCGCTTTTTTAGCATCCGCTTGCCCAATTATGTATTGGTCCAATTTCTCTACGATTTGTCTTGGTGTTAGATTTTTATTGTCCTGTTTCATTAGGATCCTCCTTTGTTTATAGCTCTTCCAAAATAATATTAGAATTCGTATATACACAAATTTCAGATGCAATTGTTAATGAAGCATGAGCAATTTCTCTCGCTGTCATACTTTCACCAGAAAATCGTTTTAAGGCACGGCCGGAGGAAAGCGCATAATTCCCGCCGGAACCAATTGCCAATATACCATCATCAGGCTCAATCACCTCTCCTGTACCGGAAATCAAAAGCATATTATCCCTGTCCATTACGATTAGCATAGCTTCAAGCTTACGTAAAACTTTATCACTTCTCCAGGATTTGGCGAGTTCAACCGCCGCACGTTGTAAGTTACCATTATATTCATGCAATTTGCTTTCGAACATTTCAAATAATGAAAAGGCATCTGCAACCGAACCTGCAAAACCGGCCAAAACTTTTCCATTGAATAATCTTCTTACTTTTTTTGCAGTGTGTTTCATTACAACAGAATTCCCCATTGTTACCTGGCCATCTCCGGCCATAGCGCATTCCCCATTATGTTGTACTGCAAAAATTGTAGTAGCATGAAATTGTTCCATAATACAACTCCCTCATTAAGATTAAGGCTATGAATATTTCTTTAAGCTCTTGGATGGCTGTTTCTATAAACTTCTCTTAGTCTTTCCTTACTGACATGCGTATAAACCTGTGTGGCTTGTATGCTTGAGTGTCCAAGCAATTCCTGCACAGAGCGTATATCCGCACCGCTATTCAAAAGATGTGTCGCAAAACTATGCCGTAACATATGTGGGTAAAGATGCTTGTTAACAGAAGCTTTATCAATGATATTGGACAAAATATACCGAACACCCCTTGGCGTTAAAGGGTTGCCTCTTTGATTAACAAACAGATACCCGTGAGATTGTGCTGCTTTTTTTAACAATTCATTTCTCGGACCATTAATATATTCCCATAATGCTTTTTTAGCATACTCACCAAAAGGAATATAACGGTCCTTCTTCCCCTTACCATGGGCAAGGACAGTCATGAGAGTAAAATCTAAATCACCCAGTTCTACGCTGCAGCATTCACTTACCCTCATGCCTGTTGCATATAAGAGTTCTAATAAAGCCAGATCTCGCTTACCTGAATCGGTAGTATGATCAATAGTTGAAAAAATAGCTTCCATCTCTTCTTCATACATAAACCGAGGCAGCCTCTGTTCTTTTTTTGGTAACGAAAGCATAGCAAATGGATTTTCGTCCACAATATTTTCCCTCATCAGAAACTTATAAAATGATCGTAAGCAAGAAATCTTCCTGCTGATGCTTCTTTTAGATAAATTACGTTCAGTGAGATTGGTAACATATAATCGAGCATCAGGATACGTGACTGCTTTTATATTTGAAATAACTTGCTCATTCATGAACAAAAAAAATTCCTCTATATCCTTTTGATAATATGCAATAGTATATTTTGAATAGTTTTTTTCGATTTGTAAATACTTTATATAAAATTTTAAAGAAGTTTCAATATTCAAAATAGCCACCCCTCACAGGTTACTAAATATTAACACACTATAGTAACCCTTGCAAATACTTTACAAACTATTCAAAAAGTTCCGAATTGTTTGTAATGCTCTTTCAGCATGTGCTTCCGCTCGCTCTTGCTTCGATCTAATCTTTCTGCCCAAGTCAGGGAATAAGCCAAAATTGGCATTCATCGGCTGAAAATTTTTGGCGTTTGTAGACGTGATATAGTGGGCCATGCTTCCCATTGCTGTTTCCTGAGGGAAGATTACTGGTTCCTGTCCTGAAGCGAGCCGTGCTGCATTGACTCCTGCAATCAGACCAGAAGCTGCCGATTCTACATATCCCTCAACACCGGTCATTTGTCCCGCAAAGAATAAATTAGGTTTAGCTTTTAATTGATAGGTAGCTGTCAACACTTTAGGTGAATTGATAAAGGTATTTCTGTGCATAACACCATATCTCACAATTTCAGCATTTTCGAGTCCAGGGATCAATCTGATTACTTCTTTTTGCGGACCCCATTTCAAATGAGTTTGAAATCCAACAATATTATATAATGTTCCTGCTGCATCATCTTGACGAAGCTGAACAACCGCATATGGACGTTTACCCGTTTTCGGATCTTCCAGTCCAACCGGTTTCATCGGACCGAACAGCATTGTTTTCTTCCCACGTTTTGCCATTACTTCAATCGGCATGCATCCTTCAAAGAAAATTTCCTTTTCAAATTCTTTCAATGGAACAGTCTCCGCTTCAATTAGCGCTTCATAAAAAGTATTGAATTCTTCTTCTGTCATCGGGCAATTTAAATAAGCTGCTTCCCCTTTATCATATCTTGATTTCAAATACACTTTGTTTAAATCAATGCTATCTTTTTCTATAATTGGAGCCGCCGCATCATAAAAATAGAAGTAATCCTCACCGGTTAATTGACTGATTTCTTTTGATAACAGTTCACTAGTTAGGGGACCTGTTGCAATAATTGTTATTTCATCATTGGGTATTTCAGTTAATTCCTCATTGTGAATGGTCACATTCGGATGATTTTTTAATGTATCAGTTACTTTGCCCGCAAATTCATGTCGGTCAACGGCAAGGGCCCCTCCAGCTGGTACAGAACAATAATCAGCGGAATTTATAATGATTGAGTTTAATTGGCGCATCTCTTCTTTTAATACTCCAACCGCATTTGTTAAAGTATTAGCACGCAAAGAGTTACTGCAAACCAATTCAGCAAACTTGTCCGTATGGTGTGCCGGAGTTTGTTTCACGGGTCTCATCTCATATAAATCAACCTTTATACCTCTCTCAGCCAATTGCCAGGCTGCTTCACTTCCTGCTAATCCGGCACCAACTACTATTACTCTTTTCATTTATGTATACCCTCCAGCTATGTTTATTACTTAACTCATAAATTCATGTAACAGATTTATGGAAATCTGTGATATTTGTTATACGTTTTTGTTACGAAAAAGTTTCAGGAATCCCTTTACCTCTTACTTAAGGATAAGAAGGAAGAGCCTTTATTAGCCCTTCCCTCTTTAACTCTGTGGTTCTTCCTTATATTCGCAATTAATACATTGAACCTGTACGCCTTTTTTTAGTTTTTTCTCAACCAGCGGTCCCTCACAATTAGGACAAGATCTTTGAAGCGGCTTATCCCATGAAACGAAATCACAGGCAGGATATTGATCACAGCCATAAAAGATACGTCGTTTTTTGCTTTTTCGTTCGACAATATTACCTGCATCGCATTTCGGACATTTTACACCGATGTCTTTGACGATTGGCTTCGTATTCCGGCAATCAGGGAAATTACTACACGCCGCAAACTTGCCGTATCTACCCATTTTGTACACCATGGGTGATCCACATTCTTCACATGTTTCGCCAGTTGGTTCATCCTTTATTTCGATTTCTTTCATTTCTTCCTCAGCTTTGGCTAAATCTTTCTCGAATTCTTTATAGAAATGATCGATAATATTGACCCATTCAACTTCCCCATCTTCTACACTATCGAGTTCATTTTCCATTTTAGCCGTGAATTCCACATCCAGGATGTCTGGGAAAAATTCACTCATGACCTCGACTATTATCTCACCAAGCTCTGTCGGAATAAAACGTTTATTATCTAAAGCTACATAGCCTCTTTTTTGTATAGTGTCAAGGGTTGGTGCATAAGTTGATGGCCTGCCGATTCCTAATTCCTCAAGTGTTTTAACCAGCCTTGCTTCTGTATAACGAGGAGGCGGCTGAGTAAAATGCTGATTTGACTGGATATCTTTCGAGTATACAGTATCCCCTTCTTTCAAATCAGGCAGTAAATTTTCTTTTTCTTCATTATTATCATCATTGCCTTCAATATATACTTTCATAAAACCGGCAAATTTTACTTTTGACCCATTTGCTCTGAATACGACATCACCATTTTTTAAATCTACAGCCATAGTATCCATAATAGCAATCGCCATCTGGCTGGCAACAAACCGTTCCCATATTAGTTTATATAAACGGAATTGATCCTTAGAAAGATATTGCTTCATCACGGAAGGTTCTCTGACCACACCGGTCGGCCGCACTGCCTCATGGGCATCCTGCGCTCCAGTTGTCTGCTTATCCTTCCTCTGGGTACTTGGAAGATAATCTTCACCGAACTTAGACTTAATCCATTCTTTCGCCTCATTTTGTGCAGTCTCAGAAACCCTTGTAGAGTCAGTTCTCATATACGTGATTAAACCGACAGTTCCTTCTTTACCAACCTCAATACCTTCATACAGTTGCTGAGCGATCATCATCGTTTTCTTTGCTCTGAAATTAAGTTTACGAGCTGCTTCCTGTTGCAGGGACGAAGTTGTAAACGGAGGTGCGGGATTACGTTTTCGCTCCTTCTTAGTTACCGATTGCACTAAGTATTCGTTTCCATTAACTTTTGAAAGTACATTCTGAACATCTTCTTTTGACTGCAATGGAACTTTCTTTCCATTGATTGAATGAAAGTTAGCTTCAAAATCCTTTTTTCCTTTCAGAAACGATCCATTGATGGACCAGTATTCTTCCGGTTTAAAGGCCTCAATTTCTTTTTCACGATCCATAATTAGACGTACAGCAACGGATTGCACACGGCCGGCACTTAAGCCTTTCTTTATTTTTTTCCAAAGAATTGGGCTAATGCTGTACCCCACAATACGGTCTAATACTCTTCTCGCTTGCTGAGCATCAACCAAATTCATTTTAATTGGTCTTGGATGTTTAAATGACTCTTTAATTGCGTCTTTCGTTATTTCATTGAATACAACACGACAATCAGAGCTTACATCCACGCCGAGGCTGTGAGCCAAATGCCATGCGATTGCTTCCCCTTCTCTGTCGGGGTCAGCTGCGAGATAGACTTTCTTAGCTTTTTTTGCGGCTGTCTTTAATTCTTTTAGTACATCACCTTTACCGCGGATAGTGATATATTTTAATTGATAATTTTTTTCAAAATCTACACCCATCTGGCTCTTCGGTAAATCACGTACATGACCCATGGATGCTTTAACTTTATATTTTTTTCCTAAATATTTTTCAATGGTTTTCGCTTTAGCAGGCGATTCCACTATAACTAAATAATCCGCCATTTCTTTCCTCCTTAAGAGGGTATCATTCTCTATATTTATGCATGTATGATTATGAAGGTATTGATTTACATCTGTCAATGGTATGTTTATAAGGATTTTAAACTATTGACAACAATCAATATAATCTGAATACTCCTCGTGACTCAAAAAACCTTGTCTGATGCACAATGTATAACAGAAATCATAAATTTGCAACTTAAATAGTTTTTTATGAGATAGCTAAAAATGATTATCTTCATTCATACATGTCATCAGAGACCTCAAGGCCATCACCACTCGTAGAGAATATCATTAGCATGATTGATTAATTTGGCGCCTTCTTTTATCAATTCATGCGGGCCGGCAGACAGTTCAGAAAACACACTTCCAGGAACTGCATAAATATCTTTTCCCTGTTCCAAACCATGTTGAATTGTGATGAATGTCCCGCTTCTTTGTTTCCCCTCTACCACTAATATAGCCCTTGATAATCCGCTGATAATTCGGTTTCTCATTGGAAAATGCCAGGGTTCTGGTTTCATGATGGGTGGATATTCAGATAGTACGATCCCATTTTTCACAATTGAATCGGCAAGTGCTGTATTTTCTTTTGGGTATATATTGAAAAGCCCTCCACCAATAACAGCAATAACCTTTCCGCCACTTTGCAGTGCCTTAAACTGTGCATGAGAATCGATCCCTCTTGCCAACCCACTTACAATACATACATCAGCCTTAACTAAATCCGGAATCAGATAATTCACCATCTTTTTTCCATAATCCGTAGGGGCACGGCTACCTATTATGGCTAATATTCTGGAATTATGCAAGAGCTGAGGATTTCCCTTACAGTATAAAACCCACGGCTGCTGATAAATAACGGAAAGTTGACGGGGATATAAATGGTCCAGAAATGTAATACAGTGAATGTGGTTTTTTTCATAAATAGAAGGCATTTTTTGAAGGTCTTTATTTTGGAGGTCTTTTATAAATAAAGATGTTTTCGAAGAGGGTAACTCCAGTGTTTCCATCCAATATCTGAACGGCTGGTCATATATTTTTCGGAGATTTGGATCATTTTTTAATATACGATATTTGGCCTTCCAACTTACACCCCGACAATGGTCAAGATGTACAAGTCTGTTCTTCCATTCATCCATAACAGTTTCACCTCATATTTTTTTTGAAATATATATAAAGACGCTCCCCTTAATTAGGATAAGGGGAGGCTGTCTTGATAAATTAATGAGTTTTACACTGATCGTAAAGCCCTTTTTCTTTTAGTACACGCAACATAGTTTCGCCCATTACAGCCGGAGTTTCTGCCACTTTTATGCCGCATTCATTCATCACACGGATTTTTTCATCGGCAGTCCCTTTTCCACCCGAAATAATGGCACCCGCATGGCCCATTCGTTTTCCTGGAGGAGCAGTGCGACCCCCGATAAACCCTGTAACAGGTTTTGTCATATTTTCTTTGACCCATTGCGCTGCTTCTTCTTCAGCTGTACCACCTATTTCACCAATCATAATAACCGCATACGTTTCTGGATCTTCATTAAAAGCTTTTAAAACATCAATGAAATCTGTTCCATTGACAGGGTCTCCGCCAATACCGACCGCTGAAGACTGCCCAAAGCCTGCCTGAGTTAGTTGGTGCACGGCTTCATAAGTTAATGTACCAGAGCGGGAAACGACGCCTATATGCCCTTTTTTGTGAATATAACCAGGCATGATTCCTACCTTGCATTCCTCCGGAGTAATTACTCCCGGACAGTTTGGCCCAATCAGACGTGTTTTCTTACCTTCCATATACCGTTTTACCTTCACCATATCCAACACAGGAATATGTTCGGTAATACAGATGACAAGATCTAATTCCGCATCAACTGCTTCAAGAATGGAGTCAGCTGCAAAAGGGGCCGGAACATAGATAACGGAAACATTGGCGCCTGTTGCTTTTTTTGCTTCAATTACAGTATTAAATACAGGAACACCTTCAGCTTCCGTACCACCTTTACCAGGTGTTACACCGCCTACAATTTTAGTACCATATTCAAGCATTTGCTGTGTATGAAAACGGGCCGTAGAGCCAGTAATACCTTGTACAATTACTTTTGAATCTTTATTAACAAATACACTCATTTCATTTATCCTCCAGTCTTAGCCTATTAACGAAACGATTTTTTGTGCACCATCAGCCATTGATTCTGCCGCTGTGACATTAATACCAGATTCCTCTAATATCTTTTTGCCAAGTTCCACATTCGTTCCTTCCAAACGTACTACCAGCGGAACCTGCAAGCCAATTTGCTTGGCTGCTTCGACAACACCCTCTGCAATAACGTCACATTTCATTATGCCGCCAAATATATTTACAAAAATCCCTTTAACATGGCTGTCTGAAAGGATAATTTTAAATGCTTCTGTAACTTTTTCAGCCGTAGCACTGCCTCCAACATCCAGGAAGTTTGCAGGAGTCCCGCCATAGTGATTTATAATATCCATTGTGGACATAGCAAGCCCTGCACCGTTAACCATACAGCCAATATTTCCATCAAGAGAAATATAGCTTAAATCATATTTCGAAGCTTCAATTTCTTTTGGATCCTCTTCTTCAATATCACGGTATGCGACAATATCCTTATGGCGATAAAGAGCATTCTCGTCGAAATTCAGCTTAGCATCCAAAGCCATTACTTCACCGTCACCTGTGATAACCAAAGGATTGATTTCAGCTATGGAACAATCTTTTTCGATGAACGCAGTATAAAGACCATCCATAAATTTAACTGCTTTATTGATTAATTCTTTTGGTATATTAATATTAAAAGCTATTCTTCTAGCTTGGAATGGAGTCAATCCGATTACAGGATCAATAACTTCCTTGAAGATTTTTTCCGGTGTCTTTTCAGCAACTTCCTCAATTTCAGTTCCACCTTCTTCAGAAGCCATTAACACGACTCTTGAAGTGGTTCTGTCAAGAACAAGACCAATATAGTATTCTTTCTTAATATCGCACCCTTCTTCAATAAGTAAGCGTTTTACTTCTTTGCCGTCAGGACCTGTTTGATGTGTCACCAATACTTTGCCGAGTATTTCACCAGCATATGTACGAACCTCATCCAGCGATTTGGCAACCTTGACGCCACCAGCTTTCCCTCTTCCTCCCGCATGGATTTGCGCTTTTACAACAGTAACTGCAGTTCCCAGTTCACTTGCCGCATTAACCGCTTCCTCTACTGAAAAAGCAACTTTTCCATTAGGAACCTTTACCCCGTATTGTCTGAGGATCTCTTTACCTTGATACTCATGGATATTCATTTCTTATCCTCCCATCAAAACTTTCAGACTATAAAAACTATATTGCGTTTTCATTGTATTAAAACTAGTATTCAAAGTCCAATAATTTAAAGCGTTTTCTCCAAATATCGGTAATTTTTTTACCTACTATTACATCAATTAAATTAAAAAGCATACTAAATAAAGGCTGCATTTCCTCTTCATCAGCCCTTATTTAGCATGCCTCACTGAAATTTCCATAAATCTCTTCAACCTTCTAACAGATTTATATTTTGATAAAATTCCATTATTTGATATCTACTTTTTGATCTATTTTGTAAACAAAGGCAAAAACCTCAGCTACAGCCTGATATAACTCCTCAGGTATGGATTGATTAATCTCAAGTTGTGACAGTAACTCTGTAAGACTGGGATCCTTCCGAATTGGAATTTGATATTTTTCAGCTTCCTTTACAATCTGATCCGCTATAATCCCTTTTCCCTTAGCTATTAATTTTGGAGATACATCCTGATTTTCCTCATATTTTAAAACAGAGGCAGTTCTTCTGCTTGTCGTCATATTTTATAATCCACTCCGATATATCCTGATGCAGGATACTTTGGTTTGTCCATATCCAAATTTGTGGTCTTTCTTTGTGTGAAATCGTCTATTTTTACCGTCGATAACAAATAGCCCTTCTCCGCCAGATTTTCCTTTAATATGGGCAAAAGGGAATTCAAAGCTCCATTAGCTTCTTCTTGCTTAACAGTCCATATCTTCAAACTAATGACCCTGTTCTGGATGTTCATATCGATAACGGTATCTTTTAAGTGTAGCAGCTCCAAATAAAATACAATTTTGCAATAAGCAGGATCAATCGTCCCATCTTCACGCTTTCGTCCAGTCCATTGTAAAGTTACATCATTTTCAACTGCAGGAAATGGTACAGGAATCTGCATAAATACATTCTGTAATGGCCCAGTTTCCTGTGATACTAATTGAAATGCGGCTAATCTTGTGAGAATATTCTCAGCCTGATTTTTTAGCAGTATGGGTGTATTTTCAGTCATTAATTGCAGTAATATGTCTTTTAACATACCTGTCCCTTGCTGTTCCGATTGATTCTTTACTCCACCTATTCCCAGTGATTGCATGATAGAATTCAACACTTTGTATAATGTATTGTCTTTATCGAGACTGAGATGACTGAACATATCATTGTTTAAAATTTTCCCCTGGACCTTTACCCATTCTTCAGCTGTTAATTCAGGCGGTCGATTGCTAACCCCCTTATTAACTCTTTCAATCCATTCCTGCAATCTATTAGGGCATTCATTTGATGCAAATGCTTGTCCTTCTTTAAAATATACCCCTGCTTTTTGAATCAGTTCCACATCTTCATCCGAAAAGCTCAAGGCTATTTTTTGAAAGACTTCACTTTTACCTGTTTGAAGAATATCGTCTACCATTTTTGCCATGTGAGTGAATTTGCCAGATTCAGAATTAACCTTAAGTTGTTCATACAATGATTCAAGCATACTAGTTAGCGGTTTTCCTGTTTGCAGGGATAGAAGTGCATCTAATGCGGTTTTATGAACCGGCAGCTGATTCATAAATGCCATTTTAGCTACCGGTAATCCACTGGATGGATTCTCTAATGTATTCAACCAATTTAGTGCAGTCGTAAAACTTTCCTTCGTAACAGCCATCTGATTGGAAGCCACCATTTCAGCCAGTTCTGAACCAAGCTTTGAATTTTTTACTTGGAATAAATTTAATAGTTGATTCGGCAAATCATTTTTGGATCCTCCACTCCCTGATGGCACAACCTTGAGTTGAACCAATCCGTTTTCAAGAAGACTGGCCTGAAACAAATAGCGTACATGGGCTTCAACCGGCACTTCCATTTTTGCCATTAACTTGGTCCCATTCACCACCACTTCCGCCATTTGGTGAGGGTAAAATTTTGTTATCTTACCGGCGAATATTTGACCATCGCGAAAACCCGATGATACTTTGCTATACTCGAGTTTGTTCATCCATGACTCTATGTTCATGACAGGCTGCAAAACATCACACCTCTCTCAGTTCTGTTTATCTTTTAAAGGAGCAAATGTCATCCTGTGCCAATCAACCGGTCCATACTTTTCTATTGCTTCCAGATGACTGCTCGTGCCATATCCCATATGCTTTTCAAAACCATACTGCGGGTAAATCTGCGCATATTCTTTCATGAGCCTATCTCTCGTTTCTTTGGCAATTACTGAAGCCGCTGCAATGGAGATGGATTTAGCATCTCCTTTAATTAACGATATTTGCGGGATTGGCAATTCCAATTCCATCGCATCAATCAAGGCATAATCGGGGAATACTCTTAACTGATTTACTGCGGAAAGCATCGCCTTTTTTGCTGCCTGATATATATTTATTTCATCTATTTCTTGACTGTGGATAATACCAACTCCGACTGCAAGCGCCTTTTCCTGTATGTACTCAAAGTACTGCTCCCTTTTTGCTACAGAGAGTTGTTTGGAATCGTTGAGTCCAGGTAAATAGAACTTTTCAGGCAAGATAACAGCTCCTGCTACTACAGGACCCGCAAGCGGCCCACGCCCAGCCTCATCTATACCTACGATATATTTATATCCTTCTTCTCTTAATTGGCTCTCATAGACGGATATAGACTCGAAATGACGTCTTTCTGCTTCCTTTCTTGCTATCGACTTTTCAAAGACTGACAGAGCTGCCTGAACACCTTTACGATTATCCTGGCGGCATTCCTCAATGAAGGGATCCTCCATAGTTTGTATCTCCATCAATCTATTTTTTATTTCTGATATCGTAAGTAAATTCTTCATTACCCCAGTTTCCTTCCTAGTTATTATCGGTTTATCCAAGCAAATGTAAAGACCCCCATCTCAGGGGGTCTACAATTTATTTATTATACATCAGTTTCCAGATCAGATGGAGATTCAAACGTTAATCTTCCAAATTTTTGTGTACGGATGTCTCTTATAATCAATTCAGCTGTTTTGTCATAATCGACCAAACCGCCCCCTGCTAAACATCCACGGAATTTTCCAATATGGTCAAAGGCCTCCACAATTTCTTCCGGGATTGCATCAAGCTTATACCCTTCCTGCAAACGCGCAGGATAATCCCGTTCCAGGAATTTCAATCCATAGATGGCAATATCATGGAGATTCAGGATTGTATCCTTAATAGCACCCGTTATAGCCAGTTTATAACCTACTTGCTGATCCTCAAACTTTGGCCATAAGATTCCCGGCGTGTCCAATAGTTCAAGTTCCTTACCAACTTTGATCCATTGCTGCGCTTTTGTGACACCTGGCATATTTCCTGTTTTAGCAATATTTTTTCCTGCAAGCCTATTGATTAAAGTAGACTTACCTACATTCGGAATTCCGACAATCATCGCTCGGATTGCACGTGGTTTTATACCTCTTGATTTCATTTTTTCTATTTTTTCTCTCAGCACTTCTTGAGTTCCAGCCATAATGCTTTTCAAGCCGGTTCCCTGATGTGCATTTACCGCCACTGCTTTAATTCCTTTAGCTTCAAAATAGGCCAACCATTGATTTGTTTTACTTTGATCTGCCATATCAGCTTTATTTAAAATAACCAGCCGCGGTTTGTGCTGGATGATTTCATCAATCATCGGATTTCTTGATGATTGAGGTAGCCTTGCATCCACCAACTCAAATATAATATCAACAAGCTTTAATTTTTCTGTTACTTGACGTCGGGCTTTCGCCATATGCCCGGGAAACCATTGTATAGTCATACCTTCACCTTTTCAGTCTTTAGTCAGCAATTCTAAATTCATTTAACGGCCAGTACACAAGACTGGTTTTGCCTAGAATTTCACTTTGCTTTATCGTTCCAATATGGCGGCTATCTTTAGAATATCTGCGATTATCCCCCATTACAAACACTTCACCTTCAGGGACGGTCTCACGGCCAATAATTTCTTCCAGTGTAAACGGTTCAGTTAAAGGTCCGTCAATAACTTGTTCCTTCGCCTCATTCAAATAAGGCTCCTCATAAGCCTTTCCATTAATATAAAGCGTATCATCTTTATATTCTATTTTATCACCAGGTAAACCAATTACTCTTTTAATGTAATCTTTTTCTTCTGTGGCATGAAAAACGACTATATCAAATCGCTCAGGTTCACCGATTTTATAGGATAATTTATTGACTACCATTCTATTTTCATTATGCAGCGTTGGCATCATCGATAAACCATCAACCAATATAGGTGCAAATAGGAAGTATCGGATAACTGCTGCCAATACAACAGCTATAACTAAAGCTTTAATCCACTCAAAGATCTCATTTTTCCCTTTAGATTTACCCATTTTCGAAACACCGCCTATATCTTTCCTTTATGTATAAATATATACATTTCACATCAAAAATCAATAATTTTATATATATAATGTGAAAAAGGAGCTTGTGCAAGCACAAGCTCCCTGTATCCACTCACGTTACACACGTAATTATCGGATTTCTTTAATACGCGCTGCTTTACCACGTAGGTTACGCAAGTAATAAAGCTTAGCACGACGTACTTTACCGCGACGGATAACTTCCAATTTAGCGATACGTGGTGTGTGCATTGGGAATGCACGTTCAACACCTACACCATAGGAAATTTTGCGGACTGTGAAAGTTTCACTGATTCCGCCTCCGCGACGCTTAATTACTACGCCTTCGTATACCTGAATACGTTCACGAGTTCCCTCAACAACCTTAACGTGTACTCTTACAGTATCACCGGCACGGAAAGAAGGAAGATCCGTTCTTAATTGATCCTTCGTGATTTCTTCGATTAATTTATGCATCGTATTCAACTCCTTCCACCCAATGCTCTTATCAGCCCTTTAAGATCATGACAGCGGAACATTGTTATAAAGAGAAAAGGCTTTACACCCTAACTCACAAACAGTATCTTATCACATAAAACACCTGATTTGCAACTATCTATCTTCACTTTTTATTTCTTCCAGCCATTTTTTTTCTACTTCAGATAACTCATAATGCTCCAATAGATCAGGACGTCTTTGCCAAGTTCTGCGCAGAGATTCTTTTTTTCTCCATTCATCAATATATTTATGATTACCCGATACAAGAACATCTGGTACCTTCATTCCGCGAAAATCAGCTGGGCGGGTATAATGGGGATGCTCAAGAAGACCTGAACTAAATGAGTCCAGTACCGGTGAATCCTCATTGCCCAGAACTCCAGGCAAGAGACGAACAACACTATCAATGATCACCATGGCTCCAAGCTCTCCGCCGGTTAATACGAAATCACCGATTGATATTTCATCAGTCACGGCATATTCTCTAATCCGCTCGTCATACCCTTCATAATGTCCGCATACAAAAATAAGCTGATCTTCCTTCGCCAGCTCTTCCGCCTTGGCTTGGGTGTAGCGTTCCCCTTGTGGACATAGAAGGATAACCCTTGGCTTCTTCTCCTGCTCTTCCGGGGTGATTTTTTCTAAGCAATCGAAAATCGGCTGAGGCTTCAAAACCATCCCAGCTCCGCCGCCATATGGATAATCATCTACAGATTGATGCTTGTTATCAGAGTAGTCCCGAAAATTATGTGTATGATATTCCACTGCTTTTTTTTCAGCAGCCTTCTTAAGGATGGAAGATCCAAAGACACCACTGAACATTTCCGGGAATAATGTAAGGATATCAATTCTCATTACTCCAGCAGTCCTTCCATGGGATCAATCGTAATCATTTTAGTATCTACATCAATTTCTTTTACGACATCATCGATATAAGGAATTAAAACTTCTTTACCGCTTTTTCCTTGGATGACCCATACATCATTCGCGCCCGGTGAAAGAATTTCTTTTACCACACCGATTTCGGTACCATCTGCAGTACACACCGTACATCCAATGATTTCATGGTAATAATACTCTCCTTCACCAAGGCTGCTCATTTGTTCCTCGGTAATTTTTAGAACTCCCTCTTTATAAGCTTCTACCGCTTCTATCGTGTCATGACCGGCAAACGTCAACAAATAAAAGTTCTTGTGTTGCCTTGAAGATTGCACAGTAACTTCAATCGGTTGATCAGAATTCTTTTTGAAGATATATAATGTGCTTCCCTTCTTATATCGTTCTTCCGGAAAATCTGTACTTGAAACAATTCTTACCTCACCTTTAATTCCGTGAGTATTGACAATCTTCCCAACTTTAAACCACTTTTGCATTTCTTTCTGTTCACCTCTATTTAAATTCATCAATGATGCCATCTTTTATGATGATTGTTTTAGTTTGTACAACTTCTTCCCAATTTTGCCCTACTTCAATATCAATTATCGACTGAACTTCACGTTCCTTCAATTCACTTCCATAAGGAAGAATATCAAGCTGTTGTATTTGAAAGTCGAGCAACTTCACCTTTTCTTTGCGTATATCAATTTCTTTCTCAAAATGAGTTATTAAACTAGCTGGCTGGAATTTCTTTGTTTTTTCCAATTTTTTTAATTCAAAACGCAACTGATCACATTCTTTATTCAGCACGTTTTTTTTAGATTCAAATTGCTCCAGCAGCTGCTGCTTGCTCTTTTCTGTCAATACCTGTTTCACTATAACATTTTGAAGTATTTTCATTACGGCACCTCTTTCCTACATACCAATCAACCTATTTTAGTACGGCACTAAAGGAATCGTAAAAACTGTCCATTATAAGCATCATTATAGTTACTTTCTTTTGCGGTAATATGTATGGATGTCTCCACTTAAAAATCAAACAAATCCCCATCAGCATTCCTAAGTTAATACTATCCCGAAACCACCTAAAAAGACAACAAAAAGCTGAAAGAGCTCGTTCAGGAGTGAGGAGCATAAGACAGAGGCTCGAAAGGGGGATTTTCCCTGTAGAGGCTATGCTTATGACCCGAACTCCTAGCTCTTGAAGCTAGATTGAACAAAAAGCTGAAGGGCCTCGCCCAGAAGCGAGGAGCATAAGACAAAGGCTCGGAGGGGACGGTCTCCCCCGTAGAGGTTTTGCTTATGTCCTGAGCTTCTAGGCCCTGAAGCTAGATTGAACAAAAAGCTGAAAGAGCTCGTCTTAAGGAACGAAGGCTAAGATCGCCACGTCCTGTGGCAACGTCTTCGTGACCTACATCCTGTAGGCCTCCGAAAAGCATAAGACGAATACTCGAAGGGTGGTCTTCTCCCTTAGAGTATTTGCTTATGACTCGAGGGCCTAGGAGTTGAAGCTAGATTAGACAAAAAGCTGAAGGGCCTCGTTTTAAGGAACGAAGACTACACAAAATACTAAATTGGTTGGATTCTCGACTAGTTTGGCTGGATCCCTGCGCAGTTTGGCAGGATTCCAGCTCATTTGGACTGGTTGCCGCACACCTTGTTCCATTAATAATTAAGAAAACTTTATTTGTCGATAAATCTATAGTGATTAAGCTAATGTATAACTTTAAATAATCACCACAACCGAATCCTATAAGAACATCATCACGCTACTCTGCCCCCCTGAGGAGGACAAGTGGCTCTAAGGGGGGTAAGCCATAACCACTCCTAGTACCTCACCAAAGATTCATGAGTATATAAGAAAAAGGAGGGATTACTCCCTCCTTTTTTTCAATCGCGTATTTCCAGATAGACTTTTTTGTCATTCTTGGATGCAGCGGTATACACTACTGTTCGAATAGCTTTAGCTACGCGCCCCTGCTTGCCAATTATTTTACCCATGTCATTTTGATTGACTGAAAGGGCGTAAACAATCTTACTGGCTTGTTCATCCATTGATACGGTCACGTCATCCGGATGATCGACAAGAGGCTTTACGATTGTTTCAATCAGTTCTATCATAACGGACCTTTATATTACTTGCTTTGCTTCGCGTTGTGGAATTTTTCCATGATGCCTTCTTTAGACAACAAGTTACGAACTGTGTCAGATGGTTTAGCACCATTTTGAAGCCATTGTAGAGTAAGTTCCTCGTCAATTTTCACTTCAGCTGGGTTTACAACCGGGTTGTAAGTTCCAACAGTTTCAATGAAACGACCGTCACGAGGAGAACGAGAATCTGCTACTACAATACGATAGAAAGGGGACTTTTTAGCACCCATACGTTTTAAACGAATTTTTACTGCCATTTTATACTTGCACCTCCGAATAGTATCACACAAGATAGTATATTACCAAATCTATATACCCTTGTAAAGTGTTTTTTCTTAACACCTATATTTTTTTACATGAAAGGTAGCTTAAAGCCGCCTTTTTTCTTGCCTTTTTGCTGCATGCCAGTCATTTGCTTCATCATTTTCTTCATGTCTTCGAATTGTTTCAGAAGGCGGTTTACTTCCTGAATCGGTCTTCCGCTTCCTTTGGCAATCCGTTTACGTCTGCTGGCATTGATAATTTCAGGCTGTTCCTTCTCTTTCTTAGTCATTGATTGAATAATAGCTTCTACGTGAGCAATTTGTTTATCATCAATGGAAAGATTGTTCATTCCTTTAATTTTATTTGCACCTGGAAGCATTTTTAATATATCATCCAACGGTCCCATTTTTTTGACCTGTGCAAGTTGTTCCAGGAAATCATCAAATGTGAAGGAGGCTGTACGCATCTTCTTCTCAAGCTCACGCGCTTTATCTTCATCCACATCCGTTTGAGCCTTCTCAATCAGTGTGAGAACATCGCCCATTCCAAGAATCCTGGAAGCCATTCGTTCAGGGTGGAATGGTTCAAGTGCATCCAGCTTCTCGCCCATACCGACAAATTTAATCGGTTTTTCAGCTACTGAACGAATAGATAATGCTGCACCACCACGTGTATCTCCATCCAGTTTGGTTAAAATAACACCGGTGATTTCGAGTTGGTCGTTAAAGCTTTTAGCTACATTGACTGCATCCTGTCCGGTCATTGCATCTACAACTAAGAAAATTTCATCAGGTTTCACAGCTTCTTTAATTTCAGCCAATTCACCCATCAAATTCTCATCAATATGCAAACGCCCTGCCGTATCAACTAACACATAATCACAATGCTCTTCTTTAGCTTTGGCAACCCCTTGCTTGGCAATTTCTACGGGACTAACTTGATCTCCCAGAGAAAATACCGGCATACTGAGTTGAGTACCTAATGTTTCAAGCTGCTTAATCGCTGCGGGACGATAAATATCGGCAGCAACAAGCATTGGTTTACGATTATATTTTTTACGGAGCAGATTAGCCAGTTTACCGGTAGTTGTTGTTTTACCGGCCCCCTGTAAACCAACCATAAGGATAACAGTTGGCGGACGGTTTGAAACAGCAATCTTACTTTGTTCCCCACCCATTAATTCCGTCAATTCTTCCTTAACAACCTTGATTACCTGCTGACCAGGTGTCAAGCTCTTTAAAACTTCTTGACCAATAGCCCTTTCATTGACACGTTTGATAAAATCCTTAACTACTTTAAAGTTAACATCCGCTTCAAGAAGTGCGAGTTTTACTTCTCTCATCATTTCTTTTACATCGGCTTCCGTAACTTTACCCTTGCCTCGAATTCTTTGCAATGTGCCCTGCAGTCGGTCGGCTAAACCTTCAAATGCCATTATGCCGCCTCCTAATCTAACTTTTCAAGAGATGCTATAATCTCAATCAGTTGTTCTTTAACATGTTTTTCATTAATCTGTTCTGTTAAACTTCCTAACTTATTGAGCAAAAGGCTGCGTTCCTGTGATTTATGAAACAGTAAAAGCTTAGCCTCGTATTCTTCAAGCATCGCTTCTGTTCGCTTAATATTATCATAAACGGCCTGGCGGCTCACCTCATATTCATCGGCAATCTCACCCAGGGAATAATCGTCCAGATAATACAGAGACATATAACTTTTTTGCTTCGGTGTCAGCAATGATTGATAGAAGTCATATAGGTAATTGATCCGCATTGTTTTCTCAAGCATTACTGACCCTCCAACTCTGTTAAGTGAAATACCTTTACAATATACAAGTTTAATCGGTAAATCAAAGAATGTCAAGAACCCATTCCTAAAGAGATAAAGCTAGTTTTACCAAGGTTTTTAGGTCAATGTAAGATTCAGAATAGAAGGCAGAACCTGACTCATTTGTTTCGTAAAATAACAGATTATTTCAATGATTAGCGCTGTCCCGCTCTCTTAAACAGCTCCTCCCTATATTGATTGTTACAAGGAACAATGAAGCATCATAAGAATTCGCAAGTCTACTATATATAATATTTCTGTTACACCTTTATTACATAACGAAAGAGCCTGAGATTGATCCCAGACTCTCCCTATCGTACAGGTTTATTCTTCTGCTTTGTCTACTAATTCAGCAAACAGGCCATACACAAATTGTTCAGCATCAAATACTTGCAAATCATCTATTTGCTCTCCCAAACCTGCAAATTTAACAGGTATGCCGAGCTCATTGCGAATCGCAATGACGATTCCGCCTTTCGCTGTCCCGTCCAGCTTTGTCAGAACAATCCCGGAAACATCCGTTGCTTCCTTAAACGTTTTTGTTTGGATTAGTGCATTCTGTCCTGTTGTGGCATCGAGAACTAACAGCACTTCATGTGGAGCACCTGGGATTTCCCGCTCAATAACTTTTTTAACCTTTTCAAGCTCTTTCATAAGGTTAACCTTATTTTGCAATCTCCCCGCAGTGTCGCACAGAAGAATATCCGCTTTACGTGATTTGGCAGCCTGTACGGCATCGTACATAACCGCAGCAGGATCGGAACCGGCACCTTGCTTAATGACGTCTACGCCAACCCGGTCTCCCCATACTTCCAATTGTTCGATGGCACCGGCTCGGAATGTATCACCTGCTGCCAAAAGCACCTTTTTACCCTCACTCTTATATTTATGAGCAAGCTTCCCAATCGTTGTCGTTTTACCAACACCATTTACTCCAACAAACAGGATGACGGTCAGCTGTCCGTCCTGAATATTAACCGCATTAGTTTGCTCCTCGCCAGCCTGATAAATTTCTACAAGCTTTTCGGAAATAACACTTTGTACGTCTTTTGTATCTTTAATATTGCGGCGTTTAACTTCGAATTTCAATTTATCAATCAGTTCCATAACGGTCTCGACACCGATATCTGCCTGAATCATAACGTCTTCAAGCTCCTCAAAGAAGTCTTCATCCACTTCTCTGTAGCGAGCAACCAAATCATTGACCTTTTCGGAGAATGAGTCCCTTGTTTTGGTCAATCCCTGTTTAAACTTTTCAGATGTAGTACTTGTCTGTTCAGTAAATTTTTCTTTTAGCTTCTTAAAAAAACTCATGTATTTACCACCTTTATGTTGATTCAATCAATTCCCTGGATTCCTCCAGACGGACAGATACCAGCTTTGAAACTCCTGATTCCTGCATCGTAACACCGTACAGAACATCAGCTTCTTCCATTGTTCCCTTACGATGTGTTATCACGATAAATTGGGTCTCTTTACTGTATTGCTTTAAATACTGGCTAAAACGGTATACATTCGCTTCATCAAGCGCTGCTTCCACTTCATCCAGTATACAGAACGGTACCGGTCTTACCCGCAAAATCGCGAATAAAAGTGCGATTGCCGTTAATGCACGTTCTCCGCCTGATAATAAGCTGAGATTCTGCAACTTTTTACCCGGCGGCTGCGCAATAATTTCCACACCAGTATTCAGTATATCATTCGGATCCGTTAATTTAAGTTCTGCTCGTCCTCCACCAAACAACGATGGAAACACCACATTGAATTCCTTTTTTATCGCATTGAAGGTAATCTCAAAACGGCGCTTCATTTCTTCGTCCATTTCCTCAATAACATCAAACAATGTATCTTTTGCTTCCTGCAGATCATCTCTTTGGGCAGATAAAAATTCATATCGCTCAGAAACACGGTCATACTCTTCAATTGCACCGATATTGACTGTTCCCAGCTCTTCAATGGAAAGCTTGATTAATTTGACTTTCCGTTTGGCTTCTTCAGGTTCCACCGTAAGTTGATATTGCTTTTTAGCCGCTTCAAATGTGAGCATGTATTCTTCTCTCAGCGTATCTAGTCGGGCATCCATTTCTACATCTAATCGATTCAGCTTAATTTCTTCATCTTTTAATGTTTCAGTTAAACCTCTATATTGACGTTTCCACTCTTTTAGTTCAACTTCACTTTCTTCAACAAGCTTTAATAATTCTTCTCGCTTTGTACGCAATGCCTTTATATCACGTACCGCTTGTTCTTTCTGTTCAAGCTTCTCTGCCGCAGTTTGTTCCAAATTGGTTTCACCTGTGGAACTCGATGACATTTCGCCATTTAACAGGGAAAGATCTTCTTCACTATCACGTATGTTTTGTTTTACTTCATTCAATTCAGACGTCAAACGCTCCACTTCATTTTGTTGATGCTGGAGCTGTTCTGTTTTTGAGGCTAATTGAATCTTTAGTTCATTCAATTCCTCAACCAGGACATCCTTACTCGATTGATCCATCAGCTTTTGCTCGGTATACCTGCTAATATCAGCATCCATTTGTTTTATGGATAAATCGTAAGCGGAAAGGTTGTTTATCAATTCTTTCTTACGATTTTCTTTCATATGACGCTCTTCATCGAGCGAAGATTTTTCCATATCATAAATGGTCAAGCGTTCATTAACATTGCGTTCTTCAATTTTCAATTCCCGTATTTGTCCTTTAATGGACTCTTCATTCAGACGAAGGGTCTCCCCGGCTTCACGAAGGCGGGTGACTTGTTTTTCAGACTCAGCTAAATCCGCTTTTATTTTCTTAACATGCGCTTCCAGTTTAGCTGTTTGTTCTTCCATTTGAGAGATTTTATCGACCAGCTCTTCTTTTTCACCCTTACGCGAAAGAATTGAAGAACCAGATTGCCTGTTTGCTCCGCCCGTCATCGCTCCTCCAGGACTGACAATATCTCCTTCAAGAGTGACAATTCTATATCTATATCCGGCAAGTTTTGCAATTTCGTTGGCCCCAACCAAATCTTTTACAATGAAAACATTACCCAAAAGACTCGCTATGACGTCTTTATATTTCTCATCAAACTGCACAAGATCAGCAGCAAGCCCAATAAAGGCCTGATGGGACGCGGCAGTCTGCAATATCTGTAATGGAACATGCTTGCCTTTGATAGTTGATAAAGGCAAAAACGTAGCTCTCCCCAACCGGTTTCGTTTTAAGAAGGCGATTGCTGAACGGGCATGTTGTTCTTCTTCTACAACGATATTTTGTAAAGCTCCGCCTAATGCAGTCTCAATCGCAATAGCATAATCCTTTGGCACGTGAAGCAATTCAGCAATAGCTCCCTCAATTCCATGTAAATTTTTATTCTTTTCTTTCAGAATCTCCTTTACACCTTGGAAAAATCCGGAGTAGTCCTCTTCCATCTCTTCAAGCATTTCTTTTCTTGATTTTGCTTTTTGTAAGTATTGATAAGCCTGATAAAGAGTTTTTTCTTGTTTTTCATATTGAGTCTTTAAATTTTCATGTGAGCGCTGCAAGTCGCGATAACGGTGAATTTGATTTTCCAAATCATGCTGGATGGCATGAAGGCGAATTTCCGTTTCCTTCAAACGAGCTGTAACCTGTTCCCTGGAAGACAATAATTTTTCATTATCCCGATCCAGCTTTGCATGTTTATTTTGCTGCTGGCTTAATTGCTGTTCCAGATAGGTTAGCTCATGTTTTGCCGCTGCCTGCTGATTTAACTGTTCAATGTACTCACTTTTTAACGCATCAATCTTAGCTTCCAAATCTCCATCAAAGTTACTGAGCAAACTTTGTTTCTCTTGCAATTTCTGTTTCGATTTTTTCGTTTCAGCCTGTAGATGATGTAACCTACCCATTTTTTCATCTCGGATAGTTGTTACCTGAATTAATTTATCTCTCCAAATTTGCAAACTTTTTTCGAGATGCTGCTTATTTTGGCTCGCATTCTTCATTCTTTCAATTAGGACTTGCTTACGCCCCTCTACCTTCTCCAGTTCTTCACTGACAGATAACAAGGTAGACTGCAGTGATTGAACTCGATTATCAAGCTCTGTTAATTGTAAGCGAATCGCCTCTACTTCAGATTCTTTATCCTGAATTAATAAACTGAATTCGGAATCCTTTGTTTGATGCTCTTTTAGCTGTTTTGACAAAGCTGTCCATTTTTCATGAAGGACCTCTATCTCGTATACAAGCAAGGCAGCTTCAAACTCCTCAAGCTCCTCTTTTTGCTGAAGATAATCACGGGCGATAGATGCCTGGATTTGAAGCGGCTCCACCTGCCCCTCCAATTCATGCAGAATATCATGAACACGGTTTAGGTTAGCTCTTGTTTCCTCCAGCTTAACTTCCGCTTTCTTTTTCCTCGTTTTATATTTTAATACACCAGCTGCTTCTTCAAATATCGTGCGTCGTTCTTCAGCTTTACTACTTAAAATTTCTTCTACTTTTCCCTGGCTTATGATTGAAAAAGCTTCCTTCCCAAGGCCTGAATCCATGAATAAGTCAACGATGTCTTTAAGTCGACATGGTTTTTTATTAATGAAAAAGTCACTGTCACCAGAACGGGTTACCCTTCTTGTGACACTAACTTCATGGAAATCAATCGGAAGGAACTGACTCTCATTATTTAATGTTAGCGTAACTTCCGCAAAGTTAAGAGCTTTTCTGGAGTCACTTCCAGCAAAGATAATGTCCTCCATTTTGGTTCCTCTTAACGATTTTGCAGATTGTTCACCCAACACCCAACGAATTGAATCTGTTATATTGCTTTTGCCACTCCCATTCGGACCTACCACAGCAGTTACACCTGAGACAAATTCAACGGAGATACGTTCAGCAAAAGATTTAAATCCTACTATATCCAACTGTTTCAAAAACAATTGTTTATCTTCTGACATGGTACCCAACTGCCTTTTAATTATTTATTTACTGCTTTTCTGCAAGTGAATAAGTGCTTGCTGTGCAGCATGCTGTTCTGCTTCTTTTTTTGACTTGCCTTTACCTGCCCCAAACTCCTGTCCATTCAGGGATACTCTCGCTATAAATTCTCTGTTATGAGCAGGGCCTTTTTCATTCAGTATTTTGTACTCCAGTATACCAATTCCGTCTTTTTGAACCAATTCCTGCAGCTGGCTCTTAAAATCCATCACATGAGAAAAAGCACCGTTATTAATTTTTGGATAGACTGATTTATTTAAAAATTCAATCACAACATCTAATCCCTGATCTAAATATAAGGCGCCGATAAACGCTTCGAAGACATCTGCCAGAAGAGCCGGTCGTTCTCTTCCACCTGTCATTTCCTCCCCTTTACCCAATAAAATTAAAGGTCCAAAAGAAAATTCAAGGGCAAATTTAACAAGGGAAGGTTCACAAACAATTGCCGCCCTAAGTTTTGTTAACTCTCCTTCACTCATCGTATTGAACTTTTTGTATAAGAATTGCGATACAGTTAATTCCAGCACCGCATCCCCTAAAAATTCCAATCTTTCATTATCTTCATATGGTTTTCGACGATGCTCATTCACATAGGATGAATGTGTAAATGCTTGTTTTAATAGGTTGATGTTGTTAAATGATACACCAAGCCTTTCCTGAAATGCTATGAAATCCGCATCAGTATTTGTCTTTCGTTTACTTTTCTGCATATTGACCCCCTGCTAAATCTGACTAAAAAGTTTCTCACATTTTAGTATATATAAATCCATAGAAATGGAAAAGGTACAAAAAGAAACGTCTTCCTTTAATCTAAGTGTTTTTCATATATACAGACATCTTATATAATAGCATGAAAAGCCCCGTATTTATACGGAGCTTTTCAAAGGAAACTAATTAGTTTTGGCTTTTTATGTAGTTCACAGCATCGCCAACTGTTGCAATTTTTTCAGCATCATCATCTGAAATTTCCATACCGAATTCATCTTCAAGTTCCATAACTAATTCAACTACATCAAGTGAATCAGCA
This sequence comes from Bacillus sp. z26, assembly GCF_058313635.1. NCBI lineage: Bacteria > Bacillati > Bacillota > Bacilli > Caryophanales > Bacillaceae > Bacillus > Bacillus sp. z26. The sequence goes on from NZ_JBZFQM010000002.1 coordinate 402,916, forward strand.
CCAAGATCATCTTTAAAAGAAGCTTCAAGTGTAACTTCGGATTCGTCTACACCAAGGCGATCCACGATTATTTTAGATACTTTTTCTAGTACGTCTGACACAACTTCACCTCCCTTCAAGCATCATACCCTAGTCTATTGTACAAGGGTTATTAAACATATTCAATCACTTAGTCACTACATGACCATTCCGCCATCGACCTGAATCGTTTGACCTGTTATATATCCAGAATCTTCGGAAGCCAGGAAAACGGCAGTTTTAGCCACGTCCTCAGGTAATCCAAAACGGCCCAGTGGAATTTGCTTCCGCATTTGCTCTCCAACTTCTTCAGTTAATACATTGGTCATATCTGTTTCAATAAACCCGGGGGCAATAGCATTTACCGTTATTCCTCGAGCCGCCAATTCTTTAGCAGTTGTCTTGGTTAATCCTATGACACCTGATTTTGCAGCTACATAATTAGCCTGCCCGGCGTTTCCACTCACACCGACCACAGAAGAAATATTGATAATCCGCCCCTGCCTTTGTTTCATCATTTGCCTGGATACGGCTTTCGTACAAAGGAATACTCCTTTTAAATTGGTATTAATTACAGAATCCCAATCTTCTTCTTTCATACGAACTAACAAATTATCACGTGTGATTCCAGCGTTATTTATTAAAATATCAAGTTTCCCAAATTGTTCAGTAACGCTCTTTACCATGGCAGTAACGGAATCAGCATTCGTTACATCTCCCTGGATAGCTACTGCTTCTCTGCCCATTTCTTTTATTTCACTGACCACCTGGCCTGCTTTTTCACTGTTTCCCGCATAATTAACCGCCACGGAGGCGCCTTCTTTTGCCAAAGCTATGGCAATGGCACGACCGATTCCTCTGGATGCACCCGTTACCAGTGCAACTTTTCCATCCAATTTACCCATTTGCCTTAACCTCCGCATCAAGTGAATTGACCACATTTTTACATGATTCAATATCTTTTACTGAATATGTTTTTACGCTGCGGTTGATTTTTTTAACCAACCCTGAGAGAACAGTCCCTGGGCCAAACTCGATAAAAGTTGTCACACCCATATTGATCATATATTCAACTGATTGCTGCCATTTCACCGGAGAATACAACTGCTTGATCAGACTTTCCTTCATTTCACTCCCAGTTCCAGCTTCAGTGCCTGAATAGTTCGAGATAATTGGGTAATCAGGAATCTGAATTTCTATTTCATTGAGTGTTTCCGCAAGCTTACTTGCTGCAGGTTTCATCAATGAAGAGTGAAAAGGACCGCTGACTTCCAAAGGCAGTATTCTTTTAGCTCCTTTTTCTTTCGCAAGCTCTCCTGCCAACCTTACCCCTTCAGTTGTTCCGGAGATAATAATCTGCCCGGGTGAATTTAAATTCGCTAATTGTACCGGTTCTCCTTGATTCGTTATCGTTCTTGTTACATCTTCTAAATGTGACGCATCCATACCAAGAACAGCACTCATCGTTCCCATCCCGGAAGGAACTGCCTGCTCCATATACAAGCCTCGATTGCGCACTAATTTAACCGCATCCTGAAACTGGATTGATTCAGCAGCTGTATAAGCCGTATATTCACCAAGACTGTGACCTGCCATATAATCAGGCTTTAGATCAGACATTTCTCGAAATACGCTAAGTAGTGCCAAACTAGTAATCAAAAGACTAGGCTGTGCATTATATGTATATGTTAATTTTTCCTGCGGACCTTCGAAAATCACCTTACTAAATTCTTCACCCAAACATTCATCTGCTCTCAAAAAGAGGGTTTTTGCATTCGGATAATTATCGTAAATATCTTTACCCATCCCCACTGTTTGTGATCCTTGACCCGGAAAAATAAAAGCAAATTTAGTCATCTTATCCCCCTTATTGTTCATTCCCCTTACTGTTCGTTTATCGCATCATGAATCGTTTCAGCAACATGATGTTCAACCATAATTTTTGCTTGGCGTATAGCATTATAGAATGCATTCGCATCTGAAGAACCATGCGCTTTAATGACAGGAGCCTTTAATCCAAATAGTCCAGCCCCACCGTATTCAGAGTAATCCAGCTTGTTTTTCAACTCTTTAAATCCAGGCTTTAAAACAGCCGCCGCCAATTTGCTCTTTAAATCAACCATCATAGCTTCTTTTAACATTTTAAATAAAGCAGAAGCAGTTCCTTCTGTTGTTTTGAGAACCATGTTTCCGGTAAACCCATCTGTAACCACAACATCAGCCACACCATTTAACAAGTCCCGGGCTTCTACATTACCAATAAAATTAAAGTCAGCATCCTTTAATAAAGCAAATGCCTGTTTGGTCAGCTCATTCCCCTTTTTTTCTTCTGTTCCAATATTCAACAATCCAACCCGAGGATTTTTAATATTACGAACCTTTTCAGCATATACAGATCCCATCAATCCATACTGGTATAAATGTTCAGGCTTTGCATCTGCATTTGCTCCTACATCTAATAATACAAATCCATTCCCATCGATTGTCGGTAATGTCGGGCTAAGCGCAGGTCGGTCAATCCCATCAATTCTTCCAACCACAAAGAGCCCCGCGGCCATTAGAGCACCCGTATTTCCAGCCGAGATGCATGCATCGGCTTGTCCATCCTTAACATACTGAGCAGCAAGAACCATTGATGCATTTTTCTTTCTTCGTACTGCTCTCACCGGTTCATCTTCACCGGTTATCACTTCATCCGTATGGATGATCGTAATCCGTTCTGTAGAAGTTAGATGATTTTTAATCTCAGTCTCATTGCCCATAAGCACGATTTCCAAATCCGGAAAAGCTTTAATCGCTTTTTCTGCGCCTTTTACAGATTCCTTTGGACCATGATCTCCACCCATAGCATCTAATGCAATTTTCATTTTTGTTCATCCTTTTTCTCAGTAGTTGTTCTGTACATGGAAAACTCCCCTTTAAAGACCAGCTCTTTACCTACAAAGCTGTGTACCGTAATCAGGGATCTTCCTTTATCCCTATCCACTTCTATAACCTTAGCTTTCGCAATCACACGATCGCCTTCATACACAGATTTTGTGAAGTGAATGGCAGCTTTTGCTGTTAAGGCCAGTTCCTCATTCGTTACCGCCACAGCCAGTGAATTAGCCTGGGCAAATAAATAATGACCTCTGGCAATTTTATTTCGTTTAAACACATGTTCAGGTTTTATATCTAATAAAGAAATAGCACTATTGTCCAAGTCAAGATCAATAATATCTCCTATAATTTCATCAACAGGCAGAGATTTGATCTCATCTATCATTCTCTTCTCAGCAACAGACTTTATTCTTTCTCTCAATTCCGGGATGGATAATTCCAAACGATCCAAGCGAATCGTTTGTATGCTAACCAGTAATTGTTCAGCCAATTCCTCATCGGTAATAAAAGGATTATCTTGTATCATATCCTTTAATATAGCTTGTCTATCCTTCTTGTTTCGTTTCAAAAGCCTTCACCTTCCGAAGTGTTATGACTAGGTACTAATAGTAGTATATAATTATAAAAAAAAGATTGCAAGAATTTTTCGGACTCCAACAAGCAATCTGTCAATCAATCTAATTTCTCACCTTCGAGAACTCCTGAATTTGACAGGTAATCTCTAAGGTACTTATACTTTTCATCCGTCCAGAATTCAGATCCCGCAATTAATTCTTCCGCATCTTTCCTGGCCGTTTCAAGCGCACGGTAGTCATGGACCATATCAGCTATTTTAAATTCAGGTACCCCACTTTGCTTTCTTCCAAAGAAATCTCCCGGACCTCTTAATTCCAGATCTTTCTCACTTAACGCAAATCCATCTGTTGTATCACACATCGCATTTAATCGTTCAATTCCCACTTCTGTCTTCGGATCTGCTATTAAGATACAGTAAGATTGGTCAGCACCCCGGCCTACACGGCCTCTTAATTGATGAAGCTGCGACAATCCAAATCGCTCAGCATCATAGATCATCATCACTGTAGCATTTGGTACATTTACACCCACTTCTACAACGGTTGTTGACACAAGTACTTGAATAGTATTATTCCCAAAACCGCGCATAATTTCATCTTTTTCATCGGCAGGAAGCTTACCATGCATAAGCCCAACAGAGTACTTTGGACTGAAATACTGCGTCATAGCCGTATGAACATCCAGTACATTTTGCAAATCAAGCTTTTCAGACTCCTCAATTAGAGGACAAATCACATAAGCCTGCCGCCCTTGTTCTAATTCTTTACTCATAAAAGTCAGAATCCTGTCCAGCATATTATGCTTAGCCCAATACGTTTCTATTTTCTTTCTTCCTGACGGCATTTGATCAATGATAGATACATCCATTTCGCCAAAGACCGTTATGGCAAGCGTCCTCGGGATAGGTGTAGCTGTCATGAATAGCACATCGGGACTTTCACCTTTTTCTCGCAAGATCCGGCGCTGCTCTACACCGAATCGATGCTGCTCATCCGTAATCACAAGTCCAAGCTTTTTAAAATTCACATCTTTTTGAATTAAAGCATGTGTCCCTATCAAAATATCAATTTCTCCTCGCTCAAGCATTTCCATCATTTCACGTCGGCGCTTACCCTTCACGCTTGATGTAAGGAGAGCTACATTTACAGCAAATGGCTGCAGTAGTTCAAATAGGGAATTGGCATGTTGTTCTGCCAAAATTTCTGTAGGTACCATTAAAGCTCCCTGATATCCTGCTGTCACAACAGCGTATAGCAGGATAGCCGCCACCACCGTTTTTCCTGAACCAACGTCACCCTGGAGCAATCTGTTCATGCGGTATGGAGACCTGATATCCAGTGCAATTTCATTAATGACCTTTTTTTGCGCATCGGTCAGTTCAAATGGTAAAGACGAAATAAACTTCTTCAATTTTTGATTATCATATGCATGCACTTGGCCATTCGAATTTTCTCGCTTCACTTTTCTGAGAGCTTGCATTTTAATTTGGAACAAGAGAAATTCTTCATAGACAAATCTTCTGTGGGCTTGCTTTACTTCAGCCGCATTTTGGGGGAAATGCAAGTAACGTAAGGCCAGTCCTCTTTCCGGCAACTTATATTGCACAAGATAATCTTCAGGCAATATTTCCACGATTCTCTCATGATAGGTAAGGTAGGCTGATTTAATCCATTTACGAAGTGATTTGACAGAGAGATCACCTTTAACATGATACACTGGCTCAAATTCCTGTTCCCTTGCCTGAGAGCTAAGTTTATATTCAGATGCCGTCAGGGTTAAACGGTTTTTATCCCATTTCCCCGTTACGGTTATCGTTTCATTCAGTGTTAACTTATTTTTAATATATGGCTGATTAAAAAAAGTTACAGTAATGATATGACGGCCTGTTAACAGCTTAACATTCAAACGAGATTTCTTCCGTCCAAAATAGGTTAAATTAGGGGCTGATTGAATGACCCCTTCGACAGTTATCCGTTCATCATGGGCTGCTTCCACGATGTCTTTTATTCTATAATCTTCATAACGATAAGGAAAATACTCAAGCAAGTCCGCAACTGTATAGATGCCAATATTATTTAGCTGCATAGCGGATTCTGGCCCTATCCCTTTTACTGTATCTACTGATAAATCATTTAATCTATCCATTTTTAAGTAAAACCCCAAATATTCTTGATTCCAACTCTCGGTCCGTTGGTGTAACATAAATCGTTCCCATTACAGCGTTCAGCTCTTTTACGGCTTCAGCCTTGTATACTGCATCCCGCAGATTCATAATGTCAGATATCTTCTCAACTTTACTTTCAACAAGTTCAACCAATCCGGCAACATTGCGAAACATATAGCAACCTCCTCATAAAGGATTATCTGCACTTTAATCCGAAACTTTTGTAACTTGTTTTACATGGTCCAATAATGAAATTTCCTCTAAAATATCCTGACCGATATTTTGATCGACCTCTATTGTCATGAGCGCCATCTTTCCTACATCTTGCCGTGAAACTTCCATATGTCCAATATTAATTTCATGCTTGGCAAGAATATTGGATACACTTGCAATCGCACCGAATCGATCATCATGGACAACTAAAATGGCCGGATGATGGCCTGATAAGCGCAGTTCAAACCCATTCAGTTCAAGTATTTCAATTGCACCTCCGCCAATCGAAATACCGACTAATTCCAACTCACCTTCATCATCACCCATTCTGATTCTGACCGTATTCGGATGGTCTGTTATGGCATCTTCTTCCACAAAAGTTATCTGCATGCCTTTCTCTTTGGCAATATCAAGAGAACGGATAAGACGCGGGTCCGATGTATCATAATCCAGTAATCCTGCCACAATAGCCACATCTGTACCATGCCCTTTGTACGTTTTAGCAAAAGATTCGTAAAAAGAAACAATCGCCCATTTAGGCTGTCTGTTAAACAGGCTTCTCGCCACCCGTCCTATCCTTACCGCCCCCGCCGTATGGGAACTGGATGGACCAACCATAATCGGACCGATAATATCAAATACACTTTTATATTTCATTACATACCCTCTCCAGTACAAAAATGTGAAAAAACCTATACATACTGAAATAGAAGGGGTTTCCCCCTTCTATTATTGTAATGATTGATATGTGTTTTTATTCAGCAGCAAATATATAGGAATACAATGGCTGTTTCCCATTATGCACTTCAACTTCTACATCTGGATAAGTATCCGCACAATATTGAACAAGACGATCCACTTCATCCTGGGAACTTTCTTCCCCATACAAAATAGTTAGGATTTCTGCATCATCGAGAATGTTTTCCAGCACTTGTTTAGCAGCTTCCACTCTATCCTTGTTTTTCACTTTAATTTTACCATCAATCAGACCCATATAATCGTTTTTCTCAATTTCAAGTCCTTCTATGCTTGTATCACGTACCGCAAACGTAACTTGTCCCGTAATAACATTCTCTAAGGCATCCTTCATCATTTCCTCATTATCACTTGCTGGAGAAGCAGGATTAAAGGACAACAAGGCAGTCAACCCTTGAGGAATCGTTTTACTAGGGATTACCGTAACGGGCTTTTCTATTACATCAGAAGCCTGTTCAACTGCCATAATAATATTTTTATTATTTGGCAGGATGTAAACATGATCAGCATTAATGGATTCAATTGCTTTTACGATATCTTCTGTGGATGGGTTCATCGTTTGCCCACCTTCAATGACTACGTCCGCACCAATGCTTCTGAACAAGTCAGCAATCCCTTCGCCCATAGCAATTGCCACTACACCAAAATCTTTCTTTTCAGTTTTGGTAGGTACAGCATTTTCCCGCAGTTCATTCGCTGTTTCATTTAAAATAGCAGAATGTTGTTCACGCATATTATCCACTTTAATTTTAATTAAAGTGCCGTATTTTTGCCCGTAGTTTAAACAATTACCCGGATTTTCTGCATGAATATGAACTTTTACGATATCCTCATCAGCAATAACAAGCAGTGAATCTCCGTATTGGCTTAAATCATTTCTGAAATTTTCTTCATTAAACGGATTTTCCGCCAATTTTTCAGGTTCAAAACGTACCATGAATTCAGTGCAATAGCCGAATTCAATATCTTCTGTTTTGATATGCCCCGAAACATTTATATGATGTTCCGCTTTCACAAGCTCATCCATTTTAGGTGTGAATTCAGGCGTTTCAGCAAGCTTTTCACCTTTTAGCTCAGCTAGGAATCCTTCATAAACGAACACTAATCCCTGGCCACCACTATCTACTACGCCAACTTCTTTAAGCACTGGCAGTAAATCAGGAGTACGTTTTAGGGAAGCTTTAGCTTCTTTTACAATAGCCTCCATTACTGCGATTACGCTTGTTTCTGATTCAGCTGCTGTTAGCCCTGCCTTAGAAGCTTCCCTTGCAACAGTCAAAATTGTACCTTCAACAGGTTTCATAACTGCTTTATAAGCAGTTTGCACACCAGCTTCAAATGCCAATGCAAATTCCTTACTGTCAATAGTTGCTTTTGGTTCTATATTTTTGGCAAATCCCCTGAATAATTGGGATAAAATAACGCCTGAGTTTCCACGCGCACCCATCAGCAATCCTTTTGCTAAAGATGAACCAACCTTCCCGATATGATCCTGTACATTGTTTTTTACCTCTTTAGCTCCTGATGTCATGGATAAATTCATGTTCGTTCCTGTATCACCATCCGGAACAGGAAATACATTTAACGAATCAACTAATTTAGCGTTGGCAGACAGCCTGTTCGCACCCTGTATGACCATTTCGGCGAATCTTTTGCCGTCAATAGATGTTATAGCCACTCAATTTTCCTCCTTAAATTACGGATTCGTAACCCGAACCCCTTGAACAAAAATATTAACGGATTCTACCGATAATCCAACAGTTTGGTTTAATGTATATTTAACTTTAGATTGTACATTATGAGCGATTTCGGAAATTTTTGTTCCGTAGCTTACAATGATATACATATCAATATGTAACTCATCTTCATTCTGTCTGACTACTACTCCTTTGGAGAAGTTCTCTTTACGTAAGATTTCACTAATTCCATCTTTAATTTGATGTTTGGATGCCATACCGACGATTCCATAACAATCTACGGCTGCACCACCTGCAATGATTGCTAATACATCATTCGAAATATCTATTTGTCCGTATTTCGTACTCATTTCAATGGACATATTTGTTCCCCCTTTATGGTCACCATAGCTAGAATCTATTTTACTATAATCACTTTTGAATGGAAAGCCCTTATCCTATACCAATTAATCAAAGTTAAAATCGTATGTCAAGGTTTTTTTCTTGAAAGACCTTTTCAATTGTATTGCATTATAGTGATAGGTATGTTAAATTATTAAAGTATCTTTTGAAGAGACCGACTAAAAAAGAAATGATTAATATAGGCAGTAAGGAGGGAATTGGGCTATGTCACGCAAATGTTTTATTACCGGCAGAAAAACAACTTCCGGAAACAATCGTTCTCATGCCATGAACGCTAACAAACGTACATGGAAAGCTAACGTTCAAAAAGTTCGTATTCTTGTTAACGGTAAACCGAAAAGAGTATACGTATCTACAAGAGCGTTAAAATCTGGTAAAGTTGAACGCGTATAATAAACGAGAACAAGCATCCTTTTAAAGGATGCTTGTTCATTTTTCCCCTATTTATCCCTGTTTAGTCTTATGTTTTTACTATTTTATTTAGTATTGATCCAAAGGATTCGCTCCAAGTTAGAGTATGGGTCGGGATTTTTTGTGCGAATCATATAGTGAAAAAACGCTTAATCCTACAAGAAAAACACCCCATAGCAGGGTGCCATATTATATTAAATTTAACCCTTTTTAAAAGCTCCCAACATAGCCTTAACGATTCCTCCCAAAAATCGGGGCAACTTAATCGTATAAAATTTCATTGTGTCCCTCCTTAGCTCTGCCCAGTTCTCATTAATCACTTTACATTCATATAATAGTAAAAAGTCCAACAGTTCATTCAATCTCTGCTTCTTACCACCAATAATATGCCATTCGAAAACGAAAAAGTACCAGTTTTGAAATTTAATTCATTACTGACTGACAATGTCCTGCCTCGGTATAAGGTACGATTTGCTAAAGGATATTTAAAATTCAAAAGCGTCAATCCCTCTACCTCATCGGTAATCGGTATAAAAGATATGTATTTGAAATCCGTATCTTCGACTACATAAGATCCTGGTTCAAAAAGCGTGATAATATTATTCTGATCCACTATACTTGTTGGAATATTTTTTTTTAGATTGTCTTTATTAAGCAGCATCATGATATTAGCGAGGGTATGGTCCATCCTGCCGCCTGTTGCTCCATAAACCGTGATTCTTTCCGGACTTTGGGTATAAGCCCATTCAAGAGCCAATTCCAGATCTGTAGCATCCTTTTCTGGAGGAAACTCAAAAAAGAGGTCGCAATTATCCTGCACCTGTTTCAATTCCTCTTTAGATATAGAATCAAAATCTCCAAAAACACTATTAAGATGAATACCTGCCTCCAAAATCCGTAATGAGCCTCGATCCACACCAATCCAGATTGTTTCACTTCCTTCACTACGTAACTTTCTTAAATTAGGAATGTACATAGCAGGACCACCGGCAACAATATTAATTTCCATAAGGTATGCTCCTTTACTCATTTGTCATACAAAAAAGGGTTATCCTCTTGTAACTTAATGGACAACCCTTTCCTTATTACTTTTTACAGAATTCTTTCACTATTCAGGCATAAACGCGATTGACGTTCGAAAAACACATTTTCCCTACACAACCTGTATATAATGCCCATTCATATGAAGAATCCTCATTGCTTTATAGATCCTTCTTTTATCAGCGCAAAACACTCAATAGATTACTCGCCGCGAATGGCTGCGATCGCTTTCTTCCTGTCTTCTTTATTATAAATAGCAGATCCTGCCACAAGCACAGTAGCACCTTTATCAATGCATAGTCTGGCGGTTTCTTCATTTACACCGCCATCAATCTCGATTTCAATGGATAAGCCTTTTTCCTTAATCATTTTATCCACCTGTTCTATTTTTTCCAGAACACTTGGTATAAAGACTTGCCCGCCAAAGCCTGGGTTTACAGACATTAAAAGAACCATGTCGATATCTTCCAGAATATAATCTAAAACATCAGGAGATGTGGCAGGATTTAATACTACACCTGCTTTAACCCCAAAAGATTTTATCAACTGGATCGTACGATGCAAGTGCGTACAAGCTTCTGCATGGACCGTTATATAATCGGCACCAGCTTTTGCAAAGGCTTCTATATATTGATCCGGATTTTCAATCATGAGATGAACATCAAGCGTTAATTTGGTAATAGGACGCACGGAATCAACAATAAGTGGGCCAATCGTTATATTGGGAACAAAATGACCATCCATCACATCAATATGAATCCAATCTGCTCCGCCTCTTTCAACATCACGGATTTCCTCTCCCAATTTTGAAAAATCGGCTGATAATATGGATGGAGCAATTTTAACCATAGTTAATACCTCGGCTTTCTATCTTTAATTTCCTCAAGGAATTGCAAATAATGATTATATCTGTATTCCTCTATCTCGCCCGTTTCAACACCTTGTTTAACAGCGCATTTGGGCTCCTTAACATGAAGACAACCCCTAAATTTACATTCCGAGCTTTTTTCTCTTAATTCTGGAAAACAACCAGTTAACTCCTCGGCTTCGATCTCGTTAAATTCAAGAGAACTGAATCCCGGTGTATCTGCCAATAAGCCATCCCCAAGATCAATAAGCTCTACATGCCTTGTTGTATGCTTTCCTCTGCCTAAATGAGAGGAAATTATATTGGTTTTTATATTTAGAGATGGATCCAGTACATTTAGCAGAGATGATTTACCAACTCCGGATTGTCCGGCAAATACTGAGATTTTCCCTTTCAGGTAAGGCTGTAACTCAGATATCCCTGATTCCTCCAAAGAAGACGTTAAAATGACCTCATATCCAATTTCTCTGTACTGTTCTGCATAATCTTGTATCTTCTTCTCACCTTCAGAATCCAGTAAATCCATTTTACTGATACAAATGATTGGTTCAATATTCTTAGATTCAACCAATACTAAAAATCGATCCAATAAGTTCGTACTGAATTCGGGCTCTGCAGCTGAAAACACAAGAATGGCCTGATCTACATTGGCAATGGGCGGACGTACTAATTCATTCCTGCGTTCTTTAATTTCCATGATATATCCATCCGTTGGATTTTCCGCTTGATAAATAACCGTATCTCCGACAAGAGGCGTAACCTTTTGTTTTCTAAAAATACCCCGGCCTCTGCATTGAACGATTTTACCCTCATCAGCTACATAATAAAAGCCACTCAACGCTTTAATGATTTTGCCTTCAGGCATATAGGCCCTCCTTTTTGTTAACTGTCCGAATAACTAATTACACCTTCATCATAAACACTATTATCCTTTATGATCTTATACCCTGCTTTACCATTATGAGGTATGGTAAATTGTAATGTTTTTTTGACAGTTTTTGTTATTTCAAATGTATCTACTGGTTCTGTCATATTATTGTTCAGGTCCTCAATCAGTATTGTCACCATTTGAGGCACACCGGCTAATTCTTCATCATACGTTATGGTCACTTCTTTACTCGTTTCTTTAGGTGGAATTTCTTCTTCCCCTTTGGAAATAGTTACTTTTACTTCTGAACCAACCTCAACAGCCGTTCCTGCTGCAGGCTCCTGAGAAATGACTTGACCCTCTTTAATCGTTGAACTGTATTCCTCTCTTGCTATGGTGATTTGTAGTCCCGTATCAGCCTCGTAATCATCCAGTGCCTTCTGATTATAATCAGTTAAATCTTTGAGAGTAAGTTTGGAAGGTCCACTGCTTAGTGTTAATATTAATATTGTCTCTGAAGGGATGACTTCTTCTCCCTGCCTAGGCTCTTGTTCAAGTACAGTCCCAGCTACTGAATCATCATTTACCCTATTAATTTCAATATCTCTAAAACCAAATTCTTCTATTAGCGGCTTAATATCCTCATAATGACGATCCTCATAATCGGGGACCTCCACTTGCTCTTTTCCACTGCTGAAATAGACATTAATAACCGCACCCTCTTTAACGGTATCTCCTGCTTCAGGGTCTGTTTTAATCACATTTCCAGCTGCAATTTCTTCATCAGGTTTCTCAATTGTGTCTCCGATTTCGAAGCCTTGCTCAATTAGAGTGGACATGGCTTTCTCCAATTGTGTGTCTTTAATATCAGGTACCTCAACATCCTTTGCGGCAAACATTCCCGGCAGAATCAAGAGCGCCAGAATCGCAAGCAGAATGAGTGATGTTAAAATAATTCCTGTTATCTTAAGCCATTCTCTCTTTTTCTTAGACTGCTGTTTTTTCTTTTTTGTTTTATCTTTCTTTTTCTTTTGCTTTTTCACAGAGGCATTTTTTCCTGCTGATCCGTTAACCTGCTCCATTAATACAGTATCTTCATCAATCGGTACGACTTTCGTCTCATCATAATTCTTAAACAAATCATCATTCGTTATAATCGGAATCGCCTTTGTTACATCATCATCATTTGGTATGGAAAACTTACTTTCGTTTAATCTTTCCGGATTTAGAGCCGTTTCTATATCTTCTTTCATTTCATCCACACTTGCATACCGGTGAAATGAATCTTTAGCCGTTGCTTTTAAGATGATATTTTCCACACTTTGAGGAATCGATGGATTCCACCTGCTTGGAGCCGGGGTCTCTGATTGGAGATGTTTCAGTGCTATTGAAACGGCAGACTCACCAGAAAATGGCAATCTCCCGGTGATTAATTCAAACATAACAATTCCAAGAGAATAAATATCCGACTTTTTATTCGCCATTCCGCCTCTTGCTTGTTCAGGAGACAAATAATGAACAGACCCGAGGACAGAGTTCGTCTGCGTTATGGAAGTTGCACTAAGAGCCATCGCGATCCCAAAGTCAGTAATTTTCACATTACCGTCGTGATCAATTAATATATTGTGTGGCTTAATATCTCTATGTACAATATGGTTCTGATGGGCATGCGATACAGCCGATGTGATTTGTTTCATAATATCCAATGCTTTTTCAACTGGAATCGATGAATAGGTCTGAATATATTGTTTTAATGTCATTCCATCGACATATTCCATCACAATATAATAAATATCTCCCTCTTCCCCAACGTCAAAGATACTTACAATATTTGGATGCGTCAAACTTGTGGCGGATTGGGCTTCCCGATGAAATCGCCTAATAAATTCCTCATCATCGGAAAAATCCATACGAAGAATTTTCAATGCAACGTCCCGGTCAAGTATCATATCTCTTGCCAGGTATACATTTGCCATGCCTCCTCCACCAATCATGCGGATAATCTTATATCTGTCACTAATGCGTTTGCCGGCCAACATATAACTCACCCACCTTCACTTTCAAAGCTGTGCAGAAGGATTACTAGAGTTATATTATCTTCTCCTCCGTTTTCATTAGCTTTTTGAATATATGTACCTGCAATATGGTCTAATGATTCACTGCTCGTAATAATGGTTTCTATTTCTGATTCAGAAAGTTTATCAGAGAGACCGTCTGAACATAATAACAGACGATCCCCCTCTTCAATATTAATTGTTTTTATATCGACATCCACACTTTTTTCTGTTCCTAGTGCACGAAGGATGACATTTTTTCTGGGATGGTGTGCGGCATCTTCTTTAGATATTTGACCGGAACGTACAAGCTCATTAACCAGGGAATGATCTTCAGTCACTTGTTTAAAGCCACTTTCATTCAAAAGGTAACATCTGGAGTCTCCAACATTTACAATTGTGGCTGTTTTATCCGTACAAATCACGCCAACAATAGTTGTCCCCATTCCTTCACATTCCTCATGTGTCATAGAATGCTCGTAAATTTCACGGTTAACACGCTTAATTTGCTCTTCTAAAAACAATTCGATAGAACTTGGTGAATCTGTCAGCAACTCTGTCTCCCATGCTTCTTTTAGTTTGGAAACAGCCATTTCACTTGCTACATCACCTGCTTTATGACCGCCCATTCCGTCTGCAATGACAGCAAAGATCATAGAAGGATTACCCTTATAAAATATACCGCCCTGATCTTCATTATGGATTCTCACCTTGCCCCGGTCTGTTCTAAAAACTGCCTTCATCCCTTCACCTCGTCTCTTCTTTCCTTTCTTTTGCTCTCAGTTGCCCGCAAGCTGCATCAATATCATGACCTTGCTCTCTTCTCGTTGTCACATTTATACCTTGATCTTTCAATGTTTTTTCGAACAGATCAATTTGTTCTCTTGGTGTTCTTACATACTCCCGTTCAGGAACATAGTTGACCGGGATTAAGTTCACATGGCATTTAATATCTTTTATTAAAGCCGCCAGTTCAAGGGCATGCTCAACCTGGTCATTTTCACCACCGAAAAGTCCATATTCAAATGTAATCCTTCTGCCTGTTTTATCAACATAATACTTAACGGCCTCCATTAATTGAGGAAGCTTGTATGCTCTGTTAATAGGCATAAGCTTACTGCGCAGCTCAGTATTTGGAGCGTGCAATGAAATAGCAAAATTGATTTGTAATTTTTCATCTGCAAATTTATATATTTTAGGGATGATTCCACTCGTCGAAACTGTTATATGACGTGCTCCGATATTCAGCCCTTTATCATGGTTGATAATTCGCAGGAACGACATCATATTGTCATAGTTATCGAATGGTTCTCCAATACCCATAATAACAACAGAACTTACTCGTTCATTCATTTCATCCAGTGCCTGCTGGACCTTTACAACCTGTGCAACAATTTCCCCGGCTTCTAGATTTCGCTTTAATCCGCCAAGAGTAGAAGCACAGAATGTACAGCCGATACGGCAGCCAACCTGTGTAGTCACACAAACAGAGTTTCCATAGTCATGACGCATTAATACGGTCTCAATGGAATACCCATCCTGTAATTCAAATAAGAATTTAATGGTGCCATCTTTTGATGTTTGCTGAACAAGTGTTTTTAATGTCGTTAGTGTAAATGCTTCATTTAGTTTTGCACGTAAATCTTTGGATAGGTTGGTCATATCTTCATAAGAGGAAACCCTTTTTTCATATAACCATTCAAAAATCTGTGTTGCACGGAATGCTTTTTCTCCGTTTTCTTCGAGCCATTCTTTCAGTTGATCTAATTGCAAGGAATAAATAGATGGGGGGCTATCCTGCTTCTTTACTTCCTTAGTTGTTGTTTGTCTCATTCCTTACGCCTTCTTTCGAATAGAAGCAATAAAAAATCCATCGCTTCCAAAATATTGAGGTAGTACTTGTAAACTATTATCTATAATATAAGGTCTCACCTTTTCAGGCATTCTGTTTTTAAGTGTAAGATCCTTCTCAAACTCAGGATGTGCCTGAAGAAATGCGTCAATAACTGCATTATTTTCATCATTGCCAACAGTACATGTACTATAAACGATTGTACCGCCTTTTTTTACTAATTGGGATACTTGATGTAAAATATCGAATTGAATTTTCGCGAGTGAGTTCAAATCTTGCTCACTTTTAGTATACTTGGCATCCGGTTTTCGTTTTAACACGCCCAAGCCAGAACAAGGAGCATCCACAAGGATTTTATCAAACATTTCCGTATCAAAAAATTCCGGTGTTTTCCTTGCATCCATTTGCTTAGTTTCAATATTCGTTAAACCAAGTCGTTTTGCCTGCGTATCAATTAATTTTGTTTTATGTGCATGAAGATCCAGTGCGTATATTTGCCCGGTCTTATTCATTTTTTCAGCAATATGCATCGTTTTACCGCCTGGTGCTGCACAGCTATCCAAAATGATTTCGTTTTCTTTCGGGGCTAAAGCATAGGCCACGAGCATAGAACTCTCATCCTGTATGCTAAATAGGCCTTCCTTAAAGCTCTCTGACATAGCCATATTTCCTTTAAGGCAGCGGATCCCTTCCTCTATTAAGAGACTCGGTTCAACAATATACCCTTCACTTTTCAGCTTTTCTATCAATTCTTCTCTGCTGATTTTCGTAACATTTACTCTGCCAGTTTGCACAGGAGCATGCAGGTTTTCTTCACACATTTTTTCTGTTTGCTCAATACCGAATTCATTTGCCCACTTTCTTACAAGCCATAATGGATGACTTGTTGAGATCGCGATTTTTTCAAGGGGATCCGTTAAACTATCCACTGACGGAATTCCTTCACGCTGAATAGATCGAAGTACGCCATTAACCAAAGAGGCAATTCCACGATGTCCGCGTTTTTTTGCAATTTCCACTGCTTCATGAATCGCAGCCCGATCAGGTACACGGTCCAGAAAATGCATTTGAAAAACGGTCATTTCAATAAGCGATAACACCCAAGATTCTAGCTTCTTAGGATTTTTAACAAAAGGTCTCACATAGTATTCCAGTGTCATTTTCCGTTGGATAGTCCCATATGTCAACTCGGTCAATAACCCTACATCCTGTGGAGAGAGGCTATTTTCTTTGATAGCATGGTTTAATGACAGATTGCTGTATGCCTGGCTTTTTTCGACAGAAACCAGGATATCTAGCGCTATTTCTCTAACATTCTTTTTTTGTGGCATTCTTTAATCTCCCAATTTCATTCCTGTTGATATAATGGCTGTACCTCGGAGCATTTGCTCAGCAGTCATTCTTTTCTTGCCGGCCAATTGCAAATCGGTAATTTTGATTGCTGTATCATTGCCTGTTTTCACAATAAATCCATCTTCCTCAATCTCAAGTACATCACCGGCATTCCCTTTTTTATCGCTCTTCACTTTTTCGCCCCACCATACTTTTATAACCGTTCCATTTAGTAAAGTATAGGCTACCGGCCACGGATGCAATCCGCGGATATGATTATAAATCTCCTCACCAGTCAGTGTCCAATCGATTAATTCCTGTTCTCTTTTAATATTGTAAGCGAAAGTTGCTTCTTCTTCATTTTGTTTGATTGGAGTGATTTCTCCATTCAACAATTTCGGAATGGTTTGTGAAACTAATTCAGCGCCAGCTTTGCTTAATTTATCATGTAAACTGCCGGTATGATCTGTTTCTTCAATCGGAACTTCCACTTTAGCCAGCATATCGCCGGCATCCAGCTTCTCTACCATGTACATAATGGTGACACCGGTCTTCTCTTTTCCCTGCATTATCGCATAGTGGATAGGTGCTCCGCCACGTAATTCAGGCAGTAAGGATGCGTGTACATTTATACAGCCTAACTCCGGTGCCTCTAATAAACGATTCGGCAAAATTTGCCCAAATGCTGCTGTGACAATTAAATCCGGATTTAAGGCAAGTACCTTGTCCACTTCAGAATCCACTCGAATTTTCTCGGGTTGCAGAACAGGTATGCCGTATTTTTCAGCGGTCACCTTAACAGGAGGCGGTGTCAAAATGCGTTTACGTCCAACCGGACGATCAGGTTGTGTTACTACACCTACGATTTCGTATCCATCTTTTATTAAGCGTTCCAAAACACCGACAGAGAAATCCGGTGTTCCCATAAATACTATTTTAGTCATTCAACTTCATACCCTTCCAACTCTTCTTCACTAATATAACGGACGACTTTAGAAGTAAATAAGATTCCTTCCAAGTGATCCATTTCATGCTGAATTGCTCTCGCCAAATAATCTTCAGCTTCTAAAATATATGTTTGTCCATTACGGTCCTGTGCCTGTATCTTAACATATGTTGGGCGCTCAACCTCCCCATATAGGTTCGGAAAGCTTAAACAACCCTCCACATCCTGGTCCATACCTTTAGCAGAAAGCATAATTGGATTAATCAGTTCAAATGTACCTGATTCATCATCTACATCAACGATTGCCACTCGTATATTTTGGCCAATTTGCGGAGCAGCCAATCCTACACCATCCGCGTTAATCATTGTGTCATACATATCATCCAGTAATTTTGCTAATTTATGATCAAATACTTCAACCTTTTTACAGGGAGTTTCAAGAATTTTATCTGGGTGTTTTACAATCGGTAGTACAGCCACTTATACATTTCCGCCTTTCTATTTACATCATAATGAACGGATTGACATCAATCGATAATTGTAATCCAGATTGGGTGGCATTACGTCCATATGTTTCGTTCAATTTTTTTAAAATAGAGGTTAAATTAGGTTCCCGCTTGTATTTTATCAGACATTGATACCTATATCTATTATTGATTCTGGACATAGGAGAAGCCGATGGACCAAATACGACCGTTTCCGGTCCTACCTGCCGTTTAACAAATGCTGTTATTTTATCTGCCGCCTCAACGGTTTTTAAAACATCCTCATGGGAAATAGTTAAAAGAGCAATATAAAAATAAGGAGGATAGTCACTTTGTTTCCTTAGGAACATCTCTCTCATGAAAAAACCATCATAATCCTGCTCTGATGCCAGCTGAATACTGTAATGTTCGGGAGTATAGGTTTGGATGACCACTTCGCCCGGCAATTCATGTCTTCCGGCACGTCCACTGACCTGCGTTAATAGTTGAAAGGTTCGTTCCGATGATCTGAAGTCAGGTAAGTGAAGCATCGTATCAGCAGTAAGGACACCAACCAAGGTTACTTTTGGAAAATCAAGTCCTTTAGCAATCATCTGTGTTCCGAGAAGGATATCAGCCTGTCCTTCTTCAAATTTTTTCAGTAACGCTTCATGTGCCCCTTTTCGCCGTGTCGTATCCACATCCATTCTGATAACCCTTGCGTGTGGCAACAATTTACCCAACTCTTCTTCTACTTTTTGAGTACCAGTTCCAAAATAACGAATATGATCGCTGCCGCAATCGGGACATACCTCTGGAACTCTCTCTTCTAGGCCACAATAATGACACTTCATCAGTGATTGGGCACGATGAAAAGTCATTGAAATATCACAGTTTGAGCATGTCACGACCAAACCGCAATTTCTGCACATGACAAAGGAGGAATGGCCTCTTTTATTTAACAACAGAACGGTCTGTTCGCCTTTATCTACACGGTCCTTCAATTTTTCAAATAATAAATGGGAGAACATGGAGCGGTTTCCCCCTCTCATTTCATCCCTCATATCTATGACGGAAACAGTTGGCATGGCCTGCTGGTTCACTCTGGTTTTTAACGTTAAGAGTGTATAAACACCCTTTTTCGCTCTAGCAAAACTCTCAAGCGAAGGTGTTGCGCTGCCGAGCACAACCGGACAATGATGATAAGCAGCCCGTTTTAGCGCTACATCACGTGCATGATAACGTGGTGTTTCCTCCTGCTTATAGCTGCCTTCATGCTCTTCATCAATAATAATCAAGCCTAAATTCGTAAATGGAGCAAAGACAGCTGAACGGGCACCGACCACTACTTTAACTTCTCCGCGCTGGATTTTGCGCCATTCATCATATTTTTCACCATGTGAAAGGCCGCTATGTAAGACAGCCACCAAATCTCCAAACCGCCTTTTGAATC
The DNA here is from genome assembly GCF_058313635.1 of Bacillus sp. z26. Taxonomy (NCBI): domain Bacteria; kingdom Bacillati; phylum Bacillota; class Bacilli; order Caryophanales; family Bacillaceae; genus Bacillus; species Bacillus sp. z26. Next base: position 422,911 of record NZ_JBZFQM010000002.1, read on the forward strand.
TGTTTACCATCATCGGTGTTAAAGAGATTTCAGGTACTAGAACAATAGCCTCCTTACCTCTATCTACAATTTGCTTGATTGATTGTAAATAAATTTCTGTTTTGCCGCTCCCCGTTACTCCATACAGCAGGAAATTTTCATTTCGATTTTCCTTTATGGCTATGGTAATTGGATCCATCGCCGCCTGTTGCGTAGCGGTTAACTCCAGGCAATGATCTGGTTTAAATTGCCCTGCGGCAAATGGACTGCGATATTCTTCCTTCTCAATAATCTTTACCATGCCCTTTGAGACAAGAGGTTTAATTGCAGTCGAACTATTTATTCCTGTTTCTTCCAACACTTTTGAAAGTATTTGCTCCCCTGGGTGCTTAATCAAATAAGCTACTAATTTTTTCTGATTGCTGGCATTGGCATTTAACTGCTCTAATTGTTCAAGTAGTTCTTCCTTGGTCAATAAAGAAGCAATATATTTTTGTTTCTTAATGTTTGTTTTATTGGAAACCTGAACAGTAATCTCCAGATTGCCTTTATCAATCTCATCCTTTATAAAAGATAGTAATTCATCATTTTGCATCTTAATCCAGCTAACAGCTTCCGATTTACCGAACAAATACTGAATCTGTTCCGGAAGGTCATTTATCTGTTTTCCGGGAGCAAGCCGAATTTGTTTTTCATACTTGGCTTTTAATGCTGCCGGCAGCATCGCCTGGAATGCCGATATTTTAAAGCACATCGTCTCATCTGCCAGCCAATGCCCCAAATCAAGCAATTCATTATTAATCGCTGGTTCAATATCCAATAAACTGCTGATAGTCTTTAATCCTTTAACTTCTGTATGATCCTTTAGCCTAACGACAAAGCCAAGTAATTTTCTTGGGCCAAATGGAACGGTCACTCGCATGCCCTCACGGATAATTCCTGTCCATTTCGCTGGTACTTTATAATCGAATGGACGATCCGTTTGTTGAGCTGGCACATCCACGATCACTTCTGCAATCATAATAAAGGTGCCTCTTTTATTTGTAAGGATTCTATCTCTTTAAATATTTCTGCAGCCACTTCTGCTTTACTTAATAAAGGGAGTTTTCTAAAGCTGCCATCCTTTTTATACAGGGTAACAATATTAGTGTCAGTTCCGAAGCCTGCACCTTCATGCGTTACATTATTGGCCACTATCATATCCGCATTTTTCTTAACCAGCTTTTTCTTTGCATATTCTTCCAAGTGATTGGTCTCAGCTGCAAAGCCAATTATAAGTTGATTCGTTTTTCTTCTACCGACCTCTCGAAGAATATCCCTTGTGCGACTTAGTTCAAGCGTACTGTCTCCTTCTTGTTTCTTGATTTTCTGATTTTCATAAACAGCCGGTTTATAATCAGCGACAGCCGCTGTACCAATGATAATATCCTGATGGTCCATGACGTCCATAACGGCTTCAAACATCTCAGAAGCACTTTCAACATCAATCACTTTGACACCTACTGGAGGATTTAGTGATACAGGACCTGATACCAACGTAACATCTGCTCCCAATCTGCTCGCTGCCTCTGCCAAAGCATATCCCATTTTTCCGCTTGAAAAATTAGAAATATAACGGACAGGGTCAATCCGTTCTCGAGTTGGCCCTGCTGTAATCAGAACTTTTTTTCCGACCAGTGGTTTGTTCTCACCAGAAAAATAAGTCCCCAAATTAGCAACAATTGTTTCCGGTTCTTCCAGCCTGCCCTTTCCAACATACCCGCAAGCTAAATAACCTTCAGATGGTTCCATAAATAAATAGCCATCTTCATGAAGACGCTCCATATTTCGTTGCACAGCTTTATGGTGATACATATGGACATTCATCGCCGGGGCAATAAAAACAGGCGCCGTAGTTGCCAGCAATGTGGTAGAAATAATATCGTCAGCAATCCCATTTGCCAACTTCGCTATGATATTTGCTGTAGCTGGCGCAATCAAAATGGCATCCGCCCAATCTGCGAGCTCGATATGTGCGATTTTACCAGGGATTTTCTCGTCGAACGTATCTATATAAACATCGTTTTTGGATAAAGCCTGAAAGGTTAGCGGCGCCACAAATTTCGTCGCTGATTCACTCATTAAAACTTTAACTTGCGCACCGGCCTGAACAAGTTTACTTGTTAATGCGGCCGATTTGTATACAGCAATTCCTCCTGTTACACAAACAAGTATCTTCTTATTATCAAGCATCTAATCACTCCATCACTGGTATTCTTAAGAATTCCTTTAGATACATCTTTTATATCATATATTATCTATTAAATTTGCACTAATATGTTTTACTATATAATTCGAAAACATATCATCATCAAAAAAAACAACCTTATTATAATTTCTAAGGTTGTTTTTTGCACCACTGTCTCTATTAATAGTCAAGACGACCTTCTGTTTCCACACGATATGTTAAATCACCAGAATGGATTTCCTCAAGAGCCTTTCCAACATGTTTATGAGATACGGGCTTTGCAATTCTTGTGCCTTCTCCGGACTCTTGCATATAACGTGCACGTTTAGCTGCGACAGACACCAAAGAATACTTAGAATCAATTTTTGTTAATAATGAGTCAATAGATGGATACAACATATTATTTATCATCCTCCAATAATTTTTTATATCTTTTTTCCACTCGTTCACGACGAAGATGTTCAGCTACCACGATTGAATTAATACGTTCGCATGCATGTTCCACACGATCATTTTCAACTACATAATCATACAGGTTCATCATTTCGATTTCTTCACGTGCCGCTTTCATTCTGTTTCGAATTAACTCATCTGTCTCCGTACCTCTTGTTACGATACGATTTTCGAGTTCCTTTAAGCTCGGTGGTGCAAGGAAAATAAATAATCCGTCAGGAAACTTTTCACGGACCTGACGCGCTCCCTGTACTTCTATTTCAAGAAATACATCCTTACCTTCATCCAACGTTTTGCGGACGTATTCAATCGGTGTACCATAGTAGTTTCCTACATATTCGGCATGCTCCAAAAGTTCATCATTGGCGATCATTTCTTCAAATTGTTTCTTGGATTTAAAGAAATAATCCACACCATCAACTTCTCCCTCACGAGGATTTCTAGAAGTTGCTGATATCGAATACTGAAAATCAACATCCGGCTGAGAAAAAATCGCTTTTCTGACCGTTCCTTTCCCTACGCCAGATGGACCTGATAAAACAATTAATAATCCTTTTTCTTCCAAAACTTTCACCTATCCTTCCAACACGCTCTCATCACGGTCATGTAACCTAGCAGCAACTGTCTCCGGCTGTACCGCAGACAAGACAACATGATCACTATCCGTTATAATGACGGCGCGCGTCCTTCTTCCATATGTAGCATCTATGAGTGAACCTTTGTCGCGGGCATCCTGAATAATCCTTTTAATGGGCGCTGATTCAGGACTTACAATGGTGACAATACGATTAGCAGAAACAATATTCCCAAATCCAATATTTATCAACTTTATGGACATTGAAGCAGCCTCCATCCCTCTCACCTAGTGTGTGCTTGTATGTACGGTCATAAACTGCATTATTCTACATTTTGAACCTGTTCCTTCATTTTCTCAAGAATTGTTTTCATTTCGACCACTTTTCTTGCGATTATTGCATCATTGGCTTTAGATCCAATTGTATTTGTTTCCCGATTCATCTCCTGTATCAGAAAATCCAGTTTTCTTCCAATTGTCCCACTTGCCTCTAATGATTCTATAAATTGAGCAATATGGCTTTTTAGCCTTAAGATCTCTTCATGGATATCTGCCTTATCTGTAAATAAGACTATTTCTGTTAATATCCTGTTTTGATCAAGATCAATGGTATCGCCAACCGCTTCATCAAGCTTTTGTTTAAGTCGGTTTCTATACAGCTTTACAACTTCCGGTGCCCGTTCCCTGACAGCCTCAACTTCCGCTTCAAGCATTAGAACATGCGTGATTAAATCACTTTTCAAGAAGTTACCTTCTCTTTCCCGCATATGACATAATCGGGAAGCTGCTTCTTCTACCGTATCCATCAGCATATGTTCGATGTCAGCATTTACTTCTTCCTTCTCATCGATATGAATAATGTGTTCGAGATGCAGCAAATCTGTCATCTCCGGTTCTGTATACGCACTGTACTTATCATTGAATTCAGTAGTTATATTCATAAATTGATCAATTAAATCCCAATTAGGTGTCATGGTTCTCTTAACATTACCATCGCCCTGCAGGCTGATAAACACTTCAATTCTGCCTCTATGCAACTTTTGCTGAATAATCTTTTTAATTCTGTCTTCATACATAAGCAGTTGTCGAGGTGATCGGATACTGCATTCAAAAAACCGATGATTTACACTTTTCATTTCTATGGTTATGGATAATGCGTCGTTTTCTGTTCTTGCTCTTCCATACCCTGTCATGCTTAAAATCATCCATACCCAGCTCCAATCAGTAACATTATACACTCTATTATAAAAATAAAAAGGTAATAGAGCTCACTCTACTACCTTAAAAATTATATCACAATTTATTTGGATTTACTTACATAAAATGTACCTGCCAATAAAAAAGTTGGAATGGAAGCCATACCGATAATCAATAACCAGTCACGTGGAGCTATCGGCACTGTATGGAATACGGACTGTAAAGGCGGGTAGTACAGAGCAATGACCATAAGAAGTAAGGAAGATATGACTGCCCCGACCAGGTACTTATTGCCAAATGGGTTCCTTGAAAAGATTGATTTTTCACTTCTGCAATCAAATACATGTATTAACTGTGCAAGCACCAAGGTCACAAAGGCCACGGTCTGTGCATATTGTAAACGATCAGGATTTGACTGATAGACAGTAATAAACGCGAGTAAGGTGGCTATTCCAATCAAAAAGCCCCTCGAGACAATTTTCCAGCCCAACCCCCTTGCAAATACCCCCTCTTTTGGATGGCGAGGTCCACGCTTCATTACATTCTCTTCAGGCTGGTCTAGACCAAGCGCCATAGCTGGCAATCCATCAGTGACCAGGTTTACCCATAGAATTTGGATTGGTAATAAAGGTAATGGCAGTCCCATAATCATCGCAAACAGCATGACCAAAATTTCCCCAACATTAGAAGCCAATAAATATCGTATGAATTTACGAATGTTTTCATATATATTTCTGCCTTCTTTAATCGCTGACTTTATGGTGGCAAAATTATCATCCATTAAAATTAAAGAGGATGTTTCTTTAGCTACGTCCGTTCCTGATATCCCCATTGCTATTCCAATATCCGCAGCCTTTATTGCCGGTGCATCATTCACACCGTCCCCGGTCATGGCAACGATATGACCTATTCGCTGAAAAGCACTGACAATTTTCAATTTATGCTCTGGCGAAACACGGGCAAAAACGGTTGTTTCATCTACAATATTTTCTAAATCTTCAACGGACATGGCGTCCAGTTCTTTCCCGGTCAGCAACCGATCTCCTTCTCGAAAAATATCTAGCTGCTTCCCAATGGCCTTTGCGGTAACCATATGATCACCCGTTATCATGACCGTTTTAATGCCTGCATCCCTGCATTCTGCAACCGCCTTCTTCACTTCAGAACGAGGCGGGTCCATCATGCCTTCCAACCCCAGGAATATCAATTCATTTTCTGCATCCGACTGATCCAGGATTGCTTGATTGGCCGGTACACTTTTATAAGCAACCGCTATTGTCCTTAAGGCTTGTTCACCCATTTGTTCAGTTGTATTCACTATAGAATTCAGGATTGGCTGGTCCATATATTGCACCCTGCCGTTGCTCATAAATGATGTACATTTCCCAAGTAAAACATCCGGTGCACCCTTTGTCACAACAAACTGCCTTCCGTTTTTATCTTTTACCAGCACACTCATTAATTTACGTTCTGACTCAAAAGGAAATTCCTTTATAATCGTATATTTCTCGAATAAAAGCTGACGGTCGATGCCCTTTTTCATAGCTGCAACCAACATAGCCCCTTCCGTGGGATCTCCATCTATATAGTACTTTTTCTTTTTTAATTTAAGCTCGGCGTTATTACAGAGGATCCCATAGGTGAGCAATTGCTTTAGCTCCGTATCATCGCTATGTCCGCTCAAACTTTCAAAAGTACCTGTTGGATCGAACCCTTTTCCGGATACTGACCAATGTTGCCCGGAACACCAGACCTTAGTAACCATCATCTTATTCTCCGTCATCGTCCCTGTTTTATCTGAACAAATAACGGATGCACATCCCAGCGTTTCCACAGCAGGGAGCTTACGCACAATCGCATTTTGCCGAATCATTCTCTGAACTCCGAGGGATAATGCAACCGTAACAATTGCAGGCAATCCTTCCGGAATAGCAGCTACAGCCAAAGATACTCCTGCAAGAACCATAGTATATAGATTATTACCTTGTAAAACTCCTATACCAACAACCAACACCGTTAGGAATAAGGCAGCAATAATCAGTACTTTCCCCAATTGTTCCAGCCGAAGCTGCAATGGGGTTTGTTGAGTATTGGCTTTTTGCAATAAATCTGCAATTTGACCCATGGCAGTCTTCATTCCTGTTGCAACAATTATTCCCTCACCTGACCCTCGCGTTACCATTGTTCCCATAAATGCCATATTAACCTGATCACCGATGCCTTCAGGTACATAACTCGTTGGTTCATCTGTTTTAGTGACAGGGAGAGATTCGCCCGTTAACGCAGATTCTTCTATTTCAAGATTATATTGTTTGACAATCCTCATATCTGCACCAATTCGATCTCCACTGGAAAACTTCACTATATCTCCCGGCACACAATCATTTGCAGGAATTCTCGACCATAAACCATCCCGCAAAACATTCATTTGCGGTGCGGCCATTTCCTTTAAAGCTTGCATGGATTTTTCTGCTTTCCTTTCCTGAAAAAAACCCAATAAACCATTTATTAATACAATCATGATAATGGCAATCGCATCAATATACTCCCCCAGTAAGCCTGAAACGAGAGTAGCTGCAAGTAAGACGAGTACCATAAAATCTTTAAACTGCTGAAAAAACAAAATTAGAGCAGATTGCTTTTCTCCTTCAGCCAATTCATTCTTACCATATTGATTCTGCCTCTTTTTTGCTTCCTGGTGACTTAAACCTTTGTTTGTATGTACTCCAAAAGCGGATTGCAACTTATCTTTGTCCATTTCTACCAGCTTCATGTGACGTTTACAACCTCCTTGACAATCCGGATAACTTTCTTTAGTACATGTTTATTCAGAGTTGTCCTAAAAAATGCTATACTTGTTAGACTGGAATTTATAACTCAAAAAAACTACTTACTTAATAGAAGAAGGTGTCACGCATATGTCCTTTGATGGATTTTTCACAAGAGCAATGACCGAGGAGCTATCCCAAACGTTAACTGGTGGCCGAATAACTAAAATTCATCAGCCTTATAAAAATGAATTAATCTTAGTCGTTCGCGCAGGCAGGACCAATCAAAAACTTTTGTTATCCGCACATCCAAGTTACGCACGCGTACAACTAACGGAAGAAAATACGGATAACCCTTCAGAAGCCCCTATGTTTTGCATGCTTCTTCGCAAACATCTGGAAGGGTATTTCATAGAGAAGATCGAACAACCTGAACTGGAAAGAATTATCACATTCGAAATTAGAGGACGCAACGAAATTGGAGACATTACTCAAAAATTATTAATCATCGAAATTATGGGTAAGCACAGCAATATCATCCTCGTAGATAAAGAGAGAAATATGATTATCGACTGTATCAAGCATGTACCACCTGCTTTAAACAGCTACAGAACATTGCTGCCGGGTCACCCCTATGTTTTGCCTCCAAATCAGAACAAGGTCAATCCGCTCCATGATATCGAGAAAGGCCTTCAATATATTGACTATATGGCTGGGAAGATTGATAAACAATTAGTCACACAATTTGCCGGCGTATCTCCTTTGCTAGCAAAAGAAGTAACCTATCGGGCCGGCCTAGTAAATAGAGAGACTGTTCCAGCAAGCTTTACTAAAATAATTGAACAGTTAAAGTCCCATCAATACACACCGACATTGGTATCAGGTAATAAAGATGCTTTCTACCTTATACCTCTTGAACACATGAAAGGAAGTACGAAAGAATTCCCTTCTCTAAGTTCACTGCTGGACCGCTTTTATTATCAAAAAGCGGACCGCGATCGTGTCAAACAACAGGCATATGACTTGGAACGGATTCTCTCAAACGAAAAAGAAAAAAATGAAAAGAAACTGATTAAATTGAAAGAGACACTGCAGGATTCGGAGAAAGCAGATATTTTCAAAAAATACGGGGAACTGATAACCGGCCATATTTATGCTTTAGATAAAGGTATGAACAATGCCGAAGTGATTGATTATTATGATGAAACTCAACCTACAATTACAATAGAGCTTGATGTCAGAAAGACCCCTTCCGAAAATGCGCAATGGTATTTTTCAAAGTATCAAAAAGCCAAGAATGCTAAATCATTTGTAATGGAACAAATCGAAAAAACAAATGAAGAAATTCAATATCTCGATAATCTCATCCATCAAATGAATACAGCATCACCAAGAGATTTGCAGGAAATCCGTGAAGAGCTTGAAGAAGGCGGATATGTGAAAAAAAGATATACCAAAAAACAAGGAAAGAAAAAAGATTTGAAGCCGGTCCTTGATACCTATATGTCCAGCGACGGCATTGAAATTTTGGTTGGGAAAAATAATAAGCAAAACGAATATTTAACCAATCGCTTAGCCGCCAAAAACCAACTTTGGTTTCATACAAAGGATATCCCAGGTTCTCATGTCGTTATCCGTGATGCAAATCCTTCCGAGCAAACGATAACAGAAGCCGCTATGCTGGCAGCCTATTTTAGCAAGGCTCGGCAATCTAGCCGCGTACCGGTTGACTCCACTTTAATCAGACACGTAAAAAAACCAGCGGGGTCTAAACCAGGCTTTGTAACTTATGATAATCAAACAACCTACTATGTTACACCGGATGAAGAATTGGTTCGATCCTTAAAAGCATGAACTAAAACGCATCGGTCCTAATTTAACTGGTTGGGTTTAAGAGTACAAAAATTAAATTAGAGTAATAAAAAGAGGTTCAAATCGCATTTTGATTTGGACCTTTTATTTTTGTTGATGTATAAAGGTTTATATTTAAAAAATATGAAAATTAGTAACGTAATTGACATACTAATTAACAGGATGACATTGCACATTGTCACTGATTTAAATTAGATGCTAAAATGGTTGCTCTCGCATATGCGATCTTTAAACTTTTAACACCATTCTTACTGTTTTTAGGATTTGACCATCAAAATCATCATCAAACTCTTTGACTACCTCAAAACCTTTGGCTTCATAAAAGGTCTTTCCGATTTTATTATCCTTTTCGACATTTATATAAATCTCATTTACACCGTCTAAATCTTTAATCCCCTTTTCCAACAATGCTGAACCTATGCCCTTACCTTGTTGTTCTGGATAAAGATAAATAGCCCCTAACTCAACTTTTCCATTTTCTCTTACTGGAGAAAAGTTAACAAAACCCACGACTTCACCATCTACTTCAACTACAAAAAGAGTAGAACGTTCTAACCGTTGCTTCATCCTTTCATCATTGTAAGCCGTTTTCAAGAAACTTTCTTGTACCTCTGAAGGAATTATTCCTTCGTACGTAACATTCCATGTTGTTTTTGCCACTTTTTGAACTTGTTTTATATCTTCTTGTTGCATTTTACGAATTACATATGCCATTCTAATCAGCCTTCCATTTGTTATTTAATTCCAATAATTTAAAAAATATAACATTTGTTATGATAAAAATGGACATGTTCTATTAACGTTTTTGAAAAAAGATGAAAAAGAGCATTATGGTGAACAATGCTCTTCATCTACTAAATATCATGTTATTTACTCTGTGAGATTTCCTTTAATTTGATTGCTGTATGTAATGCTGTTTGATGTTTTTGTACTTCAAATCCGAACCCGTTAGTCCTAATCCGCTGCGTTTACGTTTTGTTTTATGATTCTTTTGTAAGAGACTTAAATACAAAATAAGAATAGGCCGTCGGTACAATTACGATAATAGCAACTACACCCGTGATTATATAAAACTCCCATTCCATTGGCATAAAGTACGTCAGGAAAATGAGCAGACCCCCACCCATAAATAATTTACCGCCTAACCTATGCGTTTTTCTCCAAACTTCATCATTGCTAAGTGTCCATGGCGTGCGAATTCCAATGAAATAATTGGTCCTTGCTTGCTGAAGATAATTGCCAATAATCATAAATAAAACACCAACAAACGGACCAGCCAAACGTTCCATTGGGATATTAATCCCCAAACAAATAAGCAGTATAATCATATTGATGACAAAAAACAATGTAATCATGGCATAGTTTATTATCAGATAACCCCTTGAAAAATAATTATAATTTTTCTTTTTCGGATCAATTTTGGGTAAAATCATCATTAAAAGATAAGTAAAAACCATAATGGCATGCAGGGTAAAAAAAGCCGTTCCTTTTGATTGGTATCCATCCGCTCCATCCTTCCCCCAGTGAATCGGCACCACTTCAGGTAACGATGAAAAATTAATCAGCCAGCTAATCACCGAAATAGCCATTAAAATAATCGGAAACAAATGTTTTTTCATAATCATTCCCTCTTCCTTTTTTAATCTTTTTGGGGCTTCGTAATCCCGTAGACCCAACCGATCAGGTCCTGCAGTACAGTTGTGTTTAAAGAATAATACACATATTGTCCCTTTTTAATATGATGAACCAAGCCCGCTCCTTTTAAGATTTTTAAATGCTGAGAAATGCTTGGCTTGGACATATCAAAATGCTCATGTATCTCCCCTGCTGTTAAATCACCATCTTTTAATAAATCAAGAATTTTTCTGCGTGTGGGGTCCGATAAAGCTTTAAAAGTCTCATTCATTTCAATTCCCCCATAATATATTGGTATTAAATAAGTATTTAAGTAATTACTTAAATTGTAAATGAACTCAGCAAACTTGTAAATAAGCGGATTTATTGGTTGCTAAAACTAAATATACTGGAAAAGAAGAGGTATTTTATCTCTAGTTTTAAATACCTGTATGGCAGATTATTATAAGCAGCAAAAAGATTAGGTTATGATGGGTTTATCTCCTGTTCATTTATAAAACTATGAATTAAAAAAGGATAAAATCCTGATGATTCAGACTTTATCCATATTAAACCGTTATGCACTTAATAAATCCAGCTTTCATCATAAGGATTCTGCTTCCATTTGCGCAGTTTATTCAGCTCATCCTTCGTCACATACTGATGTTCTTCCGCTACTTCGATAAGTGTTGAATAATCGCTTAAGGAGTAAGATGGAACTTCAATATTAGCAAATGCCATACTTGCTTTATCCATTTCGTATGTAAAGATTGATACAACCCCGAGTACATCGCAGTCTGCTTCACGCAAGACCTGAACACATGCAATTGAACTGCCGCCAGTTGAAATCAAATCCTCTACAATTACTACCTTATCGCCTTTTTCAACTTTCCCCTCAATTTGATTTCCTTTACCATGTCCTTTTGCACTGGAACGAATATAAATCATTGGTAAGTGGAGTTGTTCACTTACCCAGGCAGCGTGCGGTATACCTGCTGTAGCTGTTCCTGCAATAATTTCTGCTTCAGGGAATTTTTCATTTATTAATTGAGCCAGGCCTTTTGCTATATCCTTCCTCACTGCCGGATAAGACATCGTTAAACGATTATCACAATATATCGGGGATTTGAGGCCGGATGACCAGATAAAAGGGTTGCTTGGCTGCAAGGCTACAGCCTGAATAGATAATAATTGTTCTGCTATTTTTCTTTTCATATTTTTCTCTCCCATTCGGTAACTATCTCATGATAAGCCCCTACTGGATCCTCTGCCGTTGTAATACTTCTTCCCACGACGATAAAATCACTGCCCTGTTCACTAGCCATAAATGGTGTAGCTACCCTTGTTTGGTCCCCTGCTGTATCACTGCCAAGACGAATTCCAGGAGTGACTGTACAGAAGTTCGTCCCAACCTGATTTTTAATTTGCTGAACCTCATGTACGGAGCAAACGACTCCATCAAGACCTGAATCTTTAGCTAATTGGCTGTAATGAATCACACTTTCAGCCAGGGTCGTCTGAATGAGTTGCTCTCGTCTCATCTGTTCTTCACTTGTACTTGTCAATTGCGTAACAGCTATACAAATCGGTCTTTTTCCTCCAGCCTGAGTACCCTTTTCAAGACCTTCAAGTGCATATTCCATCATCTTTCTTCCGCCTGCTGCATGAACATTAACCATATCGACTCCCAGTCTTGCCACTATCTCCATTGCTTTCCCAACCGTACTCGGGATATCATGCAATTTCAAGTCCAAAAAAATGTCATGTCCCAATTCTTTAATTGCCGTAATGATAGAAGGACCTTCTCCGTAATAAAGCTCCATACCTACTTTAACAGCCAATTTTTCATCCTTAAATTCCCTCAAAAAATGAAGAGTAAGCTCTCTATTCGGAAAATCAAGCGCGATGACCGGTGTATTGCGCATTCTCTTTCCAGCTCCTTCCTATACATTCTGATATATGATCAATCCCAAGCGATGTAAGAAGTTCCGGCAGAGCATCAATAATCTCAGGCATGACAAACGGATTGATAAAGTTTGCTGTTCCCACCGCAACTGCATTCGCACCCGCATAAAGAAATTCAATCACATCCTCAGCCGTTTCTATGCCTCCCATGCCAATGATAGGAATGGAAACTTGCGAGCTCACATCGTGAATCATACGAATGGCAACCGGTTTAATGGCAGGTCCTGATAAACCACCTGTCCGATTGGCTAAAACAGGCTTGGCTGTTTTGAGATCAAGTCTCATTCCTATTAGTGTATTAATCATCGTCAGTCCATCGGCGCCACCTTCTTCTACTGCCTTTGCAATGGAAACAATATCGCTGACATTTGGAGATAATTTAACGTAGATGGGTACCGACGACACGTCTTTAACCGCTTTTGTTAATTCTTTAGCGACAGTCGGGGCAGTACCAAATTGAATACCTCCGCATTTAACATTCGGACAAGAAATATTCAGTTCAAGTGCATGTACATTTGGAGCTTTACTGATCTGTCTAGCTGTCTCCACATAATCATCCATGGTGGTCCCAGCCACATTTGCAATAATTGGTACGTCGAAACTTTCAAGCCAGGGAAGCTCCTCACTCATAACCTTATCCAAGCCGGGATTTTGAAGACCAATGGCATTCAGCATCCCTGCATTCGTTTCCGCAACCCTTGGGGTCGGATTTCCGTAACGCGGTTCAAGTGTGGTTGATTTTATGATGACGGCACCCAGTTTACCGAGATCATAGAAATGGCTGTACTCTCTGCCAAAACCGAAACAACCCGAGGCTGGCATAATCGGATTTTTTAACGTTAATCCGGGCATCTGCATGCTTAAAGAATTATTCATATAATTACCTCCTCTGAACGAAACACCGGTCCATCCGTACATATCTTCCGGTACCCTTTTTCCGGTGTACGGCATACACAGGCAAAGCAGGCTCCAATCCCGCACCCCATTCTCTCTTCAAGTGAGATAAACACCTTTTTTTCTTTATACTTCTCCATAACCGCCTTCAGCATGGGCGTTGGTCCGCATGTATACACCCCATCACTATCCTGGAAGGCAGAGACACTCGTTACATATCCTTTATCCCCGTACGAGCCATCTTCCGTAGTGATAATGGTCTCCCCCAGTTCAGCAAATTCTTTTTCATAAAAAATATCTGTTGCCGTACGCAGACCTAGAATGTGCTGTACAGATACACCTTTTGCCGTAAAATCTCTTGAAAGCTGCAATAAAGGCGGTATCCCAATCCCTCCGCCAATCAAAAGTGCCTTGCCTCCCGGTCTCACTTCTTCAACCGGAAAGCCATTCCCAAGCGGTCCCATTACATCGACTTTTTCCCTCGTTTTTTTCTCTGATAGAATGCTGGTTCCTTTTCCTTCCACTCTGTAAACGATTGTAAAACGAGATTGCTCGGGATCAATCTGGCATATACTGATTGGCCTGCGCAGCAAAGGATCTATCCTGTTAGATACTCTGATATGCACAAATTGCCCCGGCATTTTCATGGAGGAGACAAGTGTCCCCTCCAAAGTCATTTCAAATATTTTCGGCGCAATCATTCGATGGCTGACAACAGTCATCATCTCTTTTTGAATCATAAGCTGATTGCCTCCCTGGCCGTTTCCATATGGTTCATTTTAGTTGTCGAAAAGGTTAAAGACTCCAACACGGTTAAAATGGCATTGGCCGTATCCAATGATGTCAAGCAAGGAATCCCATTTTCAACCGATTCACGGCGAATCCGGAAGCCGTCGCGTTCCGGCTGTTTGCCCTTGGTTAAGGTATTGATTACCAACTGTGCTTTGCCATTATGAATCATATCCAATAAATCCGGGTCATCACTGCCGATTTTCCCAACAATTCGGCATGGGATATTTGCTTGATCCAACACCTGCGCTGTCCCCTCGGTAGCTATGATTTGATAGCCAATTTCATTAAAACGTTCCGCAAGTTGTGCAGCTTCTTTTTTATCTTTATCTGCTACAGTCAAGAGAACAGATCCATGTTGTTTAATATGAATACCTGAAGCAATTAAGCCTTTATACAGCGCCTTTTGTAAAGTTTCATCTTTCCCCATCACTTCCCCAGTTGACTTCATTTCTGGTCCGAGCGTTATTTCAACCTGGCGAAGCTTCGCGAATGAAAATACAGGTACTTTCACGTAAACTCCCGTCTTTTCAGGTACAAGTCCATTATCGAAACCATAATCTTTAAGCTTTTGTCCCAAAATAACCTTAGTAGCCAATTTCGCCATCGGAACATTGGTGATTTTACTCAAAAAAGGAACAGTTCTGCTTGAACGTGGATTGACTTCAATCACATATACTTCATTGTTGGAAACAACATACTGGATATTAAATAACCCAATGATATTTAAGCCCTTTGCCAGTTTAATCGTATAGTCCACGATTTTCCCTTTAATTTCCCCTGATAGATTTTGTGGAGGGTAGACCGCAATAGAATCACCGGAATGGACTCCAGCCCGTTCAATATGCTCTATGATTCCCGGAATAACGACTGTTTCACCATCAGTTATCGCATCTACTTCAATTTCTGTCCCTGTCAAATAACGATCAATTAATACGGGATGCTTCGGATTTACCTTAACAGCATTTTTCATATAGTGAAGCAAATCCTCCTGATCATCCACAATCTCCATTGCTCTTCCACCAAGAACATAGGAAGGTCTTACCAAAATAGGATAACCTATCTCATCAGCGACTTTTACTGCTTCCTCCACTGATAATGCTGTTTTTCCTTTGGGCTGCGGGATGTTCAATTCTGATAAGGAACGCTCAAACATATCACGATTCTCAGATCGATCCACATCTTCAAGGGAAGTACCCAGTATCTTAACCCCTCTTTCGACAAGGGCTGAGGCAAGATTAATGGCAGTCTGACCGCCAAATTGTACAATGACACCTTCTGGTTTCTCTAAGTCTATTACATTCATGACATCTTCAATCGTTAATGGCTCGAAATAAAGTTTGTCGGAAATACTGAAGTCCGTTGAGACCGTTTCCGGATTACTGTTAATAATAATCGCTTCATAGCCTGCTTCTTTAATCGCCCAGACAGAATGAACCGTTGCATAATCAAATTCAACTCCCTGCCCGATTCGGATCGGCCCTGACCCCAGTACGACCACACTTCTGCGAGATGTTACAATAGATTCATTTTCATCCTCGTAACTGGAATAAAAATAAGGTGTCTCAGATTCAAACTCTGCCGCACAAGTATCCACCATTTTAAAGACAGGTTTAATTTGATTTTCTATCCGCCATTTATACACTTCCAATTCCGAGCTGTTCCAAAGACTAGCTAAGCTATAATCAGAGAATCCTAGTTTTTTGGCAGTTAATGTATATTCTGGATGAAAAGGTGTCTCTATAAGGTTACTTTCCATCTCAATGATTTTTGAGAACTTATGCAGGAAGAATAAATCGATTCCAGACCATTCGTGAATCACCTGAATCGTCAATCCACGCTTCAGCCCTTCGGCGATATAAAATAGTCGTTCATCCGTTGCCGTTCTAATTTGGTTTTCTATATCTTCATTTGTGAACATTTCAGCATTTGGCAGTTCAAAGTGCAAGATTCCAACCTCAAGGGAGCGAATTGCTTTTAAAAGAGATTCCTCGAACGTTCTGCCGATTGCCATAACCTCTCCGGTTGCTTTCATTTGCGTTCCAAGGATTCTGTTTCCCTCCTCAAATTTATCAAAAGGCCAGCGTGGTATTTTGGTTACGATATAATCCAGGGCTGGTTCAAAGCTGGCATATGTTTTACCGGTAACAGGATTAAGCATCTCATCAAGCGTCAATCCAACGGCAATCTTAGCTGCAAGCTTCGCAATTGGATAACCAGTTGCTTTAGAGGCAAGAGCAGACGAACGGCTCACCCTGGGGTTAACCTCAATAATGTAGTAATGGAAGCTATCCGGATCGAGAGCAAGCTGCACATTACAACCTCCTTCAATCTTTAAAGCACGGATGATTTTCAACGAAACATTTCGCAATAATTGGTATTCCCGATCGCTCAGTGTTTGGCTCGGTGCCACGACAATCGAATCCCCAGTATGTATTCCGACAGGATCAATATTTTCCATATTACAAACTACAATCGCACTATCATTTGAATCTCTCATGACCTCATATTCAATTTCCTTGAATCCTGCAATGCTTTTTTCCAACAAGCATTGGCTGACAGGACTGCTCATTAGCCCACCTGCTACAATTTCACGTAATTCCTCTTCGTTTGAACAGATTCCGCCGCCTGTTCCTCCAAGTGTATAAGCCGGTCGTACAATCACAGGGTATCCTACATCCTGAACAAAAGCCTCGGCTTCTTCCAGCGTATATATAATTTCGCTGTCTGGAACCGGTTCGCCTAACTTCTTCATTAAGCTTCGGAATAACTCACGGTCCTCAGCCTGCTCAATGGCAGATAACTTTGTTCCCAGAATTTCTACACCGCATTCCTCTAAAACTCCAGACTTGGACAGCTCAATAGCCAGATTCAATCCAGTTTGCCCTCCAAGTGTTGGCAATAAGGCATCAGGACGTTCTTTTCGGATGATTTTACTGACAAACTCTAACGTTAATGGCTCAATGTACACGGCATCTGCAATTTCCGTGTCTGTCATAATCGTAGCAGGATTGGAATTTACTAAGACAACACGATACCCTTCTTCTTTTAATGCGAGACATGCTTGTGTGCCTGCATAATCAAATTCTGCCGCCTGACCGATTATAATTGGTCCGGATCCAATAACCAAAATCGATTTAATATCTATGCGTTTACTCATTTTACCGCCTCTTTCAGCTTGGATTTCTCAATCATTGTGATAAATTGATTGAATAAATAATTTGTATCTTCTGGTCCCGGGGATGCTTCCGGGTGATACTGGACTGTAAACGCATCGTGATATTTATGTTTCAAACCTTCAATTGTGCCATCATTCAAAGCAATATGTGTAACTTCCAGATCCGTTTGCTCAATAGACCCATATTTTACGGTGTATCCATGGTTTTGTGATGTCAGCGCTACTTTACCTGTTGTTAAATCTTTAATTGGATGATTGGAGCCGCGATGCCCAAATTTCAATTTCTCAGTTTCAGCGTTACACGCTAAAGCAAATAGCTGATGTCCAAGACAAATGCCGAATATTGGCACTTTTCCGATTATTTTTCTTATCATTTCAATCGCATCCGGAACATTCTCAGGATCTCCCGGTCCATTGGTCAGCATGATTCCATCCGGCCGCAGTGTCATAATTTCTTCAGAGGTTGTGTTATAAGGCACAACAATTACATCACAGTCTCGGTTATTCAATTCTCTTAGTATTCCATGTTTCATTCCAAAATCTACAACGACCACTCGATAACCGCGCCCTGGACTTGGATAGGCTTTTTTGACAGAAACCTTTTGAACCTGATTACGTGGCAGTACAGTTGCTTTAACTTGATGAAGCATCGTTTCAGTGTCTTTTGTTACTGAACAAATAACCCCTTTTACTGTCCCTTTTTCACGTATCATTCTTGTTAGTTTTCTTGTATCAATCCCTGAGATACCGGGAATGTTCTTGATTTTCAAATACTCATCCAGTGAAAAACCACTTCTCCAGTTGGATGGAAAATCAGCCACTTCTTTTACAATTAAGCCACTGAGGCTGGGGGTTATAGATTCAAAATCATCCCGGTTAATCCCGTAATTGCCGATTAGTGGGTAGGTCATCGTAATAATCTGGCCGCAATAAGAAGGATCCGATAAAATTTCCTGATAGCCAGTCATTCCTGTATTAAAAACAACTTCTCCAATCTTATCGCATTCTCCCCCGAATGCTTCTCCGATAAAAACGGTCCCATCTTCTAATATTAATTTTCTTTTCATTCAGAAAAACTTCCTTTCTGCCAAACTATATTTCCTTCTACCATCGTCAATAAAGGCCACCCTTGACAGCTCACATCTGCAAATGGTGTATTCTTACCTTTGGAAAGAAAGTTCTCCGGATTGATGACTTGTTCCTCTTCTAAATCAATCAGGACGAGATCTGCATGTCTACCAATCTCTATTTTTCCGTAATCAAGATTAAATGCCTGTGCTGGTTTGATTGTTAATAAATCAATTAGTTGTTTAAGGGGCATCACTCCCTTTTTCACCAAATATGTATACAGCAGCGGGAATGCTGTCTCCAGACCAACAATACCAAACGGTGCTAACCTGATATTCTGTGATTTTTCCTCTACTGAATGAGGCGCATGATCAGTTGCGATAAAATCAATCGTCCCATCTAACAGACCTTCAATCAATGCCATTTTGTCATCCTCACCTCTTAAAGGCGGATTCATTTTAAAATTGGTATCGAGTCCCTTTATATTCTCTTCGGATAATAGCAAATGATGGGGAGTTACTTCTGCTGTTACATGAATGCCCGCCTTCTTTGCCTCACGGACCGTTCTGACCGACTCCTTTGTACTGATATGACAGACGTGATAATGACATGCTGCCGCCTCAGCAAGTAAAACATCCCTTGCAATATGGACCGCCTCAGCAACTGAAGGGATACCAGGTAATTGATGTTCCCTGGAATAGATTCCTTCATGAACACAACCATTCTGGATTAGTGTATTCTCCTCACAATGGGCGACTATGGCCATATCAAGTGCTGCAGCTTTTTTCATAGCTTCAAGCATCATTCCGGCCGACTGGACTCCGACACCATCATCGGTAAAAGCGAATGCTCCCGAATTCTTTAAAGCTGCAAAGTCAGTTAATTCCTTTCCAAGTTCGCGTATTGTAATCGAGGCATAGGGCAATACCCTTACGCTTGCCGTTTCTCTTATTCTCTGATTCAGCCAGCGCAATTGCTCGGCTGAATCCGGAACGGGACGTGTGTTCGGCATAGCAGCAACCGTTGTAAAACCACCCTTTGCAGCAGCTTTTGTACCCGTTTCAATTGTTTCCTTGTGCTCTCCGCCCGGCTCTCTTAAGTGGACATGTAAATCAATAAACCCTGGGGAAAGCAAGTATCCCCCCGCGTTAATGATGGTTACCTGCTGGTCAGTTAATTCATCCTGGATATCGATGATGAATCCATCCTTGATTAAAATATCCTTGGTGACTTGTCTTCCATCCTCAGAAAAAAATCGCGCGCTTTTGATAAGTGTATTCATGATTTACCGCCCCTCCCCTATGCTCGATACTTTTTTTTAAAGCAGCCATCCTCACGTATACTCCATTCGCCATTTGTTTAAATATTCGCGAACGCTCGCATTCAACTAAAGATTCATCAATTTCTACACCTCTGTTCACAGGAGCCGGATGCATAATTATACATTCTTTCTTCAAAAACTTTTCTCTTTCAATTGTCAATCCATATCTGTTCAAGTACTCCATTTTGCTCATTGGCATTTCCCCTGAATGGCGTTCATGCTGAATACGAAGCAACATAACCACGTCCGAATTTTTGATAGCATCATCAATGGGTTCGTAAGAAATATTACTGCCAGGAAGGCTGGCCCAATCCTGCGGTCCTGAGAATACTACCTTCACACCGAGCCTGGTTAGTGTTTCTGCATTTGAGCGAGCTACACGGCTATGCCTTATATCGCCTATAATAGCTACTTTTAATCCTCGAAACGATTGGAATTCTTGTTTAATCGTCATTAAGTCGAGTAAGCATTGCGTGGGATGGTGCCCGCATCCATCACCCGCATTTATTATGGATAAATATACAACACTTTGTATTAAATTTGCAAAATAATTGTCTTCCGGATGACGAATGACTACGGTTTCTACTCCAATCGCTTCCAATGTCTTCACTGTATCGGTAAGGCTTTCTCCTTTTAACACACTTGATGTTTGCACTTCAAATGGGATCACATCCAGCCCCAATTTCCGCTCTGCCATTTCAAAGCTGACTTTTGTTCGTGTACTCGGTTCGAAGAATAGATTGGCAACAAAGTGCCTTCTCACCGGCGTCCAAATTTCTCCACTCGCAAATGCCTCCGCATCCGAAAGCAAGCTTGAAATTTCCTCAATCGATAAATCCGTCATCGTAAGCAAGTGTTTCATAGTCATAGTCAATCAGCCCCCTATATTCTAAAAAAACCCTAATTCGTATTATACGAATCAGGGTTTTAGTTTATTTATCGAATAATCCCATAAGATATTGGAATTAATTCAACTTAACCTAATCCCTGTCTATTAATTGGATGATCTATTATCAACCTTGGCTCTCGTTGGTTTCTTTACCTGGAAGCACAAGATTTAAGATGACACCTACAATGGCGGCCAAGGCCATCCCTGAAATGGAAGCATGTTCGGTAATTTTGAGCATTGCTCCACCTACACCAATGATTAAAATGACAGAGGATATGACTAAGTTTCTATTTTTAGATAAATCAATTTTATTATCGATTAGCATACGCAAACCACTTGATGCGATGATACCGAAAAGAAGAATGGAGACTCCTCCCATCACAGCTGAAGGAATCGATTGAATAAGGGCTGAAATTTTGCCAATAAATCCGAATAGGATTGCGAATACCGCTGCCCCACCTATAACATACACACTGAATACTCTTGTAAGACCCATAACACCGATATTTTCTCCATAGGTTGTATTTGGAGGACCACCCAGACAGGATGCAATCATGATGGAAACTCCATCTCCAAATAATGAGCGATGCAAACCGGGCTTCTCTACAAAATTACGTCCTGCAATTTTACCTAGAACCAATTGATCCCCGATATGTTCTGCAATTGGGACGATGGCAACTGGAATCATGATCAGAACGATCTCCCATGTTAAAGCTGGTGTATAGTCTACAAATGGTATTGTAAAGTTTGGAATTTGGAACCAAGCTGCTTCTTTTACCGGCGTAAAATCTACGATTCCAAAGAAGCAGGCTGTAATATATCCACCAATAATACCGATTAATACTGGAATAAGTGATAAAAAGTTTTTAAAGAGAACAGAGCATGCGATTGTGATTGCAAGAGTAATTAAAGCTACTGTAATATGTTTTGTACTATAAACAAGAACTGCAGCAGATGAATCTTCATACATGGCCATATTTACTGCTGTAGATGCAAGACCAAGACCAATTACCATAATGACAGGACCAACAACTACTGGCGGTAAAAATTTCAATAGTGTTTCAGGACCCAGTTTTTTAACTAATAACGCAACGAGGGCATAGATAAGTCCTATTAAAAATCCGCCTACTAAAGCCGAACCAACTCCGCTGTTTTGATTTAATATAGTAATAGGGGCGATAAAGGCAAAGGAAGAACCAAGATAAGCAGGTATTTGTCCTTTGGTAATCAGGATGTAAACCAGTGTACCAATACCGCTTGTCAATAAGGCGATTCCCGGATCAAGGCCTGTTAAAATCGGTACGAGAATGGTTGAACCAAACATCGCAAATAAATGCTGCAGACTTAATATAAACCATTGCTTCGGAGTTGGTTTTTCATTGACATCGTACCTAATTTGAGGATTGTTTGCTGTTTCTGTAGAAGTCATAATTGTTGCCTCCCTGATGAAGTAATATTTCGAAGGGAGATGATCTTTGCATAGCTAGAATCATTTTCTCCCCCTTTTCAGCCTCACTGGACTGAATTTAAAAAGGAATTATTTATTCAAAAATGGAGACTTGTTCACCATCATCCATTTCTTTTAATTTGACGACAATTTTTTCATTTTTGGCAGTAGGGATATTTTTGCCTACATAATCAGCACGGATTGGAAGCTCCCTATGTCCTCTATCGATCAGAACAGCCAATTGTATTTGAGCCGGCCGGCCGATATCTACAAGAGCATCTAAGGCTGCCCTTACTGTTCTGCCCGTGTACAAAACATCATCGACGAGAATGACCTTCTTATCCTTTAAGCTAAAAGGAATATCTGACCCATTAACAAGTGGCTCTCCACTCTTTGCCTTTGTACTTAAGTCGTCCCGATACAAGGTAATATCCAGCTCGCCAACCGGAATATCCGCTCCTTCAATTTCATGAATTCTTTGTTGCAGGCGCTTCGCAAGAAAAATACCGCGGGTGCGTATGCCGATAATTACACAGTCACCAATACCTTTATTTTTCTCGATGATTTCATGCGCAATTCTCGTTAATGCTCGTGAGATTGCCTTTTCATCAAGTAAGGTTGCTTTCTCTAACATGCGATCAATCCTTTCTGAGGGAATTAAAAAATCCTTTTGCCGCGTGGGCAAAAGGATATAATGAACCATAGAAAAAGACGTACTTCTTCCAATTGTTTATCACGTACCTTCTCAGCCTCACGGGACTGTATTAAAGGACCTTATTAAGTTGTTTCTATATTACTTTAGGATGGATGCCCTTGTCAACAGTCAATTCTTAAAGTTTCCAAAAAATCGACAAAATATGTTGGTAAAGGTGCCTCAAATTCCAAATATTCTTCTGTTCGTGGATGAACAAATCCAAGTACGGCTGCATGCAAAGCCTGTCCATTTAAATCCGGTGTTTTTCTTGGTCCGTATTTTGGGTCCCCTGCAAGCGGATATCCAATATATTTCATATGGACACGGATTTGATGTGTACGTCCTGTTTCAAGCTGGCATTCAATAAAGGAGAAATCCTTAAATCTTTCCAGCACATGAAAATGTGTAACAGCATGACGTGAATTTCCATCGGTTACTGTCATGCTTTGGCGATCACGTTTATCACGGCCAATAGGTGCATCAATCGTACCTGCATCATGTGGAATGATGCCATGAACAAGCGCCTTGTATTTACGTGTAACTGTTTTTTCCGTTAGTTGTTTGACCAATTTCTCATGAGCCATATCGTTTTTTGCTACCATTAGCAATCCTGAAGTATCCTTATCAATGCGATGGACAATTCCCGGTCGCATAATTCCATTGATTCCAGACAAATCTTTACAATGATACATTAAGGCATTCACCAATGTTCCTGATCCATGTCCCACTGCAGGATGTACAACCATTCCTTTTGGTTTATTCACAACGATGACATCAGCATCTTCATAGTAAATATCAAGAGGAATATTCTCAGCAACAACATCAAGTTCCTCTGGTTCTGATGGTGTGATTTCAATAGAGTCACCTGGCTGGCATTTATAGTTTGCTTTTATTTGATTGCCATTAACCACGATGTTCCCTTCTTTAATCCATTGCTGGACTTGGGAACGCGACCATTCTTCATTTAATATAGAAAGGACTTTATCGAGCCTTTCACCTTTATGTTCTTCTGTTACTGTCAGTTTTTGACTATCCATTATTTAACTCCTTAGCTCTTTTTTCCTCTAAAAACATGGCAATCACCAATAATCCGACTCCTATACAAAGAGCAGAATCGGCCACATTAAAGACAGGAAAACTATATGAGAATATATACGTATGCACAAAATCTACCACTTCATTGCGGAAAATACGATCGATAAAATTACCAATCGCTCCTCCAAGGATAAGTCCAAGGGATATCCCCGTCAACTTATCAGTACTGTATTTCTTTATGTAATAGACAATTCCAATAATAACTATGGTTGTCACAATATAAAAAAACCACATTTGCCCTTGAAGAATCCCCCAAGCTGCACCACGATTTCTGTGAGAGGTGATATATAAAAAGTTTTCAATAACCGGTATACTTTCCCCATAAGTCATATACTTAACGACCAGCCACTTCGTAAATTGGTCAATTAAAATGATGAGGAATGCAATCAGATAATAAATAGATAACATGAATGTGCCCCCTACCTGATTAGAATGTCCATATCGTTTTAAAAAGTTGAGCCTCTCTAACAAATGCTGAAAATATTATCAAAAATATAGGCCCTTTCGATATGTTGAAAGGGCCTATATGTGAAATGAGCTCCCGAGAAGTTTATCAGCTTGTTTTAAGTAAATTCTTACCTAGTTATAGATAAAATCTGACATCTTCATAAGTACTGATATACATACTTATAGGAATCAGGAACACATTCACTGAGTATGACATTCACCTTTTTAATATGATTTTACGCCTGAATGCTTAACCCACTTAACCAAGTTCCGGATATTCAGTATCGACCACTGTGGAGCAGCGTTCACATAAAGTTGGATGTTTCACAACTGTACCAACTTCTTTACTGATATTCCAGCAGCGTTCACATGTTTCACCATTTGCTTTTGTTACTGTAATGGCTGCATGCTCTAATTTAATAGCTTCTTCTGGTGCATCGTAAATAGAGCCGGCCACTTCCACTGCAGAAACAATAAATAATTGTTCGAGTCTTTCCTCAATGCCTCCAAGCAATTCTTTTGTTTCTTCATTTACATACAAGGCTACTTTTGCATTTAATGATTTACCAATCACTTTTGCATTCCTTGCTTCTTCAAGTGCTTTAAGGACATCATCACGTACAGCCATAAAATGATCCCATTTTGCTTTAACAGCTGCACTGTTTGCATAGTTTTCTTCAACTGGCATATCTGTTAACTGTACACTCACAGCATCCTTATCCTCGATAAAGCTCCATACTTCATCAGCTGTATGCGGAAGAATCGGCGCAATCAGTTTAACTAATTTCATTACGCATTCATGCAGTACAGTTTGGATTGCACGTCTTTCTTCACCGTTCTCTGCATCACAGTAAAGAATATCTTTTGCATAGTCAAGATAGAAGGAACTTAAATCCTGTGTACAGAAATTATTGATGCTATTAAAGATATCGGCAAATTGATAGTTATCATACGATTTCTTAACCTGACCAACCAGTTCATTTAACTTAATAAGCATATACTGGTCCACTTCATGAAGATTTTCGTAAGAAACAGCGTCACGCTCTGCATTGAATCCGCTCAGGTTTCCAAGCAAGAATCTGAATGTATTTCGGATTTTACGATACACTTCAGATACTTGTTTCAGGATATTATCGGATACACGTACATCTGCTTGGTAATCAACGCTCGCAACCCATAAACGAAGAATATCAGCGCCCATTTGGTTAATAACTTTTAATGGATCAATCGTGTTACCTAGGGATTTACTCATTTTGCGGCCTTCTCCATCAAGTGTAAATCCATGGCTCAATACTTCCTTGTAAGGAGCTTCACCAGTAACAGCAACTGCTGTTATTAAGGAAGAGTTGAACCAACCTCTGTATTGATCAGAACCTTCAAGGTATAAGTCTGCCGGTCTTCTCAGATCTTGCCTTGCTTCAAGGACAGATTGATGGGAGGATCCGGAGTCAAACCATACATCCATAATATCTGTTTCTTTTGTAAATTGACCATTCGGGCTGCCTTCATGTGTAAATCCTTCCGGAAGAAGATCTTTTGCTTCTCTTTCAAACCAAATTGTGGATCCATAACTCGCGAATAAATCAGATACATGCTTAATGGTTTCATCTGTAATAATGGCTTCCCCATTTTCTGCATAAAACACTGGAATTGGTACGCCCCATGCACGCTGGCGGGAAATACACCAGTCTCCGCGATCGCGAATCATGTTATATAATCTGGTTTCTCCCCAAGCAGGAACCCATTTAGTTTCTTTGATTTGGTTTAATAGTTCTTCACGAATATTATCCACTGATGCAAACCATTGGTCAGTAGCACGGAAAATGGTCGGTTTTTTCGTTCTCCAATCATGCGGATAGGAATGTGTAATGAAATCAAGTTTTAACAAAGCACCAACTTCTTGAAGCTTATCCGTGATTTCTTTATTTGCTTTATCATAGAATAACCCTTCAAATCCAGGCGCTTCTGAAGTCATATGGCCTTTACCATCTACTGGACAGAGTACTCCAAGATTGTATTTTTGTCCTACGACAAAGTCATCTTCACCATGTCCTGGAGCCGTATGAACGCAGCCAGTACCTGCATCAGTTGTGACATGCTCTCCTAAAATGACCAATGACTCGCGATCATATAACGGATGTTTGGCAACTACATATTCCAGTTCAGCACCCTTAACAGTTTTCTCAACCTCAGCATTTTCCCATCCAAGTGTTTCTTTTACGGATGACAATAATGATTCTGCAACAATATATTTTGTCCCTTCCACATTTACAACTACGTAGTCAAGTCGTGGATGAACAGCAATCCCAAGGTTAGCCGGAATTGTCCAAGGGGTTGTTGTCCAAATAATAAACTTACTTCCCTCTTCGATAACACCTTTACCATTTGTTACATCAAATGCAACAAAGATTGATGCCGATTTCTTGTCATGGTATTCGATTTCCGCTTCTGCCAAGGCAGATTCACTTGAAGGAGACCAATAAACCGGTTTTAGCCCTTTATAGATATAGCCTTTTTTCGCCATTTCTCCAAAAACCTTAATTTGTTCAGCCTCATATTCCGGTTTTAACGTAATATACGGATTTTCCCAATCACCTCTTACACCCAAGCGTTTAAACTGATTGCGCTGTTGATCGATTTGCGTATAAGCATATTCCTCACAAAGTTTACGGAACTCAGCAATTGTCATTTCCTTACGATTCACTTTTTTATTTTTCGTTAAAGCTGTTTCGATTGGTAAACCATGAGTATCCCAGCCCGGTACATACGGAGCATTGTATCCATTCATAGATTTGAAACGGACGATAAAATCCTTTAAAATTTTGTTCATCGCATGTCCAATATGGATGTTGCCATTCGCATATGGCGGTCCGTCATGCAGCACAAATTTGGGAAGGTCCTTTGTGCGCTCCTGTACTAATTTGTAGATATCTTTTTCTTCCCATTCCGCCTGGACTTCCGGTTCTCTTTTAGGAAGATTTCCACGCATAGGAAATTCCGTTTTAGGCATCAATAATGTGTCTTTAAATTCCATTACATTCACTCCTTAAGTTTCCATTGAACATTAGTTACTCTATAAAATACAAAAAAGCCTCTTCATCCCGGTAAAGGGACGAAAAGGCTATATTTCCGCGGTACCACCCTTTTAGAATATTGACTCATCAATATTCCTCTTGGTATTCGTAACGTGAATGACCCGCCGCTTTTTAATGCCAATTACTTGGGTTCAAAAGCAGACTCAGGGATGATCTTCCATTCAGTTTCTTTTACCAGGCTCACACCTACCCCGGCTCGCTAAAAAAAGATTTTTCTGATGTACTGTTCCCGTCTTCGATTTAACTTTTCATTTTGATTTGATTTTTGATAATAAGATTTGTTAAAACATTATATTCAATAATTCACGAAAAAGTCAAGACCTTACATTTCTTCTTCATGCAGGTCGATGTCAAGTTCCGTGGCATCAACATCATATTTCAGAAGTTTATCCCAATCTTCACTGTTTAATAAATCAAGCTGGGCTTCAACAAGCATTTTAAAACGCATTCTGAATACTTTGGATTGCTTTTTAAGATCTTCAATCTCTATGGCAATCTTTCTTGCTTTCGATAAAGCTTCATTGACAATTCGGTCAGCATTTTTTTCTGCTTCCTTCATAATCAATTTAGCTTCTTTTTGAGAATTTCGTTTGACATCTTCTCCGGCTTCCTGAGCTATAACGATCGATTTATTTAATGTTTCTTCGATACTGGAGAAATGCTCAAGACGATGTTCCAACTCTTCAACTTTAGATTCCAGATCTTTCTTATCACGAAGGACCAACTCATAATCTTTAATGATTTGGTCAAGAAATTCATTTACTTCGTCTTCATCGTAACCTCGGAATCCTCTGCCGAATTCCTTGTTATGTATGTCTAGCGGTGATAATGGCATAGACTGCACCTCCGAATACTGATTCTTCTCTTAATCTTCTCTTAATTATTATACTATGCTTTCGACAGTAATGGTGATATTCCTTCTAAATTCCTGATTATTTTTGAATACCACACTTTATTTTCCATTTATCTTTCTTCGTTTTTCCATCGATAGAAAAAACTTTCATTCTACCTATTCCACGCGTGGATATTACATCACTTTCCCTAATTTCATAAGAAGGATTATCAATCTGTTTCCAGTTTACCTTAACGCGTCCCTGCTGCACGAGTGTTTGGCTCTTTTGCCTGGAAATATTCGCAATTGCTGATAAAATGGTATCTAATCTCATAGAAGAAACCGTAACTTGACTTTCCTTCCATTGCTCAGTTACTCTCATGACTTGGTCTATCGGAATTTCCTTAAACTTCACGCCTGCATTTCCCATTTTAGAAATATTCATCTCCAGATAGGAGGCAACATCTTTTGCCACGACAAATTGAACCCGCTCGCCTTCAATCCAAATATCACCAAACTTTTCTCTTTTCAATCCTACCGACATTAACGTGCCCAGGATCTGCCTATGTTTCAAGATCGTAAATTTGGCAGAATAGAATAATTCATAAATGGTCAATTCATAATCCTCTATTTGCGGTTCATAATAGTCCGGGTAAATGAATGCTCGTCTGCGTTCAGCCACTTCGTTTCCTCCATAAAAAGAAACTCGGACATCTCCATCAGTGCCAATTAGCATTCTTACAATTTCGGATTCTCTGGGGTCAAGAAAATCTGTTAATTTTGGTGCATATTGCACCTGTACCTGTTCAATCCATCCAAGTACCTGGTCGATAAATTCGTGTTCTTCCTGACGAAAATGCTGATAAATATTCATTTACATCCTCCAGCTAAAAATAATCAGCTCCCTGTTTTTAAAAGGGAGCTGATTATTACTTTTAAAAAATTGCTGCCAACGCACTGATTCCTACTCTAGCCATATTTAATACAAGAATCGCTACCAGAGGAGATAGATCAATCATGCCAAGCGGAGGGATGATTCTCCTGAACGGTTCTAAAAATGGCTCACATATGCGTGCCAGAAACATCCCAATTCCTGTATCCTTGGCATTTGGAAACCATGACATTAATATGTATATAATCAAGGCCCAGGAATATATGTCTACTGCTTTATAGAGTATCAAAAAAAATATATCCATTATTTGCTTACCACCTTATATCCTCAAGCTCATCTTCTTGGGCATATCCAGAAATAGAACCTGAAACATCAACATTTTCAGGAGTACATAAGAATATATTGGATCCAATACGCTGGATATCTCCACCGATTGCATAAACTGTTCCACTTAAAAAATCAACGATTCTTCTAGCCTGGTCAGGTGAGATTCTTTGAAGATTCACGACTACACCACGGCGATTTTTCAAATGATCGGCAATCTCCTGAGCATCTGCATAAGCTCTCGGTTCCAGCAACACTAACTTGGAAGATTTCTGTATGCTTTGAAGACTCACTATATTTTGTTGTTTCTGTTGC
This sequence comes from Bacillus sp. z26, assembly GCF_058313635.1. NCBI lineage: Bacteria > Bacillati > Bacillota > Bacilli > Caryophanales > Bacillaceae > Bacillus > Bacillus sp. z26. The sequence continues at coordinate 452,840 of NZ_JBZFQM010000002.1, forward strand.
TGCTGCGTATGTTTATTTACTTTTGCCGGAGTCGTTTCTTCCTCCACATATTGCTCTTCATACTCATATTCATCATCTTCGAGCGCAAAGAAATTTTTCATCTTCGATACGATTGACATCATTTACACCTCTCTTTTATTCATTCCCTACCAAGGCTGTTCCAATTCTAACCATGGTTGCGCCTTCTTCAATGGCAATTTCATAATCATTGGACATTCCCATTGAAAGTTCTGTGCACGGGGCATTTTGCAGCATCATCTTTTGTATCAACACTTGCAAATCTTTTAATTTACGGAAACACATACGTATCTCTTCTTCATCATCTGTTAAAGGAGCCATCGTCATAAGTCCCATTACTTTAATTTTGTTAAACTCAGCAAGTTGTTGTACAAACTCGATTGCATCCTGAGGCTGTATTCCGTGTTTTGTATCTTCTCCGCTTACATTTACCTGAACAAAACAATCAATCTGGCGAGTAGCCCTCTTCTCTATTTCTATTGCCAATGACAAGCGATCCAGAGAATGAAGAACGTCTACACGATCAATGATTGTTTTCACCTTTTTTGTTTGAAGCGAACCGATAAAGTGCCATACTGGTCGTTCTTTTATACCCTCTTGTTTAGCGATTAATCCCTCTGTACGATTTTCGCCAAAGTTTGTAATACCAGCTTCAAAGGCTTCTTTAGTGCGTTCTAATGAAACATATTTTGTAACGGCAATAATCTGAATATCTTTTGGATTACGACCTACACGTTTTGCAGCTTTGTCTATTTTCTCCTGGATTATATGCAGGTTTTTCGAAACTTCCACCTTTTTTACTCCTCCTTCCAGCCGATCAACCCCATCATTCGACCAGTTTTCCCCTCATCACGTCGGTGAGAGAAAAAGTAAGAATCATCACAACTTGTACAAAAATCAGTTGTTATAATATTCTCTGGTAAAACACCGGCTTTCTGAAGAATTAGTGCATTTGCCAGCTTTAAATCAAGCTGATATTGATTCTCCGTAATTTGATTATAAGCGGTTTTTGTCTGTTCTTCTAGTATAACCTCCAATAAGTCAATGACTTTTTTGTCGACCGTATAACAGTTCTGACAAATAGATGGACCAATTGCTGCATAAATCTCTTTAGGTTGTACACCTTCAGCTTGCTCCCAAATACGGATCATGGATGAACTTATTCCAGCAACTGTCCCTTTCCAGCCTGCATGCACAATCCCAATCAAATGATGGCTTGGCGCAATAAGATACACGGGTACACAATCAGCAAAGCAAAGGGTCAGCAACAATCCGCTCTCTTTTGTGTACAAACCATCCGTTGCTTTTAATGCTGTATCGTAATCCATAGACCCAAGCCCAGCATGTCTTTTTTCTAATTTCCTAATTGTAGTTTCATGTGTTTGTTCGGCTCCAATCCAAGTTTCCACAGGAAAATGGATTTGCTCAGCTAATATACGCCTATTTTCTATTACTTTTTTATCCATATCATAGACATGAAAAGCTGTATTCATCGAATGAAACGGAAACTCGCTGACACCGCCACTTTTTGCAGTAAAACCGGCCAATAAATTTGGGTGCCGATTATTCCAATCTTTTATCGACAAAAATGATTCGGAAGTTTGTACAAATGGTTCCAAATTAATACCCCCGATTTTTCTTTCATTTTATCATAAATAGACTCAATTTTCTCCTATTCATTGAAACTTCCATTACCCTTATGTTCCACAAGAACAATATCTTCACCAATCATTTTAATTTTATTCCATGGAATGACAATGTCTTCATCTTTATTCATAAATGAAAGCATCTTACTATTGGCTACGATTATGCTTTCTATTCTACCCGTTCTAAGATCGATCTCAATATCTTCAACATTTCCTAAACGTTTGCCATCAAAAGTATTTACGATCTCTTTAATTTGCAATTCAGATATTTTTATCATTCGCTTCTACCCCCACCTGGGATTTTTTTGTTACTGGCATTATATGAACGAAAATTTTAATAAAGAACTGCTCCATACCGTTACTCTTTCACTTAAACCCTTAATGTTTGATCGACCTTTATTTTTAGATTTATCCCAGTTTAATTGTCTTACCGGGAATAACCTAAATGGATTACAAATCGTAAAAGATATAACATATACATAAATAAAAGCTATCCTCACACGAGGATAGCTTATAAACATAACATATTTGATTATAAGTCCATTAACATTAACCAGCAGCTAGATATTTTTATTCATTTGGCGAATAGCCGCTTTTTCCAAACGGGATACCTGCGCTTGTGAAATTCCTATTTCCTCAGCAACTTCCATTTGCGTTTTCCCTTGGAAGAAACGTTTCCGGAGAATCATTTTCTCACGTTCATTTAACCTGCGCATGCCGTCTTTTAACGCAATCTCATTAATCCATGTGCTATCTTTGCTCTTTTCATCACTAAGTTGATCCATTACAAAAATCGGATCGCCTCCATCGTTATAGATAGGTTCAAATAATGACACTGGGTCCTGGATTGCATCAAGTGCAAACACTACTTCTTCATAAGTAACATCAAGTGCTTTAGCAATTTCTTCTGATGTCGGTTCTCTTGATGTTTCACTCATCAGCCTTTCTCTGACCTGCAACGCCTTGTATGCAATATCCCTTAACGACCTGGAAACCCTAATTGGATTATTATCCCGTAAATAACGGCGAATTTCCCCTATGATCATCGGTACAGCATACGTAGAAAATTTTACATTTTGGCTTAAGTCAAAGTTGTCAATCGATTTCATTAAACCGATGCATCCAACCTGGAAGAGGTCATCAACATACTCTCCCCTGTTATTAAAGCGCTGAATGACACTCAGGACAAGTCGAAGATTTCCGTTAACTAACTTCTCCCTTGCTGATGATGATTCTCCTGATTGCAACTGTTTGAATAATTCCCGCATTTCATCATTTTTTAATACAGGTAATTTTGATGTATCCACACCACATATCTCTACTTTGTTTCGTGTCAATCCATTCCCTCCTAGCAGGAGCTGCTGTACAAAGTAAAGTATCTCCGCGGGAGGAAATTATATGCATATAAAAATTATTTCTGCATAGTGTTTATACTGAAATACCTGAATCATATAGGTTAATCGGATAAAAAATTTTTCTGCAATTTATCAAACCATTTTATTAAATTCTTTTCTAAGTCTTTTAATAATCCGTTTTTCAAGGCGGGATATATAGGACTGGGAGATCCCCAGTAGATCAGCAACATCTTTTTGCGTCTTTTCTTCTCCTCCAACAAGACCAAATCTCAGTTCCATAATTTGCTTTTCCCGATCATTTAATTGTTCCAATGCCTTAGCCAAAAGCTTTTTATCTATACTTGTCTCTAAATTTTTCGTAATGATATCATCATCAGTCCCAAGTACATCTGATAAAAGTAATTCATTACCGTCCCAGTCAATATTTAACGGTTCATCAAAAGAGACTTCCGAACGTGTTTTACTATTTCTTCGCAAGTACATCAAAATTTCATTTTCTATACATCTTGACGCATATGTAGCCAGCTTTATTTTCTTTTCGGGATTAAATGTATTCACTGCTTTAATCAGCCCAATTGTGCCAATACTAATTAAATCTTCGATATTTATCCCTGTATTCTCAAACTTGCGGGCTATGTATACCACTAATCGAAGATTTCTTTCAATAAGCATGGATCTAGCCGTTTCATCTCCTTTTGGCAGTTTATGAATCAATATTTCTTCCTCTTCCTTACTGAGTGGCGGAGGAAGAGCTTCGCTGCCACCGATATAGTATACTTCATCGGATTTGAGCCTTAATTTAACCAATACTTTTGTCCAATAATACGATAATCTAAAGCGGAAATTTCTCAATTGCTTAACCCCTTTCCTAATCCCCAATGTCTATTTTCTTTCTGGTATGAGTATAGTGGTTAATACCTTATGAATCAGATATTGAATCAACGGCCGCTAGCATTTTCGGGTGAACGATGGAATCGAAAAGCTCTTCACCTGATAATTGTTGCTTTGTAAAAGAAATTAGACATTTTTGAATAATGTGAATATCATTACCGAATTTAATCGATAGAACATCCGGTTTAAACGCAATTAACAATTGACTTTCATTTCCTACAACTTTGCATGGGATAATTCTCATTTTTTCCTGCCACCCATCAGGGAAACCCGTAAAATCGCTGTTCATATTCTGTATCCCATTCTCAATTAATTTGGAAACAGAGGTCGGCAATAACCCATCCCTTCCATGAAGTGAAATAATCGCTACAGGAGAGCCGGATAATGGATCGAGTAATTGGTTTCCAGTATCAACAAGACCTTCAGATTCGAATGAAACTCCATTGATTTCTACCATCATCGTGACTCGCTGCTCCTTATTCCATTTAGCAAGTTCTAAAATGTTAATATGCTTTTTTGAAAAGTGCCATGCCAATGGAAAGCCAATCATGACAAAAATCCAGCTGACCGGATCCCCGAAACTTCCAGAACCACTTGTGAATCCGTTGAAATATTCGGTCACTTTAAAACTAAAAAAATAGTGGCCGCCCAGCAGAACCCCACCGCAAGTAAAAGTTACACCGTATAAAGTTATTATTTTTTTTATGAATGCCCGAATACTTTTAAAACCAAATGCTGTTAAAATCATCAGAATAGAAATCATACTTTTGAGCCAAACTTGGTCAGCTAAATAGGAATAAGGGGTGATATATAGCCAAACTACCAATGATCCAATCAAACCTCCACATACAATTCTGATCCAATTTATTCGATTTTTTAATAAAACAGCAGTCCATACCAATAAACAAGTATCAAAGATCCAATTGAGAAACCAAATGGCATCAATATAAATTGTCATACTGTTTTCCTCATGCTTTTTTTTAATAGAACATATGAAAAATTATAACCTGATAGTCTCCAAAAGGTTGTCGCTTCCTGTAATGGGTGATAACGTTTTTTATTTATATTTTCATCAATATTTGTCGATAGTTAACTGCATTTTAAAACACGCGAGAAGGTTTTCTATGTGCTGTCCAATCCTTTTTTTGATGCACAAAAAACAACGGCACATTGAAGAGTATTTCGACTATTAAGCTATGTAGGAATCGGGAAATGATATAGATATTCACATCCTTCCATTTCCCCTGTACACTTTGTTAGCACTTAAATGTTAAGGCAGAAACACGGATGATGGTTGGATGATATCACGAAGAAACGTACTAATCTTATTTGCAAGAGGGGGGTAGAAAGATAGCTAAGGCAGTTATTATCCAAATAAAAGAGGAAGATAATGAGCCATGTACTGCAACTCATCATCTTCCTCTATGAATATTATTATCTGCGGCGATTCCGATTTCTTAAGAAAGTTGGAATATCAAGAGTGTCATCGGAATTGCTGCTCGTTTGATTATTTCTGCTTGGTTCTGCAGTATAGGATTCTTCGCGTTTTGGTATTTCACGCTTAACCGGATTACTTTGCGGAGCAGTACGCGTCGTTTGGCCAAAGTTCGGTCGGGGTGTTGCTGGACGCTGTTGTTCCACTTCATTGAAGCCAGTCGCAATCACAGTTACTACGATTTCGTCTTTCAAATTCTCGTTAATAACAGAACCAAAGATCATGTTAACTTCTTGGTCAGAAGCTGAAGCAACAATGTCAGCTGCTTCCTGGACTTCAAATAGACTTAAATTCGTTCCTCCGGTAATGTTCATTAATACCCCTTGAGCACCATCGATTGATGTTTCAAGCAGTGGACTTGAAATTGCTTTTTTAGCCGCTTCTGCAGCACGGCTTTCACCGGAAGCAACACCAATTCCCATTAAGGCAGATCCTTTATTGGACATAATTGTTTTAACATCGGCAAAGTCAAGGTTAATTAATCCCGGTACAGCGATTAAATCAGATATACCTTGTACACCTTGTCGCAGTACATTGTCAGCTTCACGGAACGCTTCAAGCATCGGTGTACTCTTGTCTACAATTTCCAATAATCGATCATTTGGAATGACGATTAAAGTATCAACTGATTCTTTCATGGATGCAATTCCACCCTGCGCCTGTGTGGAACGCTTACGGCCTTCAAATGTAAATGGTCTTGTGACAACACCAACAGTCAGTGCGCCCAATTCACGTGCAATTTGAGCAACTACAGGTGCAGCACCTGTTCCGGTACCACCGCCCATACCTGCCGTAACAAACACCATATCTGCGCCTTGAAGAGCTTGCTCTATTTGCTCTTTACTTTCTTCCGCAGCTTTTTTACCAACTTCAGGATTGGCACCAGCTCCAAGTCCGCGCGTCAGTTTACCGCCTATTTGCATTTTTATTTCAGCTTTTGACAGGTTTAAAGCTTGGGCATCAGTATTAACCGCGATAAATTCTACCCCTTGTAATCCATGTTCAATCATTCGGTTTACGGCGTTATTTCCCCCGCCCCCAACTCCGATTACTTTTATCGTTGCTAACGAATCAATATTTGTATCAAATTCTAGCATGGAAAGTCCTCCTATTATTTTCGGTAAAGTGTTTCCCCTATTCGAAAAATACTCCGAAGAATTTTTTCATTTTTGTACTCATTTTATCTTCCGGGTCTTTTGGTGCTTTTTCTTTTGGAGCCGATTTCTGAGCCGGACGCTTTTCTGTTGGTTCTTTAGCAGCAGCAACAGTATGCGATCCTAGTGTCATTCCTTGAGATCTGGCTTTATTACATGCATATGTGATAAGACCAACAGATGTTGTATACTGCGGTTCTCTGACACCTATGTAATTTGGTTCTGCTCCACGAACACGATTTTGCAGGATGTTTTGTGCTAAATCTAGTATACCAGGGGTTTTCACTACTCCACCAGTGAGAACATAGCCTCCAAGTAAATCATTTATACCCATTTTAGCTATTTCTTCTTCTACTAGTTCAAAAATCTCTGTTAATCTATCTTCCATAATATCAGAAACAATAAATTGATTGCAGGTTTGTTGTTTTTCACTGCCAATGACCGGAATTTTAAAAGTTTCTTCTTCCGCATCATCATCTATAAATGCATGACCATGCCTGATTTTAATTTGCTCAGATACATCAGTCGGTGTTTTCAGGACAATACTGAGATCTTTCGTAATGACATTTCCACCAAGCGGGATAACTGTTGCGCCTTTCAGCTCTCCATCTTCAAATACAGCAACAGATGTGGAGCCGCCGCCTATATCTACAAGCGCAATCCCTAGATTCCGCTCATCTTTAGATAATACAAGTGAACCAGCTGCCATTGGCTGCAAAGCAATATCTGTTATTTCAAGTCCTGCGTGTTCAACAGCACGAAGAGTATTATGTAAGATGGTTCTAAGTCCTGTAATCAAGACGCCTCTCATTTCCAGACGGACTCCAGTCATACCCTTTGGATCACTGATTTCATCTATTTCATCAACCTTGTAATGAACCGGAATAACATCAATAATTTCTCGGTCAGAAGGGATTGTGACTAATTCAGCCTGTTCCCTCACGCGGATTTTATCTTCTTCCGTAATCTCACGATTGTCATTTGATACAGCGACTACACCATGACAAGGCTGAAGCATGATATGATTGGCGCTTATCCCCACAATCACTTTACGAATCTCCATACCTACCATTCTTTCAGCTTGTTCAACAGCTTTTCGAATGGATTTAACAGTTTCATCTATATCAACAATCTGTCCTTTTCTCAAGCCTTCAGATGCTGCATTACCCACACCGATTATGTTTAAGGAGTCATTCTCCATTTCTCCTATTATCACTTTCACAGTGGATGTACCGATGTCAAGGCTAACATATATTTCATTGTTGTGCACCCTTTGGCACCTCCTTTAATAGCTATCTATCTTATGATTGACACTTTTAAACCCTACAAAACAACTATTCGCCAAAACACCTATTTATCCTGTCATTTTATCTAAAAACATCAGGGTTATTAAATGAATGTCTGTTTTTTAAGCATTCAGCAATATTCCAGAAAAACATTTTGTTATTCCATATTACCTTGATAATTACAAGTCTACACCAATATGGACGCCTAGAAAAGTCAAATTTATTGCTTGAAGCATATAAAAAATGAATTTTCTCACTTCTACTCTTTCAAATCTGTTTTATTATCAAAAAAATAAGTTTCTAAAATAATATAGTATTCGCTTAATATAGTTTTATTTTAGGAACTTACTAATATTTGAAAGGTTATTTAAAACAGATAGGCTTTCACACTTACAGTGGGTATTTCATTTTTCTGGCTCAACATTATTCCTTGTTTTTTAAGTCCGTCTTATAAGAACGGAAATAAGAACCAACTTCAAGATCTATAATCCCTTTGCTTCCTTCCTCCAATTGACTCACAATAGCAGCATAATGCACCAGCTTATCAGCCAAGGTTTCTCCGCTTGCAGTCACTTCATACCCATCATTCATATAAAGAGTCACTTTCGTTTTATCTGTCTTAGAGGGATTATGATGAATCTCTGATATTGAATTCATCACGTCCTCTGGCATTTCCTCAAGTTGCTCAATGATAACTGCCAAAGGTTTTCCTTCTTTGAATGCTACTAGTAACGGACCGGAATCAGGAATATGATTCAGCTTTTTGTTCAAAATGTTCCCGTTTGATAAAACCGGATAATATTCTTTTCCTTTTTGTACATACGCCGTGTATTTGTACTCATTAATTTTTATTTTTATGTTGTTAGGAAACTTTTTTTGCAAGGTGACACTCTTTATCTCGGGATGTCTCTTTATTATTCTTTCAATTTCGTCACCTTTAATCTCCCAAATATTATCATCAATTTTCAAACTGCTCTGTTTAATGATTTCTTTATCTGTCAAATATCTATTGCCCTCCACACGGATTGATTGAATTCGGCTTAAGGGAGATTGCAAATAGATAATGCTGAATATAAGTAAAAAGAAAATAGCTAAAAGCCCAATTAAACGCCTGTTTGCTTTCTTTTTCCTCATTTGTTTCAATTTCGGAATCCGATCTTCAAGAGATACCAAATTCTTATCCAATCCAAACACCTCTTTTTAACACAACTAAGAATCTGCATACCTTCAGGTGGATTAAATACATAAACCTTAATTTACTCCCATACTATAATGGATTTACCGGAATTTATATCGAATGGTTGAAGATTCTATGTTCAAGTATTGATATTAACCTATTTACTCTAAAAATGATAATCGATACAGGTATCAATTATGAGAAAATTATAACATATATTCTCCTGCTTTTTTCTGTTTTTTCAAGAGAGAATGATGTTTGACGCTTCTGATCTATCCAATAAAACAGAGTAAAAATAGTTGAACAGATAGTGGTTATAAAGAAATAAATAAGATTACAATCTAGGTTGTCAAACGAAAGCCATGCCAATCTTTTACGACCTATGACGGCATGGTTTTCCTGAGCATCTTCTATTCTTTCTTACTCATTCCTATCCATTTCGCTCTGTTTCTTTATACTTATTGCAGTTTCTTAATGATTTGCAACAAACGGTTGGCAGAATCAGGTATTCCCATTTTCTTCGCTGCCTTTTTCATAGATTCGATTTTGGTTTGATCTAGCATGATTTCATCCATTGCTTTTATTAAAGAGCTACCATTTAATTCACTTTCTTTTATCATCAACGCCGCTCCATTTGCTACTAAGGCCTGCGCATTCTTTTCCTGATGATTATTTGTTACATATGGACTTGGTATAAGGATGCTGGCTACACCTAATGCAGTTAATTCCGCTAATGTTGTCGCTCCCGCTCTCGATACAACTAAATCAATAGAAGGGAGAATCTCCGGCATATTGTGTATAAACGGTTTAACAATGACATTATCCGGTGTACCTACTAAATCAAGTTCCTCTTTTACAGATTGGTAATGGATTTCACCAGTTATATAAATAATTTGATATGGTTTATCTTTTAATACTTCAATATTTTTTAAGACAGCTTCATTGATGGCTCTTGCTCCCCGGCTTCCTCCGAATATCAGGACAGACTGCATGCCTTTTTTAATCCCAAGTTGCTGGATTGCATTTGATCCAATATGTGAAACAACTTCTGAACCACGCGGATTTCCCGTTAGAATAACTTTTTCTTTTGGAAAATACTGCGATGCCTCTTCAAAGCTGATGGCTACCTTAGTAACATATCGACTCAAAAATTTATTTGTTAAACCTGGGACGCTGTTTTGCTCGTGAATAATCGTTGGTATCTTCATTTTAGATGCCGCATAAACGACCGGTCCACACACATATCCCCCCGTCCCTATTACGACGTTTGGTTTAAACTCTTTTAAAATTTTCTTGCTGTTCGAAACACCTTTTAAGAAACGCCAAATTGTTTTTACATTTTCGAAGCTTAAAGATCGTTTAAAACCTGTAATCTCAATCGCTTTAAAGTCAAGTCCTTCACGACTGACAAGATCTTTTTCTAATCCTTTTTCTGTACCTATATATAAAAAGGATGCCTCTGGATTTAATTTTTTAATTTCTCTTGCCATGGCAAGTGCAGGATAGATATGTCCACCTGTACCACCACCACTTAAAACAATTTTCATGATCGATTCACCTTTCACTTACATTGTCACTAACTATATGGTTTACCCATATTCTACTACACTCTAAACCAGGATTACATAGGTTCTTCGTTATATATATTGCTAAAAATACAATTATACTTAAATAATAATGACCTGTAAAAAAAAGAAGCTTAATGAATTAGCTTCATGTCACTTTAATAATTAGAATACCTGCTAATATTGAGCAATACACCTACCGCCATTAACATCAAAGTTAAGGAAGATCCCCCATAGCTTAAAAAAGGTAAAGTAATGCCTGTAACTGGCATAAGACCTGTTACAACCCCAATATTGATCATCACTTGTACGGCGATCATAACAATAATTCCAACTGACAGAAAAGCTCCGAATAAATCAGGTGCACCAAGCGCAATCCTGATACCTCTCCACAACAGAAGAGCAAAAAGCAGTATGACTAAAGAACCCCCTATAAAACCCAGCTCTTCTGAGAGAATAGCAAAAATAAAATCTGTTTGCGGCTCCGGTAAATAAAAGAACTTCTGTCTGCTTTGGCCAAGCCCCAGGCCAAACAACCCACCGGGTCCAATGGCATAAAGAGACTGAATAATTTGAAATCCACTTCCCAGAGGATCCTGCCATGGGTCAAGAAAAGATGTGATTCTCTTCATACGGTAAGGTGCTGATACAATTAGTCCAACAAAGCCTGCAACCCCGAGCATACCAAGGCCAATGAAATGGCTTATCCGAGCACCAGCGATAAAAATCATTGCAATACTAGTTCCTACCATTACTGTTCCTGTCCCAAGATCAGGCTGCATCATAATTAATCCAAAGGCTAAGAAAACCAGGCCCAAAGAAGGTCCTAAACCCTTTTTAAGTGTTGTTATGTACTTTTGCCTTTCGGATAAAAATTTTGCTAGAAAGACTATCATCGCCAGTTTCATAAATTCAGACGGCTGTACGGAAAAAGCGCCGACGCCAATCCAGCTCCGCGAACCGTTCCTAAGCGTTCCTACCCCCGGAATCAGAACGACAATCAATAAAACAAAACAAATAATAACTAAAGGTTTTGCCCACCTTCTCCAGTTCCAATAATCGATATTCATAATGACAAACATAGCTACAATCCCTACACCCGCAAATAATAATTGTCTTTTCGCAAAGAAGAAGGTGTCTCCAAATTTATATGTAGCCCATATCGCGCTGGCACTGTATACCATAATCAATCCAATTGTAAGTAAAGAAAGCATTGCTATGATTAAAATTAAGTCAGGAGTGGATTTTTTTGCAGGCACTTCCATGCACCTCTTCGTTTTAAATTAGGGAAGTATTTCTTTGTTGAAAGAATCCTAACAAAAAGAGACGACTTCAAAATCGTCTCTATTGCTTTCAAGCAGTACCTTTCATGAGAAATACTGACTCTTGAACAAGCTCCCTATTTTAACTTATGCACGGCATCCATAAACATGTCCCCACGGGCTTCAAAATTTTTATATTGATCCCAACTAGCACATGCCGGCGAAAGTAAAATAGTATCGCCACTTTCTGACAGCTTATACGCTTCATTGGCGGCTATAGCTACATTATCGACATGTTTGATTAGAGATATCCCTGCTTTCTGTGCCGTTTTTATTAATTTTTCAGCAGTTTCTCCAAACACAATCATCGCCTTAGCATGACCTAGAAGAGGAATTAATTCATCAAAATCATTCCCACGGTCCAAGCCACCCGCTAACAGGATTAACGGACTTTTAAACGAAGATATAGCAGCTGATGCAGCTAAAATATTTGTTGCTTTTGAATCATTATAAAATTTCCGTCCATCTATTTCAGCAACATATTGCATACGATGCGCAACGCCTCTGAACGTTTTTAAGACATATTGAATCGCTTCATTGGATACACCATATAGTTTGACTGCTGCAACAGCAGCCAAAACATTTTCAAGATTATGTTTCCCAGGTAATACAACCTCATCAAGGGCTATTATTTTTTCATCCCTGAACCAAATAAATCCGTCTTTCGTGTAGCAACCTGTTTCATCAGCAATTTCCGTATTGAATGGAATAGAGGCGGCATTTGAATGTTCAGCCGCTTTTTTTGTGGCTTCCTGGCTTGCATTATAAATCAAAAAATCTGTGTCCTTTTGATTTCTCGTTATCTGCGCTTTTGCAAAAGCATATTCGTCTTTTGTGCCATGATAATCCAAATGGGCATCAAAAAGGTTTAAATAGACAGCAATATGCGGCCTGAACGTTTGGATCCCCATCAATTGGAAGGAGGATAATTCAATCACAATTACATTATCTTCTCTTGCTTCCTGGGCAACCCCGCTTGCCACAGTTCCTATGTTTCCAGCGATAAGAGGTTTTTTTCCACCGCGCTCTAGCATTTCATAGATCAACGTGGTCGTCGTCGTTTTACCATTCGTTCCGGTAATACCGATAAATGGCGCTTCAGAAATGCGATAGGCAAGCTCAACTTCTGTAATAATGTCAATATTCTTCTTTAAAGCTTCCTGTATCATCGGGTTTGTATAAGGAATTCCAGGGTTCTTTACAATTAATTCGAACCCTTCATCCAGTAATTCAATTGGATGGCTCCCGCAAACCACTTTAATGCCTTCTTCAAGTAATCCTTGCGCCTCAGGGTTTTCATTCAACGGCTTAAAATCATTTACCGTCACAAATGCACCTAATTTATGCAAAAGAGAGGCTGCACTCACACCGCTCTTCGCCAACCCTAGGACAAGCACTTTTTTTCTTAGATAATCGTTGATTTGCTTCATATTATAACCACACCTCTAAGTAGATTCCTAATATAGCGAAAAGTAATCCAACCGTCCAAAACGTTACAACTACACGCCATTCTGACCAACCGCTCAATTCATAATGGTGATGCAGTGGACTCATCTTAAATATACGTTTGCCTGTTGTTTTAAAAGAAGCTACCTGAATAATAACGGATAAAGTTTCAATTACAAAGATACCGCCAATAATCACGAGAAGTAATTCTAATTTCAGTAAGATGGCTACTGTAGCTATCGCTCCGCCTAAGGCAAGTGAGCCTGTATCCCCCATAAATACCTTAGCAGGGTGTGCATTAAAAACAAGGAATCCCAATACTGCCCCGACAACAGCTACACAAAATAAGGCAATATCGTATTCTTTTAAATTCCAGGCTAAAACAGCAAATGCCCCAAATGCAATAGCAGATGCCCCTGAAACCAAACCATCCAAGCCATCCGTTAAGTTGACAGCATTCGAAAACCCGACTAACCAAAATATAATAATAAAAATGTAAAACCAGCCAAAATCGATGCTGAAATCAGTCAAAGGGATGCTAATCTCAGTAGATAAATTGCTTTGTCTCATAATGAAATAAAAGATACAGGATATAACAATTTGTCCCAGTAATTTTTGCCTGGATGTTAATCCAAGATTTCTCTTCATGGCAATTTTAATAAAATCATCCAGAAAGCCGAGCAATCCAAACCCAATGGTTACGAATAACAGCAAATAAGTTTCAGTGCTTGGTTCTGCATATTTCCCTGTCATCACAAGGGTTGTAACAAGAATGGATAATAAGAATACAACGCCACCCATAGTAGGGGTACCTGTTTTTTTCTGATGTGATTTTGGTCCTTCTTCTCTAATACTTTGGCCAAATTTCAAGCGTCTCAAAAACGGAATAAAAATAGGAGAGAGAAGAACCGTTATTAAGAATGACACGAGTATTGTAAAAAATAAAACTTGCTCCAGCATGATTCTACTCCCTTTCTTCTTTTTGGTTCAATTGTAATTTTTGTTCAATGGCTTCAAGTGCTACTTCTTTATCATCAAAATGTAGGACTTCCTTACCTATGATTTGATAATTTTCATGTCCTTTGCCGGCAATCAAGACAACATCGCCAGGTTCTGCTTTGGAAACAGCATCAAAGATCGCTTCCTTACGGTCTGCAATTACCTTATAATCATAACCGGCCACTCCATTTTCCATATCAGCAAGAATAGATAAAGCATCCTCACTTCTTGGATTATCGGAAGTAAAGATTGGGTTTGAACTATATTCACATGCAACCCTTGCCATAATAGGACGTTTGGTACGATCTCGGTCACCGCCGCATCCAACAATGGTATACACTTTTTTAGCAGCAAACTCATTTATAGTCTTCAGAACATTTTCCAAGCTATCCGGTGTATGGGCATAGTCGACTAACACAGTAAATTCCTGTCCGCCATAAACCGGCTCAAATCGGCCTGTAACTCCCTTGATTTCCTGTAATGATGATAGGATTTGTTGAATTGGAAGCCCTGAAACAAGCCCAACAGCAATAGCAGCCAGACAGTTATATACATTGAATTTGCCAATCATCGGGATTGTTACCGGACAGCTGTAATCTGGCGTTGTCAAAGTAAATTTTGTTCCTTCCGCTGTGATGACAATATCAGTAGCCCTTACATCTGCTTTTTGGATAATGCCATATGTGACTACACTGGCAGGAGTTACTTTTTCAAACATAATGGATGCCGAATCATCTGCATTTAATATGGCATATTTCGGTTGATTATCGAGATAGGTATTTCCTAAACGGGAAAATAATAAACTCTTCGCATAGCGATAGTTTTCCATCGTTCCATGGTAATCAAGATGATCCTGGGTTAAGTTTGAAAAAACAGCAATATCGTAATCACAACCAAATACACGCCCCATATCGAGTGCATGTGATGACACTTCCATAACTGCAGTATGTACATGATTTTTTACCATATCTGCAAATGTTTTTTGTAATGTCAGACTATCAGGTGTTGTATTTTTGGTTTCGTATTTCTCAGATCCAATTTTGGTATACATGGTTCCGATTAAACCTGTTGTATAGTTTGCATCTTGAAATATTTTTTCAACCAGATGACTAATTGTTGTTTTTCCATTAGTACCGGTAACTCCAATCAGATTAAGCTTTTGAGTTGGATGTCCATAAAAGAAATCGGCTAATAATGCCATTACTTTTTGGGTACTTTTAACAATTACTACGGGGACATTTAGAGATAGCGGCTTCTCCGAAATAATAGCAACCGCTCCATTTCTAACCGCCTCTTCTGCAAGATTATGACCATCGACAGTATATCCCTTAATACAGATAAACAAACTGCCTTCTTTTACTCTGCGGTGGTCATTCTCAACGGATGAAATAAGAGGGTTCCCCTCTCCCTGTTTCTGTTTAAACGGTATTCTTGAGATTAATTCATCGAGTTTCATAAAACTGTTCCTTTCTTTTTTAAAGCAATCTTCATTATTGTATCGTAATTCAAGACGTTTAGAAATAATAAAGTATATAATCTTCCGTCAGGTGAAACGAATAACCGCTTTCATCGTTTTTAAAGAACGAAGAGGCAGCTGAATGAAAGAATATCAGCCACCATTTTTCTCTGCAGACGCTATTATTCATCTGCAGAGTCTTCTTTCAGATAAATTCGTATCGTAGAACCTTCTTTTAACTTAACACCCGCTGCCGGTGATTGTTGAACAATTCGGTTCCCGCTTCCCGACTTTTCTACTTTAAACGTAGAATATTGCTCACCTAAATCCTTTAATGTCATTCCAATCAAATCAGGAACTTCTTCCATTCTTGGATCTAAGTAGTTTTTCTCTTTCTCTACTTGATTTTTACGCGGTTTAACACCAAGGGCCGGTAAACTGTCCTTCATGATTCTTCCTACAATTGGTGCCGCTACAACTCCCCCAAATTGGACTGTATCTTTAGGATTATCGATTGCCAGATAGACAACCAATTGCGGATCATCTGCAGGAGCAAAACCAATAAACGAGACAATAAAATTATTTTCTAAATATCTCCCGTTTTGAGCTTTTTGTGCTGTACCGGTCTTCCCTCCGACTCGATAACCATCGACAAAGGCACCTTTACCTGAGCCCTGTGCCACGACCGTTTCCAGAGCCTCACGTATTTCCTTTGATGTTTCTTTTGATATAACGTTTCTTTTTGCCTTTGGCGTTTTTTTAATGATGGTTTCCCCGGTAGCGGGATTAACAATTTCTTTGGCAATGTAAGGGGTATAAAGCGTCCCTCCATTGATGGCAGCCGACACTGCCATCACTTGTTGAATTGGCGTAACCGATACACCCTGACCAAAAGCAGTTGTTGCCTGTTCAATGGGCCCAACTCGTTTTATATTAAATAAGATTCCCTTTCCCTCTCCCTGCAAGTCAATACCTGTTTTCTCTCCGAATCCAAAATCGTGAATATAATTAAATAATTTTTCTTTGCCCAGTCTTTGACCAAGCTCAACAAATCCAGGGTTACAGGAATTTTGAACAACTTCGAGAAACGTTTCAGACCCATGCCCCCCGCGTTTCCAGCATCTTAAATTGGCACCTCCCACTTTTGTATATCCCGGGTCAAAAAAGTGATCATTTTTCAGATCCACTTTCCCTTCTTCGAGTGCTGCCGCCAACGTAATAATCTTAAACGTAGATCCAGGTTCATAGGTACTCCAAACAGGCAGATTCCGATTATAAATCTCAGGAGCTACATTTCTAAAGTTACTCGGATCAAATGTAGGTCTGCTTGACATCCCCATTATTTCACCTGTATTTGGATTAACAGCTATCGCAATGATCCCATCCGGATTATAGGTTTCCTGAGCAATTTCAAGTTCTCTATCGATAATGGTTTGTATTCGGTTATCAACCGTTAATTTTAAATCATAGCCATTTTTCGGAGCCTTATAGTCATCAGCCATATTCTCCATCCGTTTGCCCTTGGCATCCGCATAAAACTTTACATATCCTTTTTGTCCTTTCAGTTCGTCATCGTAGGCTAACTCAAGACCCATTAATCCCTGATTATCAATACCCGCAAATCCGAGAACATGCGCCAGAGCAGAGCCTTTAGGATAATAACGAATCGAATCCTCCGCAATATACACCCCTTTTAAGTTTAAATCTCTGATTTGTTTTGCTTTCCTATGGCTGATTTTTCTGCCTTCAGGTATTTTGACAATAGATGTATTAGAGGTTATTAGTTTAAATGCTTTGTCCGTTCTCATATTTAATACAGTGGCAATCTGTTTAGCAGTCTCCGCTGCGTTTCCTATTTGGCGAGGGACTACATAGACAGTAGGGGCAGATTTATTTGTTGCATACACCACTCCATTTCTGTCCTTTATTTCTCCACGTTTAGGTTCAAATGGTACATTTCTGCTCCAAGAATCTTTAGCTAAACCAGTCAGAAAATCACCTAAATAAAACTGAACATATCCAAGTCTGATAATAATGACTAAAAATATCAGCAACCCTATCACCAGTGTTGCAATTAATCGTCTTCGGACAGTAATATTTGATGCTCTCATCCTCTCTCCTCCAATGCATGACTCCTTTTTCACTGTATGCTTGTACACTTCACTTTATGTCTATGCAATAAGGAAAGAAAACAGGCCTGACAGCTTTAGTGCAGCTGTCAGGCCTGTTAATAATCATTCTAGTCAGAAACTTCATCCTCTTCTTTTGTTTCGGAAGATTTCTCTTTTGATTTTTCATATATCGTTTTGGGATTTTCAAATTGGACTACCAGAAAAGCATCATTCTCTAATTTTTTGCCTGCTTTTGGTTTTTGCGTAACTGCATAGCCAGATCCTGAAGTATTCAAATCAACATCCATCAAGGAAGCTGCCTTCATAACATCTCTGATTGACCATCCCGAAAAATCAGGGACTGTTAGATCCCCATCTGTAAGAAGAAGAACCTTCTCCCCTTGTATCATTTTGCTTCCAGCACTCGGTGATTGTTTAGATACTCTGGTACCATTACCTATTACGATAGGTGTCAAACCAAGTTCATCAATCTGTGACTTAGATACCTCTACATTTGTATCGGTTAATTTAGGCACTTCACTGATAGATTTTTTCTTCGTATCGTCTGACTTAATATTTAAGTACTTTAATGTATTCTCCATCACTGAGTTAAACACTTGGGATACCGGCGCAGAGCCTGATTCACTTTCTTTGATCTGAGGCTGTTGGATAGCAACATAAACGACAACCTCTGGATTATCTTTAGGTGCCATACCCAAGAAAGAAAACAAATAATTTTCATGACCGGTAGCATAGCCGGCTCCGCTTTGACTTCGAATTTGTGCTGTACCCGTTTTACCGATAACATCATAACCATCTAATTTATACGGCTTTCCCGTTCCGTTTTTGGAGGTTACGACCGTTTCCAATATATCACGAACCTCAGCCGCCGTTTTTTTCGAAACAGGAGTTCCAGCAACGGTAGGTTTTGTTTCTTTTAAAACTTTATTTGTATTGGAATCCATAATCTTCTCTACCACATATGGCTTCATCATTTTACCATCATTAGCGATGGCAGTCGCTGCCTGAATCATTTGGATCGGTGTTACAGTTGATCCCTGCCCAAACGCAGTCGTGATTTTTTCGGATTTATATTTATAAACGAACTTTCCGGTTGTTTCACTTGGCAAATCAATACCGGTCTTTTTACCAAACCCAAATTTCTCAAAGTATGTTAAAAGTTTGTCCGAACCAATCTTTTCATCAGCCAATTTAGCGAAAGCAACATTGGACGATCGTTGTACTCCTTCAAGATAGGTAATCTCACCCCAACCAGCTCCACCATTATGATCTCTGATTGGTTTTGAACCTTCCATCTTATAGATGCCGGATTTAAATTTCTCATTAGGATTAAATACGCCTTCTTCCACTGCAGACGCCAGCGTAAAAATCTTCATCGTAGATCCTGGCTCTAACGACTCTTCAATAGACAGATTTTGCCAAGTATCAGTTAGACCATCACGAGTGTTCAAATCAAATGTAGGCCGTTGTGACATGGCCAGTATCTTTCCAGTCTTTGGATCCGCTACAATCCCAATCATTTTAGTTGGATTGTATTTCTTATTGACCTCTGACATGGCATCCTCTAAGAAGATTTGGATCTTTTTATCCAGTGTTAACTGAATAGATGCTCCATTCGAAGGCTCGTTCACTACCGTCTCTTTATTAGGAAGGATATTCCTCCAGAGATCGCCCTCGAACTTAATTGAACCATCTTTTTCCTGTAAATACTGATCCAATTCTTTTTCAAGCCCCAATGCCCCGGTTGTTTTCCCCGTTTCTTCATCATTTTCAACAAAGCCTATAACATGTGATGAAAAGATACCATTAGGGTAAAACCTTTTGGTATCTTTCACAAAAGTTATACCAGGTAAATTTAATTCTTCAATATCATTTTTCTGCTGGTGGGTTAAATCGCGTCCGGCAGCACCAAATTCAGTTTGATACAGCCCCTTTTTTTTCAGGCGTTTTAATATTTCACTTTCATCCATGTCAATATGCTCAGCTAATACCCTTGCTGTTTCTTCTTTATCTACCACGTGCTTTGGCTTTTCTGGATTTTCGGTTATAGAAGAATTAAGCAGAGCTATCAGTTTATAGGTGGATGTATCCCTAGCAAGGACCTCCCCGTTTTTATCAACGATTGTTCCTCTTTGTGCTGATAATGTGCGGGTAACTTCATATTTATCCTGCGCTTTTGCAGCGAGCTCCTGGCCCCCGGCAACCCCTGTATACTGAATGTACAAAAAGCGGAAAAATACTACACAAAAAAGCAGCCCAAATATTAGAAATAAAAGTGCTGCTCCCTTATTACGGCTTTTTTTATTACTCATTAATCCTGCACTACCTTAACATTTTTATCTTTTAGTGTTAATCCCAATTCTTTGGCTTTTTGCCAGATTCGGTCATATGTACTTAACTCGCTCACTTGGTCAGCATAGTCTTTATTCGTCTTTTCCTGGTTCTCTATTTTGCTTTCGAGGGCGATAATTTCGCTATTGGTTGAGTAAATATTCGCCTGTGCAGAGATTATTTTCACCGCAAAGAAAGCGATAAACAAAGAGAACGTTAAATAAAGAACCTTCTCACCAATCGTTATGCCGCCTTTTACCGTTACCTTCTTTGTCTGTGCTCCTGCATGACGTTGCTGTTCTTCCTGAAGTTTTCTTGCTAAACTACTCAAGTCTATCCCCTCCCACAAATGGTATCTTACTTTTTTATTTTATCTTTTCCGCTACTCTTAACTTAGCTGAGCGTGCTCTTTTATTCGCTTCTAATTCTTCCTCGCTCGGTAATATCGGCTTTCTCGTAATCAGCTTTAATTCAGGTTCAAATTCTTTTGGTATTACCGGTAATCCGTGTGGTAATGGCGGTAATTCTGAGTGCTCTTTAAAAAAGCTCTTGCATATGCGATCTTCCAAAGAATGGAAAGTGATAACAGAAATTCTGCCACCTTTATTAAGCATTGGCATCACTTTTTCTAAAGACACTTCAAAAACTCTAAGTTCATCATTCACTGCTATACGTATAGCCTGGAAAATTCGTTTTGCGGGATGTCCGCCTTTTCGCCTTGCCGGAGCAGGGATCGCATCTTTGATAATATCTACCAAATCAAACGTTGTACAAATAGGCCCAATCTCTCTGGCCTGTTCAATTTTCCGAGCAATTTGTTTGGAAAACTTTTCTTCCCCATATTTGAAGAAAATCTTCACCAACTCTTCATATTTCCAGCTGTTCACTACATCGTAGGCTGTTAAAGGAGATGATTGATCCATTCTCATGTCAAGTTGTGCATCATGATTATAGCTGAATCCTCTTTCCGGGGTATCAAACTGCGGAGACGAAACACCCAGATCGTATAGTACTCCATCTATTTTTGTAACACCAATTTCAGCAAGTTTTTCGTCCAAATAAACAAAATTACTATTTAATAATGTTACCTTGTCCATGTATGGCTCAAGTTTCTTTTCCGCATGCTTTAATGCAGTCTCATCCTGATCAAACGATATTAGTCTTCCTTGATCAGATAAAGACTTAGCGATCAATTCACTGTGTCCTGCGCCCCCAAGGGTACAATCTACATAGATTCCGTCAGGTTTAATATTCAGTCCATCCACAGCTTCTTTTAATAGTACAGTCGTATGATTAAACATTTCTTCACCTTCCTGAAAGGAAGTATGCGCATTAAATATCAAAACCAATCATATTTTCAGCAATCTCTGAGAAAGATTCTTCGGATTCCGAGAAATACTCTTCCCATATTGATTTACTCCATATTTCTATCCGGTTAGATACTCCTAAAACTACGCATTCTTTTTCCAATTTCCCATAGTTTAAAAGTGGTCCCGGGATGTTCACACGTCCCTGTTTATCCAGTTCGCATTCAGTAGCGCCTGAAAAAAAGAAACGGGTAAATGCTCTTGCGTCCTTCTTTGTAAGTGGAAGGCCTTTTAGTTTTTCTTCAAGTTGAGACCATTCATCCAGCGGATATCCAAACAAGCATTGATCAAGGCCGCGAGTAATGACAAACATATCGCCTAAACTATCTCTAAATTTAGATGGTATGATAATGCGTCCTTTCGAATCAATCGAATGATGGTATTCACCCATGAACATGTCCTTCACCCCACTTCTCCAATTTAGCGTACCACATCCCCCCACTTTTCACCACAATTTATATAAAAAAATTTTATATTCGGATAAAACATTTGATGCACATAATAAAGTTTTCCAGAGAGGCAATCAATAATAAAAAAACTGCCTTTTAAAGACAGTTTTTTTGAATACTAATATCTGTGTTTTAAGGTGCTGATTCCTCTACTACTTCCTTTTTTTAGTTCATATTTATTGTCAAACCGAGCGGATTGTTCCCTTCCTTTATACCTATCCTCTATATAAATACGACATAATGCGATCCATCGAATTCGAGCGATTCTGCCAAAAGCTGTTCCACCCATGATGTCCCGTATTGATTGAAAAAGTCGAAAGGATTAAGAATTCTTTCTTGAAGGCCGCCTGCCGGATGAAGCCTATTTTCGACACGATTGTATTTTCCAATCGTCTCTTCGTTTTTTCTCTCTAGATGGCTCTCCACTTTTTTCTGCATAAAAAGAAGCTGTTCTTTAATTATCTGGCGGTTTTTTTCGAATAGAGGTTCCAATCCTTTATCGAAATCAACCGCTTTATGTTGCCAGTCAAGATGGGCTGTTTCTAAATTTTTTATTATACTGCTATATGTATCTGGAGCCTGTTTTCGTAACTCATTCAGATAAACTTCCTTCTCTTCTGAACAACCTCTTTTTAGTGTTTTTTCTAAAGAAAGATTAAGTTCTTCCAATAACCTTTCCACATTTCTTTCTAATAGAGTAAAGGAAAGTCGCGGCCATATTGGAGGCATTTTTTCCCCAACCATATCAAACGCAGGCTTAATTTCACTCCAATACGCAATCTCGCTTGGTCCGGCTATAAAACCTAATACGGGAAAGAGTTTTTCCTGCAAAAGCGGACGGGAAACAACATTTGTACTGAAATATTCGGGATGCTTTGAAAGCAAATGATCCAGTTCTAGTTGAGATAATTTAATGCCGCTTCCCTTTCCAACTAAGTCACTCGTCCCTTCTTCACGTTCGAGCAGCAATCGATTGCTGGTGGAAGGTTCGTAATAAAACAGATTCGTACACCGTTCATCCAGTTCAATAACAGGACTATATCCGTTTTCTTCCAAAAGATTTTGCTGTTTGATTACAGCTTTGCTAATCTCCGTTTCATAAGCAATCTGCTGATACACAGGACCAGCCAATTTTCTAAAATCTGCATCACCTGAATCTACCAACAATAGGCCTTGATCTTTAAATAAATCGTTTATAAGGCTGGCGAAAAAATCTGTAAGCGTTTCAGATTTCTCAATCGTTTTTTCTGCCCAATCTAACAATTTATTTGTACGATCCGTTTCTCCCCATAAAGAAAAAACATCATTTAGCCATTTTTTTGCTACATCAGTATCCAATACAATATCAGATATCATTTTTTTCGATAAAGGTTTTTCCGGATATACGATTTTTTTTAATTCAGATCCTTCTTCAGCATATACATGATTAACCTCAGGAAAATCATGATCCTCACCCGCAATCCAAAAAATAGGGACGACCGTTTTATTTAATCTTTCACTTTGTTCCTTTGCCAGTTTAATAATCGAAATAATCTTATGGATAGAATACAGCGGACCAGTCAATAAACCTGCTTGCTGACCTCCGATAATAACGAATGCATCCTCACGCAAGGCATTGATGTTTTCCTTAACTCGCTCGGACATTCCATATTTACTCATGAATGATTGGATATAGGATGCCATTTCTATTCGTGGATAAGTCTGTTCCTCCAGCCAATCCGCTCGATCCTGTATATGGCTCTCATTTTTCCAATCATACTCTGTAAAAGCTTTATTTATTTCTCCTTTGAGATAGTCTGATGCAAAACTATTCAAAGCAGGAAGATTCATTTTTATGTATTCCATCAAGGTTGTCTCCTTTTGAACAAATTCATATACAGTATATCATTCCCTTTGATGCCTTAAAAACCTATTGCTTCACCTATATAAAAACCGCAAAAATTCTCTCGGTAATACCAATGACAGCCAATAAAAAATAGCCAATAGAGAAAAGTAGAAACGCGGCTCTCCAAAAGCTTGTGAAAACTCTTTTTAAATCAACCTCTTCCCTTACTTTATAATGCATAAACAAGACAATTGATGCTAATAAAATCAAGGTAATCATGATGATCCATAGATATGAATGTTCAAAAAGAGCAATGACAGCATAATGAACTGCCATTATCAGAAAAAGAGTCGTAGCATCTGCAGAAAGCCTCACTGCTTTTTTATTATTTTTAAATTTCTTCCGTGATAGTATATACACGATCATATACACAATTACCGGCATGATAACACAAGCAGCAATAAGTCCTGCCAGTAAGCTATCCAATCAAATCTCCCCGCTTTCTTCCATCCCACATACCATCGTATACAGCAATTGACATTGAGGTGACGGGATGTCATGTTTCTTTGCTTCCCGAATGCAATAGCCCAGGATTGCGTCTATTTCTGTTTTTCTGCCTAACTGAAGATCCCTTAGCATAGAAGATGTATTTTTTGCTGTACGATCACATATTTTGGATATTTTTTTAAAATAGTCTCGATGCTCTGACGGTGGAATTAAAAGCGAATAACAAACCTCACGGCAAACAGATTCCATCATCTTAACATAATATGTATTTTCTATTAATTCTCCATTACGAACCCTAAGAACACCTGTAAGAGGATTGATTACTGAATTAATAATCAATTTTTCTAGATGAATGGGCCATATATCAGGAATCACCTGTACAGGAAAGCCATTGATATCCAAATTTTTAATGCCTTTGACCTCAATTCCTTTGAATAGTCCAATTTTTATCATACCACTACCGGTATGGTGAACTGTATGGTCATTTTTACGAATGGCACCATGTTCAATAATACCGGTGTAGATAGTGGAAACCCGCATTCGAGGTAAAAAATTAAAATGATTCATCCCATTTTGCAAAAAGACCAGACACGATGCGTTCTCTTCAAGTAAAGGCATCAGTTCCCTAATAGCTGTCTGCTTTACGGTAAGTAGAATAATATCTTGATTTCGAATAGATTGTGCCGATTTTTCAATACATAATGCATGAATATGATTATAGTGATGCTCGTAATCATCAGCAATCAGGCTAATACCTTTTTCATTGATTTCTTTGGCTTGTCTTTGGGTATGTGAAAAAAGCGTAATTTGATGGTCATTGCTTAATCTTGCAGCAATTAATAATCCAATCGACCCACCGCCAATTATCCCAACCTTCATTTTGCCCTCCAAGACCTTTTGCAATAATTGTAACAAAAGGATTGAATGATGAAAAGATAACGGACCACTGTTTTCTTCTTAATGAATTGAAATGATTAAAAAATATGATTTTTCTTAAAATTTAGCTATAATGGTAATATAAGTTATAGCTTTTTTCACATACATATAAGGGGGATATGAGATGAGTGTAAGGGTTGAAAGATTACTTATTAATTACAGAACACTTGAAGAATTTAAGAAGTTTAAGGAATATGGTTTGCAAGAATTATCCATGCTCGAGGACTTACAAGCAAATCTGATCGAAGATAACAGCGAATCACCTTTTTACGGCATCTACTTTGTAGATAAATTAGTTGCTCGAATGAGCCTTTATAAAATCGATGCTAAGTATGATAAATATTTCGATCCGCCTCAGGAATATTATGAAATTTGGAAACTAGAAGTATTACCCGACTATCAGAATAAAGGCTATGGCTCTCTATTGGTTCAATTCGCAAAAAATCTTGGCCTGCCCATTAAAACAAATCCACGAGTCCACTCGCGCAGCTTTTGGGAAAAACAGGGTTTCCAACCTGTAGAGTATGATATGGAAAGAGACTTGGGAGAAAATCCCCTTAAATGGCAGCCTGCAGAATGATTATTAGATACATTTTGAGCTTTCTATTAGAGAAAGCTTTTTTTATCCAAAAGTAATATAAGAAGCATACCTTATATGGCATGCTTCCAAAGGTATATTTATTTACCCTCCGATAATTGGCGTGCACGATTCAGTAAATCGAGCAAACCACGATAATCCTTTTCCATTTGTTTAAATTGATTTTCTATTGTATCTCTCTCTTGAACCAAATAATCCGTATGCTTTTTTAACTCTGAATATTCCTTTAGCAATTCCTCTGATGATCGGAATGATTGTTCTTCCAACTTACTTTTTAAACTAATCAAATAAGCAATAACCATTTCTAAAGACAGGCTTAGCTCGGCATCGTCATTTTTTTCGACAGTAAGTTTGTGCGTTTCCTGGTTTGGCAGTTCTGTTTTTATTTCAAGGGTCCCAAACGTTTTCTTCAAGTTTTTACGTGCTTTTTTGGCTATTTCTATCCCTTCTAAATATTGCTTACGCACATAAGAATTCCATCTGAATCCACACGCAGCAGAAGTTCTCGACAACCCCTTACCAACCTCTTCAAACGCTTTCAACTGTGTGCTGCCCTCACGAATATGTCGTAACACTACTTCCGCCAAATAGACATCCTCATCCTGCGACCACCCATCCTGCCTGGAGCCTGTCATCCTCTATTCCCCCCATCATGCAATCAAATCATAATATTCATTCATATGCATCTGGTAGGAAAGATAGAATAAACAAGATTCTATTAACACGATAATTGAATTTACTTTGTTACTTATTTTGAAATCGTTTCATGGCTTCTATATGTATCGGTAATTCCCATAATTCAGAACATCGTTTAATTTCTTCATTCATTCTTATTTGTAGACCGGATACCTCCCTTTTACGAACCACAACATCTTTAAAAGCAATTAAAGGCTGAATATCATTCTTTATAATAGGCTCAATTATTGAAAAAACAGTATCGTCGTTTATTTCTTCCAAGATACCATTCACAAATCCATGGGCATATGCCTCATTTGCTGAAAATCTCTTCCCTGACATTAACCAGTCCAATCCAATTGCCTCAGTAACCTTTTCAAGCAAAAGAGTTCCGCCTCCCCAGCCGGTTGTAATTCCTTGTTCAACTTGAATAAAGCCCATTAAACTTCCCTTTCTTACATAACGAAAATCACACGCTGCAGCCAATTCCAATCCGCCGCCAAGAGCATGCCCATTCAAAAATGCAAAAACAGGCTTCGGCAAAATAGCTATTTTATACAAAATATCTCCCATACGAGATAACATTTGATAAGCATCCCTTTTGTTATCAAGTAGGTGGAATTCTTTCAAATCTCCACCAGAACAAAAAACGTCACCAGTTCCAGTTATCACTAGGGCTTTAAGGTTTTGATCTGATTTTACTCGTTCAAGGGCTTTTTCCAATAAATTCATCACCTCGAAATTAATTGCATTTCTAACCTCGGGGCGGTTCAGTGTGATCAGTAAATAATTCTCCTTAATCTCGTATATCACTTCATTCAGCATGAATATCTCCCCTTACAAAAAAAAACACAGGTTTCCCTGTGTTTTTTCGAGTTGATTATTTATTTACAACTTCTTTTCCTTTGTATGTTCCACATGCTTTACAGATACGGTGTGATAATTTCATTTCACCGCAGTTTGGGCATTCAACCATACCAGGGACTTGAAGTTTGAAATGCGTACGACGCAATCTCTTTCTAGTTTTCGAAGTTCTTCTGAAAGGTACAGCCATGTTTTACACCTCCTTAAAAAAACAATGGTTCTATGGAAGACTTATGTAGTCTTTCATTTTTTACTGTTATCATCATTGTTGTCAAAAAAATGGGCCAACTTTGCCAGTCTTGGGTCAACCTTTTTAACTTGCTGGTCCTCTAAAACTAATTCCCAGTCATCTCCCGCTTGTGGAGCACCGTTAACAGGCTGATCCGTATCACAGAATACCTGTAATGGAATTTCTGTGATAATGATTTCTTTGACTACCGGCGTTAGATCAACTACATCTCCCTCAGCCAAATGGTATTCTCCATCCTCTGTAACCATACCTTCATACTGATTGAAAAGATAGGTCTCTGTTGTTTGAACATCAATTGGGAATGGGACATCGACCAAGGTTCTTGAACATGGTAATGTTAATGTACCTGATATTTTCAGATGAAAAGTAACTCGATTAGAACTTAAGTCAGCCTTTCCAAATACACGAATCGGTGAAATATCACGAATTTGTGGATCTGTATCTTTTAGTTCAGATAAATCTGCTGTCTCATCTACATTAAACCCATTGTCGCGAATTTTCTGCAGTTGTGGAATTGTCCATTTCATATTATATCACCTCAAGGCAACAAAGGTAATTATAGCTTTGGTAAATTCATTTGTCAATGTTTTTTCTTTACAGCCATATGTGATACCCTTATGCAAATTTTAAGCACTTGTCCACTTATTCTACCCGAAATATGTCGTTTTGAAAACAGAATAAATTCACCGCCTGAGTTTCTACGAAGCTTGCTTCTTGATAACTCCATCATTTACTATTAAAAAAACAACTATTTATCAGGAGGTGGATCATGTGAATGCCCTGGGACTTGTTGTGGAATATAACCCTTTTCATAATGGACATTTATTCCATTTGCAACAATCTAAAGCTATTACAAATGCAGACGTGACAATAGGTGTAATGAGCGGCAATTTTTTACAGCGAGGAGAGCCTGCCCTGGTGGATAAATGGTCTAGAACCGCAATGGCATTAAAGGCTGGCGTTGACCTGATCATCGAGCTTCCATTCGTCCATGCCGTCCAGAAAGCCGAATATTTTTCCGAAGCGGCTATTCTCCTACTAGAAGAAGTTGGCTGTAAGTCAGTTTGTTTCGGCAGCGAGCAAGGTGAGATTGAACCTTTTATACATACATACACGATTATCCAAGAAAATTTAGACATAATTGACCAACGGATTCAGCATTACAGCAAGGAAGGATACAGCTATCCAAAAGCTGCATCTCTGGCCTACACAGAACTACAAGCTCGTTATCCGGCCATGCTTTCACTGGACCAGCCTAATAATATCCTTGGCTATCATTATGTATCCGCAATTTTAAAACATAATTTATTAATTGAACCAGCGACCATTAAACGGACGGGATCTGGATATCACGATCCTATTCTAAAGCCCGGAACGATTGCGAGTGCAACCGGCATCAGAAAAGAAGTTATGAAAAGCGGCAATCTGGAAGCCATCTCATCCTTTGTTCCGGAGGCAACGTTTGCACTTTTGGAGGACTATATGATGGAGAATCGGACCCTGCACAATTGGGATCTTTATTGGCCATTCTTAAAAGTTAAATTGATTACGACACCGCCTGAATCACTGGCTCAAATATATGAAATGAAGGAAGGCTTACAAAATCGATTAATTGAGGCGGCAGAACGCGCCGGTACTTTCATAGAATTTATGTCATTCATTAAAACGAAGCGCTATACCTGGACGAGATTACAAAGGATTCTTACCTATACCCTTTTAAACTTCACAAAAAATGAAATGCCTCAAAGCCTTTTTCCGCCGTACATACGCGTGTTGGGATTTACCGCTGCCGGGCAACAATATTTAAAAAGCATAAAAAAGGATAAAGGAAATCTCTTAATTTCCCGCCTTGCCGCCTGCGAAGACCCACTAATCGAAATAGACAAGCGGGCTGCCATGGTTCACGCTGCCGTCCTCCCTCCAGAGGTTTCTCTGAGGGCTCAGAAACGTGAATTTATGGCGCCTGTTGTCTTGTCGAATTAAAAAAGAATAGCCATTGATTCACATTCTGAATCAATGGCTTTTTCTTTTATTCTGTTTATCTCATTTCATGTTTTTCAAGTAATTCAGCGCATCATCTATTGTATCCACAGGGACAATAATCATATCAGTACCAATTTCTTTTGCTGTTTTTACAGCCAATTGATAATCCGATTTTTCTGCACCCTGTTGATTTGGAGCAAAAAATATTTCGGCATCAGCTGAATCAGCAGCTACAATTTTCTGATCCACACCACCGATTGGACCGACTGCTCCATCATCAGAAATGGTTCCTGTTCCTGCAATTTTCTTGCCTCTTGTGTAATCTTCTTCCGTTAATTGATTAAATATTTCAAGTGTAAACATCAACCCGGCAGATGGCCCTCCAATACTATCAGCGTCTATCTTGATACTCCTGTCTGTTTCGATGCTTCGATCCTGTACCAATGTAATGCCCACACCAACTTTTTCGGTTTCCTCGAGCAGCTCCAATTGAAGAGTTTTATCAATAATTTTTTTATCCCGCTTAATTTCTAACTTTACTTGATCTCCAGCCTTTTTCGAAGATACGTACTCTATGAAAAATTCACTTGACTTAATATTTTTTCCATCCACTTTGATAATTCTATCTCCGGGTTTTAATACACCATCTGCCGGTGTATCTTTAGCAATATGAAGTACATATATTCCCTCAACCTTCACTTTAGCTTGATATCCTGCTTCTTTGTATCCATTTAAAATAGCAGATGTTTGTGAATCATCCATTAGCTTTAATTGTCTGATGGAATATTCTTCATCTGTTTCATCCTGACTTCTGATTTGTTCCTGCTTATAAATTTTATGATAATCTGCTATTTTAGCCCATGCATATGTATAAATATTTGCCCTTCCCATCCGGACCGTTGTCAGCATAAAAGAGCCCTCTGCTTTTGTTCCGTTTTCAACCTCCACAAATTGCTCCAATGTTTCAGCAGAGCCGGGGGTTGAAACATAATAAGGCAATCTATAAAAGGACGCAAGCATCGCCAGGATCAGGAATGCCACCCCAATTTTGCCTTTATTAAACTTACGCTTCATCTATATTTTTCTCCTTCCAATGCTGTATGGCCTCTTTAATCTCCGGCAGCCTTTTTTTTGCTTCTTGTTCTCCCATCATAATGATTTCCTGAATGTTTGTAAATGCTCTCGAATTATAAGTTTCAACCGGGGGTTGAATCATTACATCTGCATTAATCCCTTTCATTTTAACAATCTCCATTTGCAGAATATCTAGGCTTTTAAATATAACGTCATAGATAGATTGGATCTCTGTATCTCCCTTTGTAGCTGACACATCGCTTGCAATTACAATATCCGCTCCCATTTCTTTCACAACCGAAACAGGAACCCGATCTACTACCCCTCCATCTACGAGTAGCTTTCCATTAATTCGTTTTGGTACAAAAACACCCGGTACAGAAATACTGGCTCTTACGGCCTCATAAACCGGACCTTTCGTAAAAATAACTCTCTCTCCTCTTTCTATATCTGTTGCTACAACAGCCAAAGGAATTTCAAGATCCTCAAGATTTTGGTTTTTTGTAAACAAACGAATATATTCCTCTATTCTTTTACCCGCCACAAAACCTAATCTCGGTACAGTCAAGTCCATAAAGTATTTTCGTTTAAATTGTAATGAAACTTTTTGTAATAGTTCAAGATCAGAGCCACTTGCATAAAAGCAACCAATTAATGCTCCCATGCTGCTACCGGCTATATAATCGATTTTTATACCCTCACTGTTTAATACTTTCAGTAAACCGATATGTGCAAACCCTCTGGCTCCACCGGAACCCAGTGCTAATCCTATTTTCGGCTTCATTTCAAATAACACTCCTTTATACGAACTGATTCCAAGTAGGCTCCAATAACGGAGTCTTCGTTCTAAACTGTTTTTCACTGCGTATATTTTAATAATGGGGACAACCCCCGTCACATACAATTCTCTCAATATTTTATTAAATATATTTTAACATTAGATTATTTACTACGCTTAAATTTCATAAGGGAAGGGATTTAATTTGGATAAATCAGGTTTAAAATCAGCACTATTGGCATTGATTGCAGTTATAATGGCAGCAGCATTAATATTAATGCCTCAGGAATCCTTTGAAGCATCTGTTCGGGGTTTGAATATTTGGCTTGAAATAGTATTTCCTTCCTTATTGCCTTTTTTAATCATTGCAGAAATGTTGATTGCATTTGGTGTAGTAAAATTACTGGGTGTTTTTCTAGAACCACTCATGCGTCCCTTATTTAAAGTACCTGGAGCAGGAGGGTTTGTCTGGGCAATGGGTCTGGCATCCGGTAATCCCTCTGGAGCAAAGCTAACGGCCAGGCTTCGAGATGAGGGACAGCTGTCAAGGATAGAAGCAGAACGATTAGTGTCATTCACCAGTTCATCGAACCCGCTGTTTATTTTTGGAGCTGTATCTGTTGGTTTTTTTAATAACGCTAAACTAGGAATACTGTTAGGATTAACCCATTATGCAGCGAATATTTGTGTTGGTTTAATTATGAGATTTTACGGAAGAAAAGAAGAAAGGGATAAATTCGAACGTACAAAAAAAGAAACAACCATATTTCCAATCATGGAAGCTTTAAAAAGCATGCACCGCACCCGCCTTAATGACCAACGGCCTATTGGAAAAATATTAGGAGATGCAGTTAACTCCTCCATTCAGACACTTTTAATGATTGGCGGATTCATTATTATCTTTTCTGTTATTAACAAACTTTTATTCCATTTACATATTACCGGCTTTTTCGCTTCCATCGTTAACAGTCTATTCTATACTCTTCATATCCCATCATCATTAAGTGTTCCTTTTATTTCTGGTTTGTTTGAAATCACTTTAGGATCACAATTAACGAGTCAGGCTGATGGAGCTACATTATTGCCACAAGCAATCATTGTCAGTGCTTTACTCGCATTTGGAGGATTCAGCATCCAGGCTCAGGTCGCCAGTATCTTGGCCGAAACCGATATACGGTTTAAACCATTCTTTATTGCACGCCTTCTCCACACTCTTTTTGCAGCAATCCTTACCCTGATTTTATGGAAACCCATATATTTACGGCTATCCACAGCCGAAAATACATCTTTCTCTCAGTTGGTATTCTCTATGGAAACATACGGAGGATTATCCAGTACGATCCTGAATTTCTTTGTCAACTATGGCGCATTAATCACTATTGTATCTCTAGCCGGCTACACCGCTTTATTATTTATACAGTATAGAAAATCACTATAAGTTAAAAGCCAATCCCTTTTTATATAGGATTGGCTTTTTTCCAAATGAGCTTATTCAGCGATCTTTCTACTCAGGCGTTTTTGCACACACTCAGGGACAAGCTCCGATATATCTCCACCATACTTTGCTACTTCTTTTACGATTGAAGAACTTAAAAAGGAAAATTGATTATTTGTCATTATAAAAAATGTTTCAATTTGATCATTTAATAAGCGATTCATTGAGGTGATTTGCATCTCATATTCGAAGTCGGAAACGGCTCTCAACCCCCGAATAACCGCAATTGCATTTTTTTCTTTTGCATAATCCACGAGCAATCCTTGAAAACTGTCCACTTTCACATTTGGTAAATGGGCAGTGGCTTCTTCTATGAGTTGTACTCTCTCCTCTACCGTAAATAACGATTTTTTAGCAGAATTATGGAGGACACCAACATATAATTCATCAAATATCTTTGCTCCTCTTTGAATAATATCCAGATGTCCATATGTTATGGGATCGAAACTTCCAGGGCATACAGCTATTTTCTTCACAATACTCCCCCATTCTTCATAATTAGTAGTTATCTCTCGAAAAAGGATATGACAGTAATTCCATACTTTTCTGTACGAAACCTTGTGAACCCGCCTATTTGTTCAGGAAGAGTCAATTCTTCTCCATGTTCACAAATGATTAAACCATTCTCTTCCAACAACTCAGCATCTTCAATTTCTCCAATGAGAGTCGGGATGATGTTAGCTATTTTATAAGGGGGATCCATAAAAATAAGATCAAATTTCTTATTTCTCTTACCAAGAGCTTTTAATGCCCGCAAGACATCACTTCTGTGAACCTCTGCCTGATTATCCATCTTACATGAAGCAATGTTCGTTTTAATTATTTGAATAGCTTTAGCATCCTTATCAACAAAAACGCCTCTTTCCATCCCACGGCTCAGAGCTTCAAGTCCAAGGGAACCGCTTCCTGAAAATAGATCCAGAACCTGTCCTCCTTCAAAATAAGGTCCTACAATATTAAATAAGGACTCTTTTACTTTGTCTGTAGTTGGCCGGGTTGTCATGCCCGGAACAGCCTTTAATGGTCTTCCTTTACAAGTACCTGAAATGACTCGCATAATCTGTCACCAAATTTCATATGTATTCAACTTTCTAAGATATCCTACCATAAAAATTCTTGATTTCACAAATAGAAATCAATTTTCTCCTACCCTTGAATAGTTCACTTGAATTTGGCCATACTACTAGCAACAACATCTTCAGAGATGTTGTTGCCAACCGCGGAGAAGACTTACGTTTCCCCATAAGTTCTTCCTCCGGTTTCTCCTCTCCCTTTGCCTTCTGCCTTCCTACGCGAAGGTATAGAAGGACCCTGCGATGTTACATCGCAGGGCTTTTTTATTACTTTTTTCAGCCTCTTAAAAACAAATATTATTTAAAAGCAGAATTTTATCATCATTTTCTTTAAATACAGCTATCATCCCAGATTAACCTGGCAGGATAATATGGTACACTAAACCATATTGCAATACAGGAGGACACTCGGAATGAATCAACGTTTTATTGAACTTGGGCCAGGATATTCTGACCTTTATGAGCTATTAGAATTAGCAAAGGCTAATCAATCTCGGATGAATTATTTTTTATGCTTACAGTCAGAAGGCGCAAAAGGTAAGGTCTTGTCATTTGTATTAGTCATGAAAAAATCTAGCTATGGTGACTTCATCCCACTCTATATTTGCAGGGAAGGCATCCCTGTTTTAGATAATAAACCAAGCAAGCGTTATGAATTATTTGAGCAAGCGGCCAGAGACCAGAATAGAGAGATTATCTCATTGGAAGTCAGACATTCATCCACTTTCACTGACACTGACCTATATTATCAATATTTAATTGGAATAATGCGTATGAATCGCTTCTTACCCCCATTGCAATAAAAAGCCGGATCCTAATGGATCCGGCTTCCCATTTAAATACCTATTTTATATTCATCTTTTTCCTTCTCATGCTTTTTACTCTCAAATTCTGTTTTAATAAACGGTTTATGAGATAATTCCACCTTTTTTACAAAAGCATATGAAGATAATTTTTCCGATACTGCCTCTATTTCGTCCATATTCACATATAATACAGCATATTTTAATTTGCGGGAAACATAATGCAAATTGCCTGTTTTACGCAATGTTTTCACTTGTTTTAGACTATGAAGCCATACAATCAGGCTTTGCCTTTCTACAAACATATACATACCCCTTTAGGATGCAATTTATATTTAGTGTACCATATTATCAAAAGGTGTATCAATATTTAGATAGATAGGGAACAGAGGCCAGACCTTGATATGTAATTGTACCTTTTTAATTATTTTCCAAAACTGATTGGTGGACACCTGTAATTAAAGAATACATACTCACTAAAAGATAAATATCTCTAATTATATTATCTCCCAGAATTAAACCTTAAAGAGTCTCAGGTGATTCATCTATAGTCCTTATTAGTACCATACAGTTTGATGCCTTACTTTGTTTGTGAAAATTCTTGCGGACGGAATAGAGAGAACAGCAGAAACAAAAAAACTGCAGACTTTGTCTACAGTCTAAAACGAAAGGCAATCCCCGTCTTTTCATCGGGGTTGCCTTTTTTTATACCGTCACGAACATCCACAGCTTCCCCCCGTACCGCATCCTCCACTGCAGGATGATTCAAAGAAAGGGTTCCCTGTCGGTACTTTTATATGAGGAGATACTGAATGGCCAATCAGCATGCTGATTTCATCCAATAGTTGCTGCAAGCCTGTTTCAGCTTGTTTATATTCAATCACAGATGGGTGAAGGTCCATTTCTCTTTTAGCCTCACGGATTGCTTTTGAAATAGTTCGGTAATCTGGATGGTATCTCCCAAAACGCTGAGCTTCCTCGTAAGCATCCTTTAAAGAATTAAAGGCATGTATTTTTTTCTGTGCAACCTGGTCCTTCTTCATCTGATCAAGACTTAAATAGTATTGCTGAGCTATATCTGAATTCATTATCTCTTTGGCTAATTGTTCAGCATGGTCAATGATTTCAACCGTTTCAATAGTAGCAAGCATGAAAATACTCACCTCCAACCTTATCATATCATGTAATATTCAAGGATGCTATAAGTTAGGAATAGTTTCCATTCAATCTTAGGTATCTCCTTAAGCTTGTCCGCTCTATACTGATAAGTAGAAGAAGTACTTAGCTAGAATACTCGCCATACTTCATCTACCCTTACAGAATGTCCATTCATTGATTACCGCTATTCATTGATTGAAACATCGAAACCATCATAGAGGCCATTTGAACACTGTTTGAAAGCTGATGAACCCGGTCTGGGATAGATTTTTTTAAAAAGTACTTCGCTTCTGTATTAAATAACGCAAACTCCTGTGGATTTCTGCACAACCGTCTGTACCAGATTGGCTGTTGTCTCAAAAAGCTCAGTAAATCTTCATCAGCTTCGATCAATTCATAGATATCTTGTCTCAAATTCTCACTCCGATCTTTATGAGCTAATCTTGTCTAAATTTGAAAGGATGATTATTAGGAACAGGAGGTGGCTTTTCTTCTGTTTGTGCGGTAGATTGAAATTGAGAGATAACCCCTTGAATCGCCCCTAAAGCCTGACTTATATTCCCTATTTGTTTTTGGATTTGATCAGGATCCATTTTCTTCAGTTGATTAAGAAGCTGCGAAATAAATTCTCCCTTATCTGTTTTCTCAGTCTCTTTCTCAGCCTTTTTTTCTCCTTTATATTCGTTCCACGCTTCATCCTCTTCACCAAGCAGGGCCCAATTTTCGTAAATTTCTTGCCATGTTTTCTTGCCCATCCTGACATCTTTTACGATTTTGGGATTATCCTTAAGAAAAAGCTTAAATTCCTGTACAGAAGGATGCAAATTAGATTCATCCATTTAATCTCACCTCACCACATGACATACGCCTAGGATAGTATATGTTTCCGAGAAACAATAAGTGAAGATTCTTATTAAAGAATTTAAACGATACCTTTGCTATTTACCCAGTATAATTTTAAACAACAAGTAAGGATGATAGGCTGTTTTTGTTTAGATAATGTAACTCCATAAATTTGACCACGGAAATATGGAGAGCAAGGTCCTTTCGTTTTGTACTTAAATGGACCAAGCATAAGTGTTAATTCAGTAATCTTATTCCTTCCGAACAATATACGAGATCCCTCTTTTTATAAACTAAAAAGAGCAATTGAAGAGAAAATAGCTTCTTCATTGCTCTTTTTAATGTACATTTTATTCATGCAAAGATACAAAGTTCTGTGTGTAATATTTTTTGTATACGCCTACTCCAAGTCGGGTAAAATCTTCATTCAGCATAATATCTCGGTGTCCTTTACTATTGAGCCATCCTTCAACGGCCGCAATTGCATCTGTGTACTGAGCAGCTATGTTTTCACCAGCCGAATTGTAGGAGATACCGCCTTCCTTCAGACGATCACCAACATCTTTGTCTTCTGGAGATACGTGATCGAAATACTCATTCCTCATCATATCTTCACTGTGCTTAAAAGCTACAGTCGAGATTTTCTCATCATATTCCAGAGAATTCAAACCAAAACGTTTTCTTATGACATTCGTCAGATCCAGGATCTGGAGCTGACTGCCTTCTTCTACCAGTTTCCATTCTTCTTCGGACAATTCTTTAGGCTCATATAATTCGCCCCGATAAGTAAGTTCATATGGCTTATGCATAATTAATGTTTCTGCATCCATAAATCGAACACCCGATACACGCCCCAGTATTTTATCTAAATAAACCTGTGCATACATATCACCGAGCTTTATTAGAGGGCGATAATGAAGATCTTCTTCCGATAACTCAAAATGATATTCAGTGTCTTTCCACTTTAACTTAATATAACTATCCATATTTAATTCTTTATATAGAGACTCCACTGTTTGATCTATAAAAAAGGGATATAGATTAATATCATCTGCAGAACTGAATAGGGTCACAATTTTTTTATTTTTTTCGTTTACTCCAAATTGAATATAGTTGTTTACTGTTTCATTATAGATCCACCAATTATATCCATAAGCTGAAGGATCAATACGACTGGGTTCACCATATTCCTCGAGCAATTGATTGCTGGTTTTACCGATCCATTTAGATACACCCTGTTCAGGTCTAGTCTTGTTATTCGAAACTTCTTTCATCTTTTCTGAGGATTCTATTGTATTTTCATTAACGGAGTCGTGATCGATAATAGCTGTATTGTCTTTTCCATCTTCATGAACCGTTAAATAAATGCCACCTACTGTAATTAAAACTAAACAAAAAATAACCTTCAAACCCAATTTCAGAGGAAGTCCCTCCTATCATTCATACTGTATATAATATAATTATACCATTAGAATTGAAACAAACCTATCACTTAAATCGAAACAATTATAAATAAGTATATTATATGCATATAGAATATTTATAGAATCAGAAAGATCTTTCTGATTCTATGAAAGAACAATTTATTGCAGATAAGGAAAATTAATACTAAAATTAGAAGGGAGAATTCCCATTACTTGTTTCATACCGAAATAGGGCATTTGCTAAAAGGGGATAGGAGGAAATAAGATGAAATTTGAAAATACAGGCCTTGAGAAATACCAAGTGAACTTAAACAGGCTAGATGAAGTCATGAGCGAAAATGGGATGGTACGAGCTGAACAGTGGGATTACGAACGCGTTTCCTACGACAAAAAATACGAATTAAAAGACGGTACATTCTATTTACGCGTCTTTGGATATGCTATTGAAGGTGATGTAGGTGCACACCGGGCAACTATTCAATTAATGACCCCGGTCCTCGGAAAGCATTATTACCCTCATGGTGTCGAATATGGAGAGACAGAGCATTTCCCAACATCACTACAGAAGCAATGTGAGACTGTTCTAGCTTCTGTAAAAGCTGAGTTAGATATATTTGTCGAGGTTGAATAAAAAGTACGCAGAAAGCCTGCAGGAATCATACATCCTGCAGGCTTACCTCATGTATTTTCTCATTAAGCAATAATGTCCATCACCTCTCTCAGCCTCAAATCCATGCATCCTTAAGACCTCTTTATAACAAGACTGTTTAGCCACTACTTCAGTCTTTACTATTTTTGCAGTACCTGTTTTTTTAAAATAATAGAGCAAACCTTCTATAACTTCAGACGCATATTCCTTTTCTGTTCCATCATCTGTAAAATTTAAAGAGAAATTTATGCCTCCTACTCCTTCAGGGTTTTCTTCTATCTCTAATTCACCAATAAATTGTTGACGCTTCAAATCGATAATAAAACAGATCCACCAGCCAGCATCTCCTTCCACTTCAAATAATTCTATTAAAAGAGGGAGCATACCTTTAATTCGATCAGATGGGAAACTGTCAGGGACATATACTGGGGAAACCATTTTAAAATCTCTGGGATATAAAATAAGTGACTTTGCCAACGACAAGGAACACGGGATAATCAGAATTCGACTGGTCCTAATTTGTTTCATTCTCGCACCTCCGAATACTTGCATTAAAAAATACATACATAAAAGATTTAATTTATAAGGCCCCTGATTGACATCACCCTGCCCTGTCAAAAAATATCAATTAAAATTCCACCCAATAAACGCTGTTGTAAAAGAAGATAAAAAAAAGCCGTCTCTAATTCTATGAGACGACCTGTTTCACCTATGCAACTTTTATTTTCAAGAACCAAGAATCGCTTTAAAAACGCTCGTGGTTTCTCCACCGTGATAGATAACATATAACAATAAATAGACAGTAACACCTGCTACAGCATTAACCATCCAAATTATGCTTGTAGGAGGAGCTATTTTTCGATGCTTCTCAATTTTTCCTTTATAGCCGTAAT
This sequence comes from Bacillus sp. z26, assembly GCF_058313635.1. Lineage (NCBI taxonomy): Bacteria > Bacillati > Bacillota > Bacilli > Caryophanales > Bacillaceae > Bacillus > Bacillus sp. z26. The sequence continues at coordinate 492,757 of NZ_JBZFQM010000002.1, forward strand.
ACAGACTAATAATTCCCATAACCGCTCCAATGGTTGCCAGCGTAATATGTGAGATTAGAAAAATTGTATAGTATATTTTTATCGAATCAGGTCCCCCGAAAGCAGTGTTTCCTATAAATAGTGTTCTGCTTGCATAAATTACAAAAAACAAAATGGCAAATACAGCTGCCCAAGACATCAATTTTTGATGAAACTTTATGTTTCCTTTTTTTACTTGCCATACTCCAAAACCTACAAGGATAGCACTGATCACGATGCATGCAGTGCTTATCGTAGGCAATACGGGTAATGAACCGCTCATAATAGCTGAACCTCTCTTTACTAATTCTGTTAACTCTACAATTGTAAAATATTATATTTGAAAACTCAAATTTTACTATTTAGTTCACTAAATTTTAAATATTCATCCAATTAATTCCCTAAATGCGGGTTTGCTTCCATAAATCGTTTTGTTTCTGCATCTGCTTTCTTAGTATCTTCTTTAAACCAATTGAAGAAGGTATAGGCTAAGATAATTCCATAAACGATTTCCTGGATAATTTTCATAATAACACCGCCTGTTTGCTGATCTTCAACAACTGGCATATTTATAAACATTTGAGGGCCACTCAAATCCAACCCTGATAAGGTACCAACAGGAACACAGAGTTTCATGGCTTCCATCCACACCGCAGGATCTGCATATGTCGCATACATCGGCACTTTTGAAAAAATGATCAGTGCACAGGCCGGTGTAATTAATATGCCATTAGCAAATATATATCCAATTTTCTTAAGTCCTGATAATCGTTGGCTCTCTTCAATTTTATTTACTAAATGCCACCACATAAAGAGTGAGGAAACAAACAGAACTGCTGTGAACAGACTATGAAGCAGCATATTAACTTTTACAATATCAAAAATGGATGGGACATGGTAAAAAGAAAAAAGCCCATTAAAGAAAATTAACGTTATCAATGGTTGTGTAAGGAGTAAAAACCATTTTTTAAATACGAATTTCTTTAACAGCCAATCCGGTAATCCTAATAGAATAAATGGCGGAATGACTAAAAATAAAAACGCCATCTGAACCATATGAATCGTAAAAGATAGATGCCCCAATAAATCGATTGGTGAGCCTTCAATAATATAAAAAAGAACCATTGCTATAGAGAAATAGATAGCTTCTTTCCTTTTAAAATGTTCACCCGCTTTATAATAAGTAACATAAAAATAGACGGCTACTATCAAGATTGTCATGAGGAATAAGTAAGGACTCCATAAGGCCCTAAATCCGAACATGTCTAAATTCAATTAACTCACCTCTTAATTAGTTTTCCTGCCTCTATTATAGTATTTAAGAAAAAATGGTATCTGAATCCATCTTTTAGCTCTATTAAACTTAAATGTTGATATCCGTTCCAGGGCTCCGCTTTATGCAGGTCGTCCGGTAGCCTCCTCGTTGATTTACGCCTATGGGGTTTCCCCAGTCTCGCTCCTCCAGTAGGAGTTTCAGAACACCCACTACTATCAACCAGCTAATAAATCAACAATGAACTTTAACAAAGCCAATCTTTTAAAAAAATCGGCTTAACGAGTTAAGCCGATTCCTTCTTAAATCCACACAATCAGTACAAATGTAAGGATAGTTGTTACACCAAAGAGCAACCCGGTGTACATAAATCCTGCCATTGTTCCATGTCCTTTTTTATTCATATGCATAAAATAATAGAGTTGAAAAATGACCTGTATCACTGCGAGCAATAAGATAAATGGCAATACAAACCATCTGGAAAACCCCTCATAACCCACTGCAAAGAACGCAACTAAAGTTAAGAAGATCATCATTATAAATGTAATAACCTGCATCTTCATATCTTCCGCATTTTTCTTCCGTCTATATTTAAGAGCTTCCTTACTAAGACGTGTCTTAGGTTGATTTTCCATTTATCTTCACCCCACCATTCCCATTAAGTAAACAACTGTAAAAATGAATACCCAAACCACATCAATAAAATGCCAGTAAAGGCTCGCAACATAAAATTTCGGTGCATTATACAAATTTAATCCGCGTTTTGAATTACGGAGCATTAAGGCAATAATCCAAAGCAATCCAAACGTTACGTGTCCCCCGTGGAAACCGACCAATGTATAAAAGGCTGATCCAAATGCAGACCCTGTAAATGTGTGATGGTATTCATGCACATAATGGTTAAATTCATAAATTTCTAATCCCAGGAAGGCAGCTCCCAGTAAAACCGTGATTAAAAGCCAAAACTGCATTTGTTTAAAATCATAGTTTCTCATGTGGTACATGGCATACACACTTGTTAAAGAACTTGTTAAAAGCAGCATTGTAGCAATAAAAGCCAGCGGCATATCAAACAAATCTTTAGCCAAAGTCATATCCTTATTAGGCGGTACACTATCTTTTAATGCTAAGTACGTTGCAAATAATGAAGCAAATAGTACTGTCTCTGCAGCAAGAAACAGCCAAAAACCTAAAAACTTATGTTTTCCTTCTGCTGTATGTTTCTCAGGGTGAGATGGCCATGTTTCTGGTGTGAATTTTTGTTGTGTATCCATTACACCTCAACCCCCTTATCATTTTTGGGATTAGAAGAGATCAATTCTTCTTTATGAATATGATATCCGTGGTCATCTTTGATGGAACGGATGAGCATAGCCAAGAAGGTTATCAACAAACCAATAATCATAACCGGAACAGTCCATGCCTTATCTGTTGCATTATAAAGTGCACCAAAAGCGGCAACAAATAATCCAAAAGAAATAAAGACCGGCAGAATGGAGTTATTAGGCATATGGATATCACCAAGAGGTTCAGCCGGTGTCATGCCATTCCTGCCTTCCATTTTTTCAAGCCACCAGGCATCATATCCACGTACCAATGGCAATCTTTCAAAGTTGTACTCAGGAGCTGGCGAAGAAATGGACCACTCAAGTGTACGGCCATCTTTCCATGGATCATTTCCAACCTTGACGTTTTTAACGGTTGTAATCACGATATTAACCAATAAGATAATGACAGCGACTGCCATCACAAATGCTCCAACAGTAGAAATTAAATTACCAGTCTCCCATCCCTGTCCGTCTAAGTAGGTGAATACACGTCTAGGCATTCCCATTAATCCGAGGAAATGTTGAACAAAGAATGTTAAATGGAATCCAATTAAGAATAACCAGAAAGTAATTTTACCCAAAAATTCATTCAACACAGTTCCAAATATTTTTGGCCAGTAAAAATGCGTACCTGCAAGTAAGGCCAGCACTACTCCACCTACAATAACATAATGAAAATGGGCAACAACGAAATAACTATCGTGATATTGATAGTCAGCCGGCGCTGCAGCATTCATAATTCCGGTCACTCCACCCATAACAAACGATGGGATAAAAGCGACAGCATACAACATTGGCGTCGTAAACGTAATCTGACCGCCCCACATGGTGAATAGCCAGTTAAAGATTTTAATTCCAGTTGGAACTGCAATTGCCATAGTAGCTACAGCGAATATAGCATTTGCAACTGGACCAAGACCTACTGTAAACATATGGTGAGCCCATACCATGAATCCTAAGAAACCAATTAGAATAGTTGCAAAAACCATGGAAGAATATCCAAATAATCTTTTTCTAGAGAATGTCGGAATTATCTCTGAGAAAATCCCGAATGCTGGAAGAACCAATATATATACTTCCGGATGTCCAAAAATCCAGAATAAATGCTCCCATATAATTGTATTTCCACCTAAAGCTGTTACAAAGAAGCTGGATCCAAACATACGATCAAACATCATCAATGTTAATCCCACTGTAAGCGGCGGGAAAGCAAATAAAATCAAGGCAGACGCCACGAATGTTGTCCATGTAAAAAGAGGCATACGCATGAACGTCATTCCAGGTGCCCTCATATTAATAATCGTGGCCAGGAAGTTAATTCCGCCAATTAACGAACCCATACCAGATATCTGAAGTCCCAGTATGTAAAAATCTATTCCGTGACTTTCAGATGCCAACGAAAGAGTTGCATAAGATGTCCACCCGGCATCAGGCGCTCCACCCATAAACCAAGATAAGTTTAAAAAGATACCGCCAAAGAAAAACAACCAAAAACCTAATGAATTTAAAAATGGGAATGCTACGTCTCTTGCCCCTATTTGCAGCGGCATGATTGCATTCATAAATCCAAGTAATAAAGGCATGGCAGCCAGGAATATCATGGTTGTTCCATGCATGGTAATGATTTGGTTAAACATTCCTCCACTGATAAAATCATTTTCAGGCTTAACAAGCTGTATTCGTATAAACATTGCTTCAAGCCCCCCGAGCAAGAAGAAAATTCCTCCCGCAAAGATATAGAGCTTGGCAATCTTCTTATGGTCAACTGTAGTTAAATAATCCCAGATAACACTAAGAAACCCCTTTTTTTGAGTAATCGTACTCACGTTTTAACCTCCCCTTTGCAAACTAGCAAACTTTTATTTTAGCGTTAAGGTTTCCAGGTACTTAGTAAGCGCTTCAATTTGTGAATCAGAAAGCTTTCCGTATGTACCAGTCATTTTGTTTCCTTCTTTAACTGACTCAGGATCTTCAAGCCACTTCTTCACATTTTCTTCATTATTTTCCAAATAACCCGCTACTATTTCACGATCAGCAAAATTGGATAGGTTGGGTGCTAATCGTGCCTGTTCCGGTCGCTGATCGTTTGAATCGATTGCATGACAACCGATACAGCTTTTATTAAAGATTTCCTGTCCTTCACTAGCAGTTGCATCAGTTAGTTTTTCTTCTGTATGCTTTGTTTCTTTCATGCTGGCTACCCATTTATCAAATTCATCTCTTGGCAAGGCTTTCACTTTAAAATCCATCAAAGCATGAGAAGCTCCGCATAGCTCAGCACATTTCCCATAAAAAATCCTGCCGGCCTCTTCACTTTTTTTATCATCAAACTCTAGCCAGAAGCTATTCTCACCTTCCGTATTTGTGTCAAGCTTACCTCCAGCAGATGGAATCCAGAAGGAATGCTTTACATCAGTAGCCTTTAAATTAAAGTAAACCTTTTCATCGGTTGGCACGACAAGCTCTTGTCCTGTCATAATGCCTTCACCTGGATATTCAAACTCCCACCAGTAGTAATTCGCCCTTACATTCACTGTTAAGGCTGTTGGATTACCATCCTTATCCTTGTCATCTTTAGCAGATACATCCGCAAAATCAAACGTATAATAAATGGTTGGAACTGCAAGAATGATTAATAAAATAATCGGAATAACGGTCCAAAGGATTTCCAACTTGTGATTACCTTCAATTTGTTTAGGGATTGAATTATCTCCCTTTTTACGACGAAATTTTAAAATTGCAAGTACAAATAGTATAACAACGACGATAATAACCAATACCATAATGGAAGTACTGAGTATCATCAAATCATATTGTTTCTCCGCAACCTCTCCTGCTGGATCTAACGCTGATAAATACGGCTTGCCACAGCCCGAAAGAATCAGTGTGAAAATAGCAATTAAAGATGCAATGCGCCATTTTTTCATAGCAAATAATTACCCCTCTTTCGTAAAAAATTTCTTCTTTCCAAAGGAACATCTTATATAATTAATTTCTTAAAGAAAGAACCCCCAATGTTAAAAGCGATTAATTAATGAAACAATGACCATTGCGACAAAAGATATTGTCATATAGTTTAAAGAATAAATAAACATCTTATTGGCCCACTTTAAATCTTCTTCTTTCGAAAATTCCTTTTTTAAAGAGAATCCTCTTAAAGTTAAAATAAGCCATCCTATATTTAGAATTGTTGCCAAGACCACAAAAGATACCCCGATTGGTTTCAGTATAAATGGAATTGGAAGCAATAAAACCACCCATATTAACATATGAATCTTTGTTTCTTTGAATCCTTTTACAACAGGCAGCATTGGTATTCCAGCTGCTCTGTATTCCTCCGTACGTTTCATAGCCAATGCGTAAAAATGCGGAGGCTGCCAAACAAACATTAATAAAAACAATCCCCAGGCTATGGGATGCAATCCAGGGTCAACAGCCGACCACCCAATCAAAGGCGGAACAGCACCCGAAAAACTGCCGATAACAGTATTTGAGACTAATCGTCTTTTTGACCACATGGTATATAGCATTACATAGGACACTACCCCAATCAGTCCCATTAAAGCAGCCATTGGTGAGGCCATCAATAGAATTAACAACCCGGTTATCACCAGAGCGAGCCCCATATATAACACTTTTATAGGGTGAACTTTACCAGTAACCGTGGGACGGTTCTTTGTGCGAGTCATGAATACATCAATATCTCGGTCTATATAATTGTTTAAGCTGCCAGATCCGGCTATAACCAGTGCTGCCCCCACAACACCATATAAAACGAGATCAAGATTGCTAAGAAAACTTTGGTCCGTAAAATACAGACCGAGCCAAATACCTGTAAAAACAGTTATTAAATTTGAATTTACAATCCCCACCTTCACTAATACCAAAAAGTCCTTAAATGTTGTACTGCTCATTTCTTTATCCATGTCTAGTCCCTTCTGGTTCTCATATGAGGTCTGCGATGCCGGTTTAGGTTTCATGCTGTTACCTCCTGTCTGTCATAGTAGATTTCAATACTTGAGTTCTCCTTCGATATATTCACGTAATAAAATGATTATATTTTTATAGAAAAATTTACCTACTATATATTTAAACATAGAACATACAGTTCATGTGAAGATTATTTGTCTGATTTTTGTCAAAAGTGTGACCTAATTATTATATAGTGGTAATTTTATCCTGTAAATATGTTTTGTAACATTTTAAGAGTGAAAACCTTATTTAACCAATTGAATCCCCACTCTATTTCTAACAAACTCTTCCTTAAGTTTCAACTATAAACAACCGCAGCAGAGTCTTTCATCCCAAAATTTATAATTTCAAAGATCATTTAAAAACTTTCCTTTGAAATTATTGTCTTTATTATTTATGATATATTAGTAATGATTATCAAACTTTGTAATATTTACCTTATTATAATGGTTACAATTATTAGGAAACAAATGTTTAGGCTTACTAAATTATTAAAATAAAGCAGGTGTTAGAAGTACATGCAAAAATCGTTGAAATGGTTTGCCGTTATGACAACCCTTGTCATGCTCGTCATCTTAATTGGAGGCGCGCTCGTTACAAAAACAGATTCCGGCATGGGATGCGGACGTTCCTGGCCATTATGTAATGGGGAATTCATTCCTAAAGAGATTACGCCCGCTTTGATTATCGAGTTGGCACATAGACTTTGTACCGGTATCGGAACATTTATGGTAGTTGGACTATCCATATGGTCATGGAAAGTCATCGGGCATATCCGAGAAACTAAATTTCTCGCGATCCTATCTGTATCATTTTTAATCATCCAGGCATTGATAGGGGCAGCTGCCGTCGTTTGGAGTCAATCTGATTTCGTGCTTGCCCTGCATTTTGGAATATCGCTCGTCTCATTCGCAGCAGTTCTTCTCTTAACTTTATTGATTTTTGAAGTAGATAAAAAGTTTGATGCCGACAAATTGAAAATATCAAGGAAGATGTCATTTCACATTATTGCCCTGACTGTTTATTCCTATATTGTCATTTATACAGGCGCATTGGTTCGGCACACGGAAGCCAGTCTTGTTTGTCCTGAATGGCCTATGTGTTTCAATGACGGTTCACTAGTGCCTAATAATATGTATCAATGGATTCAAATGGGGCATCGTGCTGCTGCCGGCCTGATTTTTCTCTGGATCTTCTGTATTTTCATTTATACATGGCGTCATTATCGCCATGTTAAAGTATTATATTGGGGCTGGACTATTTCCCTCATTCTTGTCACTTTGCAGGTTATAGCAGGAGCGTTTATTATCTTTACCCGTTTAAACCTATATGTAGCTCTTATGCATGCACTACTGATTACATGTTTATTTGGGGTATTTTCCTATTTTATCCTTCTGGTAACCAGATCCAGGAAGAACACAACAACACAAACTTTGAATCAAACGATTAAAAAAACAAGCTAATTAAAACTGTATTCTTAAACCATGCTTTGCACCACTTTTATACAAACTTATTTCATTTCAAAAGAAAAGGAACGGGATATATATTTCCACGCTCCTTCAAACTGTAGACAAATCCCTTAATCTTTTAGGAACCTTGTCTACAGTTTTTTGTTTTCGTTATTCTTTCCTATTTGGTTAAGCTATTTTCTATAGTATGGGCTCACTTTCCGCGAGCAAGCATCAAGCCTCCTCGCGCTATGCGCTGCGGGGTCTAGGGTACGCTTGTTTTTCCCGCAGGAGTCTCTCCCATTCTGCAGAAAATAGCATACTGCTTCATATATGAGTTTCCTCGGTATAAGAAAAAAATTCTCTGTGTTTTTTTGTATAATATAGGTAACCAATATTTACCAACGCAATGATGAGTATGTTAACCAAACATACACAAAGCGCAAGGAAACCATTGAACGAGTCTTTGCGGATGCGAAAGAAGGGCATGGAATGCGTTGAACAAGTTTAAGAGGACTTAAAAAATAGTCCACGCAGGCGATGCTTACTTTCGCTGCCATGAACTTGAAGAAAATGACCAATTAGATTTGGGAGGGTTCAAAAATGGCTCAAAAAATAGATGGATCGGTCTATCCCTCGTGAAAAAGCAAAAAAAGAGGGAATTCAAAAATTAGTCCCTTAAGAGCCATTCTGAATTCCTTTCTTGTCTACAATCTGAAGGAACGGGATATATATCCACGTTCCTTTTTTGTATTGTTTATATCAATCGAGTTCAATCAGTAAATCGTCTGTTTGAATGGCTTCTCCATCTTCCACAAAAATCTCTTTAATCATTCCGGCAAATGGCGCTTGAACAGTTGTTTCCATTTTCATTGCTTCCGTAATGATTAAATGGTCTCCTTTTTCAACCTTTTGTCCCTCAGCAACCAAAACCTTCATCACGGTTCCCGGCATGGTTGCACCTATATGGTTTGGATTAGAAGTGTCCTGCTTTCTTTTCGATTGAATAAGCGTTTTAACACTATCATCTTTTACAACTACTTCTCGAGCTTGTCCATTAAGTTCAAAATAAATCATTCTCGTACCATCCAAACGAGGCTCATTGATGGAAATCAATTTAATCATTAGTGTTTTTCCCTTTTCGATTTCCACTTCTATTTCTTCCCCTATAGAAAGACCAAAATGGAATGTTGGTGTATCTAATGCTGATACATTGCCATATTTACTGCTTGACTCTGCATAATCCAAGAATACCTTTGGATAAAGGGCATAAGAGATGACGTCAAACATATTGACAGGACGTTTGATCTTCTCGAACAATTCTTCTTTTAATTTTATAAAATCAATATCCTCGAGCAATTCACCTGGCCTCACAGTAATAGGCGTTCTATTCTTTAAGATTACCTTTTGGAGTTCTGCAGGAAAACCACCGTGTGGCTGGCCCAAATAACCACTAAATAATTCGATGACTGAATCTGGGAAATCGATTAAATGCCCTCTCTCTAAAACACTCTCTTCTGTCAAATTGTTTTGTATCATAAAGAGAGTCATATCACCTACTACTTTGGACGAAGGTGTTACTTTAATGATATCACCAAACAACATATTTACTCGATGATACATATCTTTCACTTCATCCCAGCGTTCACCTAAACCAACCGCTTTCGCTTGCTGCTGAAGATTGGAGTATTGACCGCCCGGCATCTCATGAACATATATTTCCGTATGAGGTGATTTCATGCCACTTTCGAAATCAGCGTAGTAATTTCTGACGCCTTCCCAATACTCAGATAGCTTTTCAACAGGCTTAATATCAAGTTGAGGTCTCCTCTCGCTACCTTCCAGGGCATAATAAAGTGAATTCAGGCTTGGCTGGGAGGTAAGACCAGCCATTGAGCCAAGTGCCGTATCCACGATATCAACACCTGCATCAATTGCACGTGCATACTGATAGATTCCGTTTCCGCTCGTATCATGTGTATGCAGATGAATCGGTATATCGACCGCATCTTTTAACTCTGATATTAACCGATAAGCAGCTTCAGGCTTCAACAGTCCTGCCATATCTTTAATAGCTAATATATGTGCTCCCTGTGCCTCTAATTCTTTAGCTAGATTCCGATAGTACTGTACATCATACTTTTGCCTGCAGGGGTCAAGTATATCACCTGTATAGCAAATTGCGGCCTCTGCTATTTTCCCTGTTTGGCGAACCGATTGAATGGCTTTTTCCATTCCTTTAACCCAGTTCAGGCTGTCAAAAATACGGAATACATCTATTCCGGCATGGGCTGACTTTTCAACAAATTCCTGTATAACATTATCAGGATAATTTTTATAACCCACTGCATTGGAAGATCGTAAAAGCATTTGGAATAGTACATTTGGGATATCCTGTCTCAGTATTAACAATCTTTCCCATGGATCTTCTTTTAAAAATCGGTAAGCAACATCAAAGGTTGCCCCTCCCCACATTTCCATAGAAAACAGATTAGGCATCATCTTTGAGGTTGGTGCCGCGATTTCCAGTAGATCCTTTGTTCTCACCCTCGTTGCCAAAAGTGATTGGTGTGCATCTCGGAATGTAGTATCCGTAATTAATACGTTTTTTTGCTCTTTAATCCAATTGGTCAATCCCTCCGGCCCCAATTGGTCCAATAATTGTTTTGTACCGGCCGGAGCTGCTATATGATCATGAGTTTGCGGAATCTTCGGCTTATCGAAATTTGGTTTCTCTTTTACACCTATCCCTGGGAACCCATTAACCGTGACATTTGCAATATAATTCAGTATTTTAGTTCCACGGTCTTTTCGATCAGGAAAAACAAAAAGCTCCGGTGTCGAATCGATGAATGAGGTATCATATTGACCTGACTTAAATTGCTCATGTTGAACAACATTTTCAAGGAAAGGAATATTGGTTTTAATTCCCCTAATTCTGAATTCCCTTAAATTACGCAGCATCTTTGCAGCTGCTTGATCAAATTGGGCAGCATGAGTTGAAACTTTAACAAGCAGGGAATCATAATACGGTGTGATAACCGACCCATGATAGGCGTTACCCGCATCCAAACGTACACCAAATCCACCGCCTGATCGATAAGCCGCAATTCTTCCCGTATCCGGCATAAAATGATTTAATGGATCTTCAGTAGTCACCCTCGCTTGAATGGCATACCCATTCGTATGTATATTTTCTTGTTTTGGGATATTTAATGGATTATCATGCAGACTATGACCTTCTGAGATTTTAATTTGTGATTGAACAATATCAATACCCGTGATCATCTCTGTAATCGTATGTTCGACCTGTACACGAGGGTTTACCTCGATAAAGAAAAATTCCTCTCCAGAAACAAGGAATTCTACTGTGCCCGCATTCACATACTGTACATTATTCATTAATAGGACAGCAGCATGACAGATCCTTTCCCGCAAAGAATCTGTGATTGAAACACACGGCGCTACTTCAACTACTTTTTGATGGCGGCGCTGTACAGAACAGTCTCTTTCATATAAATGAACAATGTTTCCTTCCATATCTCCAAGTATTTGTACTTCTATATGTTTTGGATTCTCAACATACCGTTCTACATAAACTTCATCATTTCCAAAGGCAGCTTTCGCTTCTGATTTTGCCCGATAATAAGCTTCTTCTACTTCTTTTGGATTGCGAACAATCCTCATACCTCTGCCTCCGCCTCCGAGCGAAGCTTTAATAATAATGGGATACCCATTTATTTCTCCAAACTCTATAACCTCTTCCAAATCGCCAACTGGGCCATCACTCCCAGGAATAATTGGGATACCGGCCAATTTTGCCTGCTCTTTTGCCTTTACTTTATCTCCAAACATATCAAGATGTCTTATGTTTGGACCAATAAAAATAAATCCTTCCTCTTTACATCGTTTAGCAAATTCAATATTTTCAGACAGAAAACCATAGCCTGGATGTATAGCATCAACACCACTCATCCTGGCAATCTCAATGATTCCTTCTATATCAAGATACGCATCGATTGGCTTTTTACCTTCACCAACCAAATAAGCTTCATCTGCTTTATAACGATGATAGGATTTATAATCCTCTTTTGAATAAATAGCAACCGTTTTAATATCTAATTCATTGCAAGCTCGAAAAATTCGGATAGCAATTTCGCCGCGATTAGCTGCCAGAACTTTTTTAATTTTCTTCATAGTAAGCACCTCAGCCTTCTTTAAAATTATGTAAATATAATAATTTTTTATAAAAAATAATGAGTAAGAAGGATATTCTTACTCACCATTTATTTAGATTTGTCCATCCATAGCGTGATGTAATTCTTGTGTATTGGGGTCTTTTTTGTATGTCGCATCATACCTCGTCATCATAGAAACATTGACCAGTATTCCAGCTGAAATGAAAAGGACAAACAATGATGAACCGCCATAACTGATAAATGGCAAAGTAACCCCGGTTATTGGTATTAAACCGATTACTCCTCCCAGGTTAATCATCGCTTGAATGCCAATCATACTGGAAATCCCTGTAGCAAGCATACTTCCAAATGGATCATTTGACTTAATAGCAACACGAATTCCTTTTAATACAATCGTAGCCAGACAGATAAGGACAAACCCTACACCAATAAGTCCCAATTCCTCCGAAATAACGGACATAATAAAATCAGTGTGCGGTTCAGGCAAGTAACCATACTTCTGCGTACTCTGTCCAAATCCCACACCTGTAATACCGCCATTTCCAATTGCTACATATGAATTGACAAGTTGATACCCTTCATATTTCTCACTCGAAAACGGGTCCATAAATCCGACAAAACGCTCGAGCCTTTTTGGAGTAAAAATCTTGTCTTTAAAGAGAAAGATTAATGGTGCAGCTACAACCAATGCCCCTACCAAAATGGAAATCAATTTCGCGAAACTTTTCCAGTTCATACCAGAACAAATAATAACGGTGCATGAACTTGTGAAAATAATGAAAGCTGTACCGATATCAGGTTGCAACACAATCAACACACAGATGATGATTAAAAAGAGCAGGGGGGGAACGACACCTTTATTGAATACATTTATATATTTTTGTTTATTCGAATAGACAGCACTTAGGTAAATAATCATCCCCAATTTAATAAATTCTGATGGCTGCAGACTCCCAAGTGAACCAAGCTTAAACCAACTTTCCGCATTTCCGGCGGTATGGCCAATAAAGTTCAGGGCAACAAGGGCAAAAATCGATCCAAAGACAATCGTAATCAAAATCTTCTTATTCTTATAAATCGGATAAGGTGTTGCTGCTATAAAGAAAAAGATGATAAACGCGACCATTAGATGCTTAAATTGTTTTATGTAGAAAAAATCACTGGGATATCCAAATCTTGTCACAGCTGTTACCATGCTGGCACTGTATACCATAACCAACCCAAATATACTCAAAAGAATAATAACGGCGATGAGGGTAAAATCATACGATTTTAAAATACGTTTTAACATAATGATCTCCTTGCCTGAATTTCGTTTCAAAAATAAAATAAACGGTTGTTAAAATTATATAAAGAAAAACAAAAAAACTCAAACAACTTCGGCATCGTTTGAGTTTCGACTGCTACTTATTTTCTCAAGGAAGCATCATGAAGAGTTGATAGTTCTTTTTCAAGGAATCCCAATAGCTCTTTACCGTCTCTTTCTTCTATTAATCCCAATCGGACAGCAAAGTCAATTTCTCTGGAGAGACCAAACATTTGAGTATCTAAAACTTCTTCATATAATGGACATTGAGGCATAGTCAAATTGTCCATTTGCACCTTTATTAGTTGAAATATTTTATCAGCGTCAGCCTTTAACAATGCGTAGGCCTTTTCTTGATGATTGACAAGGATATCAGATGTCAATGTGCAACCCCCCATTATGGCCCAATGAACCAATCTATTATAAAATTTTACCCTTAAAACCGTAAAATTGCAAGAATAGGTAATGTCAAGAAGTTTAGTTTTTCTAAAAAAGATATCCTTTGAAGCAGCTAAATACTGTACAAGCTCAACCGGCAGTTATAAGATTAAATTTGGAAGGGAGAGACAAATTATGAAGGATATTCTACAAGTGAAAGGGAATGTGAAATTTCCTATCTACATCGATCCGGGCACATGGATATTTGATGACAGAAAGTTTGATCTGGATGCCTGGCATCCTGAACTTAAGCAAGAAAATTTTAATGAACAGGAAATGTATTTAAAACAAGTGTCATCTCAATGGGATAAAGAAATTATTGAAGGTTCTTCGCCACCTCCGCGTGAGCCTGTCAAAAAAATAAAGAAACAGGAGCTAACAGAAAGAAGCTTTGGCATTGCCTTAAAACCTTTTTTTCTAAACGCTGAACCAGAAAATAATGCCACAACTATTACTATACATACAGAAGAATCAAACTTTGTTTACCCGCTTGAGGAAGCGTTTCAATTAGTAGCTGGTTTCTCCATAAAAGGTAGGCCAGTCAATGCGGACGAAGGGGGCCCTATTCATATTTATCATGGTGATGGCTCTAACAGGCAAACACCGATTAAAAACGTAACAGGTTTTACGATTCAATAAGGAATATTGGGAGCTTTGGCATCAATTGTCCTGCTCCCCTTTAATATAATCGATCCCTGCAATAAATTACGGTTTATTATATGATAAGGAGTTACAAACAAACTGACCAATTCGTCTTATTCAATTAACACGAATTTTTTAATTCCACGTCCTCAGCCTATTTTCAGACTGTTTTATAATAAATCAGCAGCCAGTTGGGCTAAACCAGACCTCTCTCCTTTCACTAAATTCACATGGCCGGCGATTGCTTCACTTTTAAACTTCTCCAGAACATACGTCAGCCCATTATTCCATTCATCCAAATAAGGATGATCTATTTGGGCAGGGTCCCCGAGTAATATAATTTTACTGCGCTCCCCCACTCGGGTCAGAATTGTTTTCACTTCATGTTTAGTAAGATTCTGGGCTTCGTCCATAATAATAAAACTATCAGGTAAACTGCGCCCTCTAATATATGTTAACGCCTCCACCTCAATGGAATGCAGTCCAGCCAGAATTGAATCTAACTCCCCCGGTTTCTTTGTGTTAAATAAAAATTCGAGATTATCATAGATAGGCTGCATCCATGGACGTAATTTTTCTTCTTTTTCACCAGGCAGGAACCCTAAATCCTTCCCCATTGGTACAATCGGTCTTGCTACAAGTAATTTATTATATTCCCCTAAATCCTCCGTTTGCAGCAACCCGGATGCCAGCGCCAACAATGTTTTCCCAGTCCCGGCCTTTCCAGTCAAGGTGACCAACTGAATGTCACTTCTTAATAACAATTCGATGGCCATATGCTGCTGCACATTTCGCGGCTTAATCCCCCATACATGTTCCTGATTATAGCGAAGCTTTTTAATCTTTTTTTCATGACCGCTTATAATTCCTAAAGCAGAAAGTGAACTCATTTCTGTACATTTTATAATAACAAATTGATTCACATAAACAGAATCCGTTTGCTCTCTTGGAACTGAGATTTCTCCCTTTGAATAAAATTCATTCACAACCGTACGAGAAACGAAGATTTCTAGAAAGCCCGCATACATCTGGTTTTCATGAATAACCCGATCACTCAAAAAATCTTCTGCCAAAAGCCCAAGTACATCAGCTTTTACCCGCATTAGGATATCTTTACTTACTAGAATCACATTCCGTCCGTTTTCTTTCGCCTGTTCTTCCAAAGACAAATTCTTGGCAATGGCCAATATCCGATTATCATTTGTCTTCTCCGCAAAGTATTCCGCAACGTTGTGAGATGAGCGATGATTCATCTCTATTTTTAAATATCCTCCATTTGTTAAAGGAATTTTATGATGGAGGTTCCCTTTTGTACGCAATTGATCAATGAGCCTGGAAACATAGCGGGCATTTTTCCCTACTTCATCCAAGTTACGTTTCTTTGAATCAAGTTCCTCCAATACCACTGCGGGGATGACTACCTCATTCTCCTGGAATGAAAAAATCGACATTGGATCCTGTAGTAATACATTCGTATCTAGAACGTAGATTTTGCTCAATATATATCCTCCTGGCCATGACTTCATTTATTCTTCGGAGCTTGGTATACTTGGTTGAATGATTTCCGAATTTCACTCCCGTCATAAGCAGGTACACTCCTGCTAAAATTTTAGACCTGCTTGCAGCTGATTGAAATTCTTGTTTGATAAGCGGGACAAATCTGATGCTCAAATATATGTATTTACATCCATAAATAGAAGAAAACAACGCATTATCTTTAAAATGTTTAAGTATTTTCAGAGCTGTATACAAAACAATCCAACATTACCTCCCAAATACTAGCTAAGCCATTCACCCCTCTTGGAACGTGTGTATGGATGATTCTTATATGGTATAATTACCATACATGCAATAGATTGGGGTGTACTTTAATGCGAGTTAAATGTGTAATCTGTGATAAAATCGAATCAATTGAAGATGAAACGCTAATGGCTAAAAGGCTCAGAAATCGTCCAATTCATACATATATGTGTCAGAAATGCAGTAAACGTATTGAAGAACGAACAAATGCACGAAAGAGCACAGGTAATTTCAGGATTTTCCGGGCAATTAAAGAAGATGATACATGGTAAGGGTAAAAATGGTCTTATTTTAGAACAGGACATCAGCTTTCAAATCCCTACCTATCAATCTTAACCCTTAAATAGAAACATAAAAAAAACAGAGAAGATGCATGCATCTTCTCTGTTTTTTTACTCTGAGGGATAATTACGGTAAAATTCAGGTTTTTGGAGTATTTGATTTAGCATAGCCTCAACCATATCCTCCGGAAACTTGAATTCCATGACAGCTCCTCCAATTTTATAAGAGACTGTATACCATTCACCACTTTTTTTATAGCTATATTCTGTTAATCCAAACTTCTCCTGTAAGGTATGTTCAAACCAGAGGACTGTTTCATTTGCTGCGGTATCTTCAGGTCGGTGATCCATAACAACTTTTATCGTCAACCAATTATAAATCGCATCCTGAACAGAGTTCATTTGATCACCTCTTAGTCCGCTTTGACCTCGTCTTTCATTTCCTTATGGAGCCTATATTTGTATAATCCCAGAAATACAGCAGCAACTACCAATACTTCTGCTAATGGCAGGAAAAGTGATAAAAAGGTTAAAAAGCTGCACCCAAGAGCCATTATGGCATAAACCACAATGCTTTTTCCTAGGCTTAATTTTCTGGCAAACCCCAGTTTATAAACAATCCCGCACAGCACTACAATCGTCAAATAAAGAGCCCACACCCCGATTTGTGAATACTCTGGGTCTCCTATTCGGTACAAATCAGCAAAGAACGGTAGATTATTTGTAATATCCACTATAAAACGCTCCCTCTCCCCAAAGGTTATGGTCTATTCAGCGAATTATTTCTTTTTCTTAGCTGCTTTCTCACGTTCGTTTTTGTCAAGAATTTTTTTACGTAAACGAATCGATTCTGGTGTTACTTCGCAGTATTCATCATCATTTAAATATTCCAACGCTTCTTCAAGTGACATGATTCTAGGTTTTTTCATGGTAACTGTATTATCTTTTGTAGCGGAACGAACGTTTGTTTGTTGTTTAGCACGAACGATATTAACAGTTAGGTCGTTTTCACGGTTATGTTCCCCTACAATCATACCTTCATAAATTTCAGTACCCGGCTCTACAAAAATTACGCCACGGTCTTCAATTTGAATGATACCGTATTGAGTAGATTTACCTGTCTCCATGGATACAAGAACACCTTGTCTTCTTCCGCCAACCTGGCCTGATTGCATAGGCTGATAAGAATCAAATGTATGGTTCAAAATCCCATATCCACGTGTTAATGTTAGGAATTCGGTTGTATATCCGATCAGTCCACGGGAAGGAACATTAAATACGAGACGTACTTGTCCACTTCCGTTATTGACCATATCAAGCATTTCGCCTTTTCTTTCACCTAAAGATTCCATAATCGCACCTGTATATTCCTCAGGAATATCGACTTGTACACGTTCTACAGGTTCACATTTAACCCCATCAACGACACGGATAATTACTTCAGGCTTAGATACTTGAAGCTCATATCCTTCACGACGCATATTCTCGATGAGAATGGATAGGTGTAATTCACCGCGTCCGGAAACAATCCAGGCATCCGGAGAATCAGTAGGATCCACACGTAAACTTACATCTGTTTGGAGTTGGCTCATTAAACGTTCTTCAATTTTACGAGATGTTACCCATTTACCTTCTCTACCTGCAAATGGACTGTTATTCACGACAAATGTCATTTGTAATGTAGGCTCGTCTATACGTAGAACTGGAAGTGGATCCTGAGCATCTATTGGGCAAACTGTTTCCCCAACATTAATGTCTTCCATACCGCTGACAGCAACCAAATCACCCGGTAATGCTTCATCTACTTCCACACGTTTCAGTCCTTGGAAGCCGAATATTTTAGTAACACGGAAATTCTTCGCTGTTCCATCGAGCTTCATTAATGATACTTGTTGTCCGACTTTCATTGTTCCGCGGAAAACACGGCCAATTCCAATTCTTCCTAAATAATCACTATAATCAAGCAAAGCAACTTGGAATTGAAGTGGCTCTTCACGGTTGTCCACAGGTGATGGAATATTATCTACGATTGATTCAAATAAACATTTCATGTTTTCCTCTTGATCAGCTGCATCCGGGCTTAAAGATGCTGTACCATTAATTGCTGATGCGTATACTACCGGGAAATCCAATTGTTCTTCAGTTGCACCTAATTCGATAAACAAATCAATAACTTCATCAACTACTTCTTCAGGACGAGCAAAATCACGGTCGATTTTGTTAACAACTACTATTGGTGTAAGTTTTTGCTCCAATGCTTTTTTCAGTACAAAACGGGTTTGCGGCATACATCCTTCATATGCATCGACGATTAACAGTACACCGTCTACCATTTTCATAATACGTTCAACTTCCCCGCCGAAGTCAGCATGTCCCGGTGTATCTAATATATTAATACGTGTATCTTTATAGTTAACGGCAGTAGTTTTCGCTAAAATGGTAATACCGCGCTCTCTTTCAAGATCATTGGAATCCATTGCTCTCTCGGCAACTTGTTCATTTGAACGGAATGTTCCTGCTTGTTTTAACAATTCATCAACCAATGTCGTTTTACCATGGTCAACGTGAGCGATAATCGCTATATTTTTGACGTCGTTTCTTAATTGCAAACTATTTCAACTCCCAGATTTTAAGCATATTGTAATCAACCTTGTCATTATAACATGAAACTAGAATCCTGCTATCATTTTGTGTACAATGAGTATGAAGATTGGGGTGAGTTACATATGAATATTAGTATGATATTTATGTTGCTAGCAATTCTAGCAGTGTTAAGCTTAATCGGTATTGCTATTTCCATCGCTGAAGGCAGTGTTTTAGCCATCCTCCTCTGCCTTGTTGCTTTTATTGCTATTATGGGAAGCGGCTTTACACTAAAAAAGCGTTGGAAAGAAAAACTCTAACTGTTTTAATTAAGTAATTTTATCTTAATATTTCATTTTTCGCAACAAAAAAGCATCAATACCTGATGCTTTTTCACTTTTAGGATGATAAATACTCTTTAATAATTACTTTATGCAAAGCTGGCGTTGCAACCAGGAATGAGCTCTTCTTAAGAAAATGGATTGGATTTCCTTTTAAATCTGTCACTGTGCCACCCAATTCTTCTATGAGTACGGCTCCACCTGCAAAATCCCACGGCGCTAATCTCATGGAAATATAAGCGTTCATTCTGCCGGTTGCAACATATGCAATCTCAAGAGCAGCTGATCCATATGATCTTGTTCCCCTTGCATCTTTAACCAGCCTTCCCATTAATTCTTTATCAATTTTTTTATTATCCGTTAACCAGATTGGATTTAATCCAATGATGGATTCGTGGAGTGGTACTTCTTTTATCTTTGGAATTTTATTATCATTGAGAAAAGCTCCTTCTCCTTTGGTACAATGGTACAGCTCATCATGAACAACATCATATATAAGTCCAATTTGGCCAATGCCATCTTCTATTATACCTATTGAGATTGCAAAGTTTCTTTGTTGATGGACAAAATTCATTGTTCCATCAATAGGATCAATAATCCATACTACGCCTTCCAATGATTCCAAATCATGACCTGAACCTTCTTCACCAAGAATACGATGGGATGGAAAGTGTTCTGAAATTTTTTCTTTTAAAAATTGTTCTATCTCCATATCCATATTTGTTACTAGATCATTTACATTTGATTTCGTATTAATATCTAAAATTGATTCAAATGAGTTAATTATTTTTACCCCTGCTTCTTTAACCCATTGAACTGCCATATCATGAATGTTATGAAGATTTGTCATTTCTCCCACCTCAATTAAAAATCTTTCCCTTTAGTATGTATATAAATTCCAGTTTAATGCTAAAGACGTCATTTAACAAGAAAAGACGAACATCATGAACGAAAACATGCAGTTCGCCTAAATCAATGTTAAGTACACCCAAATCATAAATGCTATCAAAGTGCCTTTAAGCGTAAAAGTTCTTTTCTTATCCTTTCAAGCTTTTGTTTTGAGCGGCTTTTCTGTTTTTCATCCTCATGCTCCATTGCCTCAAATAATGTAGCCAATTCATAATCAAGTTCCATTCTCAGAACGGCTTTTCGATGTTTCTCGACTTCTTGTGCTTTTAATTTGTGATTAACTACCTGTTTCATATAATCCTCTCCTTGTATATATTATAAGAAAATTCAGAAATCTATATTTTTTACTATATTATGTTCTTCCTGCATTATTGCAACCAAATTAGACAAGCGCCCACTTCTTTATGCATTATATTATTTATCCCTCTCATCCTTATGTTAAAATAAGATTGAAGAGGAGGTAAGAACATGGAAATAAAAGGTTTTACTGATGAAGACTTTAATGTATTTACAATAGATGGCCTCGACCAACGAATGGATGCAATTAAAACATTAATACGCCCCAAATTTGAAACATTGAGTCAAATCTTCACAGACGAATTATCTGTTCTAACAAAAGGTCCAATATATCCGCATATTGCAAAACATGCTCGCCGTACGATTAATCCACCTAATGATACTTGGGTATCATTTTCATCCAATCCACGAGGCTACAAAATGCAGCCACATTTTCAGATTGGTTTGTGGGAAACCCATTTATTTATCTGGTATGCTGTAATCTATGAAGCTAAAGATAAAGAACAAATAGGTCAACGACTGGCCAGCCAAACGGAATCGATAAAAGATCTTATCCCTTCTGACTATGTTTGGTCTCTTGATCACATGAAACCGGATGTGATTCCCCACAATACACTAACACTGGATAGCTTGAACGATATGTTTAATCGTTTACAATCCGTAAAAAAAGCCGAACTATTATGTGGTTATCAAATTTCTCGTGAAGAAGCCGTAAAGCTCTCCGGTGATCAATTAGTTGAGATCATTCGTGATGTATTTGTACAATTAATACCCCTGTATAATGTCTAATAAACTCGAAAAAAACATTAACCCACTTTTGCACTATGCAAAGCGGGTTAATGTTTTCTACTTCATTTTTATAAAAGCTTCAGCTGAATTATTTTTAGCTCTTTTAATGGCTTGGTAAGTAGAATATCCACTCACTTCTTCAAACTCATTGCATACTTTCTTTTCCTCGGATTTAGATGGAACAATCTTCTTAAATTCATTGTAATGTTCCAACAATTGCTCCCTGTCCATTCCTTGTTCATAGACTTTTTCGATTGCTTGAAAAAATGCAATAACTTTTACGATTTCCTCAGTTGACCATTCAAAATCAATTGGATATTGATAATCCATATGTATCACCTCTTATGTTGTAATTGCTTGCAAGCGTTCCCTTACAACCGTAGCTTCTGCTAGCATTCTACTGAATAATTGTTCTACCGTAGGCTCATCCTTTATTATACCAATAACTTGCCCCGCCCATCCAAAACCAGCTTCTGAATCTCCATTATATACAAATGCTTTATTTCTTTCACCACTAATATAATCCATTAATTCCTCATATGTACTATTAATATTCTCCATTCGAATAATCATATCCGTTAGAGGGCTATGAAGGGCACGCCCAGGAGCACCCAGGCTCTTTTTAATCACTACCGTATCTTTCCCAGAGCCATCCAGGATCGATTGTTTATAAGCAGCATGAGCCAGCCTGCATTCCTTTGTGGCAATGAATCTTGTTCCCATCTCAATACCTTCAGCTCCGAGTGCCATCGCGGCCATCCAACCTCTGCCGTCCCCAATTCCTCCGGCTGCGATAACCGGAATAGAAACATGGTCAACAGTTTGCGGCACTAAAACCATCGTACTCAGTTCATCCCTTCCAATATGCCCTCCTCCTTCATAGCCTACAACCATAACTGCGTCTGCTCCAAGTTCTTCAGCTTTTACCGCATGCCTTACTCCTGCTGTTAAGACGAGCTTCTTGACTCCTGTACCTTTAAACATATCTAAAAATTCAGCTGGGTTGCCTCCTGTTACTGAGACAACTTCTACTCCTTTAGTTAATACAACCTGAACATATTCTTCATATGATCTTCCATGGTTGCCGATCGCAAAATTGACCCCGAATGGTGAAGATGTCATTGTACGAACCTTATCAATTTCCTCAGCCAACTCTTCAGGACTACTCAATGACATGGCTGTAATCTGTCCAAGCCCTCCTGCATTTGAAACAGCTGCTGCCAAATCAGCATAAGCAAGATAAGCCAAACCACCCTGGATAATCGGAATTTTTATGCCCAGCAGTTCAGTTACACGTGTTTTCCACATAAGAGTTCCTCCTTAGTTAAATTTAATCCTCAACAAATACAGACGCATGATAAAAATCTCCAGGACATAAAATTAAAAACAACAATATTTAACTATTTAATTTACCCTATACCCTAAATAATTGAAGAGCGAGAAGAAATCCACCAAAAAACAAAAAAGACACCCGTTTTCATTTAAGGGGGTGTCATTGCTAAAGTTACTTTTTATTAGTATTCGAGTTTAAGGTATCTAATATGAAATGAACTGGTTATTGGACCGCAGCCTACTCTTGCTCACAACTATTGCAATCCGTGCATGTTGCATACAATACTGTTACTTTTTCATCTTCAAAATGATCGATTGTATTGTTGCATCCTGTACATACGATTGTACCCATTCATTTCATCTCCTTCTCTAATTGTAAACACCTTCCAAGAAAGCGTTTTTATTCCATAAATCAATAATAGTATAACTCAATTGATATTTCAAGCCTAAATTGTATAACACATTAAAATATTTTAGGTATAATTATGTTCACTATATGTCGAGAGATTATCATATTTATAAAATTTGCATATAGAAATAGATTATTCTAGAGATTCAATCAATTTGGAAATAAAGAAGACTAAAAGAACCCTTGATCCTGCATCTTTTGCATTCATCCTATACAACCTGCTAGCACCTCTCTTTTAAATGAAAACTGATTAATATGCATACATTAAA
The DNA here is from genome assembly GCF_058313635.1 of Bacillus sp. z26. Classification (NCBI taxonomy): domain Bacteria; kingdom Bacillati; phylum Bacillota; class Bacilli; order Caryophanales; family Bacillaceae; genus Bacillus; species Bacillus sp. z26. Next base: position 516,391 of record NZ_JBZFQM010000002.1, read on the forward strand.
AAGACGATCCTCATGGCCGCTCTTGTTATCCATTTTCAGGAAATGATAAGCTAAGTAAAAATAAATCTATCGAAGGAGGTTCCTATGTCTTTATCAACATTTATAAAAATGAAGGATGGATCGCTAAAAAACGATATTACAATTGGGGATATAAAAGAATTAATCAACCAATATAAACATTCAATCTCACATACTTCCAGTCAATTGGCTTGGGATTATAGCAAAAATGCTTTTCCTTATATCTTGAAAGAAACGGATGAAGGAAAACAACAATGGTTTTACTTGTACTCCGAGGAGAAAGATTATCATATTATCGGGATTGGAGTGGACTGTGAGCACTCGGAAGCACCTGATGGCACAAAACAAAAAATTCCCTATATCCAAATCTCTTTATCTAAGCATTCAACAAATGGAGATAAATCAAAAGCTAATGAGTTTGCCAAATTCTTATCAAAAAAATTAAAAGGGGAGCTTCATTTATTTAACGGAAGGATCATTTATTATAATCTAAAAAAATAGGTACTTAGCAACTAACTTTACCTACTCTATTTCATAATGAGATTCCTGAATGAACGTTACATTATAACAGGTGAATGGTTTATTCAATCTACACAGAAAAAAATACACCCCAAGGATCCGGCAATACTATGCTTAGCTCTTCACTGCTTAACTATCCACACACCAACGGCGGATGTTAAATCAGGTTTAACCGGGGTCTGACCGCCTGTTACGAGTAAATATGCACTATGTGTTTTAGGGTCTTCTAAAGGCATATATGAATTCTTTTAAATAAAAAACAAAGCAGCCCAAAAGTTTAAGGGCTGCCAGTATATATATTTAAATATTATAGTGATTTAATATCACGAGAATTAATCAACTTATACCCCTTTGCCCGTAAACCTTCAACTAATTCAGGCAAAGCATCTTTAGTCCATTGTCGGTCGTGCAGAAGTAAGTTTGCCCCCGGGTATAATTCTTCACTGGTGAGCATGATTTTTACTAAGGCATCTTTATTTTGATATTGTTTTTCCCAATCATACCCCATAGTCCAATTCATTAACTGCATTTTTTCATCTTTGGCAATTTGTTTGGAGAAATCTGTGTTCTGTCCAAATGGTGCTCTGAAAAATCGGGGTCGTTCACCAGTGATCTCTTCGACCATATCATTTACTTTAATGATTTCTTCTCTTTGCTTTTCCTCATCTAAATTTGGCAAGGAAGCATGACTGTATGTATGGTTTCCAATTTCAAATCCCATATCATATATCTGTTTTAACACCTTTTTCTTATCTTCCGATTCCAAAAAATGGCCATTAACAAAGAATATAGCAGAGGCGTCCATTTCTTTTAATTTTTCGGCCATTACTAAACTATATTGATCCGGTGCATCATCAATGGTAAAGAGTACAACTTTCTTGCTGCTGCCGTCAGTGGGTTCAATCTTCCAATTCGTTTGATTGACTTGATAGATTGGAGTAACGTTCTCTGGCGGTTGCACTGCCTCTTTTGCGACTTCTTCCTTCATTTCCCCTTTATCATTTACATTCTTTGCAACTTGTTCTGAGGGCGCAGATTCGGTGTTTTGCTTTGGAGTATCTTCTTTTCCTTCACCCCCATAGCCACAACCGGAAATTAAAAGGAGAACCATCAAAATTCCTATACCACGTTTCATCAAATTCCACCTTTCGATTATATACATCCTATATTTTACCACTATTTCGACATAATAAAACACCCCTCTCCATACGGAAAAGGGGTGTGAGTTCATTAAAGTTATTTAATGACGTGGATAGGGCTTCCCATTGCAACTTCTGCTGCTTCCATTGTGATTTCTCCCAATGTTGGGTGAGCATGAATAGTCATAGCAATGTCTTCTGCAGTCATACCTGCTTCAATTGCAAGGCCAAGCTCTGCAATCATATCAGAAGCTCCAGGTCCTGCAATTTGAGAACCGATTACTAATCCATCTTCTTTACGTGTGATTAACTTCATAAATCCTTCTGCAGAATTTAGAGCTAAAGCACGTCCATTTGCTGCAAATGGGAATTTGGAAGCAACGATCTCTAAGCCTTCTTCTTTTGCTTGTTGTTCAGTATAACCAACCGTTGCAAGTTCAGGTTCAGAGAATACAACTGCTGGAATACCAAGGTAATCAATTTCTGCAGCATGTCCAGAAATAACTTCAGCAGCAATTTTACCTTCATAAGAAGCTTTATGAGCTAATTGCGGGCCAGAGATGATATCACCAATTGCAAAAATGTTATTTACAGATGTACGGCATTGTTTATCTGTTTTAATGAAGCCTCTTTCATCTAATTCAATACCAACTTGTTCTAAGCCAAGTTCATCTGTATTAGGCTTTCTTCCAACTGTTACTAATAGATATTCAGCTTCGACTTTTTTCTCTTCGCCTTTTTCTTCATAAGTAACGATTACGCCATTTTCAGTTTCTTCAACGCCTTTAGCTTTAACTTTAGTGAAGATATCAACATCTTTCTTCTTCAAGTTACGCTTAACGATAGAAGACATCGGTTTTTCGAAAGCAGCTAGTATTTCATCCATACCTTCTAAAATTGTCACTTTAGTTCCAAAGTTAGCATATACAGAACCTAATTCAATACCGATTACACCGCCGCCGATAATAGCCATGCTTTCAGGAATATGATCAAGGTTTAAAGCTCCTGTTGAATGAATAACACGATCAGAATATTTAAAAGTCGGTAATTCAATCGGTCTTGATCCAGTTGCAATAATAGCATTTTTGAATGTATACGTTTGAGCACTGTTTTCAGTCATAACACGTATGTTATTAGCATCTACAAAGTAAGCCTCGCCTTTAACGATATCTACTTTGTTACCTTTAAGTAATCCGCCAACACCGCTTGTTAATTTTTCTACTACAGTACCTTTCCAAGCTTGTACTTTAGAGAAATCTACTTTTACGTTTTCAGCAGTAATACCTAGATCTTCAGAATGTTTGGCATCATGATAACGATGTCCTGCCGTGATTAGCGCTTTGGATGGAATACATCCAACGTTCAAACATACACCGCCAAGGTTTCCTTTTTCAACGATTGTTACTTTTTGTCCAAGCTGAGCAGCACGGATTGCCGCTACGTATCCTCCCGGACCTGCACCAATTACTATAGTATCTGTTTCAATTGGGAAATCTCCAACTACCATGTCTTATCCCTCCATTAATAATAATTCTGGGTCATTTAATAGGCGTTTAATGTGATTTAAAGCATTTTGGCCAGTAGCTCCGTCAATCATACGGTGGTCAAAGCTTAATGATAATGACAATACTGGTGCAGCTACGATTTCACCATCACGAACGATTGGCTTTTCAGCAATACGGCCAATTCCAAGAATCGCAACTTCCGGATGGTTGATAACAGGTGTGAACCATTGTCCGCCAGCAGAACCGATATTGGAAATTGTACAAGAAGCACCTTTCATTTCGTTAGCAGCTAATTTGCCATCACGAGCTTTTCCAGCAAGTGTGTTGATTTCGTTAGAGATAGCAAACATAGATTTACGATCTGCATCTTTAACTACAGGTACAAGAAGTCCTCTTTCAGTATCAGCTGCAATACCGATATTGTAATAATGTTTATGAACGATTTCTTGTGTTGCATCGTCAAGAGATGTATTTAATGCTGGGAACTCTCTCAATGCACTTGTCAAAGCTTTTACAACATAAGGAAGGAACGTTAATTTAACGCCTTTTTCAGCTGCAACTTCTTTGAATTTCTTTCTGTGAGCAACCAATTTAGTTACATCTACTTCGTCCATTAATGTAACGTGTGGCGCAGTGTGTTTAGAGTTAACCATTGCTTTAGAAATAGCTTTACGGATTCCACTCATTTTTTCACGAGTTTCAGGATATTCTCCTTCAGGAATAGCAGTTGCAGTTGCAGCTGGTTTAGCAGTCTCTTCTGCAGCAGTTTCTTTAACAGGCGCACTTTCTTGTCCACCGTTCATAAACGCTTGGATATCTTCTTTCAATACACGGCCATTTTTACCTGTACCTGTAACTTTGTGAATATCCACGCCGTTTTCTCTTGCAAATTTTCTAACAGATGGCATAGCGATTACACGATCATTAGAAGTTTCTTCTGTTTGAGGCTGTGCACCTGCACCTGTTTGAGCTTTTGGTTGATCAGAAGTCGCAGCATCTTTTTTAATATCTTGTCCGCCTTCTAATGTAGACTGAACTTGAGCTTCAGTTTTTTCTTCACCATGCTCATCACCTTTAAATTGAACATCTTCATAGCCTGGCGCATCAAATGTTACAAGAACATCACCCACAACAGCTACAGTACCTTCTTCAACTAATACTTCTTGAACAGTACCTTCTACTGGAGAAGGAATTTCAACAACGGATTTGTCATTTTGTACTTCACAAAGTACGTCATCTTCCTGTACTTTATCACCTGGTTTAATGAACCATTTTACGATTTCACCTTCGTGTATACCTTCGCCGATATCCGGGAGTTTAAATTTAAAAGCCATAGCTTTACATCCTCCTCTTTCTTTTCAGTTTTTAAAGTTATGTTGTGTTAGTCAGGGAATGCCACAAAAGCATTTCCTATTATGTTAAAATTCTAAAACTTTTTTTGCAGTTTCAAGTATATCTTGATGATTTGGCAACCATACAGGTTCAGCTTGAGAAAATGCAAATACTGTATCAGGCGCAGTTACACGCAATACCGGTGCTTCCAGGCTAAGAATGGCACGGTCATTAATTTCAGCAACAACCTGTGCAGCAATACCTGCTTGTTTTTGAGCTTCCTGAACGACAATTGCGCGTCCAGTTTTTTCAACAGATGCAATAATAGTTTCAATATCAAGCGGGCTGATTGTTCTTAAATCAACTACTTCAGCAGACAAGCCTTCCTTTTCAAGTTCCTCTGCAGCTTTAATGGATTCTTGAACCATAGCACCATACGTAATAATAGAAAGATCTGTACCTTCTCTTTTCACATCAGCTTTACCAAGAGGAATTGTATATTCACCTTCAGGTACTTCTTGACGGAATGAACGGTACAATTTCATGTGTTCCAAGAAAATAACCGGATCGTTATCACGGATTGATGAAATTAATAAACCTTTCGCATCGTAAGGTGTTGATGGGATGACCACTTTTACACCCGGAGTTTGAGCCATTAAACCTTCAAGGCTGTCAGCATGCATCTCAGGTGTATGAACACCGCCACCAAAAGGTGAGCGAATAGTAATCGGTGAATTATATGAACCACCGGAACGGTATCTCATACGAGCCATTTGTCCCGCAATGGAGTCCATAACTTCAAATACAAAGCCGAAAAATTGGATTTCTGGAACAGGACGGAATCCTTGTAGACCAAGTCCAATTGCCAATCCACCGATACCAGATTCAGCTAAAGGAGTATCAAAGATTCGGTCTTCTCCAAATTCCTCTTGTAATCCTTCAGTTGCACGGAAGACACCACCGTTTACTCCTACGTCCTCACCAAAAACGAGAACTTTAGGATCATTACGCATTTCAGTACGCAATGCATCATTGATGGCTTGAATCATCGTCATTTGGGCCATGGCTTATTTCGACTCCTTTTCTGTATAAATTTCATATTGTTCTTCAAGGGTGTAAGGCATTTCTTCATACATGTTCATAATTAAATCAGTTACTTTTTGTTTTGGAGTATTATCCGCTTCTTTAATAGCAACTTTAATATCTTCTTTTGCTTGTTCAATAACTTCGTTTTCTTTCTCTTCACTCCATAATCCCTTTCCTTCAAGGAATTTACGGAAACGAACAAGTGGATCTTTCTTTTCCCACTCATTATCAAGATCAGCTGTACGGTAACGTGTTGGATCATCGCCAGCCATTGTATGCGGGCCATAACGGTAAGTTAGTGTCTCAATTAATGTAGGACCTTCGCCTCTAATTGCTCTTTCACGTGCTTCCTTAACAGCTGTATATACGGCTAATGGATCCATACCGTCTACTTGGATACCCGGGATACCAGCAGCTAGTGCTTTTTGTGCAATTGTATTCGCAGCCGATTGTTTTTCAACCGGTGTTGAAATCGCAAAGCGGTTGTTTTGAACAATAAAGATTGCAGGAGCTTTAAATGCACCAGCAAAGTTAATTCCTTCGTAGAAATCACCTTGAGAAGCACCGCCGTCACCCGTGTATGTAATGGCAACTGATTGTGCACCTTTTTTCTTCATACCAAGAGCCACACCGGCACATTGTACGTATTGTGCACCAATGATGATTTGTGGAGAGATTACATTGACATCTTCAGGAATTTGGTTACCTGCAAAATGACCGCGAGAGAATAAGAAAGCTTGAGTCAATGGCAGTCCGTGCCAAATCATTTGTGGTACGTCACGATAACCTGGTAAAATGAAATCTTCTTTTTCCAAAGCAAATTGAGATGCCAATTGTGAAGCTTCTTGTCCAGCTGTTGGAGCATAGAAACCAAGACGACCTTGTCTATTCAAAGAGATAGAGCGTTGATCAAGAATACGAGTGTAAACCATTCTTCTCATTAATTCCTGAAGCTGTTCGTCACTTAAATCAGGCATTGCTGATTTATTTACGACTTCTCCCTCTTCATTTAAAATTTGTAAAGTTTTGAACTGGTCGCTTACGCTTTCCAACTGCTTCTCTGCCTCGAAAAGGACTTTTTGTTGTTTAGAAGCCATAGGATTCACATCTTCCTTTCTATAAATGGTAAATATTCCATCTTTAAATTATCATAATACCAGTTTTCACATCAAACCATTAGATAACTGTATTAGTTTTCTTTTGATCAAAAGTAGTACAACTGTATCAACAGTTACAGTTTACACGATTAAAATATTAAGCGTCAAATTAAAAGCTTATAAGTATGTAAACATTTTCACAATCTTTACATAGTATAAAACTGTTATATATTAACTTCTTTTTATATTAATACAGAATGTGTAAGAAATCGTTTATCATTATGCGTACTCCCCACCATAATCCCCTAAAGTATTACGGACAAAACAATTGATTGTATCAACCACGCCATAGAATAAATCTTTAAACCTAATAACTATTTTTAGATGATAATAATTTTAATCATATTTGATTCTTGAGAAAGCTTAATTGAGTTATTCTACTTAACTATACCCACCAAAACTTAATGAATCACTTTATCAAACACTCAATTATCTAAGAAAAAAACCATCACTCCGGATGGCTTTTTTCTTGGTCTGAATCTACATCTAAATTCGCACTTTTATAAAAAGCGATCTTTTTTTCGTTATATTCATTCGTTAAGTCATTAAATTTTTTATTAGAATCTATTAGCTGTGTGTACGTTTCATTAATGGACTCAATCTTTTCTTCCAATTCGTCTTTGGTTACATCCTCTTTCTTAAAGAGAGTGTACAGATCGTTTTCCTGTGTAAGACTCTTTGTATAATATTTATACAATTGGTCATACTCATCAAACCTGCTTGTCATAATTTTCTTTAATTCCTTTGCCTCTGATTGTAAAGAAGCATCTTCTAGTTCCTCTATTTGTCCATCAAAGTCCTTGAAGCGCTCTTTCGCTTTATCAATCGAAGTCTTTTCTACCTCCATTAATTCCCGCCTTTTTTCTATACCCTTAATTGCATCGTTAGATAAAACTTTAATTTCGTCAATTTCTTTCATTCCTAATTTTATAATTTTGCCGTATAACTCATTATCTTCTTCTTCAAGCTTTTGAATCGGCTTTTGTTGCTCTTCAAAATCTTTTTCCAATGATGCAACATCTTCCAACGTCTCATACATATTCTCTTCCGGAGTACTTTTATTTAGGCACCCTGTTAAAGCAATCATTAACGCCAATACCCCTGCAAGAATATAGTACTTTTTAATATTATTCATGATAAACACTCCTATCCGTTCCATCTTCACTATAACTAAACGGGAAAATTATGACAACAAATAACCTAATCAAAAGAAATAATACCCAATAAAGGCCATTTTGTAATCCATCAGCAAATAAAATATCGTTTTTTAAAGAAAATCATAAGATCAGGAACTTTTCGACTATCATCACGCATTTGGAAACTCGGAAAATGATGTTATCAAAAGTTTTACTTATATGATAAGATTGTTGATGTCTTTATTAACTTTTTATTCAGGGTTTGATAGACTATATTGTATAAATGGACAGTTTTATGAGGTGAAATCATGATTAAGATGGAAGATATTATTAGAGAAGGCCATCCTACTCTTCGAAAAAGAGCTGAAGAAGTACAAATTCCGCCTACTAAAGAGGACCAGGAAATTCTCAAAAGCTTAATGGAGTATGTTCAAAACAGCCAGAATTCAGAAATAGCCGATAAATATGGTTTGCGTGCCGGAGTTGGGTTAGCAGCTCCTCAAATTAATATTTCAAAAAGAATGATTGCTATTCATGCTACAGATGATAAAAACAAACTTCATAGCTATTGTCTCTTCAATCCAAAAATCATAAGCCATTCTGTTCAGAAAGCTTATTTGGCATCTGGAGAAGGATGTTTATCAGTGGATAGAGCCATCCCAGGTTATGTGCCTCGTCACAATAAAGTGAAAGTACATGCTTATACACTCGAAGGGGAAGAAATTACATTAAGATTAAGCGGTATGATGGCCATCATTATCCAGCATGAAATAGATCATTTAAATGGCGTTATGTTCTATGATCATATAAACCCTAAAGATCCATATGCGCATTTAGAAAATGCGGTTGTGATTGATAAATAAAAACCGGTGAATACTCACCGGTTTTTATATTAGCTTCAATTCCTTTAATCCATAATATATTCCGTCTGAATCGACGTCTCTTGTAATAAAGTCTGCCTCTTTTTTTAATATAGCAGCTCCATTTCCCATAACTACACCTGTTCCGGCCGCCTTAATCATTTCTAAATCATTCAACCCATCTCCGAATGCATAAACTTCATCCATCGAAAAACCTTTACGCTTGATCACATGTTCAATCCCTTTGGCCTTTGAGCCGCCATTTGGCACAACATCCATTGCATACGGATGCCAGCGTATAAACTGAAGCTCTGGATAATTTCCTTCATAAAGCGCAGTATGGTGTTCTTCACAAAACAATAGCGCTTGATATATTTCATGATTTTTATAAAAGTCCACTTTCTCTTCAGGATGTGGAAAATGAAGAGTTCCTAGGCTCTCTTCAATAAATGGATCGTGAACTGCATTGGCTTTCATGGTTTTCTCATTCATATAAATCATGGAATGCCCATTCGAATGGCTGTTTATTGTTAGTTGCTCCAATTGAGATTCAGATAGAGGATTTTTATAAATCATCTCTTGCTCAAAAACAACATATTGACCATTAAAGCTTACAAAAGAATCAATATCGAGTTCTTGAAGCAGGTGGCTGAACATAAAAGGCGCTCTACCCGTTGCAATCGCAACATAAGTCCCATTTTCCTTCAGTAAACGAATCGCTTCTTTTGTAGACTCCGGTAATTTCTTTTCAGAATCCAACAGTGTACCATCAATATCAAAAAATACAATTTTACCCATAAAAAAAATTCCTCCCAGATGCACCATACTATCTATATTAACGAATAATTCTCAACAACCATATTATCATAATAGGTAGCAAACCACTGCATGACGAATCTTATCAGAAAAAAGTACTAATTAATCAATGTACTAACTTAGGGTCGCACGAGAATTCTGCTACTTCTTAAGCAAGTACTCCCATTATTGTTAACAAATTACAATATAAGCTTATGCATCCAAGCATATACTACTTATGAGTACACCGATTAATTAATTTTTAAAAAAGCTGCTTACATTATGCCAAGTATATTTACCAAACGCATAATAACCATTAAAATAATAGATAAAGGAGATGGTCAGCCATGTTAAAAAAGCTCAAAAAAAGGCTTCTTAAACAATGGAAAGACCTCATCGGCAGAAAATCAATTGCATAATTTTTTGAAAAGCCCTTCAAATATCCTTGCGGAGGGCTTATTCTATACGGTAAAGTAGATAACAGTCCTTCTATTGAAGATGTTTAAACATGCAATTGTTAGGATATTTTCTTATAATAGAGTTAATGAATGTTTTATTGCAGATGGAAATAATGAATATCAATAGATAAGGTGGCCTGGTTGTTGCTCCTTGCCACCTCTTTATTTATAAATTTTAGAAGAGTAAGTTAGGAGAGATTTACATGATTTATAAAGTTTTTTTTCAGGAAAATTTAGCAGAGACACCCGTTCGCGAAAATACTAAATCAGTTTACGTTGAGGGGAAATCTGAAAGAGATGTTCGTCAAAAGTTGAAAAGCCTTCCATACAATATTGAATATGTTCAAGTTCTTACAGATGAATATCTGGAATTTGAAAAACGAAATCCGGATTTCCGTATTATGGAGACCAAATAATTTATGAAATTTGTTAAAAACGACCAAACAGCCGTTTTCGCCCTTGGAGGGCTAGGCGAAATCGGCAAAAACACATACGGGGTTCAGTTCCAGGATGAAATCATTTTAATTGATGCTGGAATTAAGTTCCCAGAGGACGAATTACTCGGAATCGACTATGTCATTCCCGATTATTCCTATCTCGTGAAAAACGCGGACAAGATTAAAGGTTTATTTATCACACATGGCCATGAGGATCATATTGGCGGGATTCCTTATTTGCTAAAGCAAGTGAATATTCCTCTCTATGGAGGTAAGCTTGCACTCGGGTTATTGAAGAAAAAGTTAGAAGAGCACGGTTTACTCAGACAAGCCATTATCCATGAAATTAAAGAGGACGATTTGATTAAGTTCCGGAAAACTTCCGTTACTTTCTATCGGACCACTCACAGTATCCCGGATGCATATGGTATTGTGGTTAAAACTCCACAGGGAAATATCGTACATACCGGTGATTTTAAGTTCGATTTCACTCCGGTTGGAGAACCTGCCAATTTAACCAAAATGGCTGAAATCGGTAAAGAAGGTGTACTTTGTCTTCTCTCAGACAGTACGAATAGTGAAATTCCTAATTTTACCATGTCTGAGCGCCGAGTAGGCGACAATATACAAGATATATTCCGAAAAGTAGAAGGACGCATTATTTTCGCAACCTTTGCTTCAAATATTCATCGACTGCAGCAAGTTACAGAAGCAGCTGTCCAAAACAACCGTAAAGTAGCCGTTTTTGGCCGCAGTATGGAAAATGCGATTGAGATTGGCCTTCAACTCGGCTATATTACAGCACCAAAAGAGACGTTTATTGATACACATCAATTAAACAGATTACCAGCGAACGAAGTAACGATTTTGTGTACGGGTTCACAGGGCGAGCCAATGGCTGCTTTATCCAGAATAGCAAATGGGACCCACAGACAAATTCAAATAAATCCAGGGGATACTGTTGTATTCTCATCATCACCTATTCCAGGTAATACTGTCAGTGTTTCACGGACGATTAATATGTTATTCCGTGCAGGAGCAGATGTCATTCATGGCCCTTTAAGCAATATTCATACATCAGGCCATGGCGGACAGGAAGAACAGAAATTAATGCTTCGATTAATGAAACCTAAATTCTTTATGCCAATCCATGGAGAGTATCGCATGCAGCGAACACATGTACAAACCGCTGTGGATTGCGGAGTAAAAGAAGAAAATTGCTTTATTATGGATAACGGCGAAGTACTGGCACTTACTCAGGATAGCGCCACAGTTGCTGGCAAAGTACCTTCAGGAAATGTTTATATTGACGGCAGCGGAATTGGGGACATTGGAAACATTGTCTTACGTGACCGTCGTATACTATCTGAAGAGGGCCTTGTGATTGTTGTAGTCAGCATGAATATGAAGGAATTCAAAATTGCTGCCGGCCCAGATATCATTTCTCGCGGTTTTGTCTATATGAGAGAATCAGGAGATTTGATTAATGAAGCTCAACACCTTATCACACAGCACTTGAACAAAATCCTGGTACGCAAAACGACACAGTGGTCTGAAATTAAAAACCAAGTGACAGATACACTGGGACCTTTCTTATACGAAAGGACAAAACGTCGTCCAATGATTCTGCCAATTATCATGGAAGTATAAATACCAAAAGAGCGGATCCCTTAAAATGGGACCCGCTCTTTTTATTCACCTTTTGTCCGAAACAGCATTTTATTGATTAACAAAGTAAACGGAATAAGCAGTAATAATCCAAATAATAATAAAAAGCTCAGGGTTATCCATACATAACGGCCATTAAATGAATCCAGCGTAATAAATGGATCCAGTATGTAAGGAAGGTGTGATATGCCATACCCAAAGAAAGCAAATAAAAATTGAAGCAACACATAAATAAAAGCTAAACCATGCCTCTTATTTTTAATAATTAAATATAATGCCGCCATAAAACAACATAATGATAAAGCAAATATCCACCAAATATCCAAGCCATTATTAAAGTGCCGCAGATTATGGCCTCGGAGTGATATCGTAGCTAAAACAACTGCAATCATCGTGAGAACACTCCAAAAAAGAGCATACCCCCTTGCAGTCAAGCTTTCTTCCTTATCATTTGTCTTTCCCTTATAGTAAAGCAAGAATACTGCACTTATAAACAATACACTCACTATAGCCAGAAATACGACACTCCATGAGTAAGGACTCAAGAATAATTTTTTAGCCAGAAGATATACTTGCTCACCTTCCCTTTTAATAAAGCCTCCCTCCGATATTGTAAGGCCTATTGATAAAGAGGCTGGAATGAGAATACCTGTCGTAACATATATAAATAAAAAAGACCAACTCGTTTTATTTCCTTTTTTGTACATAAAATGCGCCAAAAATCTGACAACAACGAGCATTAAAACAACCAGTCCCGGTATAACGAGTGCTCTGGCAAAGTAATAAAATGTTGATGGGTAAAAACCAATTAACCCTGCTACAAAAAAAATAAAGAAAATCATGGTGATATGCCATAGCCTTGGATCATAATTACCTCTCCATTTGGAAATCCCCACATGCTTCCCTTTAAAACGTCCATAATATGTAAAAAAACCTACCCCAAACTCAATCGAAGCGATAATAACATATACATAAAGGAAGGACCATAATACCGTTATTGTCAGCAATTCAAAACTCAAGATATGACGACTCCTTCTTTTTTATTGATTGATTAATCCTTATTAAAGTATTTAACACAAAAGGCATTAACCATTACATATTTCCGGCAGTGCCCTGATTCTTTTACAGCCTGTTATCATTTGCAATCCGTGGGCCTCACTCTGGATTCCAAGGAAAATCGAATCAGAAAATTCTCGGGATATGCTAAACAATACATAGTACCGTTCAAGTTTCACCCTGTTTTTTAATCATTTCCTAATAACGGCTTGGTTTAAGTTCCGCCAACATTCCTGTCAATCCTTCTAGATCTTTATCATTCTATTAATTTATGTGTATAGACTATTATGTTTTTTTCAACATTTTACCTATCACTTGGCAAACCATTCTTCTTGCTTTATGGTATACCTATATTATTCTATTATGATAGGGATAGAATGTATACACTTTCCTATCATATCAGGATTATAGTATACCAAAAAAAATAGTTTCTACCATTATTCAACACTTCTGTTTATAATCAAAAGTAAGGTGTTAGGAAAGGATTGGTTTAATGAATCATACGATCGTAATGGGTTTTAAATTTTCTGATTTAGAATGGGAAAGCTGGCTTTTTGATATTGGAATTTTGGCTCTAAAAATCTTTCTATTTTATGTAATCTATAAATTAGTGCGAGCTTTTACCTATAAAGTCATTGAAACTATTTTCTCTCGCATGCAGGCGAAAGAAAACCTTTCAGAGAACCGCACTAAAACATTGGAATGCTTAACTAAAAATGCCGTTGGCTATGTCTTTATATTTATCTTAATTGTTACCATCTTGGAAATGTTCAGTATTAATGTTAGTGCGATTCTTGCTGGTGCCGGAATCGTTGGCTTAGCAGTTGGTTTTGGCGCACAAGGCTTAGTGAGTGATGTAGTAACGGGCTTTTTTATCCTCTTGGAAAAACAAATTGATGTTGGGGATGAAGTGACAATAGGTGTTATCAACGGCGCTGTTGAGGTAGTTGGACTTAAAACAATCCAAATAAGAGGGTATGATGGAAGTCTTCACTATATCCCAAATCGGCAGATTGCTATACTGAGCAATCACTCCCGGGGTGCTATGCGTGCTATGGTAGAAATAAAACTTAAAACAGAGGACAATTTGGAGGAAATCACAAAAGCCATAAAAGAAATATGCCATACCATGGCAGAAAAGGATGATGATATCCTGATGGGACCTGAAATCCTCGGCATCCAAGATATGGGGACATCTGATTATACAATTAGAATAGTTGCCAGAACAAGAAACGGACAGCAATATCATGTTGAACGTCAATTACGTTCCAAGATTAAAATAGCCATGGATCAAATCAGACTTCAATATGCTGCTGCTGAAGGAAATGGATAATAAGTATAGAACCCGGCTGGTTTTTTCTCAGTCGGGTTCTACTTTTTATATTGATTTCATGCGGATATAGTCTGATATAACGGATACAGCAAAAGGAAGTGCCCGCTCATCAGGATTTAATTTTGCATGATGCAATCCATATGATGACTGAACACCGAGCCAGAACATAAAGCCTGGTGTATCTTTAATCATGTATCCGAAATCCTCTCCCGTCATCGCCTCCTTACATTTGACTAATGACGTATCCTGACGTTGATACAGAAAATCCATAAACTCTTCAGTCAACTCTTCTTCATTGTATACTTGGTAATACGATGCGCCAAAATCAACATTTATTTTACAACCAAGAGCAATTTCCATTCCTTTGGACAGTTCCAGTATTCTTCTACGAATCAACAGCATAGTATCGTCAGAAAGTGTCCGAATCGTACCTTCTATACGTGCATCTTCCGCAATACTATTTTGCACAGTTCCTCCTGTTATTTTCCCAATCGTAACAACAGCTGAATCGAGCGGATTAATATTTCTGGCTACAATGGTCTGAAGCTGATTAACAAACTGGCAGGATGCAATCACCATATCATTCGTTAAATGCGGATAGGCCGCATGCCCGCCCTTTCCTTTAAAATCAATAAAAATCTCCGAAGTATTAGCAAATAGCAACCCTGTTTTGGTCGCAATCGTTCCTACAGGATATTCAGGAGCTATGTGCAATCCAAAAATCATATCCGGTTTCCATTTTAAAAACTGCTCAGTAGCAATCATTTCTTCCGCTCCGCCAGGTCCTTCTTCTGCAGGCTGGAACATAAATAGAACATGATCATTGATTGGATTATTAACAAGATTGGTCAAAGCGCCAAGGGCAATAGTCATATGAAAATCGTGGCCACATGCATGCATATAGTCTGCATGTTCAGATTTAAAGGACAGCTCCGTTTCTTCCCTAATCGGTAAACCATCTATGTCTGCACGATAACCAATCGTTTTAACAGGTGCTAACCCTCTCACTCTTACAAAGATGCCTGTTCTCCATTTTACCCATTCTATTCGCTCCCCAGGTAAATTTTTTATGTAATCAATCAAATATTGTTGAGTCTTAAATTCCTTATAACCCGGTTCAGGGATTCGATGCAAGTCTCTCCTAACCGCGATTAGCTTCTCCATATCCAAACTCACCTCTCCTCCAATTTAAAAACAGGCATGGAAATCAAGATCTCCACGCCTTTACTTTCTTTCTTATAATTGACGAAGTTCGTCCTTCATTTCAATTTTAGATTTTGTCTTCTCATCAATGGTCTTAATCACTTTGGCTGGAATACCCGCCACTACTGTATGAGCCGGAACATCTTCAACTACAATTGCGCCTGCAGCAACTACAGCACCTTCACCTACTCGTACACCTTCTAAAATAACCGCATTGGCACCAACCAGCACATTATCCTCAATCACAACCGGATTAGCGGAAGGCGGCTCAATCACTCCAGCCAACACTGCTCCAGCTCCAATATGACAATTTTCGCCGACGGTGGCACGTCCGCCAAGCACAACGTTCATGTCAATCATCGTTTTATCACCTATGCTTGCACCAATATTAATAGATGCTCCCATCATAATGACTGCGTTATTGCCAATATGAACTTGATCACGAATAACCGCACCCGGCTCAATTCTTGCATTAATTCCTTTTAAATCCAATAGTGGAATTGCAGAATTTCGACGGTCATTTTCAATAACATAATCTTCTATTTTCGCCTTATTTTCTTCTAATGTCGGTTGAATATCAGACCACTCCCCAAAGATTACCCCTGTATTGCCATTAATGAAGGCTTTTACTTCAGAGTTAAAGACCAGTTCACTGATATCTCCCTTTATGTATACTTTAACCGGTGTTTTTTTTTCGCTATTCCCGATAAAAGAGATAATTTCATTTGCATCCATCATTTTCATGTAATACTTCTCTCCCCTAAATAATTTTCTATTACATTAACAGACAGGATTAAGAAACACAAGAATTGAGATTTCATTTTTGATCCATCTCCTCTATTAATTTAACAAATGCCTTAACCTGTCTAAGTTCAAGTGAAGCGTCATAGCTTACAAGCCATGTCTTTCTTTCTACAGACCGTCCTTCAAGGTCATATAAAGGATGCTTAAAATAAGAAGCTTCTCCTTCTCTTAAAGAAATCCCGGGCAATATGGCATAACCAATTCCATTCATTACCATTTGTTTGCAAGTTTCAATTTGATCGACTAAGATGGTGCGTGTCGGAGGAATGCCATAATGGCGAATCCACCAGTTTTGAATCTCGCGATAATAGTTTGAATCACTTTTAAACAGGATGAACGGTCTTTCTGTAGATAAAGCATCTGATAATTGGCTTAGTTCGGTATCCACAAGGTATAAGTGATCACTGAACAATAGCTTTTTATAGCTATGCCAATCAGGTGCTCCTCTAAGTATACCAATATGTGACTCTCCATTATATATATTTTCAATCATTTCACTGCTCCAGCCTGTAACCAATGAAATTTTCACATTAGGATATTTACTGACATATTTTTTCAATACTTTTGGGAGCCAATACTGACCTACGATAGAAGCACTGGCAATCTTTAATGTACCCTGCACATTATGATTAAGAGCATCCACTTTTTCCCGTGTTTTTTCTTTTAATTTTAAGGATTCCCTGGCATATTGGACAACAATTTCTCCCGCTTCTGTTAATGTCATCCCTTTTGCGGACCTTATAAAAAGCGGTGTTCCCCATTCTCTTTCTATCGATTGAAGACGCTGTGAAAGTGCTGGCTGGGAGACAAACATTCTTTCGGCAGTCTTACGCAAATTTAATTCCACAGCAAGTGTATCTAATAATTCAAAATCAGTTATAACCATTTGCTCTCCTCACAAACCAATCTTATCTTAATCAGACAACTCACTTTATTTTACCTTTATAGTCTGCTGAACTGCAAATAATATCCTATAGCAAAATCAGCTAGACACCCTCGCTCTCTTTTGGCATTTTCAAGATTAATATCGCACTCACAATCGCTAAAATAAAGACAATGGCATAAACGATACTTAATGAGTGTGTCAATCCTTTCTGGAGAAGTAGCAACTTTCCTGGCTCTAATGAAGAACGAATGTCTGAGTTCAACAATTCATTTATCGAGTTTAGATGTAAAGTTTCATTTCCTACCGCATTTTGTATAAAGTAGGCATTTAAACGATTATTCAAAATGCCTCCTAACAATGCTGCACCTATTGTATTTCCCAGATTTCTCATGAACATATTTGCAGCTGTTGCAGCACCTCTTAGATTCCAATCCACTGTGGATTGGATGGAAACAATGAATGCCGTGCTGGTCAGCCCCATTCCTACTCCAATAAAAAAAGATCCCGATGCTGCCAAAAGGACATGGACGTAGTAAGGCAAAAGTATGAAGATCAAGCCTCCTAATACTAAAAAAAAGCCGCCAGCCATACAAGTACTGCGGTATCCAATTTTCAGCATCAAATTGCCTGATAGAGAAGAAGCTATTGGCCATCCAATAGACATAGCAGTAAGTGTAAATCCTGCTATAGTTGGCGATTTCCCCATGACCCCTTGTACAAAAGTTGGTAAATAGCTTGATATCCCAATCAACATGATACCTGTTGTCAGAGATGTCAGATTTGCAAATAAAATTGATTTGTTCTTCCAGATTGAAAAGGGCATTACCGGCTCTGCCACCCTAATTTCATGCTTAACAAATACTATGACCAAAAGCAGTATAAAGGAGATGAACAACAAATTGGTTAAAGAAAACCAGGAAAATGCTATGCCACCTTCTACAGAAATATACATTAAAAGTGACAAGGTCATTGTAAGCAATACAGATCCAACATAATCAACCTTTTGCTTTTTAACTTTTTTATGCTCATGAAAGAAAAACAACAAACCTGCTATAGAGAGCACTCCAAGCGGGATATTCATCCAAAAGATCCAGCTCCATGATAGATACTCAATCAATAAACCACCTAATACTGGTCCTAAAATAGCAGATATACCCCAAACACTGGATAAATACCCTTGTATTTTTGCCCTTTCTTCTTTCTTGTAAATATCCCCGATAATTGTCATCGCAACCGGAGTAATGGCTCCAGATCCAAAGCCTTGGATTAATCGAAAGGTAATTAAGCTTTGCATGGACCATGCATACCCAGAACCAAGAGACCCCACCAAGAAGATGGTCATACCAAATAACAACACCGGTTTTCTTCCAAATAAATCAGATAGCTTGCCATATATTAATACAGTTACCGTGTTCATTAGCAAATAGGCAGAGAAAACCCAGCTATATAAAGAGAAACCTCCCAGCTCGCCAACGATTTCAGGCAGGGCCGTTGAAACGATAGTCCCTTCTATAGCACCCATAAATAAGGCCAATATAATTGAAATTAGTACAAGCAGCCTCTTTGTTTCCCTACTATCCCTTTTAGGTTTATGCAATGAATTGTATACCTCCATCCTTCCACACTCCCCCCTCCTCCCTTTCATTTTAACTAATTTCGATCCTTAATAAAGAAAACACCAGTTATTTAACTTCGCAGGAGGACTAAGTCACTGTAATCCATACTACCGCTTTTTCTTTCCTCATTACTTTTTATGTACTTTCTTAAAGGTTTATACAAATTAAAAAACGCCCGGAAAATTTATTCCAGACGTTTTATTAAAATTTACCCTATTTCGTAATCATTGATAGAGATGACTGATTTTAATTATATTTAATGATTTTTAATATACGGTTGGTTTGCTTCATAACTTGCCTTCTGGTCAATATTCCTTCGAACGTTCCTGCCGTACCCACAACACATATAAACGGATGGTCAATAAGTAAGTCCATCGCCTTCTCAATCGAATCATTTTCTTTGAGACTTGGAAGACTTGAATCCATCACTTCGGCAACCTTCATCTCTTCCAGTTTTTCAAATTCAATTCGCTCAAGACCCAATATAGCATCCATAATCTTGGGTGTACTGATCAAGCCATGCAATTTATAATCATGGCCCAGTACCGGTATGGCAGTATATCCACTTCGTGTTAGTACCAGTAAAGCATGTTCCAGATTATTTTCCTGTTGCACATGAGCAACACGTTCAGATGGAATCATTAAATCCTTCACAGTCAGGTCAAATCCATCTAACTTTTGTATATCTAACATGGTTAAGAACCCCTTATATAGTTAATTCCTGTTCATCCACTTTTGATTTGGCTTGGAAGACTCAATTGTTCAAACCGACAGTAAGAAATCCTGCTTCTCGAACATCTGGCTTAATTCAATTAGAGCTTTTCAGAGGTCATTCCTTCTACAATTAGGACAAATGCCATCAGGAAAATGATAACGGATTATAACCAAATCACTTTTAAATTTTCAAATTAGCTATAGATTAACTCGAAAATTTCAATTGCAATCATATCAACATTATCAAATTGATACTTCATAGTCTTTCCTTTGTCCTGGAAAATCTCTAATTCGAATGTTTCAGTTTTATCGAAATAAGATACCTGGCATTTAACCTGGCCTTCAACTTCAAACACACGTTGTGCTGTATCAGATACTTTTCCTTGCTCCTGTAGGTTTTTTAAGCGTGATAGAATTCCTTGTAATCGTGACATATCTAATATATGCTCCTTTCATGACTTACCAACAAATAAATATTGTTGCTTATGGACTGGCCATTAGTAACAGAATAGAGGAATAGGCATTATTTGTATACCCAAATTCATTATAACGTATTTGATGGTTATACCCTTTATTTCATCTCTTTTTTTAGAGACTTCCTCATTTTATCATAAAAACGTTCTAAGAAAAATTCCGGGGTTGTTTTTTTCATTAATAAAAACAATTTTATCCTCTTTACAGCTTTAATTAGTCCTCACCCAATCTATTGGATGGGGGACTTAGCACACTTTTTAATGTACCATACTTTATTATGATAACTTCACTATTGTTTCAAATTACCCTGACTCAGCCAAATGGATAAAATAAAGAAAAAATAAATGAAAATATCCCTCTCAGAAAAGATTGATGTATACTATTAGAAACAAAGATTTTGAAAGAAGGAAAGAGAACTTTGAAATCCGTTATCTTTTTTACACAACCAGGCTGCCCGCCATGTGCTTACGCCAAAAATTATTTTGATGAACACAATATTCCGTATACCTTAAAAGATATACAGAAGGATCCAAAAGCAAAAAAAATATTAATGACAAAATATGATTCCTATTCTACTCCCACTTTTGTGATTGGTGAAGAAGTAATCATTGGATTTGATCAGCAACGAATTATGGAACAGCTAAACCTCTCAAAATAACTCATAGAAAAAGCTAATCCTCTTATATAAAAGGATTAGCTTTTTCTATGCAAATTTATTTCAAACCATCTATTCCAAACCAATGAGACATTTGATTAATAAATCCATAGCTAATATAATCGGTCATTCCTTCTATGAAGGTCTGGCTGTATGGTTCTTCCTCTTCACTCACTTTTTGCACGGTTTCTTTACTGCCGTCAAGTACTTCGGGGTCGAAAGCTATCTGATAATCATTAATTACCCATTTATTATGGTCATATATTAGCCCGATTGCTTCATAATGTCCTTCAGAACTGAGTGGTCCGTCAGTATTTTCCGGAAACCATTCATAAACATACCAGTGATTATTCGTTGAACTATAACCGATTTTAGTATCATCGCTGTATGTAAAAAACGGAATATAATAAAGTGCAATATCCGTACCGTAAGTCTGATAGCCATTGCCATCTCTACTTTCTTGTACATTCGTGTTTATAAAATCCTCAGTGTATTCCTCTGAGAAGGACTCTTTTAATAAATCGCGAATTTCGTCCATCGTTCTTGGTTGGTCAGAAAGAGATACTTGCATTTTAAATGCTTCATTCAATAGATTAAATGTATCCTGTTTATCCAATTTACTGTTAGCATCTACTTTAGCAAGAGGCGAAGCTGCTAGTACAAGTATGACAGTAAACAATGATGTTAAAAGCTTTCTCATTATGATCCTCCTTTTTATGAATCCACTATCTCAAGGCCTTAATTAGCTTATTCCCCTTTTTACCAGAATAAACACTTTATCCCGAGAAATAAGACAAATAGGAGTTTGTAACGACCTTTCTTATTTCTTGCCAGCACCTAACCCATGGCAAAGATGCCAAAAAGATGTTCTCGTTCACCCTTCCTCCAACTCCCCTTCACCTTTACCTAGCCTTAGGTATGGTATACATGCTTCCTACGGCTTTCTTAAGCCCTTGCCACACCTTTCCCTTGGGACTGGTAACAGCATGGGCTTACGGAACTTAAAAACGTAACATCCATAGTATAATATTGATCAGAAAAAACTACCCGAGTGTCTCTATTAAAAAGAATCCTGGATGCAAAAAAAAGAATCCAATTCGCTATTTGAATTAGATTCTTTTTATCTGTAATATGCTACGTTCATCAACTTGAGCTTAGCATGGTATTTTATAGGTATTTTCTACCTTTAAAAAGGATACTGATTAAGATGAGCACCGCCATCCATAGTTATACAATCACCATTTATGAAATAAGCCCGATCAGATAATAGATACAATGCTAAATCAGCGATTTCCTCCGGTGTTCCCAATCTTCCAAGAGGAACACTATCGATGGTTCTCTGTGCCGCTTCTTCAGATTGGAATAACTTATCAGCCCCACCAGTTCTTTCAATCGGTCCAGGAGCTATCGCATTTACTCTTATACCGTATTTTTTTCCCCATTCCACTGCTAAAGTTCTAGTCATTGTCAGTACACCTGCCTTTGCAGATGCTGAGTGAATGACATATGGACCGGCATCCCACGCATAGGTAGCGACCATATTAATGATAGATCCTTTAATACCATTTTCAATCCAATACTTTCCAACTAAACTACTGCAGTAAAAAGTACCGTTTAAGACGATGTCAATGACAGATTTCCATCCGTTCGGTGATAAATCCTCAGCAGGACAAATAAAATTCCCTGCTGCGTTATTAATCAGATAATCAATGGTACCAAATTTACTAACCGTCTCATCAATTGTTCTCTTAACATCCTCGACATTACGAACATCCATCTGAACGGCCAACGTATTCTCTCGATCAACCGAAAATTCCTTTAATGTGGTTTCCAGTTTCTCTTTATTCCTTCCAGTTATGACTACTTTTGCTCCCTCTTGTGCAAAGCGTTGTGCCATAGCCTTCCCCATCCCACTTGAACCGCCAGTAATAATCACTACTTTCCCCTTCATAACAACCCTCCGCTATAAAAATGAATGAACATTCATTTTTATTATATCATAAAATTCTGTCAATTATAGTTAAAATAAAAACCAAATAATTTAAATGAATACAAATGAGATAAGTTTTAAATGAAGGGATGAGGGGGACAGCACTAAAACCTTCTCATACATGCTATAAAACTACTTGTATGATTAGGTTTTTACTGAAAATATTCATGTTAAGAGATTAACACTGTGTGGTGAGTGCAGAAAATGGTACTAGAGCAACATTACAGCTCACAGTAAATTTTAAAAGCATAGCTAAATTATTGAAAACGTCTTTCATCCTTTATCAAAAGGTCATGTATAGAACCTAAATAAAAACATAAAAAAGAAAAAGGATAGCCAAATAACTATCCTTTTTAACCATATCTTTATCTTATGCTAATACTTTTATGATTGATTAATGAGTTCATTTAGTTTAGAAAGGGTACATATTAAGGTTTCTTTCTTATTGGTTCCCTTGCTGTTTACCTTTAAATCATTAAGCATAACAAATACTCTGCCTGGATCTCCATTTTTATGAAATCCATACATATACACTTTGATCATTCCTATCTTTGAAGGAAGATACATCATTTCGTATGATTTGGCTCTATTCATCTGCAACACCCTCGTCCTCAGAATAAAACTGTCCATTCAGTTAACTCTTATAAATTAAAAATCTAGTCAATCTAAATACCCATCATTCTTTGATTTTACCTTAATTAAAACCGTTATTCTATAGACCAAATAGCACATATATTTGTAATCAAAAATTAATACTCCTACATCTTAACAATCCAGATATTGAATGATAGGATAAAATATAACATTATAAGATAGGAACATTACAATGAAAAAAATAACCAGACGATTCTTCTTTAAGAAATTATTCATCTATGTAGCAGCTATTTTTTGCTCTCTTGTCGCAGGGCGGTTTTATATGAAAACTATTGAACCATCTTGGATTGATCTAACAAATTTCACCTATTCACATCCACTCATTCCTGAACCATTTCATAATATAAGAATTGTCCAGTTCAGTGATACTCATTTAGGTTTTCAATATAGTCTATCAGATTTAGAGAAAACGGTTGAAACCATTCAATCACTTCAGCCTGATATTATTTGCTTTACAGGCGACTTAATAGATAATCCGAATGATTATCAGGTAACCCCCGAACTCACTACATTATTAAGTAAGCTAGAGGCACCGCTTGGTAAATACAGCGTGTATGGCAATCATGACCATGGTGGTTATGGTACAGAGATGTACAAAGAGATTATGATTAATAGTGGATTTACCCTGCTTGTAAATGAATCAAACATCATTACCCTGAAGGATGGCAGTCAAATCGTAATAAGCGGCGTTGATGATGCAATGCTTGGCAAGCCCAATCTGGATGTAAGTATACCAGAACAATCAGATGAATTATTTACTATACTTATGTCTCACGCTCCTGATTATGCCGATTATACAACCAGTTACCCTGTTCAATTACAATTAAGCGGACATAGTCATGGCGGACAAATTCAATTTCCATTGATAGGCGCTATCGTAACTCCGCCTTTTGCAGAAAAATATAGAGAAGGATCCTATTCAATTGGTCATTTATCTTTGTATGTAAACCGCGGACTCGGGACCACTCGAATTCCCTATCGATTATTTTCACGTCCAGAAATCACGGTTATAGATTTGCAGAATGGTCAAGGAGGCCTGAAGAAGCTATAAAGGCAAACAATAGACTTCTTATATGCACTAAAGTTCGGAGACCTTTTGTTGTCTGTCCTATAGGCATATTGAGGGACTATTGTTTGCCTTTTCTACTTTTTCTTATTCAAAAATTTCTCCTCAGCTTCATTTGCGGGAATTGGTCTTGAAAAATAAAAACCTTGTGCTTTTTCACATTGTATATCTAACAAGAAATCCACCTGTTCCTTTGTCTCAACGCCTTCCGCGATGACTTCGAGGCCTAAACTGTGCCCCAAATGGATAATCGTCCGCGTGATCGCCGCGTCCTTACTGTCAGTCATTAATTCACTTATAAAAGAACGATCTATCTTTAAGGTATTTAGGGGAAACTGTTTCAAATAACTTAAAGATGAATAGCCTGTTCCAAAATCATCCACCGATATACTCAGTCCTAATTTCTTCATTTCTTTTAATGTTTCCTTCGTTTCTTTCGTATCCTGAATCGTTCCTTCGGTAATTTCTATTTCCAATGATGAAGCCTCAATTTCATACTTATCCATATACTGTTGGATTACTTCTACAATATTCGGCTGCTGAAATTGTTTGGGCGATAAATTTATTGCCACTTTCGTAAAATACCCACTTAGGTTCCACTTATTGATTTGCCTGCAGACTTCTTCTAGCACCCACTCGCCAATCGGGATGATTAATCCTGTATCTTCTGCCACAGGGATAAATTCTGCTGGAGAAACATATCCCAACTTGGAATGGTTCCACCTTAATAATGCTTCAAAACTGGTTGTTTCATTTGTAACCAAGTTGATTTGAGGCTGATAATATACGGCCAATTCATTTTTTTCAATGGCTCTTCGTAAACTTGTATCCATTAAAAAAGGATTCGAAAATTGATCGTTGCTCATACGCGCACTGTAAAATAAATAGTGAGCTCTTCCCCTCTTTTTCACTTGGTAAAGGGCATTATCTGCTTTTTGCATTAAAGCTACCGTATCCACCCCATCATAAGGATACATACTGATTCCCAGACTCGCTGTTACATAATATTGCTGCTTATCAATATGAAAAGGCTCTTCGAGAATAGTTATCAATCTATCAATAAATTGGATTGTTCCCTCTCTGGATGTATTCTCCAGCAATATGACAAACTCATCTCCACCCTGCCTGTAAATAGAATGGCAATCCCCCTGAAGAGATAGAAGACGCTGACTGATGACCTTTAAAAGCTGATCTCCAGACTGGTGTCCAAAAGAATCATTCATAAATTTAAAACGATCCAAATCCATATAGATTAAAGAAAATTCACTTTTCAATTTTTTTGCAGTATGTATAGCTTCATGTAAATCCTTCATCAAGGCAGAACGATTTAAAAGTCCTGTCAATTGATCGTGTAAGACCATGTATTTAATCTTTTCTGTGTTTCTCCGCTGTTCAGAAAGATCCCGCATAATAAAATAAACACCTTTTATCTCATTATTCACAACGATTGGTACAGATTTCAGTTGTATTTGTATATAATGGCCTCTTCTATGCAGGAAAAACACATCTGATGTTTCCATTGAATACCCTTTTAAGGCCCTCTCCAGTAAATTCATAATCCTTCCACAGTCATCCGAATGAATATAGTGAAAGAAAGAGTGATTTTTAAGATGCTTCTCCTGATACCCTGTAATCGACATAGTCGAAGGATTGCAGGTTAGAATATCACCATTACGGTTAAGAGAAACAATCGCATCCATATTATGATCCAGTAACGAACGATAGATTTGTTCACTTTCAATAACCAATCCATTCTCTACTCCATAATGGGCTGACAAATGTGTAATACCCACTAGATAAGATATGTTCCCTTCAGCATCATAAACAGGGCTTATGGTTGTTTCTCCAAAACATTCATGACCCTCACGATTAAGTAAAACATCCATAAATGACACAGGCTCTTTATCATTCCTGACTTGTTCATAATATCGCTGCAGTAATCCGGCTTTTTCTTCAGGTAAATAATCATACCATGTATTTCCTATGCAATCTTCCGGTATATTCGTCAATTTATAAGCGGATTCATTTATAAAGGCATAGCGAAATGTATTCTCTGCATCAAATTCCATGACAAACACCAACTCTTCAATATGATGAAACAAAATATTGAAGAGTATATTTTGACTTTTTATATCATTTATCTGTTTATATCCATTATATTTTTTTATGTTATTCTTTAACGTTGTCATAGACATGGCACCTTACAGTTCATTTATTTAGAAATAAATTACATTTCTTTCAATTATTT
This sequence comes from Bacillus sp. z26, assembly GCF_058313635.1. Taxonomy (NCBI): domain Bacteria; kingdom Bacillati; phylum Bacillota; class Bacilli; order Caryophanales; family Bacillaceae; genus Bacillus; species Bacillus sp. z26. Next base: position 543,200 of record NZ_JBZFQM010000002.1, read on the forward strand.
TATAATATATTGTCGAATATTCATAGTTACTATCGATTAATAAACGAAATTATTAATCAGATGATACCAAACCATACAACAAATAATGGAACCTACCAACGTAAAACATGTATAAATCCATAACAAACGATAATCCTTACTAACCATTAATTCCAAAGCTTCAACTGCAAAGGTAGAGAATGTAGTGAACGCACCCATAGCTCCGATAACAGTAAACATATGGAATCCGGTTCCCTTTTCAATACCAATCCCAGCTAAAATACCAATTAAACTCGAACCGATTAAATTAATCATGAGGGTAGCCACAGGAAATGTACGATTATACTTACTGAACCAGTCTGACATTAAATATCTCAAACAAGTTCCCAAAAAACTACCTATTAATACAAGTAGAATCAAGCCACTCTCCTCCCAAAACTCGAAACAGTTATAAATCCTAACCAAGCCATTCCAAGTCCCACCGCCATACTTACTACTAGATAAATAAAACCAAAAAAAGGATTAAGGGTAATCAAATTAGTTACTTCTAAAGCAAAAGTACTCATTGTCGTAAAACCACCACAAAGTCCAGTTCCAAAAAATAGTTTTAACCTCTCATTTTTTTTATTTTTAAACAAAGTATAAGTTAAGCAGGCCAAAACAAAACTTCCAATACCGTTGACCAATAAGGTGGAAAGCGGGATAGCGTTGTCTGGAGAAGGGAGCCACCGTCCTACCTCATATCGTACTAAAGCACCTAGTGCGCCTCCAGAGCCCGTAATGAATAGCCTATGCACAAAAGATTCCTCCCTTCCTTCAATCTTTACTTACCAAATATTAACCATACACTTAGATCATGTAATCATTCATATATAGGTACAAGAAATGTTTTCTCTTTTATCCCATAGCCGAACACGTTATAATCAAATATAGGCTTATACATTATATGAAGAAATATTCTTAGAAGAAAGGGAAACTTATGAACCAAAATAATGGGAAACATCCCAATCCCGCCTGCTTTACTGCTGATGATTTGGGGGAAGCCATCTATTCTGTGAACAGGCATGCGAAAACTGCACCAGACCCTAAATTCTTATACAAACTAAAGAAAAAAACCATTATTAAAATGCTTGAAGAAGGAAAAGCAAAAAAAATAGGTCTGCAGTATTCGGACCACCCTCACTTAAGCTTCCAACAATCAGATGTACTTATACAATGTGGAAGATACACATTCCATATCCCACCCTCAAAAGATGATTTTCAAACATTAACACATCTTGGCCATTTATCAAAAGAAGTGAGAAATCCATCTTCACGATTATCCTTATCTAAAGCAAAAAAATTATTGATGTCTTATACCGGCTGCAAGGAACATCCCAATGAAGATCAACATAAAGAGAAAAGCAAGAAATATTACAAACCTACTTTTACTCGCCTTGGCGAATCCTATCCATATCAAAGTTGGAAAAAATAAAGCTGCTGAACCTTTCGTTCAACAGCTTTATTTTTGTAAAAAGCGGTCTATTTGTTTAACCAGTTCAGCTATTTCAGGTTTACTGATTTGTGCATCGGCTCCTACCAGCTCTCCCTTATGCTTTAAATCATTTGTTATCAATGATGAAAAGATAATGACAGGCAAGTAAGATAAGGCTGAATTTTCTTTTATTCTTTTTGTAAAATGATGCCCGTCCATTTGCGGCATTTCAATATCTGTTATGACCAACTGTATATCCTCTTGTAAGGTACCTGCTTGTGCCTTACTTTCCAAAAAGGCTAGCGCATCCTGACCATTTTCAAAGAAATCTAGTTGTTCATAACCAGCTTCTTTTAGTGTCTCCTGTAATAGCTTCCGCAATAACGGGGAATCTTCAGCAATTAACAAGCGTTTTTCTGATCTTTCTCTAACCCCTAATTTTTGAATCTGAGCAACCGTTATCCCTGAGTCCGGGTTAATTTCCAGAATGATTTTTTCATAGTCAAGCAATAATAACATATCATTATTCATTTTTATTACACCAGTGATTTGACTATCTACCCCTTGATACATTTCCGATGGTTTTTCAATTTGATTCCATGAAATCCTATGGATTTGCGTAACAGTATGTACATGAAAAATCACTTTCATTTTATTAAACTCAGTTACAATAAATTTATCTTTTTCCGGTTGCATAGATACCGGAAGATTCAGTGACTTCGCAATATCCACTACTGGTAGAATCTCTCCACGCAGTTCAATGATCCCTTCCACATAATTATGGGTCTGCGGAACCCCGGTTATAGGTACAGGATTAATAATCTCCTTAACCTTTATAACATTAATACCAAATTTATGATCCCCGATACCGAATTCAACAATTTCTAACTCATTCGTACCACTCTCGAGCAGGATCCCCTTCTGTTCATTCACTTTAATCAGCGCCCTTCCATTTTCCTTATGCTTTACTTCCCTTATAATAAAAACAATTTTTGATATTGCCCTTTCTATTTATTATCGGATTAAATTAAACTCTTTACATTCAAAAATAAAATTTATTCCATAACTATGTATATTATGTGGAGCTTTACTCAAAGTTATAGACGGTTGTCCAGAAACGGATTATCATACGGTTAAAGCATAAAGATCAATCTTATATGCTAAGAAAGAAGGTCTCCGATTATGAAAGGTACTGCCATTTTATATGAAGAAAGCCATGTAGTTGCTTGTGTAGAGGATATTAGGTTCACTGATGCAGAGAAATATATGAATATACACATTGAAGAATCTCATGATGTTAAACCCCAACTTACGATTTGGCATCCCGAAGAAATAGATTGGGAATACGGTTATTAATAAAAAAGGCCCACTGTTGAATATATTCCCCTCTAAGCTTATTCTTTAATCCGCCTACCCTTAGAGGAGCATATCATACTGCGGAGGCCTTCCTTTTTTATAATTTTTTTTGATAGGTTCGTCGGAATAACCATCCTTTTAACATAAATAAAATCATCATGATTACCGATATAATCACCATGAACGAAATGACATACCAATAACCATTTTTTAAAGCTAAACCTGGCATTTTAGAAAAATTCATTCCATATAGTCCTGCTATAAATGTTAAAGGCATGAAAATAGTCGTAATAATTGTTAAAGTCATCATCGTTTCATTCATTTTGTTTGAACTGACGGCCATATAACTATCTCTCAAATCCGTAGAGAATTCTTTATATCCATCAACTAGTTCTTTTAATTTCAACAGATGGTCATAGACATCGTTCAGGTAATGATGATGTTCAGAAAGAGCACTTATTCTTTCAGAATGAATAATGCTGTACATTAATTCATTCATTGGCAATATAATTCTTCTTAATTTTGATATCATCGTTCGAATCTCATACAGTTGATTCATTGGATCATTTTTGAAAGAATATTGCAGATGATCCTCCAAAAAATTCAACTGTTCCTCTATTTGATATGCTCTCGGGAAATAAGCATCTACCACTGCATCCAGGATTTTATGAAGGATATGGATAGGTGTATCCATTTGGTCGGCTGATCCCCATACTTCCTCCATTTCTTGAATTGGATTTGAATGGACCGTCACTATTACTTTTTCATCCACATAAATATCTATTTCATTTCTTTCCAGTTTTCCATCTAACGAATAGATTACAAAAAACATATACGATTGGTAAAAATCAACTTTAGGTCTCTGATTGATTTGGTCAAGGCAATCCTCAACCGTCAGAGGGTGAAATTTAAACAGTTTTCGAAGAAGTTTATCTGCCTCTGATTCTGTTGGTGCAACCATATCGATCCACACCAGGTTAAAGTCCTTCTTTTGATATTCTTCTAATGTTATTGGCTTCATACACCCGTTTTGTTCCTTAGCAAGTAGCTGGTACATATTTTCCCCCCAATAAAACTAAACATAGTACCCATAGTATTCCCAAATACATATAAGCATCATTCAGAATCTTCTTTGAATCATTAAACTCAGGATAGTGTACACATTCTTAAAGCAACCTTATAATAAGAAAAGAAATGTTTTTAGGAGGTATGATTTGGAATGGAACACTTAATAAATCCTCATGTAAAAGGAATTGAAATCTCCGGTATTAGAAAGTTTTATAATATGGTATCCGAGATTGATGATGTACTGTCTTTCACACTGGGTTTACCCGATTTTCCAACACCCTTACATATAAAAGACAAAGCAATGGACGCCATTCAAAGTGATTGTACCACCTACACCCATAATGCCGGTCTACTGGAACTCCGGCAAGAAGTAGCAAAATTTATGCACACCCATTATTCACTTGACTATGATCCTGTTGAAGAAATTCTCATCACCGTAGGGGCAAGCCAGGCGATTGACATTGCCTTTCGAACTATTTTATCACCTGGAGACGAAGTCATTTTACCCGGACCTGTATATCCCGGTTACGAACCCTTAATTCAGTTAGCAGGGGGGAGTGCAGTCCATGTGGACACAAGAAATACCGCTTTTAAAATAACCCCGAAATTAATCGAGGCCAACCTAACTGAAAAAACAAAATGTATTGTTCTCCCTTATCCATCCAATCCAACCGGTGTTTCATTGATGAGAGAAGAACTGGAAGAAATCGCAGACCTTGTTAGAGGGAAAGAAGTGTTCATCCTTGCTGATGAAATCTACAGTGAATTAACCTTGGACAGAAATCATACGTCGATAGGATCTATTATAAAAGACCAAACGATTACCATAAATGGGGTCTCAAAATCACATTCAATGACCGGATGGCGAATCGGTTTCCTGATGGCACCAAAATCCATTGTTAAACATATGATAAAGGTTCATCAATATAACGTATCCTGTGCCACGTCAATCTCACAAATGGCTGCTCTGGAGGCTTTGAAAAATGGCGAACATGATTCAGCCACAATGAGAGAGGAATATACAAAACGGCGCGATTACGTTTATAGAAGACTTACTGCAATGAAACTGCAGACTGTGCTTCCTGATGGAGCTTTTTACTTTTTCATTAAAATACCGAATGGCTTTAAAAGTTCTTTGGATTTTGCCTTAAAGCTTGTTCAGACTGAAAAAATAGCTGTTGTGCCTGGTTCTGCCTTTTCGGAGTTTGGTGAAGGATATTTTCGTTTATCCTATGCCGTTTCCATGGAACAACTTGTAGAAGGATTAAACAGACTTGAACATTTTCTGAATCAACAGACAAAATAAAAGGAAGCATTTCGTTCAGGCATAGTGCCTATTCACGAAATGCTTTCTTTTATTTAAAAATTGGTTGGTCCAGCATAATATTTATATAAAGCCTGGGTACCGCAATCCTCTTTTCCCATATCCGATAATTTTTCATACATGGATTTGGCAAGAGACAATCCGGGAAAGTCCAGCCCCAATCGCTCTGTCTCTTCTAACGCAATCTTTAGGTCTTTAATAAAATGCTTGATATAAAACCCTGGTTCAAAATCACCTTTTAGTATTCTCGGTGCTAAATTAGTTAAGGAAAAACTTCCTGCCGCACCGGTTGAAATGCTTTTTAACACGGTTTCAGGATTTAAACCTGATTTTTCCGCATACACAATGGCTTCACATACACCAATCATATTAGTAGCGATGGCTATTTGATTACATAGTTTCGTATGTTGCCCCGATCCTGCATCCCCCTGATAAATAATATTTGTCCCCATTGCTTTAAATACTGGCAGCATAGTATCAAAATCCGCTTGATCGCCGCCAACCATAATAGCAAGATTAGCATTTTTAGCACCAATATCACCACCAGACACTGGCGCATCAAGTACATGTAATCCTACTTCTTTACCGGCAGCATATATTTTTTTTGCCAGTGTCGGAGCAGATGTTGTCATATCAATCAAATAAGAGCCTGCTTTAGCATAGTTCAATAAACCTTCCGACCCCAAATAAATTTCTTCAACATCTGATGGATAACCTACCATCGTTATCAGGACGTTCGTATTCTCTGCAATTGCTCGGGGAGTTCCCTGCCATTCTGCCCCTTCGGAAAGTATATCTTCACATTTGGATTTTGTTCTGGAATAAATACTGACAGGATAACCCGCCTTCATAAGGTTTCTTGCCATACTTTTACCCATGACACCAATTCCGATGAAACCAATATGTAAATTTTGCATACTATTCCCTCCTATACCTCTATAATAACAAAAAAAATCAACTGGTAAACCAGTTGATTAAGAAAGGGGGGTCACTAAAAGCATGTTGCTGTTTTGTGTCCATCTTTAATTTACCCCTGCATACAATTAAATAAACACGTCTCTTTATAAATTACTAAATTATTTCTTAGCAGTTGCTTCTTTAACCATTTCAACAACATCTGCTGCTGTTTGCATTTGAATAGCCTTTTCAGCCAACTCCTGCATTTCAGTTCGAGAAAGTGTTTTAATTTGGGAACGTGCACGCAATACAGATGTTGCGCTCATTGAAAACTCATCCAACCCTAAACCAACAAGCAACGGAATAGCCAGTTCATCCCCAGCCATTTCTCCACACATTCCGGCCCATTTGCCTTCTTTGTGAGCTGCGTCGATAACCATTTTCACCAAACGTAAAATGGCAGGATTATATGGTTGATACAAGTAAGATACACGTTCGTTCATTCGATCTGCAGCCATTGTATATTGAATCAAGTCATTCGTTCCAATACTGAAGAAATCTACTTCTTTAGCAAATAAATCTGCGATAACTGCAGTAGAAGGAATCTCTACCATAATTCCTAATTGTATGGAATCTGATACTTCAATGCCTTCCTGTATCAATTTAGCTTTCTCTTCTTCAAGTACTTTTTTAGCAGAACGGAATTCATCCAATGTAGCAATCATCGGGAACATAATTCGTAAATTTCCATATACACTTGCACGTAGAAGTGCTCTTAGCTGAGTTCTGAAAATAGATAACTCCTCAAGGCATAAACGAATGGCACGGAACCCAAGGAATGGATTCATTTCCTTTGGCAGGTCAAGATATGGAAGCTCTTTGTCTCCACCGATGTCCAATGTACGAACGACGACCGGCTTACCGTCCATGCCTTCTAGTACGGCTTTATAAGATTCATACTGTTCTTCTTCACTAGGAAGATTATCTCTGCCCATATACAGGAATTCAGTTCTGTATAATCCAACAGCCTCAGCACCATTTGCTTTTACTCCTTCAAGGTCTTTAGGAGTACCAATATTAGCTGCCAATTCAACATGATGGCCATCTTCAGTTACTGTTTTTTCATTAACAAGCTTTGCCCATTCAAGTTTTTGCTTAGCATACTCATCAGCCGCTTTTTTATATTCTTCGATTAGTTCAGGTGTCGGATTAATGTGCACTTCACCTTTAAGCCCATCAAGTATGATCATATCGCCATTTTGAATCGTTTCAGTTGCTTGTTTAGTTCCTACAACGGCCGGTATTTCAAGTGAGCGAGCCATAATTGCGGAGTGTGAAGTACGTCCACCAATATCTGTTGTGAAACCTTTAACGAATTCTCTGTTTAATTGAGCGGTATCTGAAGGCGTTAAATCTTCAGAAACGACAATCACTTCTTCAGCAATCATGCTTGGATTTGGAATTTGCACACCCAGCAAATGACTGATTACCCGTTTTGTCACATCGCGAATATCTGCTGCTCTTTCTTTCATATATTCGTTGTCCATTTGTTCAAACATGGTAATGAACATATCAGCAATTTCACGCATGGCAAATTCAGAATTGATACTTTCAGACTTAACTTTATCCTGTACAGCACCAAGCAGCTCAGGGTCATTCAAAACAAGGATATGAGCATCAAAAATGGCTGCTTTATCTTCACCTTGTTCTGTTTTAACCTTCTCACGGATTGTTTCCAATTCGGTCTGGGCTTTCTTTACAGACTCCTCGAGGCGTGTTAATTCTGTGTCAATGTCAGAAATAGTGCTCTTTGTTACAGTTAAATCTGGCTCCATTAAACGATAAGCTTTTGCTATGACGATTCCATTAGATGCCGCTATCCCGTTTAACATAGTTGTCATTAGTTAGCCAATCCTTCTTTTGTAAGTGTTTCTTCGATCGCATTTAATGCGTCTTGTTCGTCACTTCCTTCAGCAATAATCGTGATATCAGATCCACTGCCGATTCCAAGAGACATAACACCCATGATTGATTTAAGATTTACTTTCTTTTCTTTATATTCTAAGTTGATATCTGAATTGAATTTACCTGCTGCTTGTACTAGCAAAGTTGCCGGACGAGCATGAATTCCTGTTTCTGCAGTTACATGAAAAGTTTTTTGTACCAAAGTAATCGAACTCCTTTATTAATAGTTATTGTTGTGTTTTGGCCATAATTAATTCTAGCTGCTTACATCTTTATGATTTTACCCAGTTTCAACCGGTCCTATGTATAAAATGATGTACAGTTGAATTATGTACCTTTCCTCACAATATAGGCTATACCCTATAAGAAGAATGTACAGAAAAAATCTAAATTTTTCAACTGCTTTTACATATTTAGAACCATAAATTAATCTAAACTATAATAATGAATGAAACATAAATGGTTCACAACTATATATATAGCTTGGCAATACAAGTAAGTATTGTATATCTTTCTCGATTTTACAACAAAGGTATTTATAATGACAAATTTGAAGAACCTGTCCAATCATTTTATCTATTAAAATATATCAATCTTTATAAATCATTTTTCTGGTCATACCGCCATCAATCACCAAATTTTCTCCATTAATAAAATCGTTTTCGGGGTCACTTAAAAACAAGCATGCTTTTGCTATGTCTGATGGCTTTCCGACTCTGCCTGAGAAATGCTGAGTGTGATCCATTTCACGTAAAGCAGAGTAATGATCCGTTTGGATCCAGCCAGGGCTTATACTATTTACACAAATGCCTTTTTCAGCTAATGAAGCGCTTAATGCATGAGTTAGGGCAAGGATTCCACCTTTTGACGCAGCATAGGCTTCTGAATTTGGTTCAGATTGGATTGCACGGGTAGACGCAATATTAATAATCGAACCACCCTCTTCGTCCATGATTTTAGCTCCTTCTCTTGAAAGGATAAATACACTTCGTAAATTTGTATTAATAATACGATCCCATTCTTCTGTTTCCAACTCAAAAAACGGAGTAAATGCTGACACCCCCGCATTATTTATAAGGATGTTGAGCTTATTCCATTTATCTTTAATTACTTTCATTAGATGAAGGCAGTCTTCTTCTTTACTGAGATCAGCTCCAATAAATGAAACTTCGTGTCCCTTTCCCCTTAAATCTGCTTCTACTACCCTTCCTGTTTCTTCCTCTATATCGGTTAATACAACAGTTGCTCCCTTTAATGCATATTGTGTTGCGATTTCTTTTCCAATTCCGTTTGCAGCGCCCGTTACTAATACAACTTGATTTTTACTATTCATATGCCAATTTCCTTTCTTAAATTATTAAAATGTACAGATTCCACAAAATAAGTCCATAATTTTAAAAATATAATCCATTTTAATTAAAAATAAACGATTTTCGGCTAAATAACACATCATATTTTCGTATTTCATTTTTTTACAACAACGAACTTACCCCTTACTTTAGAGATACCCGGGAAAATAGAGGTCGCTCCTCACAAGGAAGGGTCAATGTGGATAATTTTGATTTATTAGTTAGCCAATATAATCCATTAATTCATCATATGATAAAAAAGCTTCATATCATATGTGATCATGATGAATATTATCAAATAGGATTAATTGCTCTTTGGGAGGCAAGCCTTAACTTTGATCCAGCAAAAGGTCAATTCCTCTCTTATGCATATAAATCCATACAAGGTAAAATGCTTATACAGCTTTGTAAGTCAACTAAAATAAGTGAAAGAGAATCAAAAAAATCACCTGAATACTGGGATCTTTTAAAAGTTGAAGATGATGTGCTTAGCCTGGAATGGTACTTTCCTAAGCCTTTACTTACATCCTTAACAAATAACCAATATAATTGGCTGTTTGAATACATTCAATTTGGTAAAACCATTACAGATATTGCATACGAATACAACACAACCTATGCAACGGTAAAATCCTGGAAACAAACGACATTAAAAAAAATAAAGGGCTATCTTCATACGCATCCAGACGCTTTCTAACTGTAAATGTTCTTCTTACGCCATAAACTAACACAAACCCAATTTTAAGCAATTGGGTTTGTCTATTCCATTTAACTACGGGGATCCTTAAAATATTGATAGGTTAGATCACCGCCTATATGAGCTGTACCGCGAAAATGTTTAAAATCTTCCCTCTCCACTAGCACAGAGCGAAAAGCCATGAAATCCTGTTTTTTAACATCCAGTTTATCTATATCGCCATTCTTTAATTGATCAAATAATGATTGAATTTCTTCTTTATTCATTAACATAACCTCCTTAGTTATACATCAACATCATACTCTTTAACTCCCATCGTAAACAAGTATTCCATATGGTCAGAAAAATAGTGATTATTTGCTCTATTAAGATTCCAATTAATCACAATTTATACTATAATTACAATATTAATTCCACATAAACTAAATAGTAGGGATTTTTACTATATAAGCAACCTTCCAATCCCCATATTCAAAGATAAGTTTACTATTTAGATATCTTGACAACTTTACTAAACTGAAAAGGTGTGAACATGATGAAGAAAGCTGATGTAGGCAATTTGATTGAATTTCGCAATGGTTTACGCGGAATTGTTGAGAAAGTGAATGAAAACTCTGTCATTGTGGATTTAACTTTAATGGAGAATTTTGATGAATTGGAGCTGGAAGAAAAAACGGTTGTCAATCATAAAAATTATAAAATTATATACGAATAATCTAAAGAACGAGGCTTAATTGTCCTCGTTTTTATTTTTAGCCTTAACATCCCTTACTTTAATTTTGTTAGAAACTTAGATATAATAATAAGAATCGATTCCATTTGGAACCTTTCAACTAAACTTTTCATACGAATGAAGAGCATAACAGAAAGCGGGTTTAGTATCATGATTGTAAAAAACGATAAAGACTTAGAAGGATTAAAAGCAGTAGGCGCAGTAGTCTCACGTGTCAGGGAAACTCTGAAAGCCGCAACAGTTCCTGGGATTACAACGTTGGAACTTGACTTAATCGCAAAGAAATTATTTGAAGAAACAGGTGCTGTGTCTGCTCCAAAAAACGAGTATGATTTCCCCGGATATACATGTATCAGCGTGAACGAAGAAGTAGCTCATGGAATTCCAGGTAAACGGATTATAAACGAAGGCGATATGGTAAATATCGATGTCTCCGCCGTATTAAATGGATATTATGGTGATACGGGCATTTCATTTCCCGTCGGCTCTACAACCAGTCAAAAAGAAAACTTATGCCAATGTGCAGTAGATGCCTTCCATCACGGAATCAGCAAAGCAAAAGCCGGATCCAAAAAAAATCAAATTGGTAAAGCTGTTTACAATACAGCCAAACAAAATGGATTTAATGTAATTAAAAACCTAACTGGCCATGGAATTGGAAGAAGCCTGCATGAAAAACCAGATCATATTTTAAACTATTATGATCCATGGGATTCTGAACTTCTTCAGGAAGGCACAGTTTTAGCTGTTGAACCGTTTATCTCCACAAAAGCTACAATGGTGACAGAAGCCGGTGATGGCTGGACGTTTATAACAAGCGATAAGAGCTTGGTTGCACAATGTGAGCACACCATTATCGTGACAAAAAATGAACCGATTATTTTAACTTTATAAATAAAAACACTAAAGAGAAGGGAAACTCCCTTCTCTTTCTTTATGCCTGCTATACAGGGAGCTTTTATCCCTCACTAATGGTAACAGGTCTTATTTTCTCACAGCTATTAATAGTAAAAAGCTTAAACTAATGTACCCAAAAATCGGATACAACAAAGAAATTAACGGGCCGTAATCCATCTGTCCTACACATAAACAAATCGCGAATATCCCAACATAAAGCGACCAGGAAGGTAATTCGGTTGTTTTTTTCAGTTGCCTTTCAAGCCCAAAGGCATTCCCAATTAAGCTTGAAAAAATTTCTCCAAAAATAATGAATAAATAGAGCCCATATAAAAACGGTGCAATCTGTTTCATTACATAGGCAGTTGGTATATTCATAAGCCCTATTCCCGTCACGGATGATAGGGAAATATGGCTGCTCACCAAAATAATGGCTAATATAAAACCTCCTAAATTAGCCCCTTTTCGGATTATATTTTCATCCTGAATTTCGACTGCAAGCGGGACAAGGACAGCCTGCGTCAATGCCAGATTAAATGCCGCATAGGAAAAGGGTGATAAAATGATTTTCCAGCTAACTGAATCCGGAACGTTAAACAAAGTATGGATAGGATTGATATTGACTATAGAAATGCACATTAGGGCTAAATTAAAGACAATCATCGCCGGCACCACAAACGTATTAATCGATAATAATCCCTTAGTCCCCCAGCTCATCACAACAACTGAGAGAAACGTCGTAAAAATCATTCCACCGGTTTTAGAAAAGCCTAATTGCTCTTCAAACAGGCCGCCAACTCCTGCCATCATAACACCTGTAACCCCAATCAGCATACCCATAAACAGAATATTGACAACAAAGGATATACTTTTACCAAATAGCCAATCGTTGAATTCCATATAATTTTTTAAATTTTTATGTAAAGCAATAATCATTATTTTACTGCCAATCCTAATAAAGATAAAACCTGCAAGGACAATGCCAAATAAACCATAAATTCCATATTGGGTAAAAAATTCATATATTTCCTTACCAGTTGCAAAACCCGCTCCAATTACCGTACCAACATATACAGCTGCAACCTGGAAGATACTTACACGCTCATTATTCACCCTTGTCCCTCCCCCGCTTATTCTCACTTTATGCAGGTTGAGTGTCTTTATGAATAAATGTTTTTTGTAAGGCCTTGGATGGAATATAGCCCATTTGAAATATAAAAAGACATCTCTCCTATCTTGGAATAATCAGAGTATATATGACACTGTCTGTTCATTACTCAAATCTGGTCAATTTCATCAGGCAAAAAAATAGCTGTCGAAATAATCGACAGCTAACCTATGTATAAGAGCTTATCCTATTCTTTTATTAGAATACAGACCTCTATGATTAAATGGGTACAGATATTTATTTAAGAGGGACAGATTTGCCTATTTTTTTTAGAAGTTCAATCACAATTTTTTTCTCTTCAGCTGTTAAATCATCCATTAAACCCTCAATTCGTTCCTGATGCTCAGGAAATATACCTTCCAGGAATTCCTTGCCCTTATCAGTTATTTGCGCATAGGTCACACGTCTGTCAGAAGGGCTTGCAACTCTTTTTAATAATTGTTTTTTTTCCAGTTTATCTACAACATAGGTTATACTGCCACTGGCAAGTAATATTTTATCTCCTATATGCTGCAATGGCTGATCTCCTTTATGATAAAGAAGTTCAAGTACTGCAAATTCGGTAGGGTTAACTCCTGATTTTTGAATATATTTATTTGTATAGTCACTGATTGCCCGGTAAGCTCTCGACAGGACAATAAATATTTTTAAAGATTGATTTTGTTCTTCCATATCTAATCACCTACATTTGACGGTTAAAATTCAGATTATCATCCGCGTAATTATACTTCTTTCCATTTAAAAAGTAAAACTATATAGTAATGGTGTTATTCGTATTTATACAATAGTTCAATCTTCCGATTATGGTGGTCCTACTACCTTTCTGTTCCTCTAGTCTATTTGAGGCTATAATTTTCTTTTATAAGTATACATCTTAAGAGCAGAGTCATTGAAACTTAAGAAGATTTTGGCTGGAAGATGTATACGGAAGATATAAAAGTTTTAGTTCATACAGTTTGGGTGTCCCCATAAGCTTTCATTAGCATCTGTTCCGATTATGTTGACTCGCAGAATGGTATATGAATCAGCCTAGCCCTAATACATCGGATGAACCTACTGAGGAGGATTGGATTAATTGCTCTTACCTAAAACTGTTTGAAAGGTCGGATTCGGCTTTGCATCTTACACTTGATCCTAAGAGAATAGCCATACAGTATGGAGGAGTTGTTTTAAAAAAAACGGAGTGATACTCAATTAAGAGACAACGCCAATAACAATCTTTAATCATTCCTAAAACAATTTACTAACTAACTATTGAGTATTCCATTCTGATATGCTCTATTATTAACTGGTCAAGCTGCCTGCTCAATTTTAATGTTCCTTCATCTAAAAAACCATTTGTCGTGGCATGACTAATCATCTTTTCTCTTATAGTTCGTATGGCTGTTTCAAGACTTTCTTTTCGATTCTGCAAGAAAAAGCTCCTCCTTCTAATTTCCACAAATACATTAAAAAGAATTATGCCAAAATTACAAAACATTGTAAATACTATCGCAAAAATAGACAAAAAACAATGATGATTACTTATTTTTTATACATTATTCAGCAAAATCCTCAAATCAAAAAATAAGAAACCCCCATTGGATGAAAGAGTTTCTCACTTCCTCATATTTCTTTATTATTATGAGAATTCATGATTAATAGGCAGATAGATTTGAAACAGAGTTCCTTTCCCTTCTTCACTTGCCACTTCAATCCAGCCGGCATGCTCTTCAATAATTTTATAGGTAACCATCAATCCGAGACCTGTACCCTTTTCTTTGGTTGTATAAAATGGTTCTCCTAACTTATCAAGGACAGCCTCTGAGATTCCAGTTCCATAATCCTGTATCGAAATTATTACATGATTATCAAAAAATAATTCTGTTGTAATATCAATAAATCCACCTGCAGGCATGGCTTCAATAGCATTTTTGATTAAATTTATAAAAACTTGCTTAAGTTGGTTGCTCTCACAATGGATCGGAGGGATTTTGGAAAAATGTGTATGAAATTGAATATTCAGCATAGATGCCTGTGCGCTTAAAAGATCCAACGTATTAGCAATAATGGTATTAACCTGTTTGACTTGATAGGAAACAGCCTGTGGCTTTGCAAGGATTAGAAAGTCCGTGATTATCGTTTCAATTCTTTGCAATTCAGATGATATAACCTGAAAATACGTTGAATATTCGCCATGTAAACTTCCTTCCAGCAATTGAATAAAACCTTTCAAAGCAGTCATCGGGTTTCTGATTTCATGGGCAATCCCAGCAGCCAACTCTCCCACTACATTTAATGTGTCTGATTTTTTCAATTGTTCCTCCATCCTTAGTTTATCCGTTACATCTCTAAAGATTGTTAAATTCTTACCAGGTATTATATCCAGCCTCGATGAAAAATCCAGTTGTTTACTTTGTCCGTCTCTGCATGCAAGTTCACACACAAAGTGATGGTGTTTATTTTTGTTAATTAACGATATATGCCTCTGTAAATGTTTGATCTGCTGGCCGCTCAGCTTAAATATTTCTCGTAATCCTTTGTTTTGTATATCCTTAATTGGAGCCCCAATAATCGCAGCCCCAGGTTCATTAATATCAAAAATCCTGCCGTCTGAACCCCAGATAATAATCCCATCAAAAGTACCGTCAAAAATTTTCTTGAATTTATTTTCTGATATGCGAAGCTCTTGTTCCATCTCTCGCTTATCACTAATATCCTTACAGAGAAAAAGGGTATATGGACTTTTGCTAATCTGTTTCTTTGTTAACTCAAGAATCTTCTTTTTCCCACTTGAAAAATGGCAGATTAGTTCCGTTTTCTCTTGGTCATCCATGCTTTTCAAAGTTTCCGAATAGAATAAGGTATCTGTCTTATCACCTCTGATATCCA
Source organism: Bacillus sp. z26 (assembly GCF_058313635.1). Taxonomy (NCBI): domain Bacteria; kingdom Bacillati; phylum Bacillota; class Bacilli; order Caryophanales; family Bacillaceae; genus Bacillus; species Bacillus sp. z26. Next base: position 558,978 of record NZ_JBZFQM010000002.1, read on the forward strand.
TTATATTCATATTGATTAAGTCTACATGGGACTTTTCAAACAAGGCACAAACATGTTCATTGGCCTGAAGGATCTTTCCTTTAGAATCTACCATAAAAATCCCATCCATTGATTGGCAAAACACATTTTGAATTCCTTCAATCAGATGATGATGATCCGATTCTTCAAGGACATCATAGATAACCGTATAGTATAAACCGCTGTAAAAATTAAAATGGGTAGTATATTGGTATGTAATCTCCTTTGAATCCACTAGAAGTTCAATTAGACGCAAATTGGAACTATTCGAAGGTAAGTGATTGAGTATTGTTTCAAAGTTATCTTTGTAAGCCGTTGTAATAAATTGATATAGGCTTTTTCCAAGAATTTTTGCTTTATCTATATTTACGAGCTCACAAAATGCTTTATTTCCATCTACAATAATACCTTCTTTTGTATGGATGATGATATAGCACTTTAAGTCATTTATGATATCGGCGTACAGATTATCCTGACTTGCATCACCCTTCTTAAACCCATTATTTGATGGAAGTAACATATAGGTTATCCTCTCAGAATGTGGATCCAGAACAGCATTTACTTCAAGTCCAACTGTAAATGGTCCAGAAGCCTTTAAAAACCATTTATCCTCTGAATAACCCTTCTGATTCAATTTACTAATATGGTCTTCAATGAACGTATTGGGTACTGATAAAAGAAACTCCCGTAGATTACCAGGTGAACCCTCGCTCCCTAACTGCCTGTACAAATTAACCGCCTGCTCATTTTTTGATATTATATTCAATTCCATATCTGTTATAATAATGGCTTTTGTAAATAAGGAAAAAAAGTGCTCCCATGTTTGCTGACTTGTACGCAAATTTGTATTTTCTTCAATCATACTTGTATTATTTTCCCGTCCATTCAAATCCGTATTAGTCAAGGGGGATCCTCCTCACACTAGTGACATATGATACGATACTTATTCTACAAAATTATGGAAAAACCTTTTTTTAATTAAACAGAACCAGACTAAGTACCCCCATCAATACAATGTGCCTTAAAAAGAAAAACCCCCGAAAGAGATTCGATAAATGAATCTCTTTCGGGGGTTTGAAAGACGAAACAGTTAAAGAGTAGGATTCTCATGCTTGGCAAGCAATCGATTCCATCTTCTATTCACTTCTTGTTCAAATTCCTCTAGCATCCAAGCATTCTCTTCTTTTAGCAAATGCTTAGTTTTCCCCATATACGTTAACCATTCGGATAGTTCAATCCGCTTTTTCCTTGCTTCCGGGTTATACGTTATGGTTGTCTCTCCATTTTCAACTTCATACAGCGGGAAGAAACATGAATTCACAGCTGCTTCCATAATTTTTGTTCCATAGCGTTCTTCTGCTTTCCAATTCAATGGACAGGTGATTAAAATTTTACCGTATACAGTCCCTATATTTTGTGCATACCATTGCGCTTTAGCCGCTTTTTTAATTAAATCCTGCGGGAAGGCTTCTGATCCTGTAAAAACATAGGGAATACCAGTCGCAGCCATTATTTGAGCTGTGTCTTTATGGTGGAACGCTTTTCCTTTTTGCGCTCTCCCTACCCCTGTTGTACTTGTCATATGGCCCATTGGTGTAGAATAGGACATTTGCGAACCAGTATTCATATAGCCCTCATTATCGTACTCAAGCATAATTAGTTTATGATTACGTAAAGCTGTCCCAATAGCGGAACCCATTCCAATATCCATTCCACCATCTCCGGTAATCATGATAAAAGTCGCGTCATCACTGATGGAAATTTCACCCCGGCGTTTTTTCTCTAAAAATGCTTCGAGAGTTCCGGATAACGTCGCTGGTCCATTTTGGAAAAGATTGTGTATCATCGTCTGTTTATGAGAACTGTAAGGATAAGCTGTTGTCACTACATAGGCACAACCTGTTTGAAACAGGACCACGATATCCCCTTCAATTCCTTTAAAGAACAATTCCAATGCAGGGAAGATTCCACAACCCGGACATGCTCCATGACCTGAAGCCAAACGCTTCGGCTTGCTCATCAATGAGCGTAAAGGAGGAATACGAACCTTTAATTTTCCGCTCTCCTCATCTGGGGTAACCTGAATTAGCCCTGTTTTATATTCATCACCACTATGTGACTCTACTGCAGGCTCTGGCGCGACTTCAGGAATTCCCGGATTGACCCCATAATAATCAAATGTTTTTTCAATGGAGCCGTTATTTAATGCTTGCAGCGTCATTTCAAAAAATGCATTTGCATCTTCAGGATAAAAGTCTTTTCCTCCCAAACCAAACACACGGCTTAACACAATTGTTTGGTTATCTCGATCTTCCTGTAAGGCCGATTTCACTTCATGAGTCAAATTAGGACCATTCGCACCATAGGAATCTGCTCGCTCTCCAACTAATAGCACTTTCACATTCTTAAGAGCCTGTCTGATTTCTTCAGCCGGGAACGGACGGATGATATTAGGGCTGATTACACCAGCTTTAATGCCTTGTTTTCTTAAATCATCGACAACATCCTTGGCTGTTTCAGCTGCTGAATTCAACAGGAATAAAGCTACTTCCGCATCTTCCATCTCATAAAGATCCAGAGTTTCATATTGACGTCCTGATAGTTCTGCATATTCACGAGCCACCTGCTTATAGATCTCCCCTGCCTTATACATGGCTTCCGACTGCTGGTAGTGATTATTCATTAAGTCATCCCCGTTCATATGGGCACCAATCGTTACGGGATTATGAATATCAACATGCGGAAAATTAGTTGGCGTTTCGCCTACAAATTTCTGAACAACAGCTCTGTCACTAAAATAGTTCACTTTTCTCTTTTGATGAGAGGTAAAGAATCCATCATAAGCAACCATAACCGGTAAACGAACATCCGCATGCTCTGAAATTTTTAAAGCCATGATATTCATATCGTAAACAGCTTGTGGCGTTCGGGCAGTTAAAATGATCCAACCTGTATTTAAAGCAAAGTATAAATCAGAATGATCTCCCCGAATATCAAGTGGACCACTGATCGACCTTGTCACAAGGTTCATCACCATTGGAAAACGGGTACCTGATTGAACCGGCAACTGTTCGAGCATATACATGAGACCATTTGCACTTGTTGCATTAAACACCCTGGCTCCTGTAACAGCAGCACCATAACAAATTCCTGCTGAACCATGTTCTCCATCAGCTGCAATCAACTGGATATCGTGTTCACCTCTTGATCTCATAATATCTAAATACTGAGCAATTTCAGTTGAGGGGGTAATGGGGAAGTATCCCATGACATGATAATTAATTTGGGCTGCCGCCATTGCTGCCATTTCATTACCTGATTCAAAGGTAGTCACTTGTTCGGCCATTTTATCCTTTACCAATTCAGACAGTTCCATTTCTGATATCGCCATTATTTCATCTCCCCTGCTTCAGTTGATAACGTTTGTTTTACAGTATTTTTCTCAGCAAACCCTATAATTTCTCGCATTTCCTGGAGAGCGCTAGTTGGACACGCTTCTATACATTTTAAGCAGCCTTTACAGTATTGATAATCAATTCCTGTTAAAAACATTTGCTTACGCCCGCGCTTATCTTCTCCCTCTTCCCAGACAAAACAAAAATCCGGGCATGCTGTATCACAGGCAGAACAATGTATACATTTTTCAACATCCCATTCAGGCAAAAACCCTTGTCTAGATCCGGATAAATCTTTTAGTATGCTATTTCCCTGAGCGATAATCGTGCCACCAATGACTTGGGTTTCATATCCCAATGCCGGTAATTCTCGTTTATAACTTTTACCTTCTGCATCTTTAGGTGCTTCATAGTGCTTAAAACTTACTTCATGATAACCCCGTTCAAATGTACGAATATTCGGCTCAACTAAATGCGGATATTTCTTTTCAAATGTTTTTCTAATAACTTCTTTCATCGATTCCGGATTAAGGAAATCACATATACGGAATAAGGCTCCAAGCATAGCCGTGTTTACCTTGGTCTTTTCTTCAACTGCTATACCAAGGGCATCGACTATAGCTAATGTCCCATATTGGAGATTTAAATCCTTTCTTATTTGATCGAACATCCTCGTCGAATTAACGAGCACAATTCCATCCGGACGTAGGCCGCTCACAACATCGACCATTTTATACAATGCTTCATGAAAAACTCCGATAACATGCGGTTCTTCAATCGGACTGTGATCACGTATTTCAGTGCCCGCATCACAGAAACGCACAAAACTCTTCACTGGGGATCCTTTTTTTTCAGAACCATAAGAAGAGAAGTTGGACCCATTAAATCCATGCCCAAGTACACCTGATTCAGCAAGCATCTTCCCAGCCAGATTCGCCCCAAGTCCTCCGATTGACTCCAGGCGAATCTCATAAAAACCTTGTTGATTCTTTTTTGGAAGAACGGTCATTTATCTTTCCTCCCTATTTCCTTACGATAAAATTTGCGGTTTACCTATAGATATTTATTACAAATATATTGAAAGTTAATAAATACAGTTCTAGTTGGTATTATTTTTATATTGAATCTGTTAGCTGTTTTCCATTTAAACTATATACAACAGCTATCTATATTTTTGTATTACAGATACATCCCAATCTACCATTTAGATTATAGTACGGAAATAGATGATTATCACATTGATAATCATGGTTTAATTGGATGGTTATACTAATTTTCCATCTGACTTGTTTATTACCTTTAAGAAGGGGAATAATAGAAAGAATTTGCCAGGAAATTTAGGAGGCAGCTATGAGGCAGAGAGAAAGCTATTTTGACAATGCAAAATTCATATTAATGTTCTTTGTTGTCTTTGGTCATATTTTACGAACGTATATTAATGAAAATGAAACAATCTATGCTCTATATAATACAATTTACACCTTTCATATGCCTGCTTTTATATTGCTATCAGGCTTTTTTGCAAAAGGCTTTAAGAAAAAAGGCTATATAAAGAAACTGAGCACGAAATTAATTCTTCCCTATTTACTTTTCCAAGTTCTCTATACGCTTTATTATTATTATTTATTCGATAAATCAACTCTTAGGTTCGAAGCATTGGAACCTAACTGGTCCCTGTGGTTTCTATTAAGTCTATTCTTTTGGAATTTAATGCTTTTCGCTTTTACAAAATTTAAACCTTTAGTAGGTATTGGATTAGCAATCGGAATTTCTTTACTGATCGGATATTTTGATACAATCTCTACTTATCTCAGTTTATCGCGGACATTTGTCTTTTTCCCGTATTTCCTGATAGGCTATCATTTACAAAAAGAACATTTTCAAAAAATAACGACTGTAAAAAATAAAGTTTTCGCATTGGCATCCTTTGGTATAATTTTTATTTGGTTCACCTTTTTTCCAGAGTTAGACTCCCAATGGCTACTCGGTTCAAAGCCTTATTCTGAGATTGAAACTGTATCGTACTTGTCTATGTTTAAACGACTTGGATTTTTCACCATTAATTTTTTTATGATTATGAGCTTTATGGTTCTTGTGCCTAAGGGAAGTTATTTTTTTACAAGTTGGGGCAAGCAAACCCTATATGTATATTTATTGCATGGCTTTTTTGTACGTACTTTCAGATTTACAAGTTTTAATGAGTACTTTACGACGGTAGAAAGTTATATTTTATTGGCAGCAATGTCGTTGATCATTACAATTATTCTGTCAAGTACTCTAGTCAGATCAATTACACAGCCCATGATTGAGTTTAATACCCGTCATACAAAAATAATGCTGTATAAATTAAAAGGCTATTTACATTTTTATAAACAAAAATTTGATTTATCTAAATCCATGAATCGCAGTCCTTCAGAATAAGAAATATTCCGAAGGACTTTTTCTTTATTATTTCAGCGTCCTTTTATCATAGCCCTATTATTCCTTCTGTTATCTCTCATGAATAAATAGTACCAGCCTTAAATCTTATGTAAAATAACACCATTACTGTAAAGCCATTCACATATATGATAATATGAATTGTTAGCAAACGGTGAAAGGAAGTATGACAAATACATGAGAATTATTGGAACTACTTTAAATGCCAAATATATTCATACCAATTTAGCCCTTCGTTATTTAAAAGCTTATGCAGCACCGGAGTATAATGTAGAAATCATTGAATACACCATTAAAGATCCGGTTATGAACATCGTTACGGACTTGTATAACCAAAAGCCAGATGTCATTGGCTTTAGTTGTTATATTTGGAATATGGAAGAAATAAAAAAAGTCATTACGATACTCAAAAAAATTAATCCGGATATCTACATTGTGCTTGGCGGTCCAGAGGTGACATACGATCCATTCTTCTGGCTTAAAGACATACCTGGAGCTGATTTTATTGTAATAGGTGAAGGAGAAGCCACATTTAAAAATCTTATAGCTGAAATAGATGGCAATAAAGACTTTCACAGTGTTCAGGGAATAGCGTTTCTTGAAGGTGAAAAACCTATCCTGACACCTGCTGCTCCAAAGGTAGATTTAAAGTCTATTCCATCACCATTTAGATTTGAAGAGGACATCCCTAACTTATCGAAGCGGATTACGTATATTGAAACAAGCCGTGGTTGCCCTTTTAACTGTCAGTTCTGCCTCTCATCCATTGAAACCGGCGTTCGTTTCTTTAACAGAGAGGATATTAAAGAAGACATTCGATTTCTGATGAAAAATGGTGCAAGAACGATTAAATTTATGGACCGTACTTTTAATATCAGCCGTAGCTATGCTCTCGATATATTTGAATTTCTCATTAAAGAACATGAACCAGGTTGTGTTTTTCAATTTGAAATTACAGCGGATATTATGAAGCCTGAAGTAATTGAATACTTAAACAAAGAAGCTCCTCCCGGCTTATTCCGCTTTGAGATCGGAGTCCAATCAACAAATGATTATACGAATGAATTAGTAAAACGAAAACAAAACTTCGACAAATTAAAACGCACAGTCACCATGATTAAAGACGGCGGGAAAGTAGATCAGCATCTAGATTTAATTGCGGGCCTACCTGAAGAGAATTATAACTCCTTCCGAAAAACATTTGATGATGTGTTTGAAATGCGGCCAGAAGAACTACAATTAGGCTTTTTAAAAATGCTTCGAGGTACAGGTTTGAGAACTCAGGCTAAACAATGGGATTATCAATATATGGATCAAGCCCCATATGAAATTGTCAGCAATAATGTAATGCCGTTTTCCGATATCATAAAAATCAAGCAGGTTGAGGATGTACTGGAGAAATATTGGAATGATCACCGAATGGATCTGGGAATGGAGTATATAGTTAGCACTGTTTATAGCTCTCCCTTTGATTTCTTCCAAGAATTCGGAAGCTATTGGGACAAAAAAAATTGGTCCCGTATCGGGCATCAGCCGGAGGATTTATTTAAACGCCTGGTTGAATTTATCAGCGTTACGTATCCTCAGAATCTCGATACACTTAAATCACTATTAAAAGTGGATTATTTATCACCACTTACCTTTAAACCACGTAAACCATGGTGGGAATATTCTATGACTAAGACAGAGAAATCTCCTATTTATCAGGCTGTTTTGTCTAATCCTCACTTGGTTGGAGAAGAATTTAAAGAACTGAAATTAAATGAAAAAGAACTCTATAAGCATGTACTGATTGATGAACTTTCCATTGATATGATGCATTATTTAGAAACAGGCGAAATCATAACGGCTCAGACCTTGTTGATTGCATACTTCAATCCTAAACTTGGCGGTTCAAAGCTTTTTTATGTACATTCTGATGTATTTATAAAATGAATAGAGCTCGACTGATGTCGAGTCTCTATTTTTTTATTTGCCTTGTTTACCACGTTTGGAATTACGGTTTGCCCCCTTCATAGGATTCTCACCATGTGTAAATTCTGCGGAAAACTCTGTATCCTCCAGATTTTTTTTAGGTGTTTTACTCAGTTTATTAACTGCATTCATTTCAGCCTTGCGTTTCATTTTAGACACTCCTTTCCTTTTCTGTTAGTATCCGTTTCAATTATCAGTTTCATGCAGAATTTCTTCCTTACTTAAAAGGGAAACCATGCCTATTCATCCATACAATAAACTGCATTAGATTATAGCTTTCATCCATATTAAAAATGTGGACGAATCATAACGTCCACAGTAATAGCAATGTGAGGTGAATGAAATGTCCAACAGTAATAAATTATTGGTACCAGGTGTACAACAAATGCTTGATCAATATAAATATGAAATAGCTGCCGAATTCGGCGTTACATTAGGTTCAGATACGGTTTCCCGTGCAAATGGTTCAGTAGGTGGAGAAATAACAAAACAGCTTGTTAAACATGCACAAGCGCAACTAGGCGGAAAAACTAAATAAATGGCATAAAAATGTCCGGTCAAAACCGGACATTTTAGACTGTAAGCAAAGTACCTTGGGAGACCTTGTCTACAGTATTTTTCTTTTTTGCTGTTCTCTCCTATCCGGTTTCCCGCAGAACTAAAAAACCGGAATACTTGGCAGAAACCATGTATTCCGGTAATCATACAACTATTAAATTACATTTCCTGATCAATTTGGTTATTGGCTTTAACATCTTTACCTGAGACAAGGAATCCAATGACAACAATTGCTACTAGTACACCCCAGAAGATGAGTTTCCATGTTGTTGACTCTGGGAAATGATGATCAATGATTGCAACGCCTGGATGTGCAAAAGTCATGACTGCAAGCTTCACTCCAACCCAGCCGACAATAAGAAAAGCTGCTGTCTCAAGGGATGGACGTTTGTTCAGCAATACAACAAACTGTGTTGCTGCAAACCTCATAATGACCAAACCAATGAATCCTCCAAGGAACATGACGATGAATTGTCCCCCATTAATGCCTCCAATTTGGAAAGAACCAACTTCCGGTAAAGTAACAGCCAGAGCAACAGCTGCAAGCATAGAGTCAACCGCAAACGCCAGGTCTGCTACCTCGACTTTCAGAACAGTCATCCAAAAACCGGATTGCTTTCTTTCCTTAACATTTTCTCCTTCGGATTTTATTAGGTAGTGTTTTACTAAATAATTAATCATAATATATAGCAGATATACGGCTCCAATCGCCTGTATTTGCCACATATCAACAAGTAAGGAAATCAGGAATAAGGAACCAATCCTAAAGAAGAAAGCTCCAATCAATCCATAAAATAATGCTTTTTTCTGTTGTTCCTTCGGAAGATGCTTAACCATAACAGCCATAACGACTGCATTATCGGCTGCCAAAATTCCTTCAAGTCCAACTAACACCAATAATACCCAGGCATACTCCATAAATATAGCCCAATCCATAAGTCCAATTACCTCCTTAAATTTTCCAACCCAACAAAAAAGACCAATGCCAAAAAAGTATCTTTTTGACAAAGGTCTTGCTAGACATTGTTTAGATGCCAACAAAGCCGATGGTAAAAAACCACGTAATGACGACTTTGTTTTAGGTTTCCCTAACGCTACTCCCCTTTGAAAGGTTTGTATGAAGTTTGTATACCTTATTATATTGGCTCCCATTTAGAAGTGCAAGCAATAACTTATAAAATCGAATTCATTTTGATAGTTTAATAAGTTTTAAATATTCTTTGAGCACAGTAATCATTGATGACTGTTTACCAAAATAGGCAGTTAAGAGTGAATGGAAATGCTGATATTTCCCTTTATAAGGGTACCACTGAATTTCTGATTTTTTGAATCCCAAATCTTCCATCACCGCTTTTTCATGACAAAATATACGAAGGCCTTCATCTCCATGATACCTTCCTATTCCACTATCTTTAACACCTCCAAAAGGCAGATTATTATTGGCAACTGTTATTAATACATCATTAATTAGGACAGCACCTGACATTAGCCTTTTGGCAGTGTTTCTTCCTTTTTCCTTATTCGTAGTCCAAACACTGGCATTTAAACCGTAATTGGAATTATTAGCTGCACGTATGGCATCTTCTTCCGTATCGACAGTTAAAATAGGCAGAATAGGCCCAAAGGTTTCTTCCTGCATAACCAGCATATCTTCTGTGACGTTTGTTAATACGATGGGTTTAATATACATAGAATTTTCATCCCATTCCGCTGGCGGTTCTCCTGTTAGAATTGTTGCCCCTTTTTCAAGTGCATCTTCAACATGCTCTCTTACAATAGATATTTGCTGAATAGAGGTCATAGAACCAATATCTGAATCTTTGCCATTCCCTTGCTTTAATTGATTAACAATGGGTAACAGTTCCTGTAAAAAAGGTTCAAGTGCTTCACGCTCAATAATTAACCTTTCTACACTCATGCAAACTTGGCCGCTGTTCGTAAAAGCTCCCCAAACAGCTGCTTGGGCTGCGCGCTTCAAATCAGCATCATTAAACACAATCATCGGATCCTTTCCGCCCAATTCAAGAGTGGTAGGAATGAGATCGCGTGCTGCTATTTCCTGAATAATTCTCCCCGTTGCAACAGAACCGGTAAAAAATATATAATCTGGTTTCTGTTTAGTCAGACTAGAACCAAGTTCTTTACCACCATGCGCTACCTGAAAGACATCCTTTGGGAACCCTGCCTCCTCAAATAGGCCTTCTATCATTTTACCCACTGCTGGAGTAACTTCAGATGGTTTTAAAATAACTGTGTTTCCGCCCGCAAGTGCCGATACAATAGGGACCATCGCTAAAAGGAACGGATAATTCCATGGAGATATAACCAATACAACTCCTCTTGGCATGTAGTGAATACTCGATTTGTGACCAATCAACAAAAATGGCGTACTCACTTTTTGAGATTTCAATGACTTTTTGGCATGTTTCTCAATGTGCTTAATGGCATCCAGGGTTGGCATAATATCAGCCACTAAAGCATCCGTTTTCACTTTTCCAGTATCCTTAGAAATAAGTTCAGCTATCTCATCAAGCCTATCAACAATAGTCAATCTCAATTGCTTAAGATAGAGTAGACGTTCTTCAACGTTTACTTGTGACCAGGGAACAAATGCATTTTTTGCTTTATTCATCATTTCACCAGCAGAACTTGCCGGTGTCTCTTCATACTGCATAATTACTTCCCCAGTTGCAGGTGCATATACATTTACTTTTTCTTTTAAGGCTTCCATATTTGTTCCTCCTCAATTATGTAATCTCTATATGAAATGCCCGATTATTCTTATTGGCTCTATAATATTCTACCATTGGTGTCACGCCCTCTTTAAAATCAGGACATTTAATGCCCCCTTCAGCAAGATCAGCCTGTGCCTGGGTACAGTCAAAATCTCCTTTCCATGTAAAATAGTCGAGAGATTCTACTTCCACACCCAAAAATTTTCTTAAGGGTTTGATTGATAAAGCCATTTTGGTCATTCCAAATGGAATATAACCTATTGGTTGCTTATCATTATACTCTTTCATAAACATCTTATAAATATCTGTAACCGTATAAGGTTTTGGGTCCGTTAAATGATAAGTTTTCCCAGCACCTTTAGGGCTCAACGTCAGATAGGCTGTTGCCTTTATGATATAGTCAACAGGAACCAAATTTATAACACAGGTCGAATTTGTTATGTTGGGGATAATTGGAAGGAACTTGATTCTGTCCAAGAAATTTAATATAAAATATGGGCCATCAAACTTAATGGTTTCTCCAGTCAATGTGTTTCCTTTCACGATACCTGGTCTTATAACTGTAACAGGTACTTGATGCATGATTTTCCGAACTAGAACTTCCGCTTCATATTTGGTTTCTTCATAATAATTTTTGAATTGGTCTGGCCTGATAAGTTCATGCTCATATAATTTTCCTTCACGCCTTCCAGCCACATAGGCTGTACTGAAATAAGTATATCTTTTTAAGTTAGGAAGGGATAATACATATTCATTTACATTGCGTGTTCCCTCTACATTAACCGAATAAGCTAAATTTTTTGGGACGGCTAAATCATAAATGGCAGCCAAGTGAAAGAAATGAGTAATATCTTCTTTTTTGAAACCGTTTTCTTTTTTACTTATGTTTAAATTTGGTTTTGTGATGTCCCCTTCCATGAGAATAAACTGTTTTTCATCTAGATGAAGATCGTTTAAAATTTTCAATCTTTCATTTACAGCCTTATGCCACTCAGATGGCAGTACAACAGCAATCAATTTATCAAATAACTGATCCTGTTTTTTTAATTCTCTTATTAATTGATTTGAAATAAAACCTGGAAAACCGGTAAAAAAATAGACATGTTTCATTCTTTACTCTCCTATCATCCTCTTTTCCTTATTTTAAGAATATTTAGAAAAATATGTCAACATTTAATTGTTATAGAACAGTAAAAAGCAGGATTTCTTCCCTTACTGGGTTAAAATCCTGCTTAAACTTAATTAACGTTCATGCTGATCCATTGGATTATATAGTTCGATAGAAGGGTTTTTCTCTTGGAACCAACGTAAAGCAAAGTCATTTTCAAATAAGAAAGCATATTGATCATAGCGGTCACGGACTAGAATACTTCTTGAGCTTGAAAGCTTTTCATCGATTTTTTCATTTGTTGTCCAACGCGCAATCTTGTCACCCATTCTTTCCATGATGACTTCTGTGTTGTATTCGTTTTTCATACGGTGCTCAAATACTTCAAATTGCAACTGTCCGACTGCTCCAAGAATATAGGATTCAATCCCAACCGTTTTAAATAATTGAATGGCACCTTCCTGCACCAACTGGTGGATTCCTTTATGAAAATGCTTTTGCTTCAACACATTTTTGGCACTTACACGTACAAACATCTCAGGTGTAAATTGTGGCAATCGTTCGAATGAGAACGCTTCTTTCCCCGAAGTTAGTGTATCACCAATCTGATAGGTTCCTGTGTCATATAATCCTATAATATCTCCGGCTACTGCTTCAGCAATATTATTTCTTTCCTCAGCAAGAAATTGTGTAGAATTATTAAGTTTCATCGGCTTGCCAGTTCGGCTTAATTGAACAGTCATTCCTCGTTCAAACTTCCCGGAACATATGCGTAAAAATGCAATCCGGTCGCGGTGCATAGGATTCATATTCGCCTGAATTTTAAATATGAATCCGGAAAAAGTATCCTGAATCGGTTCAACTGGACCCATGGTGGAAGGTCTTGGCTGTGGCTTTGGTGCAAACTCTAAATACGTATCCAAAAACGTTTGTACACCAAAGTTTGTCAGGGCACTTCCAAAAAATACAGGAATTAATTCACCATTTTTTACTTTTTCACGTGAAAATTCATTACCTGCCTCATTTAATAAAAGAACTTCTTCCAATGTTTGCTCATATAAAGGAGATTCAACAATTGAATGATCTCCAGCCACTTCGCCTTCTTCATTTAATTTTAAATAATGTTCGTCATCCTCGGCTTTAAACATCTCAATACGGTTATAATAACGGTCATATATACCGAGGAAGTCCTTACCCATCCCAATTGGCCAATTCATTGGATAGGACTCTATTCCAAGTACTTCTTCCAGTTCCGCCAATAACTCAAGCGGTAATTTACCTTGTCGGTCCATTTTATTAATAAATGTAAAGATTGGAATACCTCTCATACGGCAAACTTTAAATAATTTCAGTGTCTGTGCTTCTATCCCTTTGGCTGCGTCAATAATCATAACCGCACTATCCACTGCCATTAACGTACGATACGTATCTTCACTGAAATCTTGGTGTCCAGGTGTGTCAAGGATATTAACACGTGTCCCATTATAATCAAACTGCATAACACTGGAGGTTACAGAAATCCCACGTTGTTTCTCAATTTCCATCCAGTCACTTGTCGCAAATTTGCCGGTTTTTCGTCCTTTTACAGTACCCGCATCACGGATTGCGCCTCCAAATAACAGCAATTTTTCTGTTAATGTTGTCTTACCTGCATCCGGGTGAGAAATAATTGCGAAGGTCCTTCTTGATTCAATCTGTTCTTTTAAATTAGTCATGTGAGCCATCCTTTTATATATAGTGAAACTTTCTACTATTCATTTCCTGACAATTTCCAACAATACTTTAAAAGCCTGCTAAACAATTTGAATAGCTGCTTGATCCCCAAAATACGCTAGTATGGTGATTCCTTATATTATTAGAGTCCTTAAATACATCTTATCAAATATACCATGTAAAAAAATAATATGTGAATAGGCGAACCATAAGTTTTAATCAAACAGTCATATTTTCTCATATATAGTGAATCACAGTCAATTCGTGTTCATACAAGTATTTTATTAATCATTGGGGCAAAGTAAGTTTACAAAAAAAAAAAAACGAGCAATCATGCCCGTCCCTTACGCTATTTTTTTCTCTTCGTTATTTTTTTTGTAATATAACTAATCAAAAGTGGCGCAGCTGCTGCAATGATTCTTTTAAAGAGTTTATTTTTCAAAATAATCACCATCCTTATACTTCCTATACCCGTATTACATGGAAGATAATCACACGATTAAGCATGTTTTACCTTATTTGAATAGATAAGCCTATCAGAAAAGTGAATAATTTCACAAACTTATTGATTAATTAAAGAAGTCATAGTAGTTTATTAAATGGACATTTTTTCAGCACAGGAGGATTTAACATCATGGAAGAACAAGGATTACAGTATTTAGTTGCCCTTGCCAATAAAAAGAAAAAATTGTTAGACCATTTCCCTCTTCATTATTTCTTGAGAGCAATGATGGCAGGAATATTTGTAGGGTTTGTCATCATTACCTGCTTCAGAACAGGAGAATATTTCAGAGTAGCCGATTCACCTTTCGCTTACCTTTTCCCTGCCCTTTTCTTTGGTATCGCATTAATATTAATTATTTATGGCGGTGCAGAATTATTTACGGGTAATACCGCTTATTTCACAGTTGCTTATATGCGTAATGCAGTTACACTGAGAGATTTAGGCAGAAACTGGGGCGCTTGCTATCTTGGGAATGCTGTTGGAGCCATTTTCTTTGCCGTTTTATTTTATCTTACGGGCATATTCAGCCATATTCCAAACGAGCATTTAATGCATGAAATTGTATCCTATAAAATGCATGGATCTGTTACAGCTTTATTCTTTAAAGGGATCCTTTGTAACTGGCTTGTTTGTTTAGCTTGTTACTTGCCTAGCCAAGTAAAAGGTGACGGAGCTAAAATGGGAATGATGATCGCAGTCGTATTTTTATTCTTCTCATCAGGCTTTGAACATAGCATTGCGAACTTATCTTTATTCTCTATTGCTTTAGTATCACCGCACCCTGATACCATTACAATCGGAAATGCGATTTACAATTTAATTCCCGTTACTTTAGGAAATATTGTCGGTGGAGCGATTTTCGTAGGAATGTTATATCAATTCTTAAGTAAATCAAGTACAAAGCTTCAATTACAGGATAACATGAATAAAATCACTGAAATCACAGAGAAACAGAAAAATACAAAATAATTCATACTCAAATGAAACCAACAGAAAGAAGACCAATTCACACTTTATGAATTGGTCTTCTTTATTTAATTCAGGACTGCCTCTTTATGGATGTGTATCATTTGATAATCCTCTCCATCGAGTGTTTGCTCCAACAAGTGAACTAAATGATAATGATGAGTAAAAAAGATTACCTGGGTCTTTTTCGATAAATCCTTTAAGATTGATAAAGTGACCTTTGATCGGTCATTATCAAAGTGAACTAAAATGTCATCGATGATAAATGGAATAGGTTCATTTTCTTCACAATATTTTTCAATACTCGCAACCCTTAAAGATAAATATAATTGATCTTTTGTCCCATCACTCATCGCTTCAATTCCAATTTTCTCATTATTTCTGAGACCCATTAGCACTTCTTCATCTTTATCATTATAATCAACGGTCAACCCTTCAAAGGAGTTCAAGGTTAATTTCGCAAAAAGCTTTGATGCTTTTGTTAAGATCGGATTTTGATTTTCAGAACGGAAATATTCTATACCCTTCTGTAATACAAAGGTAGCTAGTTTTTTTTGGACATATTGATCGGTCAATTCCGCCAGCTCAGCCAAAATACTTTCTCTTTCTTCAGCGGCCTGAACAGCTGCGTATGAATTTCCCTTAATCTTTTCTTCATATTCTTTTCTGCAAACACCAAAGATTTGGTTTTGCTCCGTTCTTTTCTCTTCCAAATCGGCAAGCTCTGTCTTCAATTCTGCCATTTGACTTTCCAAAAAATCTAAATCAAGCTTATCTATTTCATCTTTCATTTCTTGAATCGATAAGCCATTGCCAATCTCAAGTAACACCTTCTCCAGATTAATCAATTCTCCAGATAGCTTTTGCTTTTGTCGATATTTATCTTCAATAATTTGCATTTCCTCGATAGTCTTTACACGAGCTGTCTGTAACAATTCATCAAGATGATTAAGCGCCATCTCCTTCTTATCCTTCGCTAATCGATATTCTTTTTTTCGTTTATCCAATTGCGCATTCCATTCGAGTTGATTTTGTTTACACTTTTTCTGCTCCTGCAACTGATTGGTTAAATCATAGACAAACGATTGGATATTTATAGGTTCGGGTAACTGTAAAGTGTCAGCTACAATTCTGATATGGTCTAAATATTCACGGACAAATAACATGCCAGCTTTTGCTTTGCTATTAATATCAGTCCATTCATCATACGTAGCTGTCAATTCATTGTACTTATCAAGCATTTCCAATGTGTAATCAATTGAAGCCTGTCTTTCAACTTGCAAGGGGCTAGTAGCTTCCTTCCATGCCTCTTGCCAATTGACTAACTCACTTTGCTTACTCTCAACCTCTTGGTCGATTTGTTTAAGATCAGCAGCCTTGCTCTTCCACTCTTTTTCCAACGAATTTCTCTCATTGATACGCTCTGTTGCTAAATGGATTACTCTATTTGCTTCTCTGATTAAGTCAGTAAGAGTCCATTGAGCATCTAGATCATCGGTTACTTCAGAGAGGGCAAGGTATAGGCGACTTTTGATGGCTAATCGTTTTTCTGTCAGCTCATCCCAAAGTTTCTGTTTCTTTTTATATTCGCCTTGATTCTGTTTAATAACTGTGTATTTTCTTACCCATTCTTTCATTTCAGTTGGCGATAATGGCTCAATACCGAACGGTTCCCAAAGCTCATTCCATTTCTGGAAAAACTGACTCATCTCATCTTTGAGGCACTCAAGTTTTGTCTCTGCAGTAGCAATCTTGGTTTCTGATCTCTTCATATCCTGCAACGACTTATTCTTCATGCCCACTTTTGCAGATTCTTTCCACATAATATCTGAAAGCTCATCCGTTGTTTTCAAATCATGCTCGAATTTATCTTCTACCTCAAGCTGGCTGCAGTAATCCTCAATTAATTCACGATCAATGGCTTCACCTTTAAGTTTATTTTTAATTAAGCTCCAACCACGGTCGCGAATCTGACGACTTTTCTGTAAATCATCTTCTGTAGGAATAACAGACAAGGCTTCTAATTCAGCAATTGATTTTTCTGCTTCCAGAATAATCGTTTTCTCAACTTTAATACCACGTTCCAAATTAGTTTTATCTTCATTAAATCTTTCAAGTTGCTCGATGTACTGATTAATGGTTTCTTCTAAAATGGAAACATAAAAGGAATCAAACTCCTCTATCGAACCCTCCCATAGTGGTAAATAGTTGAGCTCTTCCATTGTTTTGTCTTTAAGATCCTTTATTTCCTGTGATAGAACATCAATAGTTTTTTCAATATTTCCTTCTATTTGGGCGTGGTCAAGTACAAGTTTAAGCTTGGCAATATCCTTTACCTCTCCAAAACCTTCCCATTTCGCACGCATTAATGCAACAGTTTCCCTTAAACCTTCATGTCGTTTATTAATTTCTTTTATCGTTTCATGTAAGATCCCATATTGCTTATAAAGCATACGGATCTTTTCTTTGCGAGAAATGGCAATTCTAAAATCCTCAATATTGACACTATCTACACTACGATAGCCCAGCTTAAGGAGAATATCGTTCATCCGATTAAGCGCCTGCTCAGCCTTTGCCTCATTTACATGTAAGTCTTTATTTTCTTTCTCGTATGCACCAACTTGGCTGAAAAGAGATTGAATCATAGACTCACATGTTAAAAGTTTTTCATCGATATCCAGTTTGGCTAACTTTTCTTCGAGCGCCATTATTTCTGTATGGGATATTTTAGCATTTTCATCAGAATGTTTTAATTCATTTAATACATTTTCTCTTTGTAAATTAAAATCGTTGGGTAAATCCGGAATTTCAGTGAAGCTCTTTTGTTGCTCGATTAATGTGTCTCTTTCAATAAGAATCGGAGCAGCTTGGTTTAGCTTGGATAATTTTTTTAGAGTTGCGTCTACCTGGAGGTACTGCTCCCTTAATTCATCCAGCTGTTTCTTACCATGATGATAATCATCTTCCAGCTGCTTCCATTGTCTGGCAAGCATTTGCGAATCATTAAGTCGGCGAGCTAATTCTTTTTCTTTCTTTAATAATTCATTAATCCTTGGTTTTGAACCACCTGATTTATATAATTCCTTACTTGCCGAATCAAATTCTTGCATAATTTTCTTTACTGCATTAATCCCAGAGGCCGCAGCAAACAAACTTTCTCCGACGCTACCATTTGACTCTAGCAAGGCTTCTCCGCCTTCCCGCAGAGTTTCATGATTGAGTGCAAACATATTTCGAAATGTTTCCTCTGACAACACATTTATATACGGTGATAAAACATTGTCTGGTAACGCTTCTCCGTTTTCACTAAGAATGGTCTTTGACTTTCCTTTTCTTCGTACGAAGGACAAAGAGTTACCTGATGAATTGGATAGGCGGGCCTTTATACGTAAATTTGAATTGGGATGTATAAATGAATCCTTAGAATTATGCGGAATGCCATACAAGAGTTGAGTAATGGAACGCAGCATAGTACTCTTTCCAGCTTCATTATTTCCATACAGGACGTGTAAAGATTGATTTGGTTGAAAGGTAACCGGATAATCAGTAAAATGACCAAACGCAGTCAGATTTAACTCTTCAAAACGCATGCCTTATTTACCCCCTTCCATTTGTAGCTCAAGGCTCACCAGTTGTTTAACTTCCTCCAGCTTTTCTTCCAGCATGGAAACTGAATCAGGTACAACCATATTCTCTCCTCTTTTTAAATCGGTCGGCAATACGTTGGTAATCGCCGAAAACTCTTTTCTCACATCTTCGAGCAATTCATCCAGATCACTGGTCTCAAGCCAATTAAAAATGGAATTCGCTGGATTGTTTTCACCAGAGAAATGTTTGGACTCTACCGGTGGGGCCGTTTTATTCTTTATTTTCTCTATCCATATTTGCCCATGCCCAACAGCGAAAGCAGCGGACCTAATATCATTTAATACTCTTTCTTTATTTTTCAAAAGCTCCTGATATATAGAAGTATTGCCACTAACGGCTACTCTGGCTGCGAGCATTCTACCATCTGCATGATCTAAGTGTTTTTCCAGTTCCTCTTCAATTTTTTGAAGAAATTGATCGTAATCAGTTAGACGTGCAGCATCTATCTCAATGATCTCCCAGCGTAATACATCCAGTGATATATGATTTAATTCCTGTATGCGACCATCGCTAACTTTAATTAAGGAACATCCTTTTGGACCTGTCTCTTTACTGTGTCGGCTTTGAATATTTCCTGGAAAAAGAATGACTGGGTTTCTTTCACATAAAAATTCCCGTTTATGGATATGCCCTAGAGCCCAATAGTCATATTCTTTTCCCTTCATATCCTCTATGGAACATGGAGCATAGTTCTCATGACCTTCCCGACCGACAGCTGAAGTATGCAGGATCCCTATATTAAAATATCCACTCTCTTTCGGAGGATAGTTTTTGGCAAGGTTATCTTTAACTGCCCGGGTAGAAAAACTCTGTCCATGAAGGGCGACACCCAGCTCGTCAATAAAAATACTATTGCATTTTTTATCATCAAACACATATACATTATCAGGCAGTTTTATTTCTTTAGTTATGATACTTGCTGCGTCATGATTCCCTTTTATCATATAAACAGTGATATTATATTTTTTTAACCTAGCCATTTCATTAGCAAAAAAGAGACCTGTATTGTAATCCTTCCAATCCCCATCATACAAATCCCCTGCAATGATTATGAAATGGACCTCTTTTTCAATCGCTAAATCTATTAAATTTTTAAATGCATCTCTGGTGGCACTGCGCAATCTTTCGACAGGTGCTCCCTCATATCTTGATAATCCTTTTAAAGGACTGTCCAAATGAATATCTGCAGCATGTATAAATGAAAAATTCAAAAGTTCTCCCCCTTTCCCAGTTCTTCTAACCATAGAATAGCATAAAGTGGAATGCCCGGCAGTCAAATTTTCACACTACCAAACACTTACAAAGATGTTAACTCACCACATAAACAGAACGTTTGTTCTTATATTTAATTATATACAATCCGTTTCGATTTGTCTCTAGTAGATATATTTATATCAGATGAAACCTTTGATAAAGTATAACGTAAATAATAGTACTACAAAAAAAGAGAGGTAATTGGATGAATTCGTATACTGAAAGTAATAAATACCATATTCCTGCCGTTATAAGAACATTCGCTATATCTTTAGCCATTTCCTTATTTGGATTTATAGCCGGTAATTTTGTCCCTCCATCCTTGTTCTTACCACTGATGATCATTGAATTCGGCATGTTGCTTGCAGCATTTTTTGTGAGGCGGAGGAAACTTCTCTCATATAGTTTCTTATATGCGTTTACTTTTATATCAGGCATCACCTTATATCCTGTAATCGCAAACTATTTGGTAACAATAGGACCACAGCCCATCATCATGAGCTTGGCTGCTACAGTAGTTGTATTTGGCGGACTCTCCCTATATGCCGCAACAACAAAGCGGGATTTAACATTTTTAAGCGGATTTTTGTTAGCCGCATTGCTCGCCATCCTTGTTATTGGTATATTTAATATTTTTTCACCCTTATCCTCTACCGCTATGCTTGTCTATTCATTTATAGGGATACTCGTTTTCAGCGGGTATGTACTATATGATGTAAACCGTATGAAACAGTACGGAGTAGCTGAAGATGAACTCCCCTTAGCTGCACTCAATTTATATCTTGATTTTATTAACCTGTTCCTATTTATCCTGAGATTTATCGGGATCCTATCATCAGATGATTAACAAAATGAAGCACTGTGAGCTATATTCACAGTGCTTTTATATTTAATATCCCACGATACTTGTCATATTTTCACATCACATTAGCTCATGCATTTGTACATAATTTCTCATCTTGTGTGGCAAAGTAATTGCACAGAACTGCTTAGAGAGATGAGGGAATTATTAAATGAGTTCACAAACGGATACCAATAAAATTAGTTTTTGGTGTTTGGCCAGTATAGCAGCAGTGCCACTAATAATGACATTAGGTAATTCAATGCTTATCCCTGTTCTACCTATTTTAGAAAAGAGAGTTGGAATCTCCTCTTTCCAATCCAGTTTGATTATTACAAGCTATTCCGTTGCCTCCATAATTTTAATACCGATTGCAGGCTATTTATCCGACCGTTTTGGGAGGAAAATGATCTTACTGCCTAGTTTAGTTTTAGCTTTTATCGGTGGGCTAGTATCAGGCTTTGCCTCTTGGAAAATGGAAAACCCATTTATGGTCATTATAATAGGACGTATCATTCAAGGAATAGGATCATCTGGTGCTTTTCCAATCATATTACCCTTAGTTGGCGATCTTTTTAAAGACGATGATAAAGCAAGCTCTGTTCTCGGAATTGTGGAAACATCCAATACCTTTGGAAAAGTTTTAAGCCCCATACTAGGAGCTGCATTAGCCATTTCTCTATGGTTTCTTCCTTTCTTTGCTATATCATTTCTTAGCTTGATAACCTTTTTTATGATTCTTTTTTGCATAAAAGTTCCGAAGCGAAAAGATGAGCCTCCCACTCTAAAAGAATTTTTACAGGGTACAAAGAAAATTTTTAAGAAGGAAGGAAAATGGTTATACAGTATATTTCTCACGGGTGCATTCGTTATGTTAGTTCTATTTGCCATTCAATTTTATTTATCTTCGACCCTTGAATCCAAATATGACATTCATAATATTAAAAAGGGATTTGTACTCGCTATCCCCTTATTTTTCTTATGTTTAGCTTCATTTATTACAGGAAAGAAAATAAAGGACAATATAAAATTGATGAAAATGCTCATCTTGGTTTCAATTATTATTAGTGCATTAACCATCACATTCGCATCTTACTTTGATAACATATACTTACTTATTGGGATATTATCATTATTCGGTGCTGGACTCGGCACCATTTTACCATCATTAGATGCAATCATTACTGAAAACATAGATAAGAAACAAAGAGGTACGATTACATCCTTTTATAGCTCAGCACGCTTTTTTGGAGTGGCAGCTGGTCCTCCACTCATGTCTTATTTTATGAAGCACAACGAAGCCTATCTTTTTTATAGCTTTGGTGCCCTATCATTAATTTTATTTTTTATCGTCCTTAAATTTATCAAAAGCGAAGAAAAAGAAAAAACAGCTTAAAAAAATATGTTCCTTAGCCACTACTGGCGAACAGGGACATATTTTTTAATGTAATAATTAAAAATACACATGAATTAAGTTAAATCAAGTCATGTTAGAGGTGAAATATCTCTTTAAAGCTGATTAAATTTTAAATATTTCTTGGGAAATATAGAAAAAATAAATGATGAGATAAAACAAAATCAGTGCTTACTTACACTGATTTTGTTTATTACTGTCTATTGTCGTTATATCAGGAGTTCAAACACTTTTAATGGTCATACCATTATTGGGTAGTATCTAAACCCGTATTGGATTTAACCAAAATTTCATCATATTTCGCTTCTTCCTCTTTCTTACGAGATAATAAAGTACCAACATACCCAGCGAGGAAACCGAGCGGAATGGATACTAAACCTGGTGTTGTCAAGGGAAATAAAGGTTCACCAACTAATATGGCTTTTCCAGCTTCTGGACTGAACACATTGGGACTGATTAAGACAAGTCCAACGGAGGTGATCAACCCTACTACCATCGCACTGATTGCTCCAGTTGTATTAAATCTCTTCCAGTAAATTGTATAAATAATGACAGGTAGATTCGCACTGGCAGCCACGGCAAAGGCTAATGACACAAGAAAGGCGACATTTAAATTTTGTGCGACTAAAGCTAAAAGAATAGATAACACAGAGACACCAACAGAAGCATATCTTGCCATTTTCACCTGGTCTTTTTCTGTTGCTTTCCCTTTCTTCCATATTTCATTATAAAAATCATGAGCAAAAGCGGATGCCCCTGTCAATACGAGGCCGGCAACAACTGCCAATATCGTTGCAAATGCAACTGCTGAAATAAAAGCGAATAAAATATCTCCACCAAGTGCTTTCGCCAGTAATGGTGCTGCCATATTCCCTGCTGCATTTGCATTTACTATGTCAGTACTACCAACAAAGGCAGCTGCTCCAAATCCAAGAAAAATGGTCATGACATAGAAAATCCCAATAATCCAAGTGGCATATACAACTGAGCTTCTTGCTGTTTTAGCATCCTTTACTGTAAAGAATCGTACGAGAATATGCGGTAAACCAGCTGTTCCAAGAACAAGCCCCATTGTTAGAGATAATGTATCCAGCCCATCGGTATACTTTACTCCTGGATTAAGAAATGTTTCTTTTAAAGGAGTAGCTGTACTCATCTGTTCAAACATATTAGCAATATTAAAATTAAATTTTGCAAAAACGATCACTGAAATAATAAATGTTCCCGCCATCAGCAAAACAGCTTTTACTATTTGGACCCAGCTCGTGGCATGCATGCCTCCAAAAATTACGTATATGGTCATTAGAGCTCCAACAATTAAAACAGCCGTTGTATATTCCAAACCTAGCAGTAATTTAATTAAGGCACCAGCCCCTACCAGCTGAGCAATCATATAGAATATAGAAATGGACATCGTATTAAAAGCGGCAACACCCCGTATTTTTTTCGCATCAAACCTCGCCGCCAACATATCTGCCAACGTATACTTACCAAGGTTCCTTAACGGTTCGGCTACTAGATACAATACAACCAAATAGGCAACCAAAAAACCTATACTGTAAAAAAAGCCATCAAACCCAGTTAAAGCGACTGCACCGGCTATTCCTAAAAATGATGCTGCAGACATATAATCTCCTGCAATGGCCATGCCATTCTGCCAACCCGTCAGACCACCTCCGGCTGTGTAAAATTCATTCGCATTTTTGGTTTTTTTAGAAGCCCAATACGTAATAAACAATGTAACAAGTACAATACCTAGGAACATATAAAAAGCCGTATAGTTCATTTATTGTTTACCCCCTCTTTTCAACACCTCTTCACTTAATCGATCAAACCGAGCTGCTTTTTTGGAATAAATCATACATAATGCCCACGTCATAATAAATTGCGCAAAAGCAAATACCCATGCCCAGGTGATATGCCCATAAAATGAATGATTTAACACGGTTGAGTAAGAGGTCATTATAGGAAGCGCAAAATAAAAAATTAGAAAAAACAATGTAAAAGGTATGATGAATTTTTTCTTTTCTTTTAACAATTGTTGAAATTCAGGACTTTGAACAATGGCCGAGTAATTTCTATGATTCTTCTCTTCCTCCCTGGCTATCTTCGTTTCTTCCATCTTAATCCCCTCTCTTAAATTTAATTAAAACGCTTACAAAATATTCTAAATATTCTAAACAATAAAAGTATACTCTATTGTTATCCTTTGGTAAACATTATTTTGATTTATTTTATTTAAACACATGCTCTTGTCTCTCTAAAAAAGCAAAACTTAATTTCAGTTATTCCAAAAAAAACAGAGACCTAGATAGGCCTCTGTACTTTAATTTATAGATATTCAGAAGGATTCACAACATTTGATTTACTTGCATTCCAAGGTCCCTTATGGAGTTCAAAATGTAAATGCTGGCCTGTTGAACGTCCAGTACTTCCCATTAATCCAATTTGTTGACCTTTGCTCACAGTTTGTCCTGCACTTACCTTCACACTGTTATCTCTCATGTGTGCATAGACAGTTGTGTATTGTACTCCATCAATATAATGTGTAATAAATACTACATTTCCATAACTGGAAGATTTGTAAGATCTGGAGACCACACCACTTGCAGAAGCAACGATTGGAACAGTACCAGGTGTTGCAATATCAACTCCTCCATGAGATTTTCCCCATCTTGGGCCATATCCGGAAGTATAATAACCTGCAGATGGCTTCATGAATAAACCGGATGAGCTACTAGGAGCAGGTGCACTGGATTCTTTTACAGCAGATCTTTGAACTGGTGCACTTTTTACTGGTGCACTTGTTGCTGGTGTACTCGATGAAGAAGATTGTTTACTTTCTACTTGAGCATTTTTAGCTTCTTGAGCTTCTTTTCTAGCTTCTTCTTCTTTTTGCTTGGCAAATTCAGCCTGGCGTTTTTTCTCTGCAGCAGCAGCGGCTATCTTTTCTCTAACGATTTCAGCTTGACGTTCTTTTTCCTGTTCAATCGCTTTCTGCAAAGCAGTTTCTTGGCCTGCTAAGATAGAAGATTCTTCTTCCATGCTTAATTTATGTTCTTCCAAGTGTTTCTCTTCTTCTTTAAGTTTTTTCATCAGATTATTTTTTTCTTTTTTCTGATTCTCTTGTTTTACCTTCAAATCAGTTAGTTCTTTTTTCATTGTTTCCAAGCTTTGAAGTTTATCTTCTACTTCTTGCTTTTTATTCTCTAATTCTTTTTTATCTTTTTCTTGCTCTGCAATTAATTCATTATCAGCTTCCATGATTGTACTGACCGCATTAACCCGTTCAACAAAATCACCAAAGTCGCTTGAGCCCACTACTACTTCCAGATAATTCATCTTTCCGCCTGTAACTTGATAGGATCTTGCACGTTCTTTTAATAACTCTGTTCTTGCTTCAATCTTCTTTTCAAGTTCTATGATATCTTTTTTTAATTGTTCGATATCCTTTAATGTATTGCTAATTTTAGTATTGTTATCATTTATTTTGGAATTCGTTTCAGTAATCTCTGATTCTAACTTTTGAAGCTGATTGGTTAAATCAGTTTGTTTATCAACTACATGATTTATAGATTCATCTGTTTTAATGATATCTTGATTTACCTTTGCTTTTTCATTTTTAATCTGATTCTCTTTTCCCTCTAATTCAGATAAGGAAGCGGCAGTAGCATAGCCTCCGGATAATAATGAACTAGCTCCAACCACTAGAGCGATGTTAAATGCAATTATTGACTTCTTCAAGCAATGATCCCCTTTCAATGTCTCTACATGATAGACTTCGTATCTTGCCTCTATATATAAGTGATATAATTTTAAAAGAATATTTACCAACCAATCCATTCTTTGGTACTGCCTTATTATATCAGTCTGATATAATATTTCTACCATTTAAACATTACATTTATATTTCGACAAATCTTGCATTTGTAATAAATTTAATAAACGATGTTTTCTTAGTTCTTTAGACATGTATTTCTCTTTTCAATCTACTGAATGATATATACAAATCTTTTGAACCGGTACTAAAAACCCACCTTATAAAAACCTTCTTAAATTCGACAAAAAGTTTATATATTCTGATTATTAATAAGTACAATAAAAAAAGCCGATTCTTCATAATAGAAACGGCTTCTAATTAGTTAATCAACGCTTGCTTTTGAAAGCAAGCGTGATATTATGAAGTTTCTTTCTTTCTTCGCGGTGCTCTTTTTTTCGCTGGTTTTGCTGCAGATTTGGTTTGGTCAATGGAAGCCTGCAGCGCGGCCATCAAATCTACTACATTGGATGTCGCTTTTTTGCCTGCAGCAGGAGTGACTGTTTGTGACTGTTTTTTCTTTTCTATTAATTCCAGTAAAGCTGTTCTATACTCGTCATGATATTTTGAAGGATCAAACGTAGTTGTTAACTGATCAATCAATAAAATCGCTGTGTCCAATTCCTTCTGGACAATTTCTTCAACAGCTGGAATATTGGGTACATCCGCAGCCTTTCTTACTTCATCTGGAAAGTGAATGGTTTCCATCAATAAAGTATTTCCTAAGATCCGTACTACAGCAAGTGATTCCTTCGCGCGGATTGTAATTTTCGCAAGACCAACCTTGCCTGAGGTTTCCAACGCTTTTCTCAGCAAGGAATACGCCTTAGTGCCACCCTCGTTTGGTGACATATAATAGCTCTTTTCAAAGTAAATAGGATCAATTTCTTCTATTTTAACAAAATCTATGATTTCAACTGCCTTATCCTCTTGCTCTTTCTTCAGCTTTTCCAGCTCTTCTTCATCCAGAACAACATATTTCCCTTTTACGTACTCATAAGCTTTGACTATATCCTCTTGCTCCACCTCTTCCCCGCAAACCGAGCATACTTTTGAATATTTTATAGGTGCATGACATTTATTATGTAACGTTCGCAATGGTATATCTTTATTTTCGGTAGCAGCATGGAGCTTTATCGGGATACTAACGAGTCCAAAACTAATGGTTCCCTTCCAAATTGTATGCATAAATACACCTTCCTTTTAGAATATCTTAACCAAAATCATAAATCATTAGTCTTATACTGATCTTTGTCAGATTAGATCTTTAATTTTGCTTTTCTTTTATAAAGTTTATAATTTTTTTCATTTGATTCGATTGATCCATGGCAAAGTAACTGTCAAATGGATTTATCCCTTCAGAAACCCGCTTCTTAACGATATTCATAGAATATTGTTCTGTTTTCAACCCTGTCTTTATTTCTTCCCAAAACAATGGCGCTGCAATACAGGGGTTTTGTGTCTCTCTCGGTGAATACGGACAGATGATCGTCTTGTCTTTATCATGCTGGATATAGTCGATATAAAGCCGGTTTCCTCTATTTTTTTTCAATCGTTCCGTTGTAAAATCATCAGGAAATTGATTAACCAGAAAGTTGGCGATGAATTCAGTGAATAATCGTGTTTCAGGATAGCTGATTGTCCCTTCGATCAATGGAATATGGATTTGGATTCCTTTTCGTCCTGACAATTTCACATAAGCAGTTAATTGAAATTGATCGAGAATTTTCTTCATTTCCAGTGCTGCTTTTACGGCTAGCTGTAAATCACCTAATTGAGGCGGATCAAGATCAAAAACAATTTCTGCAGGATTTTGTTTCTCCAGTTCATTGAATGGAATATGAAATTCAATTGCCGCCTGGTTCCCGAGCCACAAAAGAGTTTCGATATTATTACACACGGTATAGTTAATATCATGATTTATAGCTGTTTCCACAAACCTCGGTGCATAATCCGGAGTTGATTTTTGATAAAATCCTTCTGAACCCACACCTTCTGGATACCTTTTAACCGTTAAGAATCTATCCTTTAAAAAGGGGAGCATGAAGTCAGATATGGAAAGAAGATAGTCTATATATACCTCTTTTGTTACTGATTGTTCTGTCCAAATCAATTTCCCTGGATTCGTAATGGTTACCTTCTCAAATTGGGACAACGCCAATTTAGTCCATGTACAAGTTGTCCACTTCTCGTTCACGGCTAAATTTACATAGACAGGTGATACTAATTTAAATTTGGTAATGGCTTTGTATTTGATTTGTATACAAATCCCAGGCGGTACTTTATAGATTCCTTTTTGATGTTCGGTACCTGTTTGTTGCAAAATGGTTAGGATCGCTTGTCGCTCTTCATCCGTAAATCCTTCTTTTACTTTCCCCAATTCAATAATTTTATCCATATAGAGGACAGCCACCGTACAAACTTTTTTGACGCTATCATATTCAGTTAAAAAACAAAGTCCTTTATACCTCATAGGTCAAGCTCCATTAAGCATTTTTCTGGATCATGTTCAACAAATGATTCCAATAAAGGCTGCCTTAATGTCATTGATTCGGTCCATTCCAGATAGGTGACTTTGACCGTATAAATAGGCTGTACCCATTGATACTTCTTGGCTTGGTCCAATTTTGTACTAAAAGGATTTTGGGACTGGGAGGCTTTCTCCATAAATTGTTGAATTACCTTCCATCCCTCTTGTGTATAGTATCCTTTCCCTGCACGGCCGATATAGTGAAGTTTTCCTGAAGAGTCATATAACCCTAATGCCAAAGATTGCAATTCGCTCCCCTTTAACAAATAACCACCTACAACAGCGATGAGGTCTTTATAAAACTTAATCTTTTGCCACCGTCCATCTTTTCCATTCAAACTATATGGTTTATGCAAATCTTTAGCAATAATTCCCTCCAGATTTTGTTCCATGATAGCTTTATACAAGGTATCTCCATCCCGAAAATTTTCAACAACTTGTACATATTCTGTAGGCATGATAATAGACGATAACAACCTTTGACGTTCTTCAAGCTCCTCTTCGATGACCCATTTACCATCCAAATATAAAATATCGAATATCATGTATATAATAGGTCTTTCCTTTATTGCATCCATAATATAAGGGGAACGATTCATTCTATCCCGCTTCATAACTTCATGAAACGAGGGTTTCCCGTTATGCAAAGCAATAATTTCCCCATCAAGAATTACTGAAGATGCGGAACAAAAGGTATCCAGATCAGTCAATTCCGGATACTGCTTTGTTCGATTATTTAAATTTCGATTGATCAATTCTACCTTATTATCCATTTTATAGACCAGCATACGGACGCCATCCCACTTAACTTGGTATATCCATTCCTCACCTTTTGGGATCACTTCAGCAGAAATCGGCTCAAAGGGTTTTACTGGATCCATATCTATCTCCTTCCATCTAATATGAATTTCATTCGATTATACAGTATGAGGAAAATTATACAGAATATATTGGTGTAACTATGGATAATGCTTCTGGCACTATTCTCGCTAAGAAATCAAAACAATATACCTATTTCTATTTTTTCTTTCATAAATATGGATAATTTATCTTGAAGAGAGTATTTTTATTGAATAGTATGAGGAGGAAGATGTTTGAAGTAAGTTTGAGTTGACGTAATAAGAAAAACAAAGTCTTTATCTTACAAGTCCATACCTAAATCTATTTCAAACAATGATTTAAACCTTATATCATAATAAAGATATCCTCAGCAAATAGTAAAAATCGCATCAGTTTCCAATTATGCTATTTGTATCAGTGAAAGGAACACAATTATGGCTTGCGTACACCAATTTGGAATTCTTGATTATTTTGATGACCAAAAGAAATACAATGATTACACCCCCCACACCTACAATTGCATTTCTGTAGATGACGATATAATCAATTCGTTAAGTAGAGATCTATCAACTATGAAAACATACTATCATTCATTCAATCGCGCTGAATGGGGATTAGCTTATTATGGAATAACAATTATTCCACCTGAATCTTTAGCCTTATTTTATGATGTTGTTGTATCATCTCGTGATTTCAAGTGTTCCAAAGAACTAAGTAGACTGGCTTCAAAAATTATGAAAGCAGCGGAAGAAAAGAAATATATGATTCATTACGGAGTTTAAATCCCTCTTTATTCATCTTTAAAAGAGAAGTATTTTTGCTTAATTAAAAGGCAGCCAAGGTTTTGGCTGCCTTCATTATTATAAATTAATTCCATACTAACTCTTTCAAACTATCTTCACCGTTCCAATAAGTTTCGTATGTAACCAAAAATCGATCTACTATTTAGCAGACCCCTATCTCGTGTTACTTACCTGCATAATATAGAGGATGCTTCTGGATACAGAATTATTTACAATAACGATTCTGTACCATCTACATATATTTCAGTACCGGATATGTGGCTTGATTCATCAGATGCGAGGAAATATACCAAATTAGCTACCTGTTCCGCAGATCCTGGTCCATCTGCCAATGGCTGCATTCCTTCTGGATACTCGATTGGTATTTCGATTTCCTTTAAACTTTCAGATTTAGTCGTGCTGTTATCGATATTCGTTTCTATAGCACCCGGACAGATTGCGTTAACACGGATTTTATATCTTGCCAACTCAAGTGCTGCCATTTTCATAAATCCAATTTGGCCTGCTTTTGATGTACTGTAGGCTGCCATTCCAAAGCCCGAGTACCTTCTGTTACCATTAATGGAGCTTGTAATAACAATACTTCCTCCATCTGTTTTCATATGTGGAATGCAATATTTCACAAATAGGAATGTGCTTCTGAGATTTGTTTCAATTACTTCATCCCACTCCGCAACCTCAAATTCTTCAATAGAAGACCATGTGCCGTTTATACCAGCGTTACTGAACAGGATATCAAGCCTTTCCCACTTATTCATAACCGCAGAAATACCTTCACGAATCTGTGCTTCATCACGGATATCAACCTGATAAATACAGGCTTCTCCTCCGGCATTCACAATCTCTTCTTTAACTTTTTCTGCATTTTCAACATTTATATCCATAATACATACACGAATGTCATTTTCAGCAAATTTCTTAGCTGCGGCTGCTCCTATTCCAGAACCTCCACCAGTAACGATTGCGACTTTTTTCTTTGATTTTTCTGACAAAGTCATACGTTTCACATCTCCCATGATTCATTTCTACTTATTTATCCATTTCGCATAAGAATGAAACGTACCACTCGTTAGTTTATGTGTATATTCCTAGGTAAATTTCCTATATTGTCTAATTTATTTTTAGTTTTTTACCAAACCCTCTTATAAACTTTATATCTAACAGATATAATTAAGATATCAAGCATGATGCCGAAAGGAGAAACAACAGGTTTATGTTTTCACTCAACCAATTTATCAAAAGCAGAGGATTCATTCGTTTTCTTACTATCTTATTTTTAATAGGTATCTTTTATGCCCTAAGAGGAATGATGAACTTAGTTTTGTTCACCTTTATTTTTATTTTTTTAATGGGCGGACTTGAAAGAATCATTTCCTCTACTATTTCCAAATTTAGTCCAATACGGATTAAACCTCAAATTATCATTACCCTGCTATATACAATTATAATTTCCGCCTTGGTTATGATTGTTTATAAATATATACCTATCATTACCCTGCAAATAACCGAACTTGTAAAAGTGATAACTGATTTTTATAAGCATCCGCCGGATAATACAGCAATTGATATCGTGATCAGCGCCATGCAACAATTTATATCACCTTCTGAGATCGAAGCAAATGCGGTTGCTGTATACAGTTACATAGCAAATATCGGTAAAATAAGTCTGCAGCTATTTTTGGCCCTGCTGTTGAGCCTATTTTTTCTCTTGGAAAAAGATAAAATTAAACGATTTAGCCGTTCATTTAAAAGAAGCAAACTGGGCTTGCTTTTCACTGAATTAGAGTATCTGGGTACTGTCTTTGTGAACTCATTTGGTAAAGTCATCGAAGTTCAATTTTTAATTGCATTTGTAAATGCCGGTTTATCGACTATAATTCTCTATTTCTTAGGTTTCCCACAGCTATTGGGTCTTGCCATTATGATATTTTTATTGGGCCTTATACCTGTAGCCGGGGTCATTATTTCTTTGATTCCCTTATGTACAATTGCCTATAATATAGGCGGAGGCATGCATGTATTATATGTAGTTATCTTAATAGCGATTATCCATGGTTTGGAAAGCTATGTTTTAAACCCGAAATTTATGTCTGCCAAAACTCATTTACCTACCTTCTTCACATTCTTGGTCCTGGTATTTGGAGAACATTTCTTAGGGATTTGGGGACTAATTCTTGGGATTCCTATTTTCATCTTTGTCTTAAATATGCTTGAAGTTCCAGAAACTGAAGTAGTTGAAACGAAGAAAATTTAGCGTGAAATAAATCCTATTTTAATCTTTTATAAAGGATTAAAAGGCATCAGACCTGTATTAAAACGGTCTGATGCCTTTTAATTTTGTCTTACTTGTGAGCAGTTAAGATCATTATTTTTGCACTCTTATTTAATAGGAAGACCACTGGTAAAATATAAGAAAAATATCCAATTATATTCACCAAGAGTACTGTTCATTTTTTTTCCTTTTCCTAATTTCAAACCCTTTGTCTATATAACGTCAATAATTTCTTTGTAAATTCATCTATATTTGAAAAATCATTTTCTAGTGTTTTAGCAAGCTGTCCTTTTTCTATAAATAAAACCTGGTCAGCAATCTCTGCAGCAACGTCCATCATATGGGTAGAAAATATCGTAATGGTACCTGATGCTTTTAGCTTTTTAATGCTAGCAATAAATTCATTAATCCAATATGGATCGAGCCCATTGGTCGGTTCGTCCATAATTAACAGTTGGGGTTCATTTAAAATAGATTGTCCTAATAACAGTCTTTGCCGCATTCCTTTTGATAAATTTTTTACAAGTTCTTTCCGCTTGTCACTTAATCCCAAATTCTCAATTACATCTCTAACTCTGGCATCAGATACCTCTCGAATTTTAGCATAAAAAGACAGAAACTCTTCAACATTCATTTCTCCCTGCGCATAAAATTCATCTGGCATATAACCAATCTGTGATACATACTCCTTATTTTGCTCTACCATATGAACCTCATCTAGAATAACTGAACCAGATGATGGCGAAGAAATACTCGCCAAAATATTCAGAATCGTACTTTTACCTGCTCCATTCCCGCCGCATAAGGCAATGCATTGCCCTTCCTGTACAGATAATGAAAATGGGTGCAGCGCTGTTTTCGTTTTATAATGTTTTGAAATATCAGTCACATCCAACTTTGTCATTGTGCTCTTCTCCTTTTCAAGAACCAAATAGAAATAAAACCGAGCGCAGCGATATACACAAAGGCATATAGAAAGAGCACTCCCCATACAATCCCTTCATTAAATAACGGAACCAGTCCATCATAGGATTGACCAAAGATTGATCCTCCGTCCAGCCTGATTACCAGGAAAAAGCGCAGAAACTCTGCCGGATTAACGATCATCGCTATTTTCATGATGGGACCAATCATCTCATAAGGTAAAGCTCCTAAAATAGCCATTAAGGCAGTCGGCCAGATCATGATCAGAAAAAACCACAGTGCAACAGATAAAGTAAGTGCCTGCCATCTCGTGCTTACAAGAGATCCTATGAATAGACCAAGTGTCAAAAAAAATAAGATTAACAGCATGCTAAATAAATATAAAACAAGCATCCATGTTAATGAAATATCAATCCCCGTCAGTAAACCAATGATCATACTAAGCCAGTACGCAAGTGAAAAGCAAACTGCCTGTGCAGTAAATTGGCCTCCAAGTTTCCCGAAAAAATAAGATACGCTGTCTAATGGATATGTACATAATAATCTCCACTGACCATTTTCCATTTCGTTGGCTATTGAAAATGAACCAAAAATCAACATAAACAGTGGCAATATATATAACATAATATTAACTACTGTACCGGTAATATTTGTATACCCTGAGATCGCTCCATTTGTGCGTTCTAAAGCCAGCAATAAAGAAATGACAATAATCCAGAGAATAGCAATCGAATAATAGGAACGGCCGCGTGCGGTCATTCTCCATTCAGAGCTCCATATGTTCCACATTTTCCTTCCCTCCTATATTGATATCTACATAAAAGGCAACCATGTTGGTTGCCCGTTTTACTTTACATTTCACTTTGTCCATGACTCTCTGTTTTTTCATGATTCATCTCTTTATGCTGTTTCCATTCATGTTTTTGCAAATCATCATAGGATAATAAATCTGCTCCTGATTCTTTTGCAAACTCTTCAGCACTAGATTGATCTTCAAAAGAAATAACATGATAAGACATTGGTGTTTTGATATCATCGCCATATACGAAATAAGAATCTTTCACATCTATCCATTCTTTGGAATGATAGTCACGTACAAAGGTCTTTTCGATTTCCTTATCTTCATTTTCATCTGTCCAATTAAACATACAGCCAATGTCGTCAAACACCATCGTTTTTCCATTAGTCAGGATAATTTCTGTTGCATGTTGATTATCCGCAACAGACATATTGCAATTCGCACATGTATCATTCTTTGGATCAATTTCTACAGGTTTAGCTTCATCTTTACTGCATGCAGACAAAAGCATGAGCGCCCCTATACCAACTAACGCTGTTTTCCATAATGGTCTTTTCATCCTTTTTTCCTCCCTTTGATAAACAAATATAAACTGCAAATGAATAACAATCCGCTGACAAGCCACACGATTAGATCAGCTTGATTCTTTTGTTTATTTGATTGGATGGGCTCCATTAAAGGAGCTGAATCCGTTAATAACCCTTCATCTGTGCTTTTCAGCATTTTTTGCAGAATCGTCATTCCCGGAGCTTGAAAAAAAAGTTGATAATCGGGAACTTCCTCTGTTAAAGCCAAAAAATAAGGATCTGCCGGGTAGATTAGTTCACTTCTTCCATCACCATCAGTATCTATCCTAGAAGATGCATCCCAGTAGTTTGCATCCACTTGATTCCTTTCACTATTGATGGCTTGAGCATCATTCACATTTCCGAGAAAATCATTGTGATAGATTAGATTATCCTCTGAATCTTTAAACTGCACGCCTACAAAATTGGATTGCAGATTGTTTTCTTTTACGGAATTGGAACTTGAGTTTTCTATAAATATACCGATTCGATTATTTTGAATCTCATTTTCTTCAACCACTACATTTCTTGAATCATAAAGTAATAATCCTTGAGAGTTCACATTTTCATTATTTTCAGCGAATGTATTCTTACGGACAATCGCCTCTTCTGCCCCCATGATCATTGCTCCGGTATAATTATTGACGGACTCATTTCCTTCAAGCAAACAGGAATTCGAATACATCAAATGCACGCCATAATGGGCAGCGCGAATATCATTTTGTTCAAATGTATTATGATGACTGTATTCTACGTAAAACCCATCCTGAACATTTTCAATTGAATTATTACTGAACGTGTTATGACTCGACTCCCATAAATTTATAGCATGACCTTCAGATGTCCCAGTAAATGAACTTTCTTTAACCAATACATAATTTGCTTCATCCAGCTTAATACCAGTTCCAACAGACTTTATCGTTAAACCGTTTAGTTCATGGTGGTTTCCAGATAGTACAATGGCAGCTTCATCTAGCGGTAAGCTGTTTGCTTTAATTTCAATATTTTTTATCTGGACCTTTTCACCTGCAATTGTTATAAAGGATTGCTCACCCGTATACGTCAAAATGGTATTCTCTGTTCCTTTAATCGTGATCGGCTTGTTAATTTTAATTTGCTCTTCATAAGAACCACTTTTAACAATTAAGGTTCCCCCAGCGGGTGTTTGGTCAATCTGCTGTTGAAGAGTAGAGTCTGCCAAAATACTCGGATTATGAATAATCCATAACACGATAAGTAATAAAACAATGCGTAAACCCTTCCTCATAAGACCACCCTTTTATCAATCATCATGTATTCAACCTAGTACAGTTGATGAATAATAACATGGATTTTATTTATATAATTATTTTACTTGAATAACAATTCTGAATTCCAGCAAAAAGGTACAACTATTTTTTCAAATAACTTAAAAGTCTGTTTTATAGGATTTTTTATGAGTGGAAATTTGATAGATCATAGATGGAGAGAAGAAACTTAGAAGGATGATGGAAGAGGGAGAAATACAAAAGCAATCGCTTTCGCAATAAAGAATGGATATGTTTAAATCAGTAGATAGGGGCTCATTCAACAACAGCAGAACAAAACTTGGATTGCTCTTAGGAGGATTATGGAAAGTTATTTCTATCTGAGAATCTTTAGAGTACTATTTTCTGTAAAATAATCACAGATGAATTATTCCTGTAAGAACAACTGGATAGAATCAAAACAAAAGGAACTGATTTTTAGAAAGGTTCATCAAATGATGGAATTCATTATTCAGTTCCCTTTTTCTTGTAACAATTTACTTCTAACCTCAACGGCTAATTTATAATAGACAGATTTCGGCATTCTCCTTAATAAATCACCTGTTCTATTAATTTGTTTCAAGGCTTCATCCTTATAACCCTGTTGATTCAAGCATAAAGCGATATATACCCCGGCGGAATGCACCATTGCTACATCAATTGGATGGACCAAAGCATTTGATAGCTTGCATTTACTCAGACTTTCCATAGCTTGATCTATTTTACCCAAGCCAAATAAAGCCTTTCCTTTCTCCAAATAATAGAGTTCTTCTACCTTTTCTGGCATACCTGCGTATTCTTCTATATAGTTTAACGCTGCTGCATAGTCCTTTGTTATTTCATTATGATAAACCGCATATAAAACTGGAAACATCATCAGAGCTATCCTATTCTCAGAAAATACCGCATATTGCTCAGACTTTTGTATTAGTCTAAGAAACTCCCTATCATCCTCCATCATAAGCGGATAATTGGCAGCAATCCTGTATATATCGTCCATACGATAATATACATTCGTATCATTTGATAATTTTATAGCTTCCTGCATCTTCAAATAGGCTTTTTCATATTCCTCCAATGCCATTAGGTCGATCCCCTCATCCAATAAAAGCTTTAACTGGAAAACAATATTTTCTTCCAAGCCATTACCAGTATATTGCTTTCTGATTTCATTCAAAATGGACAATGATTCATTCCATTTCCCATGCCACATACAATATTGATGATAGAACCATAAGGTTTCAGCACTGTCTAAGAATAAGGAGTTCTTCTGAAAATAGACAACAGCCATTTCCATATATTTTTGCATATTGGGTTTATCCATTTGGAGACCTGCCTCTGCATACAAGCTGTATAATTTCGCTTCCATTACACCCCGGGGCATATTATCGGAAACGACTTTTGATAATTTATTGTATATAGCTGAGTAGTTTTTTTTATTTAGATTATCCTTAATTTCATTCAGTAAGGGTAAATAATCCTCTTTTTCATTTAGAAGGTCTCCGGGCTCACAACCAAGTTTTTGAGCAATATAGGTAAGTACGCTCATTGAAGGAGTGGCTTTGTCGTTTTCAATTTGACTTAACATTCCTTTTGTCAATCGATCTCCAGCCAATTCAGATTGAGTAAGCCCCATCGCTTTCCGTAATGTTCTTATTTTATTTCCCAGCATGAATTCTCCCTCCTTATGGAAAGTATACGGTACTATATTCATATTCACAAATAAAAGTTTAATTATTTTAAACTTTCTATTGACTTACCAAAATATGTATTTATATAATAAGTTTAATAATATTAAACTTTTAAACCAAAGGAGAAAAGTCTATGAGTGTAGGTTATACGGAAGCAGAGCAAGATCGATTAAGCGCAAGAAATATCTTATTGTTTGTCTTAGGAAAATTCATCTCGCTGTTTGGTTCAAGTATCTATTCATTTGCCATTGGATTATATATTTTAAAAGTTACCGGTTCAGGTACGAGCTTTGCCCTTGCTCTTGTATTTGCGTCTGTACCCCGGATTATTTTCGGTCCGATTGCCGGAACACTTGCAGATCGCTTTAATCGAAAGACCATCGTCATTGCATCTGAGATTTCAAGTGGATTACTCATGTTTTTCATGCTTGGCTATTCTCATTTTTTTGGGCTTCCGCTTGCATTACTGTATAGCTCTGAAGTTCTGTTAGCCATCTTTTCTACCTTCTTCTCTGTGACTGCATCTTCAACCATTCCCTCGATGGCTGGGGACCATTCCATACAAAAAGCAGGTTCTTTAAATCAATCGGCTTCATCCCTTGCCGGCATTCTTGGTCCAATCATTGCCGGTATTCTATACGGTTTCATGCCTATTGAAGGAATTATTCTCCTAAATGGAATTACCTTTACCATCGCTGGTGTAATCGAGTTATTTATTATTTTCAACCTGTATGCCGAGAAAACGATAGAACAAGAAAAACAGCGATTTCTGAAAAGCATGACAGAAGGATTCTCCTATTTGAAGGAAAATGTTTTTTTATTCTCCCTGCTGAAAGTCTCTCTTTGGATTAACTTCTTCTTTGCAGGTATAAATGTAGCTATTCCCTACATACTTAACACTTCCCTGAATTTTTCCTCACAATCATATGGAATTGCAGCTTCAATGGTATCCGTCGGAGCACTCCTAACCTCTCTAATCATCTCACGACGTCCGGAAATAAAGGATAAATTAAAGAAAATCCGCCTAGGTTTAATCGGAATGGCTTTATTGGTTATTATGATAGGCATACCGCCTATGCTCGAAATAACTTCCGAAATGGCGAATGTCAGCTACTATATTCTCGTCCTTGGACTAATTGGTTCCATCATTATGGTTGTTAATATTCCGATTCAAGTATTAATCCAGCGCACAACCCCAAGCCACTATCTTGGACGTATATTTGGATTAGTCGAAACTATTGCATCCGCCATCTCCCCGCTTGGGATGATATTATTCGGCATCTTACTTGATCACATTCCATCCTATTTTATACCGCTCATTACCGGATTTTCATTGCTCTTAATTGTCTTCCTTGCCATGCCAAAAATAAAAGAACCAAAGGAAGTCGAATTAGCAGGTTAATGAGGAAAGAAAAGCACCCAGCTGAAGTTGTCCAGCTGGGTTATTTTTTATGCTTCCATATCCATATAAATATTTAATTATAAGGAGATTTTACCGATTTTCAAGATCCATACAGCAGATTTCATCCTTGAACCAGCTGAGTTCTCCCTTATTGATACAGATTAGAGTGGTCATTTAGCTTGAATCCAGCCGTACTCAGTCATAATCCAGCCAATCTAAGCCTTATTCCAGCCGTACTCTCTCTTAATCCAGCCGATCCGGGTCTTAATCCAGCCGATCTCTGAAGTTGGCTCTCTCTCCCTCCCTTTTTAACCTAATGAGTCTCTTCCAAAATAAAAAAGCTCCCTTCATGCCGCGAAATCACTAGCAAGAAGAGAGCCTTCACCTCTTATTTTTTATTATTTCTCAGGAAAAGCTTTAGAGTATAAATTGTACCCGCCATCAAGATTTTTAACTTTTATGCCATTCCCTTCAAGTATTCTGGTAGCTAAATAGCCTCTCATGCCAACTTGGCATGTAAGATACAAATCTTTATCAGCAGGAATCTCTGATAAACGATCTCTCAGCTCATCTACAGGAATATTAATCGATCCGGCAATCGCTCCTTTGGCAACCTCCTGTGGGGAACGAACATCAATTAAATAGCCTCCGTTTTCTACAATCTCATCAATTTCATGCCATTGTACGGTGCTGACCATTCCTTCTATAATGTTTGTTGCTGCATAACCAGCCATATTAACCGGATCTTTTGCGGAGGAATACGGAGGAGCATACGCTATCTCGATATCCGGAAGATCCAATGCTGTTAACCCACCTTTTATAGCTGTGGCAATGACATCAATTCGTTTATCTACACCGTCTTTTCCAACAGCCTGTGCTCCGTAAATCTTCCCTGTTTCTTTATCAAAGATCAGTTTTAAATGTAATTGGGAAGCACCTGGATAATAACCTGCATGGCTGCTTGGCGCTACATGGACAACTTCATAAGGGATATTTAAACGCTTCAAAGTCTTTTCATTGCTTCCGGTCGAAGCGACAGTTAACTCAAATACTTTTGCAATCGAAGTACCTAAAGTCCCGTTATAAACACTCTCTTTTCCATGAATATGATCGGCTACTAAACGACCTTGACGATTGGCTGGCCAAGCGAGAGGTACATAGGTATCCGTACCGTTAATGTAATCTTTTACTTCAATTACATCACCAACCGCATAAATCGAAGGATCTGAGGTTTGCAGATGCTTATTGACTTTAATCGCCTCACGTATTCCAAGCTCAAGACCGGCATCTTTCGCTATGGTACTTTCCGGTTGAACACCAATCGCCAAAAGAATCATATCAGTCTCAACTTCCTTGCCACTTTTCAAGCGAATGACACTGCCGTTCTTCTCAATAGCTGAAACACCATCTTCAAGGATTAACTCGACACCATTATCTCTCAGATGTGTATGGACGATTTGAGCCATTTCCAGGTCAATGGGCGTCATTACCTGATTGCCCATCTCAATGATTGTTACATCTATGCCGCGTTCCTTTAAATTTTCGGCCATTTCAAGTCCAATAAACCCACCGCCAATAACGACCGCCTTCTCTGGTTTTTCCTGATCCACTTTTTCTTTAATACGATCAGTATCGGGTACATTTCGAAGCGTATAAATAGATTTGGCCTCCTCAATACCCGGAATAGCTGGCCATATCGGTTTGGAACCCGGAGACAAAATTAGCACGTCGTAGGATTCCTCATATTCTTCTCCTGTTAAAACTTTCCTGGCTATTACAGTCTTATTCTCACGATTAATCTTGATGATTTCTGTCCAATTACGGATATCTAAATGATAACGCTGTCCCATTCCTTCAACCGTTTGAACCAGTAGTTTATTACGGTTTTGAATCACATCTCCTATATAATATGGAAGACCACAATTGGCAAATGATATATATTCACCTTTTTCAAACATGATGATTTCATCTTTCTCACTAAGACGACGAAGTCTCGCTGCTGCAGACGCTCCGCCTGCCACACCGCCAACAATCAAAATCTTCATTTTATATGACCTCCAGTCATTCATTGATTATGCTAATCGTAATATACCCTTTGGGGTATGTCAATTTTTCTATACCACATTGAACTAGATGATCCCACTTACAGTAGATAATTGGATTTATTTACCATTCCTTCTTTTCAACATGTATTGCTGCTTTACAGGATTCCACTAGATGACCCTAATAAAAAAGCAAACCCTATTCTTAATGAAAAGATAAAGGATTTGCCTCACCATGCATCATATTTAAAAAGCCTTTTTCAAATAATATTTTTCGTGTTGTTTAACTTCTTCCATATTTTTAGGAAGATAGCGATAGAAAAGGATTCCACTTGCAAGTAGGATAACTCCGAATATAAACGTTTTTAAATCAGCGGTTCCTTTGATAATCACCCAAATGGAGTAAGCTGTTGCCAATATAGCTATAGTGCCGTCAAAAATTCGGGATCGCATTTCTCCTGATTTATACGTCTCACCTGTCCAAACTAATTTTAACTGGAATGAGGAAGAGATTAAATAAGGGACTAAATAAGAAAGCGTCGCTATATAAATAATGAAGTCAAATGCATGGGCAATTGAATTTGAAATGGTTGAAAAGATAAATAATTGACCTAATCCATTAGAAACTACCATAGAAAAAACAGGGATATTATGCTTATTAATCTGCATGAATTTTGGTATAAATAATCCTTGTTTGGCTGCCTGATACGGTATTTCAGCACTTAATAATATCCAACCGATCGTTGAACCAAATAAACTGATTAGCCCAATCACAGCTAAAGCTTTTCCGCCAATCGGTCCCAATACCGTTTCGATAGCATCAATTAAAGGTTTTTCAGACTGAAGAAGCGCATCCTGTGTTAATAATCCCATAACAAGCGTACTAATTCCCATGTAAATGGCCAACGCAATCAATAGACCTAATATAGTCGCTCTCTTTACATCCGCTTTTTTCTTAGCCCTTGATGCGAATACAACTGCGGATTCTACACCGACAAATGCCCATAAAGTAGAAACAGCCGCAAAATTTACCTGACTAAGCAACCCTCTACTTTCCCCATCTATCACACGAGTTTCTGCAAAAGGTAGAATATTAGACTGCTCAAATGCGAACAGCCCTATGATAATGAATAATCCAAAGCCCACCACTTTGGCAGCAGTCGCAACAAAGTTTAGCTTACCTGCACTCTCCATGCCCTGCATGATAAAGAAGTGAACGCCCCAAAGCATGAGGGTACATACCAGGAATGTTAGAGCATTACCAACTTTCAGAGTAAAACTCCCTATTGTAAACAGTTCAGCTGTACTTGTCAGGCTTGGGAAAAAGGTGGATAAATAGCCAGCAAACGTAGTAATAATCGCAATATTACCAGCAAAATTACCAATCCAATAACCCCATGTTGACATAAAGCCTGATAATCTTGAAGCTAATGAATCTTCCTTAAACAATTCCTTTGCATAGATTTGCGGACCACCTGTTAAATGTGGTTTCCGTATAGCTAGATTACCAAATACTAAGGCAATCGTCAGTACACCTAAACCTGTTAATCCCCATGCCATGATTACTCCGGCAGGACTCGCTACTTCTGCTAATGTTCTCGGCAGCATAAAGATACCGGATCCCACCATATTGCCAACTACAAATGCCGTTAAAACCCATAAACCTAGTTCCTTCTTGTTGTCCACGATAATTCCCCTTCCAAAGCTGTCATAATACTCTCTCTTTGAATTATCCATTTCCGTGTCTCTTTCCGTGTAAGTAAACAAAATAAAAAACACACCTTATCATGAAGGTGTGCAACATTTATGTATAGCCACACCAGACAATAAACGGATAGTTCTCCATGGTATTCATACCCAGAGCGGTATGTCTATATTCCCATGACAGTCCTGCACCTGTTCGGATACAGTCCCAGCTGCTCTTTTCGGAAAAAAAAGAACGCTTCGGCAAATTTCCCTTTCAACCATAGTCAACAAGCTTTCCGGCTCTCTTTTTGGTTTACTAATAAAATCCGCGACCTCTACCTCATCTTGGTCTGATGAGGATTTATATTAAATTTATTCCTGTTTAAAGGATACAGGGAAAATTAGAATGTTGTCAACAAAAATCGACACGGCTATACTTTAGCGCATTATTTCTGCTCAATCCATTTATTCTGATATTCTGCGATGCTTTTGTATTCTTCCTCCAGTTTTCGATATATGCTGATGTAGATAGGGATTAACTCCTCATATCTTTCTACATTTGATTGGATTGGGCTGTGAACATATGTAGTTCCTACATATTCAGATACAATGGATAAATCATCAATTTCACCGAGTGCATACCTGCCGAGTACAACTGCCCCTAAGCATGAACTTTCAATGCTTTCAGGTACATCCACTTCCTGATTAAAAATATCCGCCAGCATTTGTCTCCACAAAGCTGAACGGGCAAATCCTCCAGTTGCTCTGATTTTTTTCGGTACTCCTATTAATTCCTCTAAAGCCAATAATACAGTGTAGAGATTATAAATGACTCCCTCAAGAACTGCTCTAATCATATGTTCCTTTTTATGATGAAGCCCCAGGCCAAAGAACGATCCCCTGGCATCAGGATTCCATAAAGGCGCTCTCTCTCCTGCTAAATATGGATGAAACAATAACCCGTCTGCTCCTGGCGCCACTTCCGATGCAATCTTAGTAAGTACATCATATGGGTCTATTCCAAGACGTTTAGCTGTTTCCACTTCAGCGGAAGCGAGTTCGTCCCTCAACCATCTGAATGTCATGCCTCCATTATTTACTGGTCCGCCAACCACCCAATGCTTATCTGTCAAAGCATAGCAAAAAGTTCTGCCCTTTTCATCCGTAATTGGTTTATCAGTCACCGTACGAATGGCTCCACTGGTTCCAATGGTAACTGCCACGATGCCCGGATCCATTGCATTTACGCCCAAGTTGGATAAGACGCCGTCACTGGCACCAATCACAAAAGGGGTATCCGGCAATACACCCATTTCCGAGGCATAACCAGTATCCATACCTGATAGATAATAAGTAGTTGGGACAGGCTTAGATAAATGGTCAGTTGTAATACCGGCAATCGAAAGAGCTTCCATATCCCATTCCAAATTCTCAAGATGGAACATGCCTGTTGCAGAGGCAAGCGAATAGTCTATTAAAAATTGTTTAAATAGCTTATAAAAGACATATTCCTTAATTGAAATGAATTTATAGGTCCGATTCTTTAATTCAGGATAATCGTTTGTCAGCCACGTAATTTTGCTCAGTGGGGACATCGGATGAATCGGTGTTCCTGTCCTATAATAAATCTCTAGTCCATTCTCTTCATTTTTTATATAGTCCGACCACTTTTTCGAACGGCTGTCAGCCCATGTAATACATTCCGTTAATGGGAGTCC
Source organism: Bacillus sp. z26 (assembly GCF_058313635.1). Lineage (NCBI taxonomy): Bacteria > Bacillati > Bacillota > Bacilli > Caryophanales > Bacillaceae > Bacillus > Bacillus sp. z26. The sequence goes on from NZ_JBZFQM010000002.1 coordinate 603,922, forward strand.
ATTTCGATCAACGGCAATCACGCTATGCATAGCCGAACTAAAAGATACTAATGATAGCTGGTCAGGACTTATCTTACTTTCGTCCATTACTCCTTTAATGACTTCCAGAACAGCATGAAAAATCTCATCCGGATTCTGCTCAGCGATAAGAGGAGTAGGACTGTTTAATGGGTACTCTCTATGATGGGTACTAATCACAGTTGAATTATCCGAAAATAAAACGGCCTTTGTACTGGTAGTGCCAATGTCCACACCTATATAAAACATATCTATCTTCCCTCATTTCCCTAAAAACTCAATACTAGATTCTTACCTTTAATCATATTTTTATAAACAATGTAACACGTTTTGATATTAATGATTATTTTTTTCATGACTAGTAAATACTTTCTACTAACTAAAACGAACATATAAACCATAAGGGGTAGGTGACGCTTACATTGAAAAAAAACCAACTAGTTTTCCTCTTACCATTCATTCTATTCATTGTCTTTTTTATTTACATTACGTTTCACAAAGAGCCTTTATCCGAGGAATCCATTACGGTAATGACTCAAACAGGCATCAAAGAAGGCCAATCTGCACCGAATTTTGAGTTAAAGACGATGGACGGTCAAAACGTTCGTCTCTCTGATTATCGCGGTCAAAAGATTCTGTTAAATTTTTGGGCATCCTGGTGTCCTCCCTGCAAATCTGAGATACCAGATCTAAATGGATTTTATAAGGAACATAAAAAAGAGAATATCACTGTATTGAGCATTAATATGACCCATGCAGAGAAAAACAATGAAGTCGTAAAATCTTTCCAAAATATGTATAAGATTAAATATCCTATATTACTTGACCAATCGGGTAATATCGCAAAAATATATGGGATTATGACCATCCCAACTAGTTATTTCATTGATACTAACGGTTTTATTCATAAACGCATCATTGGACCTTTAGAAAAGAAAAATATAGAAAACATGATCAAAACGATAAATTAATGTTCTAATTTATAAATATACTTAAAAAACACAAATAAGACAAAATTTTACTTATACTTCCAGAAAATGCATAGTATAATGAAATCTATATAAAGCTTAATTCTAAATCAAGGGGTGTTGTTTCACGAATGAAGGCATACAATATTTTAATTACATTGATGCTTGTCCTAATCAGCTTATTGTCTATTAAAAATCTGTATACGGGTCAATGGGACATACAATATTCCATGACAAACGGTGGAATGGCAATCATAGTTTTAGGAATCTTTACAGCCTATAGACAATCCATAAAAGAACAATCCAATTAAATAACAGCTGGTATGGACTAATCCAAACCAGCTTTTTTTATTGGGCATCATTCACTTTTTCTTACTATTGCCTGAACACAAACAGGTTTCGGTAAAGGTACGCTATTTCCTGTATAAGTTGGAATCCCATCCTTATTGATTTCAAATAATACTAATGAATCAGTTTGCTCATTTGCTACAATAATAACTTTCTCTTCAGCTATTAATGTAAAATTCCTAGGGCCTTCTCCCTCAGTATGTGTGAAAGCAATAATCTCCGGAATACCTGATTCTGATACTTTATATGTGACAATACTGTCATGTCCTCTATTCGTGGCATATAGGAATTGACCATCAGGGGTAATATGCAAATCAGCTGCCGTATTTTCATCTTTATAATCATCTGGCAAAGTAGTAATGACAGCTAACAAGGACTCCGGAATATACTGTTCATTTAGTTCAAATACAGCGACCGTATTACTTAATTCCTGGATGACATACATAATAGGCATTGTCGGGTGAAATGCAAAATGCCTTGGGCCTGATCCCGGAATAGTAGATATTTCCCCCATACTGGTAAAATCATTTGCATCATACATATAAAGTTTATCGGTACCTAAATCAGCTGCTACTACAACAGATGAATCCGGTACAGGTACGATAGAATGAGCATGTGCAGCATCCTGCCTATCTGCCCAAACCCCTGATCCGATATGTTGATTTGTTATAGTATGTTCTCCAAGTGATCCATCCTCCTGGATAGCTATCTTTGTTACTGTGCCGCCATAATTGCTGATGTATAAACAATCGTTGTTTTCATTAAGACTCACGAAACAAGGTGCCATACCATTAGTCGACTTTCGATTCAGCTCCCTTAGCTGATCTGTCTGCCGATTGATCGCGTAGGAAACAACCATTCCGTACTCTACTTCACTTACCGCATATAAATGTGTTTGAGCTTTATTTATAACCAAATATGAGGGGTTTTCTATCCCCGTATATTTCTCGATTAGATTCAGCTTATTTTCTTTTAGATTCAATTTGAATAAATGAATTCCGGCACTGCTTTCATCTGCATAGGAGCCCGTATAAATCATCCATTCCTGTTGAGAGTTTTTCTTTATATTACTCATCTTATCTGCCCCCGATTCATGATAATCCATCTATTAGTTTTCTGCTTCTTCTCTATTCCCTTTTTTCAAGATATTGAATCTCAAAAAAAATCCCCACAACCGATATTTCATGGATTGTGGGAATCTTGCTTGTATTCGCTTTAGTTCATAACTGGCTCAGATTCCGGATGAGCTGCATCATGCAGCTCAGTTTCAAGCTCTTCTGTATAAGCTTCTGTCTGCTGATCCGTCCAGTGCAGGACTTGTTTCATATAGGAAATCACTTGGTTTTTATATTCATGTACATGTGCAATATCGAATAAAATCATACTCGTTCTGCGATTAAAGAAATCAAGTGGTGTATACGCTAATTCATATTCAATCGCATAGCACAATTTTGTGAACACTGATAATGGCAAACCAATCTCTTTAGCTTTTTCTTTATTTTTGCGTGCTATTTCAAAAAGGAGTGGTGCATTGGATCCATATTTTGAAATAATCTCTCTTGCTTCCTCATCTGATAATCCAGTGCCGACTGCTTTTTCTTTTGTTTTGCTTATATAGGAATTAAATTTTGATGAACCGCCAACCCGGCCTCCGGATATTGGCATTTTTTCTGTATAACAGCTGCTGAAATGTTTATACCCTTCATCTCTGAATTGTTTAGCTACCAAATCTAATACCATTTCTGCCATTTTTCGATATCCTGTTAATTTGCCGCCTGCAATGGTAATTAATCCAGAATCAGATATCCAAGTTTCATCTTTCCTGGAAATTTCCGAAGCATCTTTTCCCTCTTCGCTGATTAAAGGACGAACACCAGCCCAGCTGGATTCAACATCCTCTTTGGTTACTTTAACGGAAGGGAACATATAGTTAATGGCATCCAATATATAATCCCTGTCTTGATCTGTCATTTTCGGGTTTATCGGATCTTGATCATAAAATGTATCTGTTGTTCCAACATAGGCTTTACCTTCACGTGGAATTGCGAAGACCATTCTTCCATCTGGTGTATCAAAATAAACCGCTTGTTTCAGTGGGAAACGGGACTGGTCAATGACTACATGTGCACCTTTAGTAAGCTGCAGTACTTTCCCTTTTTTCGAATGGTCTTTTTCACGTATAAAATCTACCCATGGACCAGTCGCATTAATAATTTTTCTCGCTTTAATCTGGAAGGTACCCCCGTCCATCATATCCTTTACATTCACACCAACAATCTTTCCATTTTCATAGATTAAATCCTCTACCTTGGCATAATTCAGCAAGCTGGCTCCTTGATCGAACGCTTCTTTCATAACTTCCATTGTCAGGCGGGCATCATCTGTTCTGTATTCAACATAATAGCCACCGCCCTTTAACCCTTCTCTTTTAACCAGTGGGGCTTTTTCAATCGTTTCTTCTTCTGTTAGCATCGTGCGGCGTTCTTCTTTTTTTACTCCAGCAAGAAGGTCATACATACGCAATCCAATGGAGGTAGTAAATTTACCAAATGTACCCCCTTCATGGAAAGGCAGTAACATCCATTCAGGTGTAGTCACATGAGGGCCGTTTTCATACACGATAGCTCTTTCTTTCCCAACCTCTGCCACTACTCCTACTTGCATTTGTTTTAGATAGCGCAATCCTCCGTGGACCAGCTTAGTCGAACGGCTTGATGTACCGGCTGCGAAATCCTGCATTTCAACGAGTCCAACCTTCATCCCTCTCGTAACGGCATCCAAAGCAATCCCTGCTCCGGTAATTCCTCCTCCGATAACAAGAACATCAAAATGTGTATTCTGTAATTTACTTTTATATTCATGTCTATTAAAACTATTTAAACCCATACCCTTATTCCTCCTCTGTTGATAAACCTATCTATATGTAAATAAAAGAGACCACAAAATACATTACCCTATTTTAAAGGAATGTACTCGTGGCCTCTCGATTTCTCTAACCAATTATTAACTTAACTTCAGTATATCATCTTTTGAAGAAAATTCTACTATATTAAATTATGATTTAAAGCTTCTTGTACTTGCAACCGCTCTTTCCCAACCATCAACCAGTTCAGAACGTTTCTCTTGGTCCATTTTAGGTTCAAATGATTTGTCGATAATCCATTGGGAAGCAATTTCGTCCTGGTTCTCCCAAAAACCAACAGCAAGTCCAGCTAAATAAGCAGCTCCAAGTGCAGTCGTTTCGTTAATTTTCGGTATTTCAACAGGTACATTTAAAATATCACTTTGGAATTCCATCAAGAACGAATTCTTAACTGCACCCCCATCGACACGCAATGTTTTCAACTCAATTCCAGATTCCTCTTCCATTGCATCAATGACAGCTTTTGTTTGATAGGCCAATGATTCGACGGTTGCTCTGATAAAGTGATCCTTTGTAGTCCCTCTTGTCAGACCGAAGACTGCTCCTCTTGCATCACTATCCCAATATGGAGTTCCGAGACCTACGAAGGCAGGAACTACATAGACTCCATCCGTAGAGTCCACTGCCCGGCAATAGGTCTCACTATCAGCAGCATCCTTAAGCATCCTTAATCCGTCGCGCAGCCATTGGATAGCGGAACCAGCTACAAAGATACTTCCTTCCAGTGCATATTCCACTTTACCATTTAATCCCCAGGCTAAAGTCGTCAATAATCCTTTTTCTGATTTAACTGGTTTTTCACCCGTATTCATCAGCATAAAACAGCCTGTTCCATACGTATTTTTAGCCATTCCTTTTTCAAAGCATGCTTGTCCAAACAATGCTGCCTGTTGGTCACCAGCAATACCTGCAATTGGGATACTCTTACCAAAGAAGTGATAATCAATCGTTTGTGCATATACTTCAGAGGACGGACGCACTTCTGGAAGCATGGATTTCGGAACATTCAATATCTCCAATAATTCATCATCCCACTCAAGGTCATAAATATTGTACATCATCGTTCTTGACGCATTTGAATAATCCGTTACGTGTGCTTTACCGCCGGATAGCTTCCAGATAAGCCAGGTATCGATTGTTCCGAATAATAATTTTCCTTCATTGGCTAAATCACGGGCCCCTTCCACATTATCCAGGATCCACTTAACCTTTGTCCCCGAAAAATAGGCGTCTATTAATAAGCCAGTTTTGGTATGAAAAAGATCATTATGGCCAGCATTTTTCAATTCCTCACATATATCTTTTGTTTGGCGGGATTGCCATACAATCGCATTATAAATAGGTTGACCTGTCTCTTTGTTCCAAACTACTGCTGTTTCACGCTGATTGGTAATTCCAATTCCTTCTATATCTGTGGCCTCTATACCTGATTCTGATAGACAGCCTGCAATTACAGCCAGCACTGAACCCCAAATTTCATTGGCATTATGCTCCACCCAGCCCGGCTTAGGAAAGTACTGCGTAAATTCCTTTTGAGCACTATGTACAATTTCCCCTTTTTTATTGAATAAAATAGCTCTGGAACTAGTTGTCCCCTGATCAATTGATAAAATATATTTCTCCATTTTTTTCATCTCCCATCTACTAATTTTTATATTATAATCGATTTCTATAAAGTTAGTAACTTATAACCTCGCTTTTGCAGGATTATTAGCCTGTCGTAATGCTAGTTCTGAATCTTTGTTAGTCATAAAATAAGCGATTACCAGGATAACCACAGTGCCAGCTAATACTGCCCAGAAAGCTCCTGTCAACGTATTATTGAAGACCGCTTTATGGAACAAAGCACCCAAGGATCCGCCAAGAATAGGCCCTACAACTGGAATCCATGCATACCCCCAATTAGACGGTCCCTTCCCGGCTATCGGAAGAATCGCATGTGCAATACGCGGACCCAAGTCACGTGCCGGATTGATGGCATACCCAGTTGTCCCCCCAAGAGCCATACCGATTCCTACGATTAAAAGACCGACTGCGAATGGATTTAAGCCTTCCGTAAAATCATTCGCTCCAATAAATTGCAGGCCAAGCAATAAGATAAATGTTCCTATTACCTCACTAAGTAAATTTGAAAATGTATGTGGAATAGCGGGACCAGTTGCGAAAACACCTAATTTTGTCCCTGGATCTTCAGTTACTTTCCAATGCGGTAAGTATTGTAAATAAATAAGTGTCGCTCCAATAATTGCCCCAATCATTTGCGCTAATATATAACCAGGTACATCTGCCCAAGCAAAATCTCCACTAAATGCAAGACCAATTGTAACAGCAGGATTTAAATGAGCACCGCTAATACCGCCGACCGCAAACACGCCTAATGTAACACCAAGACCCCAAGCTATGGTGATAACAATCCATCCAGCATCTTTTGCATAAGATTTAGTTAAGTTGGCTCCGGCACACACCCCTGCTCCAAAAACAATCAAAATTATTGTTCCTACTAATTCACCCCAGAATGGTGTCATTGCTTCCATCTCCCTTTTCATGAAATGAAGAAAAAAATGGAGATACAGCACTACCAAAATATTCCTAGCTATTAGGAATACGGCCACCTGTGTCTCCATGTCTTTCACATACTTATTAACTTAAACAAAGTGTAAATCTAATTGTAAACGCTGTCAAATAAAATGAAAAAAATAGGGAATATGACTTATTCCCCTGCAAAATACTGCCAAAGTTCTCTTTTGGACGAAGTTATAGACACAGCTCCAGCTGCAAGTGCTTCTTTCGCTTCTTCAACGGTTCTGATTAATCCCCCTGCAAAAATCGGCAAATTGATTTCTTTCGCCACTTCTTTAACCATGTTTGGAAGTGCACCCGGAAGAACTTCAATATAATCCGGCTGTGATTTTCTGACCATCCTATAACTGCGCTCGAGCGCATGGCTATCAATCATAAAGATTCGTTGTACAGCAATTGCCTGATGCTTTTTTGCCTCTTGAATAACCGCTGATTTTGTGGATATGACACCATATGGTTTAAATTCCTGACAAAGATACTGAGTACCATATTCATCACTTTTAAGTCCATTGATCAAATCAACATGAAAAAACAGTTGTTTATTAGCCATCTTGGCCATTTGCGTAATATGTTTGATTTGTCCAAGATGAGTATCTAAAATAACCCCTGTTTTAAATCCTGATTGTAAAAACTTTTCAAAGTCCTTCATAGTCGAAGTTGCCGGTAATATTTTTTGATTCATCTTATCTCTCCCGTCCGGACCCCTTATTCAAAAAAAATCCCATTCAATATAGAATACAATTAATTTTTGCATTCTTCTACTAAAAGGGATTAACATTATTATTTACAAGACTAATTCTGGATCATCTGCTGATTCATTCTTTTTGAAAAAAGATAGACCAGCAGAAAGACCAGCAAATAGAACCAGGAACACTACCAGTATTACTCCATTAGCAAACATCATACCGAAGTCATCGAGTGATACTAACGCACGGAAGCCCGCAATAGAATACGTCATCGGTAAGAAATTACTTAGATTACGCAAGTATTCAGGAAGCATATCGATTGGTAAGGCAGAGCCCGTCGTAGATAGCTGCATGACGAGAAGTGCCACACCTATAAATAAACCAATGTTGCCTGCAAGCATAGCCAGGAAGAATACAATCGACATAAATGATATACTCGCCAATACAGCAAACAAGATGAGGAACAGACTATTCGCAACCCCTGAATTTATAAAGAAAATGGTAAAGACGGAAAGGAGAATGGCTTGACCTGCCACCAATAAAGCGAGTAATCCATATCTTCTTGCATACCATGCGAAGCCAGACACAGCCGCAGCATCCGCCGGCTTTCTAACCCCAACAACTAATGTCATTAATAACACACCTACAAATAATGCTAATGATAAAATATATGGTGCATTTGCGTAACGATAATATGGGTAGCTGTTAATTTTTGAATCTACCAGTTCAACCGGAGAAGAGAACATTTTAATCGTATCATCGGTTGCATTGATGCCAGATGTTTTTTCGGCCCCATCACCTAAACCGCTTGACAATTCTAGGGACCCGTCTTTGATTTGACCGACACCGTTATCAATTTCAGTTACCCCATCTTTCATGGTTCCCCAGCCCGTATTTACAGTTGCATTTCCATCTGCCACTTGCTTAGAGCCATCATGTAACTGTTTGGATCCATCAACAGCTGTTTTCCAGCCTTCATTCACCGTGGCATTACCATCTGCTACTTGGATAGCACCATTATTCAACGTATTTAAAGATGTAGATAGCGTTCCCCACGCATTATTCACGGTTGCCGTACCTGCTGACACTTGCTTAGAACCATCATATAGCTGTTTGGATCCATCTACCGCAGTTTTCCAGCCAGCATTTACAGTAGCATTACCATCTGCCACTTGGACAGCACCATTATTCAACGTGCCTAAAGATGATGATAAAGTTCCCCAAGCGCTATTGACTGACCCAGTACCTGCTGATACTTGCTTGGATCCTTCATAAAGCTGTCTAGAACCGGTAACTGCTGTTTTCCAGCCATCGTTAACTGATTGATTTCCGGCAGCTACTGTGGTGAGGCCATTGTTTAATTTCCCAGCACCGTCCTTAAGCTCTCCCCATTTTGTATTAATTAGATTTGTTCCATCTTTAACTTTCTTTGCTCCGTCTACTAAATCTACTAACTTGTTAGAAAAATCTGTTTGGCCAACTACCAGACTATTTACTCCATTCAATAACCCAACTTCACCCTTAGACTTGTCTATAACTGCATCAGATAAACCTAATGATAAATCTTTAGCTCCAGCAGCTAATGCCGGAATTTGTTGATTCATCTTTGCTAAGCCATTAGATAGATTCTCAGAACCTTGAATTAATGCTTGGATATCTTTAGTTTCAGTAATACCAGGACGCAACTTTTCTAATTCTTGTACTAGCTCAGCAATACCATTTTTCAAATTTGTTGCACCATCAGAAAATTGTTGTGTGGCATTTTCCACACTGTCTAAATTAGTTGATAATTTTTCACTTCCCGGAAGAAGTTTATTTTCAATACCGCTTTGGACACCCTTTAAACCATTTAATATTGCATTTGACCCATCTTGTGTTGCTATTGTTCCATTATATAAAGTTTCGCTACCAACTGCTAATTCATTGATGCTATTAGTATTATCATCTATCGTATTATACAGAGTATTAGATCCAGCTTTTAGCTCTTGAGTCCCCTTTGCAAGTGCCTCAATATCCTTCGCCTTCCCACCAAATGTTCCTGATAAGGTCCCTAATCCATCTTCTATTGTCTTCGATCCATCTGCCAGCTGTTGAATTTCAGCTGACTTCCCACTTACTGTGGAATGAATTAAGCCGGATCCATCTCTGAGATCAGCTGCTCCATTCGCTAGTTTTGCAATATCAGCTGATTTCCCTGCCATTGTACTGTTTAACTGGCCCACACCATCTTCAACCTGCTTCGCCCCATCTGCAAGCGTATTAATATCACCGGTCTTACCACTTACGGATGAATAAATAAGGCCGGAGCCATTACTGACCTGGGCTGCTCCATCGGCTAATTTTGCGATATCAGCGGATTTCCCTGCCATTGTTCCATTCAATTGACCGAGCCCCTGTTCGACTTGCTTTGACCCGTCTGCCAGTTTTTGAATATCTCCTGTTTTTGTTGTTAATGAATCTAGTAGGGTTCCAGTACCTTCCTGAAGTTTAACAGAACCTTCATGGAGCTTTGTTGAACCTTCTGCGCCGGATTTAAATCCTTCCGCCACTTCACCAAGCTGGGCAAAAACTGTACTTGTATAGGTGGCTGTGATTGTATCAGCCAACTGCTCCTTAATTGTTCCTATAGCTGTTTTCGTTGCAGTTGCCGCTATAAAATGCAATCCTTCATTCTGGGTATACTTTAGTTCAGGTCTCACTGGATTTTCGTCCATTACCGTCGATACCTTTTGCGAAAAGTCTTCTGGAATTTCAATAACCATATAATATTCATTATCATTAAGTCCGCGTGTTGCTTGTTCCTTACTCACAAATCTCCATCCCAGATCATTTCCTGCTTTAAGTTTGGCAACCAAGTCTCTTCCTACATTTATTTCCTTACCATCTGTTACTGTACCTGCATCGTTATTCACAACTGCGACCGGTAAGTTTGATAGATTATCATATGGTCCCCAACTTGGTGTCAACATAATAAGACCATAAACTAATGGCACCAGTAAAACGGCAATTAATGCTACCCAAAAACCTCTCTTACGGCTTAATTCTGACATCCGATTCTTGTTACCTAAAGCGTTCATGTATTACCCCCACTTGTCCGATTTATTTATATAAAAGCGGTTATGTAAGCGCAACCACTCTTATATAGGTATATATTCTGAATATTTAGTCAAACTCCTTCTCATAATTTAAAAATTTTGTAAAATACCTAAATATATCGCACTATTTCTAATGTTAATAAGAAAAAAATTATGACGTTAATTAAAATAAACATATCGAGAGTGATTATTTTGAACCATAATACAAAAAAAACTTCCCTATTCGTAGTGGGAAGTTAAATCATCTATCATTTAGGTCTTTCTAAAACAAATTGTTCTCCGACCTTCATATATTTTTGTCCAGCAAGTCGCGAAACCGGCTTAAGTGATTCTGTATCGATCATACCATCCTTGTAAATAGATTCATCTATATGATAGAGAACGATATTTCCTATTAACAAATCACAACCAGCATCTTCAGCTGTATGCCCTCCTAGTGGAATGACTTTATGAATTGTACATTCCATCCGTATTTTAGCAGGAGTAAGGCCCGGAACTCTGACACTGACACTATCGATTATCTGAAAAGGTGACCCATCAAGCTCACTTTTTTCCGATGGCAATTCTGCAGCTGTCCAATTTGCGCCTTCCACATTATCCTCATCGGTTATATGAACGACAAATTCTCCTGAATCAATTGCATTCTTTGATGTATCCTTTCTTTCACCGTTCTTTCGCTGGATTGATACAGCAATCAGCGGAGGATTTGAACTGACAATAGTGAAATAACTAAAAGGTGCAATATTTATAGTTCCTTCGTTAGATATGGTAGATATAAGGGCAATAGGTCTTGGAATGATTGCTCCTGTTAAAAATGTATAATTCTCTCGTTCGCTCATTTCGGCTGGATTTAAAGATATCATTTTATCATCTCCATTTTATCGAAACTCTTGAGAAAACCACGACACTGCAGCATCTACTTCTGACTGTGTCAGCTGGTGTCCATTATATTCCCAGTGTACTGTTACATGGGCACCGGCAGCCCGCAGCATTTTATCTAATTCTTCAGTTTCTTTTGATGAACAAATCGGATCATTCTTTCCAGCACCAATAAAGATTGGGAGCTCTGTCATTTCGGGTAGCTTTAATCCTCTGATTGGAACCATTGGATGATGCAAAATGGCCCCCTTAAATGTATTTTGATAATGGAACAGCATACTGGCTGCTATATTAGCTCCATTAGAATAACCAACAGCTACAATGTTATCACGGTCAAAACCATATTTAACAGAAGCTTCATCTAAGTAATCACTTAGTTCCTTTGTGCGAAATCGTAAATCTTCTTCATCAAAGACACCTTCTGCCAATCTTCTAAAGAATCTTGGCATTCCGTTTTCTGAAACATTCCCCCGGACACTTAATATGGAGGATTCTGGTGAGATCATTTTTGCAATCGGCACCAAGTCGTTCTCTGTTCCACCTGTACCATGCAGCATAAAAAGTGTCGGTATTTTCGAATTAATCCCTTTAAAGAATAAGTCTCTCATGCTTAAATCCCCCCCAAATCATGATCATGAAGCGTCCGATTTTTTTCTCTATGAATCCATTTCATTCTTACACTAACAGGTTTAAAATTCCACAAAACAAAGATCGTTCTTAGAAGTATAACCATAAAAATTATCTTGAAACTAGTATATTATACAACTCAATTTATTACAAAATTAAAATAAATGATGGTGGCTTTAAAATATACGTTTCCATTTATTTCAATTTGTTTTTCTAACTATTTAATCATTGGATGGATCACTTGGAAATAACCAAGCAAAAGGTCCTGATCAACTTTTTAAATAACATTGATCAAGACCTTCTTCATGTAAAACCAGAATATGATTTACAAATTTTCATCTAAACCTTCTCTTAGTCTTTTTTTATCTTCTTTCGGTACAGTCCACTTAAATAGCTTATTTAGCTGTTTAAATATAGTTTTAGAGTTCTTGGTTAATATAGGACCAAGTATGGCCAATATTAATACATATAACGCCGAAAAAGGTTTTAACATATCAGAAAGCCCGCCGGCGATTCCGATATTGGCTAGTATAATAGAAAACTCACCTCTTGATACAATCGTCAAACCGATATTCGCAGAGGATTTATGTGATAGTCCCGATTTGCGGCCTGCAATCATACCGGCAATAAAGTTTCCGAGTACCGTTAAAATAACAGCACCGAGTGTAAACCAAACTGCTCCGCCAAGTGTATATGGATCTATACTTAATCCAAAACTAAAGAAAAAGATAGCTCCAAAGAAATCTCTGAATGGTACGACAAGCTTTTCAATACGATCACTTTGTTCAGTCTCAGAAAAAACTAAACCTAGAAGTAATGCCCCAATGGCTTCCGCAACGTGGATTGTCTCGGAAAATCCTGCAATAAAGAAGAGAGTAGCAAAAACGACAATGATAAAAATTTCATTCGAGGTTATATTTAATAGTTTGTTTAAAATAGGTGTAGCTTTTCTTGCCATGATAAAAAATAACAACATGTACCCAAAGGCAATTAAAACGGAGATTAATGTAGAACTGACAGAAGTGGAATCACCTAATACTAATCCTGAGATAATAGAAAGATAGACAGCCAGGAAGATATCTTCGAACATAATAATACCCAGAATCAATTCGGTCTCAGTGTTCCCTGTTCTTCTGAGATCAACAAGTACTTTAGCAACAATCGCACTTGATGATATGGTGATAATTCCTGCAATGATTAAGACATCCAAAATGGAAAATCCTGTAATAAATGCGTATAAGAAACCTAAAGTAAAGTTTATTAAAATATAGATGGTTCCGCCGACCACTATAGATTTACCTGATTTAATCAACTTGCCAACTGAGAATTCCAATCCAAGATAGAATAGCAAGAAAAGAATGCCCATTCTACCCATAAATTCGATTATCTCGGCACTTTCAATAAATCGCAAATCAATAATACCTATTTTTGGTGCTTGCGGTCCTACCAACATTCCTAAGATGATTAAGAAAGGAATAATAGAAAATTTCAGTCTACCCGCGAGGACAGCCGCAATAGCAACAAGCACCAGGGCTGTTCCAACTTCAAAAATCATATGATCCACTTATAACGACTCCCCTTCAGCAAAGAGAGCTTGCTTCATAAAGGCATTAACATCTTTACGGTCTCCTGATAATACAAGGGTGTCCCCGGCAGCTATAATAGAAGAAGGCCCTGGATTTAATATTTTCTTATTAGGTTTATGCAAAATAGCGATGATATTTACAGCAAACTCTTGTCTAATATTGCTTTCATCAATCGTTTTGCCTGCAAGCTTAGAATTCTTCTTAACTTTGACCCACTCTATTTTTAAATCGTCCAAAGCCAATTCAATGGATTCAATTGCTTGCGGTTTATAAACCATACCACCTAATATGGCCGCAATTTGTCTGGATTCAGCATCATCGAGCGTCACACTGGAAATACTTTCATCCAGATCATCAAAATCATAATGATACATATCCCTTCTTCCATCATCATGCACAATAATAACGATCTTCTCATCTTCCTTTGTCATGATTTCAAACTTCTGCCCTATACCCGGCAGGGCACTCTCGCGTATTCTCACTCTAATTCCCTCCTCCAATTTATAAAAAAAAGAGGCCTATTTTTATAGGTCTCTTCATTCATTTTCTATAATTAAATTGTATCTTTTTTCACAAATATTTTCAAATCATATGATTTATCAAACTAATCTATCTGTTCGGTAAATTGGGTATGAACCTGATAATTTACATGTTTCTAACCTAAAATGGGCTAACTATTTACTAAATTAATACGATTGTCACCGTCTAAATAACAGAATAGACATCCTCATTTGGTTCATTTTATTATTGCAACAGAGACTCCTTTTTACTATTCATTTATTGACATCACTCTGTCCAGTACCGTCTCGCCATACATAGCTCTTCTTCATATACAGTCCCTTCCATCTCGATGATTTCAATTGATTTTCCTGTATGCGGTGAGTGAAGAAGTCTGCCATTTCCATAGTAGATCCCCACATGATGAATGGCTCCTTGTCCTTTCTCGTATGCAAAGAAGAGTAAGTCACCCGGTTGCACTTCAATTACCGGAATCTCTTTCCCATACTTTGCCTGCTCTCTCGCATCACGCGGAATTAGATAACCGTTTGCCTTACACATTGTATAGACGAAACCAGAACAATCATAGCCATAACTGCTCATTCCGCCCCATAAGTAGGAGAGGTCAATAAATTGCTCTCCACATGTAACAATGTCCGTACCGCTTCCCAGTTTTCTTGTTTCATGTATGTTGAATAAAGTTGTATCATTCTTTTGTAAAAACCCAGTACCTAACGGGGTTCCCACCTGAATCTGTCCAGCTTTTTCACCTAAAAATGGCAATTTTGTTTGATAACTGAGCAATAGTGTTTCTTTTGATTTCTCGAATGAAAGGAAAGCTTTTTTACTCGTTATGACCGCAACGGTTTTAGTTGAAAATGGCACATCATTTTCTAATTGGCACAAAGGCACCCAACCCGGATATCCTCTCGAATCTTTTCCAGTGGACTGCTCGATAGCAATGATAGATCCCCAGTCATTTTTGCATTCCAGCAATAAAACTTGTTCCCCAAATAATAATTGAGTCTGAATTCTGTTCGATTCACATAAATCAAGCTGCTCGGCTTCGTTCATAGATAGAAGCCATTCTTCGAATCGTACCGGATGGCTAATGGCTGGTCTATCCACTAACGCTCTAAATGACTGGTTAGTAGTCCAAACGGTGGCTACTGCTACATTTACGCTCATTATTTTACCATCGTGTGCCACTATGAACCTCCACTCTTACTTCAACTGAACCTGCCCGATACCTAAGCCCGCCTTTTCCGGCAACGTAAATGTACTGCCGTTATATTGAATTCCCCCCTCAATCAGGGAACGGGATAGCATGAGAGGAGCATCAAAATCATAACGGGTAATGTTGCGTTTACTTGCAGCAAAATGGGCAGCTGCCGTTATCCCTAAATGCGTTTCAATCATACTGCCCATCATACATTCCATCCCAGCTGCTTCAGCTAATTGATTAATATGATGCGCGTAAAAAATTCCGCCTGTTTTCATCAATTTAATATTAATAAGGTCAGCGCTGCGCGTACGAATCACTTCTAATGCCTGTCTTGGAGTAAACACACTCTCATCTGCCATAATAAACGTATCCACATGATGGGTCACCTGTCTGAGCCCTTCCAAATCATCTGCTTTCACTGGTTGCTCCACCAATTCGATTTGTAAGCCCATATCCTCCATATGGTGAATCGCTTGAATCGCTTCTTTCGCTGTCCATCCCTGGTTTGCATCCAGTCGAATCGTAACTTCGTCCCCTACACATCTTCTGATTTCTCTCACCCTGGAAATATCCTCTTTTATGTCTCCGAGACCCACTTTAACTTTTAAAATAGAGAATCCGTTTTTTACATAACTCAAGGCCTCCTCACCCATTGTTCCAGGTGCATCCACACTTACCGTAAAATCCGTTTCAAGCCGAGAGCTGCTGCCACCTAAATACTGATATAATGGCAACTTACTATTTTGGGCCAGACAATCATAAATGGCCATGTCAATGGCTGCCCTCCCGCTAGAATTCCTAGTCATTAATAGGGATAGATCATGAAAGATCTCTTCAAAATTCAATATATCTTTCCCTACTAAATAAGGCTTAAAATACTCTTCGATGGCCGTATCTATTGAATGTAATGTATCCCCTGTAATAACGGCTGTCGCGGGGGCTTCTCCCCACCCAATCAATCCATTGTCACATTGAACTTTTACATAGATTGATTCGGCTGTGTTCACGACCCGCAATGCCGTTTTAAAGGGTTTTAATAAAGGAACTTGAATACGGAACGTTTCAATACTAGTAATTTTCATTTTCTAGCCCGCTCTCAATTATAAGTGTCTTCTCCACTGTATTCATCCTCGCATTCACACCAAGAGGTATTCCAACATGTGGGTTGCAATGGCCAATTTTAAATCCACTTATAGCAGGTTTATTGATTAGGTTAATATAATGGGACAATACCTCATCCAAAGTCAGTGTCTGCTTACTACTTGGCTCGCAATCCGCAAAATCACCAATAACCAAACCAGCAATTCCATTTAACTTTCCAGCCAACCATAATTGATTTAAATAGCGGTCAATATTCCTTGGCTCTTCATGAATATCTTCTATTAAAAGAATCTTTCCTTTTGTATCTATTTCATAGGGAGTCCCCAAGGCTGATGTTAGCAAGCATAGATTACCACCCACCAATTCTCCTTCCGCCTCTCCCTCGACAAATGTATGTAAAGGTGATATTTCCTCTGTATACATGACCTGACCTGCTTTAAATAATTGTTTAAAAGATTCTTTTGATCGTAAGTGGACATCGTCATTGCCTATATCAGATGCAAGCATAGGCCCGTGAAAGGTGACTAATCCCGTTTTCTGGCGGATTGCCGTATGCAGATATGTAATATCAGAGTATCCCCAAAAGATCTTTGGATTGTTTTTGATTACTTCATAATTAATGGCCTCTGCGATTCGCGCCGTCCCGTATCCCCCACAAGCACATATGATGGCTTTCACCTCTTCATCCTTAAACATCGCTTCAAGATCTTCCACTCGCTCCGCATCTTCTCCAGCAAGATAGCCATATTCTTTATAGAGGTGGTTGCCCATTTTTACAGATAGCCCTAAATCCTGTACCAAAAAAGATAGCCCTTTTTGAAGTGTTTCCTTATTTGGAGGACTTGCAGGAGCAATGACCCCGACCATATCTCCTTTTTGTATCCGTTTTGGTTTAAGTTGTTTCGGCATTCTTCTCACTCCCCCATAAATAAAGGATGCTCCATTGAACATCCTTTTAAAATTACTGTATGATTGATCCCTGATACCAATCTTTAACTATAAGAAACTATGTCTGTATCTTCATCATAAGGAACATCCTACAAATCATATGTATGTTAATTTAATCGATCCTATTCAATAAACAATCTACCTATAACTATACAATATTAACCTTAAGTTTTTTGAATTATCTAATAAATTAGGTTGTAATTTTTTTCTTTAAAAGTTCCCCAAATACTTGATTGCGCTATTCCTACTTAAGGATATCTTATCATTAGCAAGCAAAATGGTTAGAATCAATTGGTAAACTGATGCACAAGAGTATTCCGACTCAGATAGGTAATACTTTTGTTTAAACAACTTTGTACACCAAATAAATAAATGGATATCCCACCACAGGTAAATAACATCCAATATTGGCACCTAGCAGGGCCTCACTATTAAATCAGTTGAAATTAAAATTTTGCTCAGCAACAAAGGCACCATTTAAAATAATAAACATTTCTTCAGACGCAGGAATTCCTACAAATCCGTAAAATAAAATAATCACCCAATACCCATATAGCTGTAAATAATGTGTAACAACATACCGCCTCTTTTATTTTTCATCCTGCTTTCAAACCTATTTATACGTATATAGTCCGAAAAACGATGGCTCTTGAATCAGGAACTTAACGAGATTTATATTCATTTTCCTGTTCAGTTTCATTTTTTTGATCTTCCGTATAGTTGTCCACATCTATGGCGTAAATAGGCCTTTGTTTAACCTCTTTAAAAATTTTTCCAATATATTCTCCCACTATTCCAATACCGATCAACTGTAAGCCTCCAATAATCCACAGCGAAATCATGATGGAAGTCCAGCCAGATTGTGTATTCCCCAATGTTTTTTGAACCAGTGCATAGCTACCTGCGACCACACTGACAAACAGCGTCAGAAAGCCAATATAGGTAACACAGCGTATAGGTGCCACACTAAAGGATGTTAGACCGTCCAGCGCAAAAGATATCATTTTCTTTAGGGGGTATTTAGACTCCCCTGCTTCTCTTTCCTTCCGATCATATAATACTTCAGTAGAAGAAAAGCCAATCATAGGAATCATCCCTCTTAAGAATAAATTACGTTCCTTATATTTTAACAGTTCCCCCAATGCACGCTTGCTCATTAATCTGAAATCAGCATGATTGGGAATTAGTTTGATTCCCAATTTACCCATCATCCGATAAAAACTGCGTGCTGTCGTACGCTTGAATAAGGTATCCGTTTTCCGCTGACCTCTGACCCCATAGACAATATCGTATCCTTGATTATATTTTTCAACCATCTCTTTTATGACATGAATATCATCCTGTAAATCAGCATCAATGGAGATGACACAATCAGAATGCTTCCCAGCCGTTGCGAGACCAGCAAGCAATGCATTTTGATGACCCACATTGCCAGCTAATTTCAGACCTTTTACAAATCTATTCTGTATACTCTCCATTTGTATTAAATCCCAAGTATCATCTACACTGCCATCATCCACAAATAAAATCGCACTTCTATTTGAAATGGATCGGGAATTCAGTAACTCTTTTAAGATGGATGAAAGCTCTTCTGATGTTTTAGATAATACCTCCTGTTCATTGTAACAAGGTACAACGATCGTTAATACAGGCAGATTCATTATGATTAACTCCTTTACAAGACATGATAGAGATAGATCTTCCACGCTGAATCCTCATGCTCAAAGATATCCATCAATTCAAGGTTATTCTGATTTGCATTCAAAATAGGTACAGCTGAGATAATATATTGACCGCCCATTTCTTTCAGGACGTACGTATTCAACTCTAATTTTTTAATTGTTTTCGAAGAATCTTTCCTATAGTCATACTTCTTTCCAAGCTCATCCACGAAAATATAACAACGGCCGCCCCATTTATCAAAATATTTTTTTAGCTGGGCATTCTTATCAAGCTCTGCCGCAATAATTTCTCGGAACTGATGCTTGTATGCCAATGGATAGTAATTGTTATACGTATCCAAAGTATAGAAGCCATTATACTGAGCAATGGCTGGATGTAATCCGATGCTTACCACTCTGTATGTATCCTGAGGTTTGTCAATATAATCTTTGATTTCAGTAAATTGGTCAACAGCATAAAATTCTTTGAATGTCGGTGCATCAAGCCTTCCATAATACACCTCCGGATTGTACATAAATAAGACAATCAACTGAGCAACAATGGCCCCTTTAGATAAAAGCTTCCATCCCCCTCCATATTTCCAAAGAATACGGCAGGACAGAGCAAACAATACGTATAAAACCAACGGTCTCAGAAAATGAAAACGGGCAAAATTGAAATTATTTAAAAGTGAAATTTGTTCTTTCAAGGATGCCCATCCCTCATAAAACCAAAATGCATACCACGCTGACAAAATAAAATTCAAGATAAACAACTGCACATAATGTTTTTCACTTTTCCAAAGCTTGTTTCGATAAATAATCCATAAAGCTATAAATGATAGTGGTAAAATAATATATTGATGAAGCGTTAATACATGATTATGTCCAATTATGTAGTTTTTAAAAATGAGACGGGTTGATCGGGCAAATCCTAAAGCAGAACTGAAATATTCATCTCGGCTATTTGGCTCCTCAGGAAAAACCAAAGAATACACCAAGCGATATTCGATCAATAAGTAAATAAAAGTCATTAAGGCGATGCTGCCGAAAAATACCCAATTCGGATCTTTTTTCTTAATCCAATCATATAGCCACAGTAATCCCATAGCTGCCAGGAAGAAAAAGAATCCTAATACAAAGCTTGAATAGAACGGCAGAAGAATAAGAATAAGCCAATCTGTCCACCGACTATCTCTTCCTCTAATATTTAAAAATGCATACAAAGCTAGCGGATGGCCTAAGGTAGCCAGCATTCCCGATGGCCAAAATGGCGTCAAAGCAAAGGCCAGTGCAACAAACACACGGATAAAACCGTGCTCCTCTTTTCGAATAAAATGCTTTTTAAGTAAAAGATACATCCCTAGGAAGGCAAAGAATCTTGTGATGGTCTGGCTGATTGAATACGCAGTCATAGATGGCAATAAATAATGAAGCCACTCAATTCCGCTAAATTCAGTTCCAATCGAGTTCCTCGGCAAACCATTGATAATTTGAGGAATGGTCTCATTAATTGGGCCGAACAGCATTTGATTATCCTTCAGGACCTTATACCACGTAATGTTGGAATCTAAGTTGTCATGTACCCGTATATGCGAATTTTCACCAAGGATAAACATCGGGGACAAAAAAATGATCAGTAACACTAACGCAGCGGTCAATAATTTAGTTTCCCCAGTCCATTTATTTCTTAATTCCCCCACTGCTATACACCGACTTTTCAAGAAATATTTAAAATTAACCTACCAATAATTGTAAAATTATAACAATGTTTTTATGGTATCTGTTTAAATATTCATTGTCAAGGAATGGTTGGGATAATATGGATATTGAAATCCTCCCTCTTACAGGGGTCAGGCGTTATATAGCAAATATAGAGAGATGCACGAAAGCTCTACTTTCTCTCAGCTTTCCGCTACCTTTCGTAAACTTTCGTCAAAAGATAGGCACAAATTTAGCTGTTTGTTTCTATGACTCTAAAAAGTACACAAAAAAACCAGCTCATCAACTGAACTGGTTTTATAGTTTTGTTATCTTTTATATATATAAATCTTATGACTGGATTTCATTTAGCAGCTGAATTAAATCTGTCAGCTTTTTAATTTCATAAGCAGGCTTTACCTGATCGGTTGTTTTTTGATGGCGATTTATCCATACAGATTGAATACCTGCGCTATTGGCACCGAGTATATCTGTCATGAGATTATCCCCGACCATCAGAATATCCTTTTTTTCAACATCCATTAACTTAACAGCATGATCAAATAGTTCGGGAGCCGGTTTACCCTGTCCAAAATCTCCCGATATCACGATATGATTAAAATAGGGAGCTATTTCAGGTGTTATTTCAAGCTTGGTTGTTTGTAATTGCGGTGATCCATTTGTCAATAAAAGGAGTTTGTATTTTCCCTTCAAGTGGTCCAGCACTTCAAAGGTATCTTCATAAATGAATGGATGTTTTCTTCTTTCCTCGGGAAACGTATCTGCCAATATTTGTCCAAAATGCGCATCATCTATCCCTAATGCTTTCAGCCCATTCGTCCACACATCTTGTCGATAGACCGGCACAATTCGAGCCATCCTCTGGAATTGCTCATGGCTATCCTGAAAATCTCCCCATAATCCCTCAAAAGGATTAATTCCAATCATTTGTGTGAAAGGGAATGTTTCATACGAGCTGTACAATTTAATAGCTTCTTCCCTGACAGATGCCTCAAGCTGCTCTGGATCTATCCGATATCTTTCCTGAGCCAGTTTGCAGGTTGCATGGAAAGCTTCCTGCACGCTTTTCTGATCCCATAACAATGTATCATCGAGGTCAAACATGATTGCCTTTACCATTATCGATTCCTCCGACTTCCATCCATAACTTTTTCATTTATATCGCTTAATCCACTGCACTGGCTTTCTATTTGATTTTGGAATGAATACCCTTTATACCTGTACTAGATTTACCACTGTCCCTTATACAATAACACTGGTAAAAAATTCATTATAAAGAGCGGCTACTGCCTGTTTTTCCTGAATTTCTTTCACACCAAACATCATACTGACTTCAGAAGATCCCTGATTAATCATTTCGATATTGATATCAGCATTGGCTAAAGCCTTTGAAGCCCTGGCCACTGTACCAACATGGGAGCGCATTCCCTCTCCCACAATCATAATCAGGGATAAATTATGTTCTATTTTCACCTCGTCTGCCTGTAATTCTTCCTTAATCCGGCTGACAATAATCTCTTCAAGCCTGATGTCTAGTTGGTTCTGTCTTAATATAACAGTTATATCATCAATTCCTGAGGGAACATGTTCATAAGATAACTGTAACTCTTCAAGAATGAGAAGAAGTTTACGTCCAAAGCCTATTTCTCTGTTCATTAAATATTTACTCACATATATACTGCAGAAATCATTATCATTTGCAATCCCGACTACTGGCCCATTTACCAATTCTTTCTTACTGACAATCATGGTTCCAGGTGATGAAGGGTTATTCGTATTTTTAATATTTACCGGAATACCTGCTCTAAAGGCAGGAATCAATGCTTCGTCATGCAAAACACTAAATCCGGCATAGGAAAGCTCACGCATTTCCCGATAGGTCAATACACTGATTTCCTTTGGCTTATTCACAATCGTTGGATTAACTGAATATACAGCATCGACATCGGTATAATTTTCGTATAAATCAGCTTTAACTGCGTTAGCCAGAATAGCACCGGTGATATCCGAGCCGCTCCGCGGGAATGTCATCACTTTTCCTTCCTTTGTATAACCAAAGAACCCCGGAAAAATGACGATTCCTTGTTTGTTTCTTAAATGAAGCAGATTCTCGTATGATTCTGCTAATACTTGAGCGTTTCCAGGCTCATCGCTGACCATTAACCCCGCCTCACGGGGATTCATATATTCAGCTTCCACACCTCTGGCTTGGAAAAAAGCAGCCACCAATTTGGCGTTATTGTCTTCTCCACTGGCTTTAACCGCATCCATAAACTGATCCCTATCACTCATATCTCCATTGAGGATTTCCAATAAATCAGCTTTGATTGTATCCACGATTGGACCGATAATGGATAAATCTTCTGCTATAAGTCGATAGCGTTCAATAACCATATCAAATAAATATTCATCACAATTTCCCGTTAACCAGCTTTCTCCACATGCAATGAGCAAATCTGTCACTTTTGTATCAGAAGAAAATCTTTTACCTGGTGCAGAAACTACGACGATTTTACGTTGTGGGTCTGAAACTACAATCTCAAATACTTTATTCAGTTGTTCTCCAGATGCAAGAGAAGTTCCCCCAAATTTAACTACTTTCATTCTGCATATCCCCTATGTTTAATTTTCAGATAATATTAACTATTATCACTTCTCAGCACTAAAGTTTCAAGAGAAAATATGAAAATTTTCAAATAATATCCATTATGATTTCATAATTTTCCTTCTTAGAAAGCAAGTCTATCCACATAATCATTTAGGAAGGCCAGTTGGCTCATTTAATGAAAAACCAAGACAGGCCATTTCATACAGGTGGCAGATATTTTATCCAATCTAGTAACTTTGTTAAAAGAATCTAATTACACAATCGTACACAGAAGTGCTGGAGTATATAGAGAGCATTTCTAAACGACGCTTTTCTTTCACTTATTGAAACATTAAGGAGCCTCCGTCTTTGGAGACTCCTTTGATTTGCGAAATTAGAATCATTATTCAAAAAAACTCGGCTGCATATAGATTCTTTGGTGGACTTCAAAGTAAAAAGATTAAATAAAGTTAGCTTATTCAATGAACAGGATGGGTTAATTCCGATTTAAGGATTGTCTAAATCTACAATTTCATCAAGGTGCTGGGCATAGTAAGTAATACCACGCTTAAAGAATTGTAGTGGTTCATCATTTGTAGTTTCCATTAAATTCATTAAGACGATTTCCATTGCCCTTTTATATTCCCCTGTATTATATAAAGCCATAGAATAAAAGACTTGTAGGGCTCGATGTTCAGGGAATTCGGTCACACCACGGTGAAGGATGCTAACTGCTTCTTTATAATGCCCCAAAATCCGGTAACTGCTTCCGAGACCAAGGAAACATCTTTGTAGATCTGAACCGGATAGACCTTGTTCAATTGCTTTAACATAATAAGGAATTGCTTTGTTGCATAATCCAGAATTATCATAGGCAATCCCTATTTGATAATTAATTTCTGCGTTTTCCGGGTCATTTTCTGACAGATTTATAAGAAGATTAAGTGCATGATTTAAAATAGCCGAATCCTCTTTCGCGCGACCCTCTTCACGTAGTGCGATAGCATGTTCCAGAAGTTCACGTGGATTTTTATTCATTTGTACCCACCTCATTTACCTTGTAATTTACTACCACCGTATTTTTATTTAAAGTCCTTATGTCCTACATTCGACAATATGGAATAAACCCCCTTTTTAGAAGTGTACAATCAGAAGCACATTTCTAAAGGAGTTGTTTATGTTATCAGTGACGCAGAGGGCGAAGGGGCAATAAACATATTAATGAATTTTATTAAGAACTCTGTCTAACAAGTATGATTCGAATATCATGATAAAATTCGAGTTGAAAGATGAAAAGAAGAATAAGTAAGGAGGAAAAAGAACAAGGTCGTTCTTAGTGGCAGTCCCTTTTTTATTTCCTCATTGCACCTCCAAAAACTCAACCGGTACTGTTTTCGTTAACCAAACATTATTTTTTGAACGATAAAACACATATCCTTGTTTCATCATTTCGCCACTTCGTACACGATACACAACCGGTCTCCCGTGTCGTTTTCCTACATTGATTGCTATTTCCTTATCAGGTGAGAGATGAACATACAAACGATTCTTTGGAATTAGTCCAATACGTTCAATGGATTCTGTATACTTTTCTCCCGTACCATGCCATAAAAACTCCGGGGGCTCCACGATTTCCAGCTCTACATCAACTGAAATGGAATGTCCTTGGTTTGCTCGAATAAGAGTCTTATCCTCATTAAAAGAGTATCTCTGCTTATCATCGGTTCGTACAATTTCCTCTAGGATATTCATATCAAAAGGATATTTTTTAGAAATACCTTTAATTAATTCCTCAACATCCGCCCATCCATGCTCGTCCAGGGTAATTCCGATTGATTCTGGTTTGTGACGAAGAATCATACTCATGAACCTGCTCGCTTTAATCAAACTCATTTGCTTGTTCCTCCTTTACAAAATAAAAATTAAAAGAGAATAGAAGCTCCGGATTCAAAGCTGCATCTCTCGATTTTTCGATCTCTTATACTTTTTTAGGTGGTTTTCTTCTATTCTCTCATAATAAGTGATAATTTCACGAAACCAATAATTTAGAATAGCCAATTGGCTCATGATATAATGATGAAATAATCTTGTACAGAGGACCTAAACAGGAGGCAAATATTTTGTCCAAACTAGTTACTTTATTAAAAGAATCGAATTACACAGTCGTATTTACAGGTGCAGGCATATCGACTGAAATAGGCCAGTTACACCCGATTTGTAAATAATTCATTAATGATATAAATATATACTTTAAATAAGTATAAAAAAGAGGAGTCCTTATGACGATGGCTCCTTTTCTCATATCAATGATTAAATTTGATTATTATCTTTTAAATACTGTTCTCCATCTCTTGTAATGTGCGCATCACTCCACCAAATAGCAGCAACATGGTTATTATATTTTTCATCTCTCATTCCGCCTGTATGAAGTACAGTTCCTTCGAATGAAAGATAGCCATCACGTTCTAAACTAGCTAAATAGAACCCGCCTTCATTCGAGCTTTCCAGATCGAATAATGTAGCATCGATTTCGATATTCTTATGTTTCCTATCATAGTATGCTTTTAAAATTTGTAATTCCTTGACTTTAGTCCTCATTTCAATCATCTCCTCGTTATCTCCTATATTCGACGGCAAAGTTAGCAACAGACAATTAAAAGTGGCTATTAAAAATGATATCTTTATAACCAGAATATAACCCGATAGAAACATAATTTCCCGGGTTTCCATAGTTTCCTATATTCCCATAGTTGCCGGATATACCGAAATTCACAGATTTGTAAGGTGAATTATTATAATAGACTAATCGATCTTCATGAATAATTTCGCCCAAATAATTTCCTCTCATATCTATAAATATTTTTTGCTGTCCGAGATAATGACCAATATTTTGTCCACCAGGTGAATAAAGCTGGTTATTTACAAAATTAGCAATATGCACGCCTTACTATTGAATAAAAAATCCACGTTGTTCACCTCCTTCATAAGTACCATATTCAACAATATACCAATAAATCCCTTTTAGTAGGGTAGAGATAAATATACTTCTAGAGAGGAGATGTTTCACAGCATGGATAAAGAAGAGGAGAAAACAGAGGGCTAAGTAATGAAGTCTCGCATTGAAGAAGTTATGTCTAGAATATTTTCGGACAAATACGACGCGAAAATTAAGATAAAGTTTGTCCTTTCTGTAAAAGTTTCCTCATAAAGGAATATGTAATTTTCGCGAAATCAATGATTTAGAATAGCCAATTAGCTCATGATATAATGATGAAATAATCATGTACACAGGACATAAAATAGGAGGCAGATATTTTGTCCAAACTATTAACCATGTTAAAAGATTCCCAATATACAGTCGTATTTACAGGTGCAGGCATGTCGACTGAAAGCGGCTTACCTGATTTCCGCTCTACTAATAACGGATTATGGAAGAAACAAGATCCAGGCACTATTGCCAGTACAGATGCTCTTAATCAAAATGTCAAAGAGTTTTTTGAATTTTATCGCAATCGTGTGGTAGGAGTGAAGGAACACGGCCCACATAAAGGGCATTCCATTCTTGCTAAATGGGAACGTGAAGGTATGATCCAGAGTATCATCACGCAAAATGTGGATGGATTCCACCAGGAGGCCGGCAGTAACCAGGTGGCAGAATTGCACGGAACCTTACAAAAGGTGCACTGCCAAACATGCGGTAAGGAATATGGCAGTGAAATGTATTTAAATGAATCCTATCAATGCGAGTGCGGGGGCAAACTCCGTCCATCCGTCATTCTATTCGGTGAAATGCTGCCTGAAAAACCATTTCTGATGGCGGAAGAGGAAAGCGAAAAAGCAGATTTGTTTATTGTTCTTGGATCATCTTTATCCGTTACACCCGCCAATCAGTTCCCGTTAATCGCTAAGCAAAATGGTGCCAAGCTGGTGATCATTAATTTGGAACCTACTGCTTTCGACTTTTATGCAGATCTCGTGATTCAAAACCGTAAAGCAGGGGAACTTTTAGCAGAAATAGATGCTGAGTTAGTTAAATATACTGAATAAATTCAGGTCAATCTTCTTACCCGAAGATTGACCTTTTTTTGTATGCAGTTGCCATCCTTCTCAGTACCTATCAACTGTACGGATTGGCCCTAAACAAAAAAACGACCCACTAATGAGCCGTATAGATATCAGTCTATTATTCATCTAATTTATGACTTCAGAATATCATGATCTACATAGCGCTCACCATTCAAAGAACTAATAACATTAATGGCTACTCTTGCTCCGTCCCCTGCTGTAATAATTGTATGCATACTCACACCTGCAACTGTGCCGGCTGCCCAGACATGGTCAAGATAGGTTTTACCGGTATCGTCAGTATCAATTATTTTTTTGATACGTGGTTCAGTACCGGGTTTTGTTTTAATACCTGAAGCTTCAGCGAGATCCACTAACATACCTGAAGCCAAAATAACTTCACTGGCTAGATAGCTGGATTCATTCGTTTGAATGATAACTCCATCATTTGTCACTTCAATGTTCTCAGCGGTTTCATTCTTGAATTCAGCTCCAAATTTCTCGGCCTGTTTTTTACCGATTGAAATAAGATCAGGTCCGGTTATTTCTTCTACACCGTAATGGTTTTCGATCCAGGCACGTTTAGTGACACTTTTATCATTATCTAATACCAATGTCTTCTTGCCTGCTCTGGCAGTGAATAAAGCAGCACTTGCACCGCTTGGACCCGCTCCTATAACGATAACATCATACATATCCTCGAACCTCCCAGCCATATTTTCGTTCACCTCTTATTATAACGGTAATAATTACCAAATTCTATTGAAGTGCTTTTTCGAAAATACATAAAAAAATCCAGGTGAGTAAGAATTAATATAGGGTAAATAGTATAATAAAATAAACCTATGCGGATTTACAACGTTAAGATATGCAGGATTTTATTCAGTAACAATTATGACGCCGCAATCATCCTTTGCAAACGTCTAAACCATTACTGGTACTGGAATTTATCAAAAGTGCATAAAAACCTGTATAAACAATGTTACACCAAAAAAGCTACAAACACTGATGTACAGCGTTTGTAGCTTTTTTCAATATTTCTAAACTTTTGTTTGGAACTTTATTTGTATTGGAGCTGTATATGGTACTTATTGGTGCCTGATTTTTATTTTCTGATGTTAGTATGGTTAGTTTTTATTTATACAGTATCTTCTTCTATATCTGCCTTCAATTCTTTAAACCATTTTAAGTTCACTAAATGGTGGGAACGAGAATTTTCGTTCATGCGACGAAAATAATCAATTTTACCAGGTAATTCTTTAGTGGTAGCTAGGTATTCATTCAGAAGAGCAATTCTGGCTTCAGTTTGATTAATTTGTGATTGGATTAATTCTAATAATTTATTTTTATCGAATTCATCTGCAAAGAGCAATGTCCCATAGAATTGTAAGTTTACATAATCGGATTTAGTCCCATATCTGGTCATTAATTTATCGAATTCTTCTCTTCCTAAAGATGTGATTTTAAAGGTATGAATTTCACGACCATTATTTGGATTTAATTGACGTGTTTGCTCAATCAATCCTTTTTCTTCAAGTTGTTGCAAATTGTAATAAAATGAACCTTTAGTAAAGTTAACGATATATTTATAATGTCTTTTTTCCATTAAACTTAATAGTTCGTATCCATGAGCGCCAGGGTTTTGAATAAGTAAGCCAAGGATAAGCAAGGGAATCAAGGTTGCATCACCTTCGCCATTTGTGCTTCAAATTCAGCGTATGTGATTTTCCCTAGAGCCAAATTCATACTGTGAATATAAATTTGTTCAGTTTTCGAATAGTTATTGTTTATTTTTAGTGATTGATTTTCATCTGAAAGAGGCTCTAAGATATGACACTTTTTCGAAAATGCTTCGAAATAGCGATAACCGAATTTCCTCTGGGAAACGGCGTTCAAATGAATACCATCTGGATTGGCAGTTAAACCTTCGGCTGATACAAAATAACAATATTGCTGCTCATGAGCGAATCGACGTAATTCTTCGTTGATCTCTTGAAACTCTGTTGAATACTTTCCAAAACCTGTTTTTCCTAGAAAATCACCAAGCTCACCAATGATTAATGGGACATTTTGAAGGTTTAATTCTTTGCGTAAAGTTTCAATGATAAGAGATAACTTTTCATAATACGTTTCATGTAAAGAATTATTACTATCACTTTCACCTTGATGCCAAAGTATGCCACAAATTTCACTAGTTTCAAGTGCAAATCGAGCTTCAGACAAAGCATGTTGAAAAAGTGTACCTTGTGGATGCCAATCGTTCAAGGAACTGCCACCTTCCGCACAAGGAATCAAACCAATTTCTTCATCCGGGTTAGCTTTCGACCATGCCTCTGCAAAAGATGCTGCTAGACTTACACCAGCAACAGGGCGGTCATAATTAATCGGCTCTGTCATCATTTGCCACTGACCATTGCGAAGCATTTTTATTTTTTCATTATAGATAGGTTCTACCTCATGCAAGAATCCACGACCTGCCATATTTGATTGTCCTAACATTAAAAAAGATTTTATCATTTAAATTCAATCCTTTACATAATAGTCTAATTAGACTTCTAATTATAGAGTCTAATTAGACTATTATCAACTCACTATAATTAGTCATGACGGGACCTCGTATATACGAATGCATCCATAGATGTTTATATATAACTACAATAAAAAAGGTACTACATCATTAAAATGTAATACCTTTTTAGTAGTTTCATAGTAATATTTCACCCTAGGTAAAAGAATTGCGTAATTAAATGATCAACGAACTGCCCTCTCCCGAGTTAAGAGAACATATAAAATCATTGAAATAAAAACAGACACAGCAGCCGTCATATAAATACCGTTATAGCCAAATGAATGTCCAATTTGTCCAAAAATCATGGCTCCCACCCCTATACCTAAGTCGAAAAATGAATAGAATGTAGCATTTGCCATTCCTTTTCGATTTTGAGGCGCCTGGTCAATTGCCCATGCCTGCAAGGCTGGCTGAACACTTCCAAAGCCAAATCCATAAAGGAAAGCCGCAAACAGCATAACGCCCATACTAGGTAACCACGATAATAATATCATAGCAATAAAAATCAATAAGGTTCCCGGTATAAATACAGCTTTATGCCCTTTTCGATCATATAATTGCCCTGCAAATGTTCTCGTTAACATGACAGACAAGGCATAGATTACAAAATACCATTGAATCCCTTCAATTCCCTTTTGCGCCGTATATAAAGGAAGAAAAGTTGCTATTCCTCCAAAAGTAAATGTAATGAAAAATGCCAGTACAGATGGTTTCAACGAACTTTTTTCATACAGATCCAGCGTTTTTTTGCCACTTGGCTGTACAGTCACTTTCTCAGCCTTCTTGAATTTAATTTGCGTTGCTACTAAAAGAGCCATTATTCCAAGGACAGAGCAAATCAAGAAAAATTGATTAAACGGCAACAGAACAACCAATGCCAGGCCAAGGGATGGCCCAATTGCCATTGCTACATTTCCGGATAGCCCAAAGTATCCCATCCCTTCACCCCGTCTTGATGCCGGAACCAGGTCAGAAGCCACCGTACCTGTAGCTGTCGTTAAGGCACCCCAGCCCAACCCTTGAATAATCCGCATCATAAACAGTAAAGCAATACTTGCCATAAATCCAAATGATCCAACTGTCAGGATAACAACAATCAAACCTCCAAAATAGACAATTCGTCTTCCCTTTGTTTCCAATGCCTTTCCTGCAAAGGGTCTGATCAGTAAAGCTGAAAATGTAAAAATACCAACTACTGCTCCAATAAGCTGGTCACTTCCACCGAGATGTTTAACATATAACGACATAGTCGGCAATGTCATTTGGAAACTTAAAAAAATCAAGAAGTTCGTGATACAGATGAAGACAAAATCTCTTGTCCATATTTTTTCCTTTTTTATTTTCTGTTGTACACCTTGTTGTACTTGATCAATCATTTTATACCTTCTTTCTTGTCCTATACATTCATTAATCTTATCGAATCCCAAACTATCTTTCTATGGAAATTTTGTTAATAAACAAAAAATCCTCCCTTTTCTGTTGGCAAGAGAGTTATATATTGTTATTCCAATCCACATAGTTTTACAGAGCGTACTAATACTAAAATGTTATACAACATTCATATTTATAGCTTGGAGTATACAAAGCTTATGAGCCTCTTTTGGAGCGTTTCGTCATATGACATCTCTTTTTTAATCATTAATCTGTCACTCTTAATTATGAACATTTTGTCTATTTTTAACAAATATAATACTCACTTAAACTGGTATATTTTAGGTGGAATGAGGAGAGAATATAGTAAGCTATGAGTATAATTCCAAAAGCCTGATAACCAGAGGATTAGGAGTAATTACGCAATATTTAAATAATTATTTACTACCTGGAGCATACGTCAGTTTAATTGCGAATATCCCCGCTAATCGGCTCTATCAAAAATTCGGGTTTGAATATACTGCTCCCCAATTCTGTCGGGATGTACCGGAAAATATAACTAATCCATTGAAAATAACAGCCAGTACCCTTTGATAAAATATAAATAAATTTGATCATCCATTATTCTTAATAAATATCTATCATCCAAATTAGTAAATTATTAATGATTTCACTCTGAGTTTTTTGTCATTCAGATTTTGATTATACGTGTCGATAGCTCATCTTATATGACCTCCCATCACCTTAAACTGAACATGTAAACTGATATATTATCCTCATAAGTATTTCTACCTACTCCCACCCTTTTTCATGTGCAAATACGAAAATTAGGCAATACTTTTTAACTATTTTTAGAAAAATCTAAATATTCAAAAGACTATTTATAACCGGGGTGTTAAATTTAAAGTGTGGTAGATACCAAGTTATTTACCAAAATTCTATTTTCAATAAAAAAAGGGGGGATTTTGTAGGTTTCAGGTTTTGACAAATGAAGAGGAGGTTGGAGCTTTGCGTTACAAAAATACTAAAAATGTAGTTTTTGCTTTACTGTCACTGCTATTACTTTTATCTAACTTATTAATTGGTATAGGAACAGCCAGCGCTAATACATATGAAAACACCAATCTTAAACCCATCAGGAACACTGTAAATAAGAAACTGGATGTAAGTAAATATGACCTAGATGAAAAGGTACGGGTTATTGTAGAACTCGAAGGAACCCCTGCGATTGAATACGCTACTAAAAAAGGGGTTATGTTTAAAGAACTTTCCAAAACAGAACAATCGGAATTACAAGCAAGTGTTAAAGATCAGCAAACCGATTTCCTATCATCTGTTAATAAGAAACGTGTAAAATTCGATGTTGAAAACTCCTTCACAGTAGTTGCAAATGGGATCAGCGGTGAAGTGAAGGCTTCAGACATTTCAAAGCTTGAAAGTATCTCTACTGTTTCGTCTGTGCATATTGCCAATGAATATAAGCGACCAGAAGTAAAACCTCAAATGGTAACGAGCGGGGATATTGTTAAAGCAGAAGAAACATGGGTCAGAGGATACAATGGTACGGGTACAGTTGTCGGTATTATTGATACAGGAATCGACCCAAGCCATAAAGATATGATTTTAACCGATGAAAGTAAGGCTAAATTGAAGAAATCAGATGTAGAATCAGCTTTAACTAAGAACAAACTCTCTGGAAAATATCACACTGCAAAGGTCCCATACGGATATAACTATTATGATAAGAACCAGGAAATTTTAGATTTGGGACCAGATGCATCCATGCACGGAATGCACGTGGGCGGAACTGTTGGTTCTAATGGTTCTAAAGATAACGGCGGTATAAAAGGGATTGCCCCCGAAACGCAATTATTAGCTTTAAAAGTGTTTGGTAACGATGCAGCTATGCCTTCTACTTGGGGCGATATCTATATTAAAGCCATTGATGATGCCATTTTGCTGGGTGCAGATGTGCTAAATATGAGCCTTGGATCAACCGGAGCATTTCAAAATCCTGAAGATCCTGAACAAAAATCCATTGAACGTGCAGTCAATAATGGTGTGTTAATGTCGATTTCGGCAGGTAATTCAGCTCAATTTTCTGATGGATATGCAGATCCCCTTGCAATCAACCCTGATATTGGACTTGTCGGTTCACCAAGCGTTTCCAGGGATTCGATTTCTGTAGCCTCTCTTGAAAATACACATGTATTTGTAGACAAGTTTGAATTAACAATAGGAGGGGCAACTTACCAAGCTGGGTATAAAACACAATCCTCTCCCCTTCCATTGGATGTTTTTAATACTAGCGAGAAGGATGTTGTTTATGTTGGAGACGGACACCCTGATCGATACAAGGACAAGGATGTAAAAGGAAAAATCGTCTTTGCTGTAAGAACAGGCGCCACTCCGAACTACGGGGAAATACAAAAGCAAGCTGAAACAGCCGGAGCTATTGGTGTTATTGTCAGAGGTACTCCAGCACATGGCGACTTTGTAAGCATGGCCTTGAATAACCCTACGATTCCTCTAGTATCATTGCGTGTAAGTGACGGTACCATGTTCGAAGAGAAATTTAAATCTGCCGGTGAAGTCGGCAAGGTTAAATTCACTGGAGAAATGATTCAACTTGAAAATAGTACAGCAGGTCAATTATCCACCTTCACATCTTGGGGAGTGACACCTAACCTAGACTTTAAACCGGAAATTACAGCACCTGGCGGAAAAATCTATTCCACCTTAAATGATAATAAATATGGTGTCATGAGTGGTACATCCATGGCTGCACCTCATGTTTCTGGTGGATCAGCACTTGTGTTGGAATACGTCAAAAAAACCTTCCCGAACCTTACAGGTAAAGATAAGGTTCAACGTGCTAAAACAATATTGCTAAACACGTCTGAAACCATTAAAGATTCTACAGGTACAACCTACTATTCACCACGCCGTCAGGGTGCAGGTTTGATGCAATTGAATTCTGCTGTCACTTCACCGATTTATGTTGTCAATAAAGGAACAGATGAAGGAAAAGTAACTTTGAAGGAAATTGCAACCGATAAGTTCTCCTTCACACTGACAGCTACTAATTTCAGCAAGAAAGATGCCACCTATACAGTAGATACAAGCGTGCTTACTGATGCTCTCTATGAAGCTGGTGGACATACATTTAATGATCTAACACCTCAGGAAATTAAAAAAGCGGTCGTCTCATCGGACAATGAAATAACAGTTGAAGCTGGTAAGTCTAAAGATTTCACAATCACGATTGATTTAAAAAATGCAAAAGCTGATTTAGAAAAAGCGATGAAAAACGGATACTTTGTTGAAGGCTTTGTTTTCTTAAAAGCTAAAAACAAAGAAGATTCACTTCCTACTATTTCCGTACCATTTGTCGGATTTAAAGGGGATTGGAACAAAGCAAACATAATTGATCCAATGAGTAATGATGCGAACTCTTTCTACGGAATGACTGGTCTCGCCAATGCAGATACTGGGGAATTTTACGGAGTCAGTCCATTTGATAAAAATGAAATTGTCGATCCAGGTAAGATAGCCTTTTCACCAAATGGCGATGGACATAATGATTTAGTAGCACCCGCTTTATCCTTTTTACGAAATAGCAAAACGGTGGAATATAGTATTATCGATACAGATGGTAAAACCCTGCGTAAAATAACTACAGATAAATACCAAAGAAAGAATTATGCAGCAGACTCTGTCGTCACATTTGAGCCATATACTACGGAATGGGATGGCAAAGTAAATAACAAACAGGTTCAAGAAGGACTATACTATTACGAAATTAAAGCAACAATTGATTATGAAAATAAAGACCCTCAAGTATTTAAGATGCCTATCCTGGTTGATAACACAGAGCCAACTGTATCTGATCTTAAATATGATGACTCAACTAAAACAGTCACATTTAAGGCAGAGGATACAAAAACCGGTGCAGGACTTAAGTACATTGAGCTTTCCATCAATGGTAAAACACTAAAGAATTATGTAGCACCTAATACCACGAATACCTATAGTGTTATATTAACAGACCAAAAGTATTCAGATGATGCTCCTGTGGAAGTGAAGAACGGAGATAATATCAATGTTATAGCACATGACTATGCCGGAAACCGCGACGCTATATCATTATTGGATAAGACAATCCCTTACATCATTTCTGAAGAACCTGCACCACTTGGAGTTTATAGAGATCTTGAAGTATTGGTCGAAGGTTATGTAACGGACGATTCTGAGATGGATTATGTTTGGGTTGAATATGAAGGAAAACGCCAAAATCAAGTTCTTAAATGGGATAAAGAAACAAAACAGTATTATTTCTCGGATATACTCGAATTCTCAAAAGAAGGAAAACATGACATTCGTTTCTATGGATCTGATGTAGCCGGCAACAAAATTGATTTCAACAGAGAAATATTCATAGATACAAAGGAACCTACAATCGATATTGATTATAAAGCTTATTCAGCAGGCGAAAACCAAAAGGTTACCGTCAAAGTTGGAGATAATTATAATGCGCTTCGATTACTTGTAAATGGAAATGAAGAAATAAATACTTTTAATGAGTTGGGAGACTTACCTGTACATGCACATTATTCAGTGACCGAGGATATAGAGCTACAATTAGAAGATGGCATAAATGAATATGAATTCGTCCTTGAAGATTTAGCAGGCTATCAGGTTAAGAAGAGAATTGAAATTAATAAAGTTCCTGTACCTGTTCAGCCATCCGTTAATGCAGTATCGGATGCAAGCACAAAAATCACAGGTACAGCACCAGATTCAAAAATAACTATTACAGACAAAAAGAACTTAACATTATCTACAACTGCGAAAAGCGGTAAATTCTCAATAGATTTAAAAACCAAACTAAAAGCGGGTACTAAATTATACGCTACTGTTACAGATCCAAAAACTGGATTATTGAGCCAAGAAACAACGATCACAGTTACAGACAAAACTGCTCCTTCTGCACCTTCTGTCAATGCCGTTTCAGACAATTCAATAGCTGTCACAGGGAAAACCGAAGCAGGTGCTGAAGTGACGGTGAAAGCCGGGTCTAAAACTCTTGGTACCACTACTGCCAACAGCAAAGGAAACTATACCGTTAAAATCAGCAAACAAAAAGCCGGCACTTCCCTTTCCGTAACTGCGAAAGATAAGGCTGGCAATACAAGCAAGGCGAAAACGGTTAAAGTGGCCGATAAAACAGCACCTTCTGCACCTTCTGTCAATACGGTATCTGACAAGTCAATAACCGTAGCAGGTAAGACAGAAGCAGGTGCTAAAGTGACGGTGAAAGCCGGGTCCAAAACTCTTGGTACGGCTACCGCCAATAGCAAAGGAAACTATACCGTTAAAATCAGCAAACAAAAAGCCGCCACTTCCCTTTCCGTAACTGCGAAAGATAAGGCTGGCAATACAAGCAAAGCCAGAAGCGTTAAAGTCACGGATAAAACAGCCCCATCCGCACCTTCTGTTAATACGGTAAAAGCAAGTTCTACAAAAGTCACAGGGAAAACCGAAGCAGGTGCTAAAGTGACGGTAAAAGCGGGATCCAAGACACTTGGTACTGCTACGGCTAACAGTAAAGGGAACTATACGGTCAAAATCAAAAAACAAAAAGCCGGCACTTCCCTCTCTGTAATTGCGAAAGATAAAGCTGGAAATACAAGCAAAGCAAAAACGGTTACGGTAAAAAAATAAGTATACGAAAAGGTGCTCTGGCAGGAATACAGAGCACCTTCTTCTTAGAGATTAAAAGCTCGAATACCCTGCTCTCATAATAGGAAAGAAAGGTACTTGGGATTTCGTTCCTTTTCTTTATTTAGGACACTTGTCATCCACTTTAATTCACCCATACCTCACCAGCACATGCCAAAGTAGCTTTAATTCCTGAAGCATATTTTTGATAGACCCATAATCCTTCCACTTTTCAGGATGCTGATATAAGTCCTTTACCGCAAGGCCAATTGTCCTTGCATCAATATAATCGCTTTGTGCAATCCTTTCTGCCAAATAAGGCATTTTGGGCCCTCTAAAATCGGCAGGCACATCTTCCACACTAAGCTTATACCCCATTCTCCAATACATACTTATTGAATACTTGCTGCATATTTGCTCTAGCATTTCTCCTATATCAGTACCTTGGTAAGAACAATCAGCCACAAGCGCTACCACATCATTTTCAAGCGAAATATCCCCATGAACCTGCGCTTCAATATAGGAATCAAGATTTCGAGTAGGTTGCAGTAAAGGATTTATCGGTATTTTGGAAAGATTAGTTAAAAAGTGATGGATTAACTGAGGCGGCCGCATCTCTCTTTCACCAAGTACAAATTCTCTTGAAAATGACTCATCTAAAAGCGCTGCTATCAGTAAATCAAACTCTTGATACGTTCCTTTTTGCTTTAAATTAAGGTGAGAGTCCATGTATGTATAGGTAGAACGGTATGAAACGTTAGGGGAAAGCAGAAAATAGCAGGATCCAAAGCGGGGTGCCGGTCCATCTGAATGTAACATCAAATTTAATGCACCGTATTTAGGTCGTTCTCTATTTAATGTGCCATTAAATTGAAAGGCACCTCCAAACATTCTTTCTTCCCAAAGGTCACGTTCTCCCCCCTGGTGAGCAGTTACACTTCCATTCGAGATCCCAGTCTCAAATTGACTCTTATATACACCATCTTTCATCAAAGACTCGGCTACACTTACCATCTGATAATCAAGTCGGTCCGGATGAAAATGCAAGCTGATCCTAGCATTGGCTTTCATAGCCTTCATGCTATTTCCATAAGTTCCCGGTGATATGTTTGACATCTCCAGCACATGATTAATGGTAAGTTGTGCTTCCTTTTGAAGGCTTCTCGCATAGTTATTAACATGTTCAATTGCCAGGCGCTGGGGCTTCGATAATTGCATATTAATCCAGTCCTCCTTCAAAAAAGTCTATTAAATGACTTTATTATTACTATACAAATTTTCCTATATTCATGCCATATACTCTGCTAACACTACGATTTCAGAATGAAATTCCTTTGAATACACTCTGCTTGCATAATGAGCATATGATTGTTATATTAACAACTTGTATAAAAGTAACAATTTTCTTTTTTTATGTAAAAATACAATCATGAGGTGACATAATGAATTACCTATGGGGTTTGTTAGGGATTATCTGTATTTTAGGCATTGCCTTTCTCTTCTCCACTAACAAACGTAATATTAATATTCGTACTGTGATCGTG
The DNA here is from genome assembly GCF_058313635.1 of Bacillus sp. z26. NCBI lineage: Bacteria > Bacillati > Bacillota > Bacilli > Caryophanales > Bacillaceae > Bacillus > Bacillus sp. z26. Next base: position 642,644 of record NZ_JBZFQM010000002.1, read on the forward strand.
GCACTAATGATCCAAATTTCTTTTGCTTTTATTGTTTTAAAATGGCCACTTGGACGAGCTGCTTTTCAAAAAATAACCGATGTTGTAAACCATACGATTGGGTATGCCAATGAAGGAATCCAGTTCCTGGTAGGCGGTCTTTATACACCAGAATCCGGCATTACAACGGTTTTCTTATTTAATGTGTTAGGAATCATCATTTTCTTCTCAGCCTTGATCTCTGTTTTATATTATCTGGGGATTATGCAATTTGTCATCAAATATGTTGGCGGCGCCCTATCAAAACTATTAGGTACTAAAAATGCAGAGACATTTAATGCTACTGCCAATATTTTCGTCGGTTGCACTGAAGCTCCTCTGGTTATAAAACCATTCATTGAAAAATTGACGAAATCGGAATTATTTTCTGTTATGGTCTGTGGGTTAGCTTCTGTATCCGGGAGTGTATTAGTAGGATATGCTCTAATGGGGGTACCCTTGGATTATTTACTTGCTGCAAGTGTTATGTCGGCACCTGCCGGACTATTGCTTTCTAAGATTATGATTCCGGAAATGGAAGAAAGTCAGGAAGATGCGGAAGGCTTTAAGATGACTAAAGATGAAGAATCTGCAAACGTAATTGACGCAGCTGCTAACGGTGCCTCAACAGGACTTCAATTAGCTCTCAACGTTGGAGCTATGCTGCTTGCTTTTATCGCCTTAATCGCTTTATTGAACGGAATCTTAGGTGCTATTGGCGGTTGGTTTGGCTATGATCAATTATCGATTGAATTAATCTTAAGCTACATATTTGCTCCACTGGCTTTCGTTATTGGTGTTCCCTGGAATGAAGCCCTGCAAGCCGGGAACTTCATTGGTCAAAAACTCGTTATAAATGAATTTGTTGCTTACAGCAACTTTGCCCCAATGATTGATACATTATCTGATAAAACAGTTGTCATTATCAGCTTTGCACTCTGCGGGTTTGCCAATCTTTCATCTCTCGGCATATTGCTCGGAGGACTAGGAAAGCTTGCACCAAGTCGCAGACCGGATATTGCTCGTTTAGGTTTAAAAGCAATTATGGCAGGCGCTTTGGCATCTTGTCTAAGTGCTGCTATTGCCGGAATGATTATTGGATAATAATAATGGACCATCAATAACGATTAAAAAAAAATGAGGCCGCCTTTAAGTCATTTATTGACTAATCGGACGGCCTCATTTTTTTAGGTAACATCCATCCAAAAGAGTGGTTGTAGCCATATGAAAGGAGAATTTAAACGTTTAAATAGACTTCAACTGATAGTCGATAAGGCTGGCGAATTATCTAAGAGATTAAGCATAATAAGATAGCACTCTTTCACTCGAAATTACGGTTAAACCGATAAAAATTAATCAAAAAAAAAGAGACATCATAAAATGTGACGTCTCTTTCTTAATCTTTTTATCTATTAATGAACGCGCACTACACGTCCATTGAATACTGTTTTCCAGTATCCGCTTGTAAGACTTGCTTTTGCTACACCAGTTGAGCTTTGAGAACCGATGAATTTTCCACCGCCAACATAAATGCCGACATGGCCGTCTTTCTTATACGTATCGAAGAAAACCATATCTCCTGGTTGCATTTGGCTTCTAGGAATCTGTCTCCCAGCATTTTTCAAAGCATCTGTGCTTGCCGGAACAGAGTATCCGCCTTGTTTAAATGCCCAGCTAACGAAACCGGAGCAATCGAAACGGCCTGCTGCAATATCAGCTTGAGTTCTTCCGCCGCCGAATACATATACAGAGTTACCGATATATTTATTTCCTGCAGTGATAACGGTTTGAATATTTTTATTTTGGGTATTACCAGTAGTATAGATTGGCTTATTTGTAGAAGAACTATTGTTTGAGCTTGGTTTCTTATTGGAAGAATTAGCTGGCTTAGAGCTTGTTTCTTCTTTCTTAGTAGTGCTTACAGTTTCTTTACTAGAGTTGCTTGTTTTAGAATCAGCAATTTTTTCTACCTTTTCTTTTACATTGGAAGTTTGTGTAGCAACAACCGGCTCAATTACAATATCGATGTTGTTCGCTTTAGCCTCTGCCAATTTTCGTTGACTATCTTCTTCCTTAGCCTTAAGCTCTTCCTTTAAGGAATTTGTTTGATTCTGTTGTTGCATGATATCCTGCTGCATTCCAACAAGTTCTGTCTTCATATCCTTTAAACTAGCAAGCTTTTCTTCCACAGTTGTTTGCTTTTCCTCAAGGTTTTTCTGATCTTCTTCAAATCCATCAATTAATTCACGATCCGCTTGAACAATTGTGGAAACAGCTCCCATACGTTCAATAAAATCTCCAAAACCAGTAGATCCAAATAAGACCTCAAGATAACTAGCAGTACCACTTGTTTGTTGGTACGCAACCGCACGTTGCTTTAAAATTTCCTGGCGTTTTTCGTTCTTTTCTTCCAGCTCTTTAATTTCTCTATCCAGAGCCTTTACTTGTTTTCCCGTTTTGACAATTTCTTCTTCTGTATTATTAATTATGTTTTGATTATCTTTAACAGCCTTGTCGATCTGAGCAATACGATTATTAAGTGTAGAAATTTCAGCTTGTACCTCATTTAGAGCAGCCTGCGCTTTGTCTACCTCTGCTTGTTTGACTGGATCTTTTGCGGCACTGGCTGATGGAATTCCTATGTAGCTGCTGAATCCAATTAATAGAGCTGTATTAAACGCTATAATTCGTTTCTTTATCATTTAGTGTTTCCCCTGCTTCCTTGTTTGTTTAATCTATCAGGTCTTTCCTACCATTTCTATTTATCTATTAACTAATATGGATTAGTATATCATTCTAATTTAACAATTAAGTTATATTAATATTACAATTGTGTTTCAAACACATTTTTATTATTACATATCGTTAAAATACAACACTCTCGATATCTATAATCCACATAATAAATCACATATAGTAATATAATCAGATGATTTAGTATAAAAGTCCTACCAATAAAAAGAAAACGTATACATTTTTAAATATTATCGGTCCAGTCTAACTATCCGCCTATAATATAACTTAAATAACGTGTAGAATATAAAGGATTCAGGAGAAATAATTGCTGAAGAAATTACCCTAAAAGCCCCTAAGATCATTTTGATAGATACCGTATTAAAAACCCTTTATCATTACCAAAAATCTCTTAATCTTCCAGTTATGAAAGTGCATTTGAAAAAATGTGAAAGAATCTATCCATACCAAATATGGGAATGGAAATCATAAATCATAAATAATACTAGATTATGACAAATTCTCATGCCTCATTTATCGACACTGCTCGGGGGTATGATTATGTTTTCATTTTACCAATCATGGGTGGTATTATCATCGAATTATGGGGGATTCCTCTGCATCAGTTGGAAGCCGTATCCGAAAGTGCAAAAGAAGAAGAATAAAAATAAAGAGGAAACTCCTAAGAAGGAAAGGTGATGATATAAAACGTATAAGCCTTTGTTTCCAGTACAGGCAGCAAAATGAATATAAGAAGGTAGAAGGATGAAAGGATTTACAAAAAACGATTAAGAATGAAGATGATGAAAATATAAATGAGACAGAGGATAAAATAGAAGAAGACAAGAAAGAAGATGAGGGCAATCCAGCTGGTGAGCAGGGAGAAAAAGCTTTTCCTGTAGAAGATGACTCGGATGAGACTGAACCTGATCCTTTAACGACGCCTCCTGCCTCCTAGAGAAACAAACAATCACATACATGAAATATCAAACAAGAGCTGCCGAAACCATAGGGCAGCTCTTAACTGGTTTTATGACGGTGTCTTAAATGAACTTACATTTGGAAAGAGATAAGGTTGAATTGTGGTATCGCTTCTTACAAAAAGTGGATGCCTGGGATGGCCGTCTCTTGTTGTACCAAGGCAGTTTGGAACATACCCTTTAAACCATTCGGATAGTTCCTGATAATCATGGTGATGAATGGTACAGTTTTCTCCCCAGCCAACTATGATTTCAGAACCGCTGTGCAGGGCATTTTCTAAATAGAACCGGTTCTCTGGACCTGTCGCCTCCTCTAAAGACAAATTGCTGAGCTCTCTCCAGTCCCTGCTCCGATAAGCAAATACATTTACCAATTCCAAAGAGCCGCAATCTATTTTCTTAGCAAACGAAATACAGCGCATTGTTGTACGGTCATCCACCCTGTCATCAGCTGTGCTTGGATTTAAAAGAACAAAGACAGCTTTCCTAAGATTGTAATCATCCCATTCCCTCTTTAGGGAGTATCGATAATTCCCTTTAATGATTGCACTCTTTTTCAACCGATTTCCCCCTTTCCATTCCTATTATTATGTATAAGCTCATCAGATGACATTTATGATAAACTCTGCCAACAATCATGCTGGCAGAGTTTATTCATTTATTTGATCCGTAGTTTGACTTGTTGTTTGTGGGTGAGCGGGTACGTATCATATTGAAGCTTAAGAGGACCTTTAATCACCTCATCTGGTTTATAATTGAAGCTTATGATTTCACCCCCCTCTATCTCACGGTAATGGATTTCCCCTGTTGAAATATCTTTACCAGTTCCGTCAGTGATCGTCCCCCCTGCCATAGCAATTTCCGTATCCTTAGGGATTCTTATAAAAATATTCACCATATCCTCTATTATTTCAGAAGATTGCACAATCCCGTCTGTCGGATATTTTAAGAGCCTGCCAGTTTTTTCATCCACTTCAATGATCAACTCATCCTTATTAAGAGCATGGATCCCATCAAATAGCAGATACAGTTTCTTTGGCTGCCGAAAATAATTACTTTCAATATAAAGATGGCTTCCTTCTTCACTCGTGTAACTACCGGTAGCTCCCCATATTTCACCACGCTCATCCATTATCCTAACATGGCTCAAATCGAAAATTTTCTTTGTGTTAGCAGGGTCATAGTCTACCTCAATTCTAATGCTCAATGGATCTATCTCAACTTTTCCAAACGTAATATTTTGTTGATCAATCGTTACGGTTTCATTAATATCTATCTGTTTATGTTGATCCTTATACAAGGAATGATCTATTTTGAGAGGAAACTTAAATGGACCTATTAAGCTCGAGCTATTTTGAAGATGGAATAAAAGTTCGACTTTTTCTCCCTTTGTTAACTGTTGATGTAAATCAATATCCAAAGATCCATCCCCATCATCATGGGCGGAATACGATATCGATTGTTGATCATCATCTTTTCCATCAATCAATAATTTTGGGGATTCGATTTGTAAGTCTTCTGCAGCTCCAACGATATGATAAAAAATCACCAACCTGTGTCTATCAACTATTAAGGATTCAATCGTAACCTTATATCCACCCTTCTCTTGCGTCTCACCAATAGGTTGTAAAAAATCATTTTCTACTGCAGACATATATCCTTTATCGTCTCTGATTAGATTAATAATTTTTTCTGCACCGGGTATAGCAGAGAGAGCATTTGCAAAAGCTGGCGATACACGAACCAGACTAATGCAAGACAAAAGTATAAGTGCAGCGGCTGCGAGTCCCCAATATCTCATCCGTCTATTTCTTCGCTTGTGCTTGGCTTTTCGAAACCCCCTTTGAATGACTGCGGCTAATTTTTCATCTGGTGTAGGTATGTATTCCATTTGCTTTTTTAGCTCTAACAAATCCTGCCTCTCTTTTTCATACATGGCTGGTACCCCCAGTCTCTTTCATTAGTTCCTTTAGTTTCTGAAGACCTCTGTAAAGCCTTGTTTTTACTGTACTTTGTGGGCATTCACAAATGGTCGCAATTTCCGTTATAGGCAAGTCCCGTAAAAACTTTAATATGACGATTTCACGCGATGGCTCATCCAGATGCATAAGGGCCTCTTCTATTTCTAATTGCCTATAATTATCCGTATAGGCAATTTCTTGTCCAATAAATTGATGGTACTTTTTCTTTGTTCTTAATTCATTTGAACAAACATTTAATAAAATTCTTACAAGCCATGTTGAAAAATAGGAAGGTTTCTTTAGCTTTCTAATTGAACGGTAAGCTCGATAAGTCGTTTCCTGGATAGCCTCCAGGGCTTCCCCTTCATTTTTCAAATAGACAATAGCCATACGATACAATTGCTCCTTATGTTGTTCCAATAAGGTTAAAAAGGCATCATCATCGCCTTTTATAGCCTTTAGAACCAAAGAAGTCTCTTCTTCCATCCGGCTCCCCCCTGTTTTCTCTCTATCTATTAGACTATAAACATAAGTAAAAAGTTTCAATTATTTTATATTTTTTACATAAATAGACAAAAAAACAGTACACCTATTTTGTTAGAAGGATCTTGTTCATAAAATTGTTTTGTAAGGATGTTTACAAGAAAATTCGGTTAAGTACCAGGGAAACTTCCTTTACAGGCAAAATAAAAGACCTCTTAGATGGAGGTCCTTGTAGCAAAACATATCTATAACGAGAGTATAAAATACAGAAGGGTAAACAATGGAAAAATCATAAATGCTACGTTCATTATTTGAATAAACCCGAGGAATACAGTCTTTTGTTCTGCATTTTTATTAACATATAAAAAGGAAAGAATACCGATAAGACAAGGGATTAAACCGAATAAAGGATATCTTTGAGGATCAGAGTTGGCTGACTGCATAATAGCCATTACACCTAACACCAGACTTATTCCCATCAATAGAATGGGGAACCATATTTTACTTTTATGCATTTACTCTATCCATCCTTTCCTACGACATTTCCTATTTAACATGAAATCCATTTGATTAGCTGAATTAATTTTATGTATTCCACTAACCTAACATTCTTTGTATCTTCTATAAAACAAAATAGAAGATGATCGGCAATGTGATTAAACTCAATATGGTGCTTATAAATGTACAGACCGAAACAAAATCTGGTTTTGTATTAAATTGAATCGCATACATCGTTGTATTCGCTGCTGCAGGCATTCCCGCCATAATAACCATTAATTGTTTGAGCAATGAATCGATAGGCAATAAGCATGTAATTCCCCATGCTATAAGTGGCGCGACAGCCAATTTAATCAATAAGGCGTATGTAACCTTTTCATATTCAATCCTCTTTAGGCTAATTTTTGCCAATTGCATACCTAAAACGAGCATAATCGTCGGGATGGCTGCACTTCCCACTAAATCAATCGTGGTCATCAAGGAAGGGCTTATGGAAAGACCACTATACTGAAGTAACAGCCCTAAAACTGCTCCATACATAACGGGCATACGAATTACGACAGCCAGGGTATCTTTAATCCCACCACCTATATCACTCCCTCGTGCTGCTACAAAAAGCCCAATGGTTGCCATCACTATACTTTGTGTAACCATTAAGATGATTGCATAATCAAATCCGGAAGCGCCAAATAGCAATAATGCTACTGGTGTCCCATAATTCCCATTATTCATAAATACAGAACCAAGAATAAGTCCGCAAGTCTCCTTCAGATTGTATTTTTTAATAAAGGAAATACAATATACAATCAATATAAGTACAAAACAGAGGCCGAATGCGTAAATCACGATATAGAGATAATCCATCGATAGTTTATTTGTATAAAACGTTTTAAACACAAGGACAGGCGTCATTAGATAGAGGGACATGGTTGAGATGGCTTTGGTATCAAACCCAATTTTCTTCTCCCCTATATAGCCTAAAGCGAATATGACAAATACCGGCATCAATACATTAACAAAATCCACTCTGCTACCCTTCTCTCTCGTTGATACGATTATGTAATAACATTTTTATATCATTATACCAATTCATCCCAGCAATCTATCTATTTAAATCTATTAATTTTAAATTTTCAAAAAATAGATATTCATTTTCTGCTTATTTATCTGTAAAATAGAAATTATTGGAAGAAAAATCAAGTGGAAACAGGAGGCTTTATGCAGTCGATCAAGAATTTATTTATTCCTTACCAGGGATTGCCGAAAGAAATTTATATCATTTTCATTGCGCGGATTATTAATAGTTTAGGAGGCTTTATACAGCCTTTACTTGTTCTGATTCTAACTCAAAAGATTGGCATGGATAGCGGGAAAGCAGGACTTTATATTACATTATTAAGTATCATTTCTGTACCAAGTATGATCTTGGGCGGGAAACTGGCAGATACTTTGGGCAGGAAATTTATCATTGTCGTTTCACAAACTTTAGGGGCATTTACCGTTATTGCTGGAGGTTTTATAGAGCCTTCTATGACCATGACCTATTTACTCATGCTTTCATCCCTTTTCTTTGCCCTATGTTCACCTGCCTACGACGCCCTCTTGGCAGATTTAACCACACCAGAGAATCGGAAGGGTGCTTATTCGTTAACCTATATGGGGTGGAATTTAGGTTTTGCCGTTGGCCCTATCATTGCGGGTCTACTCTATAAAAATCATTTAAACCTTATTTTTATCATCGACGGAACAGCTACACTCTTAGCTACATCAATGATTTTAATTTTTATAAAAGAGACAAAAACGAAGCATGTTTCGATAATAGATGAACCGGAAAGAAAACTTGAGCAGCATGTAGAAGGTTCTGTTTTTAAAGTACTGATGGCGAGGCCAATATTAATTATGTTCGCCTTTATCTTATTGTGTATAGAATTCGAGTACGCTCAATGGGCATTCACCATTCCGCTTCATTTAGAGGAATTATTTAATGATTCAGGTGCAGCTTATTACGGAACACTCGCCGGCTTTAACGGCATATTGGTTATCATTTTTACGCCGATCATTACTAAACTGACAAATAAAACAAGGCCGATAAAAGTAATAGCCGGTGGAGCTTTATGCTATGCTGTCGCCTTTGGAATGCTCGCCTTCACCACCCTGCTTCCCTTCTTCTATGTTTCTATTTTCATCATGACAATTGGGGAAATCATGATTGCGATAAATGCGTCAACCTTTATCGCAAATCAAACACCTGCTTCACACAGAGGAAGAGTAAGCAGCATACTCCCACTTGTGATAGGAGCTGGGTACGCATCAAGTCCACTGGTCATGGGTAACTTTATCGAAGCATATTCGATCACTTCTGCCTGGATGCTGATTGGTTTCCTTGGAATCATATCGACAGGATTAATGTGGTTGCTGCAAAAGAAAGATTTAACAAATCAGTCTGACTCAGACAATGTGAAGGTTGGGGCTTAATCTATATGGTAAAGGGGCCGATCCGATAAGTCTCCAAAATATAACAGATAAAGAAAGTTAATATGATATGCTCCCTATTAGGTAGACAGATTAAAAAATAAATCTGTTTATCTGTAGGGAGCTTTTTATGTATAAATTCATAGTTGATAATTAGCTAATCAATACTTCTTCTTTCGAAACAATTCGCCACCCATTTGCCGTCAACTTCGCTATGTAGTCGTCAAGACTAATTTCCTCCATTTCAATAGCAAGTGGATGAAGCGATACATAGCATTCATTTTTCTCATATTGAACAGTCACTTTAACAACTTCATACCCATTATGAAATCTCGGGTCAAAACCGGGATCCTCCATAATATCTCCTTTAATGGGGCGGGAAGCTGATTCAAATGTTTTCATTACTATTTCACTTCTACCATGTTCTTTTGTAGATGTTAGAAAGATTAGCAATTTGATTTTCATACTTTCGCTCCTTTTTAAAACTTTTGCTAAGCGTATCACTTCAGTAGAGCTAAAACAACATATCGTAGCTTTCTCCATGCTTTGCGAACATTCTATAATATAGTGGTGAATTGGAAGATTCGATTTGCTGAATCCAAACCTTGTACGATAATATATATGGTTACTAATGGTTCATTGTAATGTATTTTTAACGTTTCTAAAATATGGTCAAAAAGATACAATCCCTTTTATCTTTAATCTATAATAGAAGAGATTGAACTTTCTTTTTAACAAGATCGTAAGGTAGGTGCAGTATGGATCAACAGCAATTATATTTTTCAAGTGCAATTGGCAGTCAAAAACCAGAAACCATTCGAAATAAAGCAGCAGCCTGCCCCTTTTGCCATAGAGACGAGCTTACCGATATTATTGAAATGAAGGGAAAGATCATTTGGTTAATGAATAAATATCCCGCCCTTCAAGATACCTATCAAACGGTCATTATTGAAACGGATCAATGTAACGAGGATATAAGGGGATATGAACAAAAGCATATGCGTGAATTAATACGCTTCAGTATTGCCAAATGGCTTGAGGTGGAGAAGACGGGTGAATACGAATCTGTTATCTTATTTAAAAACCATGGCCCCTTTTCTGGAGGCAGTATTCAACATGCTCATATGCAAATAATTGGAATGAAGCATGTGGATTATCATAAGAATATGGCTATGATTGATTTTGAAGGCTTAGAGATCTACAAGAAATCCGGTATAGAGTTAAATGTTTCAAAATATCCTATCATCGGTTTTACCGAATTCAACTTAATATTACATACACTAGATGAAATGAATGATTTTGCTGATAAACTACAAATCCTTGTTCGTTATATTTTAAATGGGTTCCATAAGGGATGTACCAGCTATAACCTTTTCTTTTACCATTTTCATGACCTGGTTATTTGCAAAGCCATCCCGCGCTTTGTGGTATCCCCTCTTTTCGTTGGATATAAAATTCCACAGGTTCTTATGGAGGACCGACTTAATATAATTAAGCAGGATTTATCCAGGTTGCTCGTCTAGGCAACCGTAAGTCTCCCTTTTTTTGGGAGGCTTTTTTTCCGCTAGCTTAGCATCCCATTACTAACAGTACGACTGTTCTAAACTGCCAATCGAAAAATCTGTATACCCGGCAGCTTCAAACGTTAGATGACAACAAAGGCAGCAACACTTTTCCAGAGCCAACTCCCATATTTACACCGTATGTAATCTAATTTCCATAACAGATACGGACGAGTCTCAAGTCTGTGTCCATCGACGGCGATCAGCCACTTGTCCTCTTCCGTTTTCACCTGATCAATACTATGCATTCCATCCCTGCGCCAGTCATTTTCCTTTGTGCCTTTCAGCACAAGATTTATTTCATTCTCCTGATAACTGCTCTCAGTCAAATCCGTAATCTCAAAAACTCTGACAGCATGTCCATACGTTGGCTGCCCATCCTGCGTATATCGGTAAATCCTTCCATTATCGACAATCACTCTTCCGCCCAGTCTCGTAACATGATGGTTATTGCGGATAAGAGGGCTTTTTGGGTGCTCAGTCCAATGTTCTGTTAATGAATTGGAATGAAATAGATGCAATTGTCCCTGTTTACTCGCAAACATCCACCATTTCTGGTTGTAATAAAATAAACTTGGATCCGCATATTTACCATCAACCATTTCAGAAACAATCTCCCATTTATCCGGAAATTGCTTTGCTTTATACAGCAGGATTTTTCCCGCTTCGATTGTTTCCGGAATCATGTAACTCTCCCCTACATGCTCAAAAACATAAGGATAGGATAAATGATAGCTTTCTTCTAAAACCATCCGTCCATATTTCCAGGAATGTCCATCCCCACTATGCGCAAAGCTGATAACGCCCTTCATGGTAGTTTTATCCAACACCTCAAAAAACATATAATAAGATCCGTTTCGATAAAGAATAAACGGATCTGCAATGAATTCAGCAGGAATATCCGTAACATCCTCTGCTTGTAATGTCGGTGTTTTAAGTACTTTTTTGGCCGGCTCCTCTGTTACAAGCTCTGTGGAAGTAAATACTTTGATAGACCACACCCCTACAATAATCTTCCTTTTCCATAAAATTAAGCTGCCCAGCATGATAAGCAGACAACAAACAGATACCCAAACCAATACAATCACCTTTTCTTTATTTTTCTAAAGAACTCCGTTGACTAACCCCCTTCAACCTACGGAGAAAATGAAGCATTACATTTTGGATGTAAATAAATTCATCACGTTTATAAAATAGCACGGTATATACCACACAAGGTATGAGCGCACTAATACACCCTTTCGCCATTAATGAAACAAAATTTTCTCCGTGGACCACGAGGTTTGCAATCCATACCGTTAGCGTACCTGTCCCTATCGTTAAACAAGCGTAGAGTGTGTATGTTTTAAAATAGGTAAATACCTCTTGATCGAACAGATATTTATAAACTAGTCTAGGTGAATTCCAAAACACAGTGGTTAATGTACTAATAAGGGTTCCTAGAAATATTCCTGGCAAACCCATATACTTCACTAATACACAAGATGCTATTAAATTAACTCCTGCTTCCAATAATGTAAAATATTGATCTTGGACGAATATACCTCCCTTCACCTTAAAAATTAAGACGGAAGCTCTCATTCCTGTTACATAAAAATTTATCAGAATGATCCAGTACGTCAAAGGATCCAATAAGTACCCACCGCCAAGCCACCAATTAATAAATGGTTCCAACATACAAAACAAAAAAATGACACTGACAGAATAAATCCAAAAGTTTAAAAAGTAGGTTACCTTGAATATGTGATATCGCTTTTCTTTATTCTCGAGGGCGATTAAATGCCCAACACTGGCACCGAAACCATCTAAGAGAGGCGCAAGGATGGTCCCCAATTGCCCCATAATCATCGTATAGTTTGAATAAATTCCTACAACAGTAACTCCTATAAAGGCCGAGATTAATAAATGATCGGTACCGGTTACACAAAAGCCTGAAATATTATGAAGAAACATGGCTTTGATATTTTTTATCAGCTGCTTCTTTTCAAGAGCATCCAGTGAATAGCGGATCTTGGTTTTAATATAGGGATAGCGCTTAGTGACGATATGTCCGTTTAGCATGGTTTGGATAAGGAATAATCCAACTTCTACTGCTAAATAAAGAAGATAGTTATGGGTCCATAGTAGAATCATAATCTTTCCTGCATATCCGAGCAGCTGAAAAAGGAAATTAACGCGCATTAAAACATACTCTTTCTGATCAGCGGCAATTAAGGATATTTTATGAGCATTCAAATAGGCAATTGCATTTTTGGCTACGAATAGAAAGTAGGCAATGGTAACCGTCATGCCCACATCATGTTCTTTTAATAAATTCCCTAATAAAGGATAAAAGATAAGGCTAATTACAATTATAATGATGGCTAAAATCGCATAGGCTCTCTTATACAGCTGAATGAGCGCAATAATTTTAGGACGATCAGATAGGGCAAGTGGTTTATATAAACTATAAACAATGCTTGCTCCAATACCGCTCTCTACCAATGCCAGCATGGCCAGTACATTTGTCAGCAAGCCATTTATACCTAGATAGGTAAGACCTAAACTGTCCAAAAAGACCTTTCTTGAGACAAAGCCAAGCACGGCAATGATGATTTGCGTGCCCATTCCAATGTACATATTTTTTATAGAATGCTCCGTTCTCATTTGTCCCATCCTTTAATGGTCGCGGCTTAGTCAATCAACTGATAAAAACGATCAATATTTTCACTGCTACCCTTTTTCTCTTTCTGCAAGTTTCTAACTATCTGTTCCCGCAACATGGGATTGATCATTAATTGCTTTATCCCTTCATATATAGCTTTCGGATCCAGCTCCACAATCAACCCATTAATTCCATGCCTTATTTGGAGATGTACGGATTCGAACCTAGTTGAGACAATAGGAATATTCAGATGACGTGCCTCCGCTATGGCCAGCCCATACCCTTCTGACCGAGACGTTTGCACATACACGTCAGCATGCTTTATATAGGGATAAGGATTTTCCGTGACCCCAAGCAGGACAACATAATCCTCCAGTCCATTCCTCTTGATAAATTGCTCCATATCTTCCTGCAAAGGACCTTTCCCAAGAATATACCAACGGAAATCCATGCCATCTCCCTTTAACAGCTTACAGGCTTCAAGCGCAAGATCAAATCCTTTCAAATAATCCATGCGTCCGATGGTTAACAGAGAAAAACCCTTTTCGTATGGATAAACCCCTTTGACGGGTTCCTCTGCTCTCCTCTTAATTTCTTCATAGTCAATCAGATCGTAAACAACCTCCACTTTATTCTGAAAGTGAGGAAATGTTTGAATATAGGTGCTCTTTGCTGAATCAGATACGGCAACAATTTTTTCATAACGATCATAAAATTTATTCTGATATGCTTGTTCTTTCGGTTCAAGTTCATAACTGGCATTTACCCAGCTGAATTTTTTTGTAGCCTCGACCTTTTCAGCTACATAAAAATTTGGAATTCCCTGTGCATAACTGATCGCAATATCATATTTTCGTGTATTTAGTCGAATTCGCTTTGATACACTCTCCCAAAAAATTCTCGCTATTTGAGGATTGTTATAGGACCTCACCCTCAGGCGTACAGAATATACGATCCTTGACCAAAGCATTCGATATTCTCTATGTCGTATGGCGTACTTGATAGCTTCGATAAAGCTGAGACTTGAAAAATACATATACGGCAGCGGCGGCTGCAGCTTTACTTCAGCCGGTACCAATTTTTCAAGAGGGCCTCCATATGCAAACAATAGCAAATCAACCGAGTACTTCGAATAATCGAGCAATGATAATAATGTAATCAAACTTTTTTCAGCACCTGCGCAGCTTAAGGAATCTATTACAAACAAAACGTTCTTCTTCATATACTTACCTCTCCAGTTTTCTCCGTGACCATCATTCGCTCGAGTCCTATGGGTTTCGGAAGAATATGCATCATGCGCAACCCTTTTTTTACTAGTAAGAAGGCAATATATAGATAGGGATCGATATGAAAAAACATTAACTCTCGCCTGAGCCCCTTGTCTTTCTGCACTGCTTTATATAAGAAAGAGAAATTTTCTCTTATATATAATTCGATTTCAGCACGATACATCCCAGCTGGATCTTTCTTTCTATTTCTAAGTAAAAGCTGATAATGAATCAGATGAGCTTTAGCAATTTCTTTATAAGATTCATCTGACAAGTCGCTGTAATACTGTTCTAAAAATTCATGGCGTTGTTTTAATCCTTTCAGATAATCCAAATTCTTCTTAGAATAGGAAGCAACAATGCTATCTGCATGCTGATAATAATAATAGAGGGGTTCATGTGTAATCACATACGTATCAACTTTTTGCATAACTAGATGTGACCAAAATACATCCTCAAAAAAAATACCCTCTTGAAAGGGAGTATCTCTAATGAGTTCTGTTTTATAAAGTTTCCCCCAGGCAAAATTTTTCACGACTTGATTGAGAACAAGCTCTCGCATTAATTGTTGATTATCCAAAACGACCGGCGGATTATCCTGTTGCTCAAATCGATGGTCATATAGAAAATAATCCTCATAGGCGTAATAATGAGCTGTTTGTATAACATCAGCGTGAAACTGTTCCAATCGATCAACCAAACCATCTATTAAAGCAGGAGCAATCCAATCATCGCCATCCACAAAGAACGTGTACTCACCACTGGAATAAGCCATTCCGGTATTTCGTGCATCTGAAACACCGCCATTTTGTTTATGAACCGGAATAATTCTTTGATCGTGGTCGGCATAATAGTCTATAATTTCCCCACAGGAATCAGGTGACCCATCATTGACTAAAATGATTTCGATATTTTGATAGGTCTGGGAAATCAGGCTTTCAACACAGCGTGGCAAATATTTTTCCACCTTATAAACTGGTACAATAATGCTGACCTTTTTCTTATTCAACATAATTCTTCAATCCTCTTCCTTCAAATAAAAATGGCCATTTTACGCTTTATTTTTCCACTTAATATACTGAACTAATGCCCGATATTCATCCATTTGCTCTTTATCAACAACCGTTGTCTTTAATTCCTCAATTAATTCTATTAACTCCTGATTCAGTTTGTGATCAGGTTCAGTATTTTCCTGTACACGCAATAGCGTTTTCAAGTCAGCATTTAAGACAACCGCCAGCCTTTTCAGTACTTCAATAGAGGGGTTTTGATTCACTCCTCGTTCTATATTGCTTAAATAGGATTTGGATATTCCAGCGTTGGCTGCGAGCTGAGTCAGTGTCAGTCCTTTACGCTTTCGAATTTCCTGTATATTTCTCCCTATCATTTCTTCACCTCCTTCTGAAGACCAGGTTATTGACTACTTTAATGTCATCCGCAAACAGTCAATAACTCTCTCCATATCCTCTTCTGTCATATTGGTACCTGATGGAAGACAAATGCCTTTCTCAAATAATTGTTCAGATACAGGCAAATCATCTTGATGGGCAAAAAAATCAACATCTTTAAATAAAGGCTGCATATGCAATGGCTTCCACATCGGTCTAGCTTCAATATTTTCATCTGCCAATGCCTGTAAGCATCGTGTAACATCTTCCTTATGTTCCAAAGTGAGTACCGTCAGCCAACGATTCGATAAGGTATGTTCCAGTTCAGGCAAAAAGTTCAACCCCTCAATCTCAGACAGAGCTGCCCGATACGTTTCATAAATCATCCTCTTCTTTTCAATTCTGTCCGGCAAAACCTCCAGTTGTGCCCTGCCAACCCCTGCCAGAATATTACTGAGCCGATAATTATAACCGACTTCTTTATGTTCATAATGAGGAGCGATTTCCTTTGCCTGCGTGGCCAAAAATTTTGCCCTCGCCAGAGCCTCAGTATTATTCGATATAAGCATTCCTCCACCAGAAGTAGTAATAATTTTGTTCCCATTGAAGGAGAAGATACCAAAATCACCCAAGCTTCCGCATGATTGGCCATGATAAAAGGAACCAAGGGCTTCAGCGGCATCCTCCAATATAGGTACTCCATATTTGGAACAAATGGCACAAATCTCATTCATCTTGGCACTTTGCCCATACAAATCTACAACAATAACAGCCTTAGGAAGTTTATTGCTTTTCGCCGCAAAATACAGTGCCTGTTCAAGAGCCTCTGGTGACATATTCCACGTATCCGGCTCTGAATCAATAAAGACAAGCTCCGCTCCCTGATAAATCACTGGATTTGCACTGGCAATAAAGGTAAGGGATGAACAAAAAACGACATCCCCTTTCCCCACATTCATCAAAGATAGCGCTAAATGAATTGCTGCGGTCCCTGAATTAACAGCCACCGCCCCCTTCACCCCTGCATATTCAGCGATTTCTCTTTCAAACGCATCAATATGCGGACCTGCAGGAGCAATCCAATTATCCTCAAGAGCTTTATGAATAAAAGCCATTTCTCCACCACTTAGATGAGGGATCGCCAGAGGTATTCTTTTCTTAAATGCCACCGTCTGCACTAGCTCCACCCCCTTCTTTATTCTCAATGTTTCGGGCAGGTACACCCATTGCCTTACAATAGTCAGGTACATGTTTAACAACCGCTGCTCCTGCTCCAATTTTTGACCATTTACCAATGTTGATTTCAGGGATAATAGAAGCTCCTGCTCCAACCAGGACACCTTCTTGAAGAGTAACTGAACCAGTTAAACATACCCTTGGAGACACATGGGCATAATCCCCTATCTCACAATCATGATCGACAATAGCTCCCGTATTAACAATCACATGCTTTCCAACCTTTGAATCAGCGTTAATTATGGCTCCCGGCATTACTACGGACCCTATACCTATTTGGGTACTTGGGCTAATGATGGCTTTCTGGGAAATTAGTGTACAATAGCGCTCGTCAGATAGATTTAATTTCTCAGCAATTGCTTTTCGGGTCTCATTATTCCCAATCGCAATGACTACTTTAACGTCCGGATATTGCTTCAAAATAAAATGAATAGAATGAATTGGCCCAATATATAAATCTAAAATGGCATCCAGCAATTCATACTTATCATCCAGATAGGCAATAATTTGACCACAACCGCTGGATTCTATTAATTCTTTAATCACCTTACTGTGCCCTCCATGGCCAATAACCGCATAATTCATTTCAATCACTCCTTCAGCGGACGTTTAAAATAATCTACTGTCGCCATCCCTTGTTTTGTAATGCCTTCAGAATGAATAACTTTTTTGAAGGTGAAGAATATAATCTTCAAATCCAGCCAAAAGGTACGATGGTTGACATACCATAGATCGTACGCAAATTTTTCTTCCCAGCTAATGTTATTACGGCCATTGATTTGTGCCCAACCTGTAATACCGGGTACCACCAAATGCCGTTTCGCTTCTTCTTCCGAATAATAGGGTAAATACTCCATCAATAAAGGCCTTGGACCAACAAAGCTCAGTTCCCCTTTTAATACGTTATATAATTGCGGCCACTCATCCAGACTGTATTTTCTCAACCATTTCCCAAATGAAGTCAGCCGTACTTCATCCGCTAATAAATGACCGTGTTCATCGCACTCATTTGTCATTGTCCGAAATTTATATAGTTGAAATGGTTTTGTATATAAACCGGGTCGCTGTTGCATAAAGAGGACAGGAGATCCCAATTTAAATTTGATTAGAATCGCTAAAATAGACAAAAACGGCCATAAAAAAATCAGCATGACGAGTGCCAAGCTGAAATCAAATACTCTTTTCAATTAGATACACCTCACTTGTACGGGATTATGTGTGAAAACCATTGTTCACATAGTTCGTTGGAAACTTGCTTATTTTATTAAGAAAGTAAACATATCATGGCTCCATCATCGAGGAAAAGTCTCCTAAATGGTATTAAAAAGAGAATATTTTAAATGACTGTCTATCTATCATCCAATAAATTTACCAAGGGATGGACTTTCTCCAATCCCTGTTTGTTTCTCCTTGCCAAATGATTCTTGAGTAATGTACGCCCTTCAGCAGAAATCAATAGTTGTTCAATCGCATCCGCCAACCCCGTTGTCCCGCTTTCAGCAATCATTCCGGTCTCCCCATTCCTGATTTGCCCACGAAATGATGGAATATCAGTCACCACAACTGGACATCCAAGTGTAAGTGCTTCTTCTACCGCGACACAATGGGCTTCTGTTCGAGAAGGCTGTACATAGATCATAGAGTTTTTTATGTAAGGATAAGGATTTGCTTTTTCACCCAGCAAATGAAAGCATTTCTCTAATCCATACTCCTTCACTTTCTTTTCCAGGGAGTGTAGCTCAGGCCCATTTCCAATCCAATACCATCGAATTTTCACTCCACGCTCCACAAGCATTTTGCAAGCGTCCACGGCTTCCCAAATTCCTTTTTCCTCGACCAATCTGGCAACCGTCACGACAGAATTCGCCTCTGCAAACTCCTCTTCCATCGGCTCCTCTGCCTGCAATCGTATCGATGCGGGTGATACCATATTATGAATGACTTTTATCTTTGAGGAATTCTCCGGGAAGTATTCTTTTAATGAGCGACTGGCTGATTCAGATACACATACAATCCAATCGCTTTTTTCAAATACTTTTTCATCGAGTTCCGGTGCTGGCCAGCCCTGACCCATGCTGTAATGATAGTCCATATGGTTATAGACGATTTTCCGTTTTGCTTTCACCTTCTCAATCACATAATAATTGCAAAAGAAATCGAGGTAACTGACAGCTGCATCATACACTTTTTCATTCGCCGGAAGTGTCGATCGATAAACAGACCACCTTCTAGCAGTACCTACACCTCTAGATAACCTGCCGGCCAGGGCGGACAACAGCTTAGCGGCCAGCAAAGAATATTGTTTGCCTCGTACCAATTGTGGGATTGCCTGTCCAATCGGCAGTGAAAATGTTTCAAATAATGGAGGCAATAGGTTCACCTCACGAGGAACTTGCGAAAATAAAACACCACTATAATCAAATAAAAGCAAATCGACTTCGTACTTTTCATAATCCAATTGATGAAGCAGGGCCAGGAGACTTCTTTCCACTCCACCAGTTTGTAAATACTGGGCCATAAATAAAATTTTTATCTTCATTCTAAAATCACCTAACTCGCCGACATGTATAACTTTGCCCATTGTCTAACGCTATTTTCCACATCAAAACCATTCTGTAAAAATTGATCATGTATTCCTGATAAAGATGGTTTTTGCAGGGAGGCAGTACCCATAATTGCATCTGTCCAATTTTCAATCGGTTCTTCAAGCCCCAAATAAGTAACTAATCCTACTCCCGTATCCACTGCAGCAGGAACACGATCTGACACGATACATGGCGTTCCCGCACACTGCGCTTCAAGGGCGGCAATTCCAAAGCCTTCGAAAAGGGAAGGAAAGACAAAAACATCAAAGAGATACATCCATTTTGGAATATCCGGCTGTATGCCAAGGAAATGAACCGATTTTTCGACCCCTAATCTCTCAGCCTCAATCTCTACTTCCTGCTTTAACGGTCCATCCCCAACAAATATGGCTGAAGCTTTTACACCTCTATGGTGAAGATGTTGAAGAAGGCTCAGAATAAACGATTGGTTCTTAGATTCTGAGAAACGACCTACATGTCCGATTATCAGATCTTCCAATGGAATACCCATCTTCTTCCTTTCTGCTTGCCTATTTACTTCATTCAGTGATTGATAGCTTGTTATATCAACCGTGTTATTCATAATTTTTAAGTTTCGGGAATTCTCCCCAAACAAGAAGCGGCCCGCTTCATCACTGCAGGCACAATATTGATTGGCAAACATATGAATCATTCCTTTTAAAGCCCTCAGCCCCAATGCCTGCATTCCATATTCTCTTCTATTCCAACTCGTGCAATGTGAATGGCAGATGCGGATTTTCACCTTTGATAAAAAAGCAGCAAACGCCACGACGCCTCCCTGAAAATCAGTATGAACATGCACCGCATCATACTGTCCATCCTTCATGATAGATACTAATGTTTTAATATAAGGTGCAGGACCTGCCCTTCCAAGACTAGTAATTCGGAAAACCTTTCCCCCCAGTTGCCTGATTTCTGCTTCAAATTCTCCCTCTTTTAACCCATGGGAAACAAAATCAAATTGCAGCTCTTCATGGTCGATTCTGCGATATACATCCATAATCAACATTTCCGCTCCGCCTCTCTCCAGAGCACTTACAACATGCAACACTCTTCTCATTCTCATCACCCGCCGAAAAAATGACTTTTATATTCAATACCGAGAGAAATAACTTCCTCATAATAAAAGAAAACAAAATAGAAGATTAAGATTCCAAAGTAAATCAGCTTCCGATCCCTTTCTCTGAATGATTGTACAACCCACGGAATCAAGATCAGCTGATAAAGCCCGAAATAATAATAAAATCTGGCAAATATCCAGTTCTGAGTGGAGATAAGCATAAACACCAATCCTAAAACGGACATATTTATAATGACATCACTTTCAGGAAAGATTTCTCTTATCCGCTCTCTTCCCAAAAAAGCCAACAATAGAGGTACGGAGGTGACAAGCACACGCACCATGCTGGCTCCTCCTTCAGAAAAGCTTTGATAATGTCCGTATTGTGTCGATTCCAGTGCGGAGAAAAGCAATTCTGAGAATTGATTGAATCCTAGTATAAGAATTACGGATAAAAAAAGAAGCAAAAACGTCGTTTTAGACCACGCCTTGCTTCTGACAAGAAAATAGATTGGAATCATAATAATCGCACTCATATGGATGCTTGAGGCCAGCAACACAACAAAGCCATATTTTTTCCAGTTTCCTTTTATTAAAAAGGTTGTCCCCGCAAATAAAATGGCTGCTGCCAGAAATTGACGCAGCCCATTCATAGAGGTTAAAAAGAGACCGCTTGTGATAAACACATACAAGCCTATTTCGATTAAGCGGCAGTATCTATAGAGCACTATCAGGATAAGACCGTTGGTAAGCAAGGCTGTCACAAAGATTAACAGCTGCGGATTCATAGAAATGCTCTGCAGCAGCATTTGCAACATTCCAAACCCAATGTCTTTATTTTCGAAAATATACGCCCAATCTATTCTATTTATTTTGTAGGCATGCATATAGAAAAAAGTATCCCCGATATTTGAACGTAGTCCTGAAACACATACGAGTGTCAAAAGAGCGAGCAGAGCGAACAACTTGTTTGGTTTGATCGACATCGAACCAAACCCTATATCAAATGAATAAAATCTTGCCATCAAAGCAAACATCATCACTAACGCTAAATTTAAATATAATACTGTCATAACAGTCTCCCTTCCTCAACTGAAAGACAGTCCAGCCTAGGCTGCTGTTTTTCTTCTTATATAGGCGTAGAGCAAAAAACCCGGAAATAGGGCTAATCCAGTCAGCCATTTTTCAGGCGTATCCTGAAGAAATCGTTTATTCCCATCCAGCAAACTACTAGACACATAATGAATAGCCTGCCGGAATTTAAATTGCTTTCCAGCCATCGGAAGCTTCATTAATTCTGTTCGATAAAAGGCAAACCCTTTGGGATTCCGGCGATATTGGCGCAGCATATTAAGACTTGAGCCATCCGCTAAATATTCAACACAGCAAAGGACTTCATTCATCAATAGCATGTCATACTCACAATCAAGCCGGTAATACTTATAATCGAGACCGACATATCGTTCATTTTGAAATAAAGGATATGGGTATTTTTTTGTAAGACTTGTCCGATATACAAGCTTTTTATCACCTTTAATCCCATGCTTATGATAGAGATTAAATAATGTGGATTGTTCCAGATCATCAGGAAACCTAGTTCCAATGATCGTTCCATCTGAAAAGGCATCTAGCCCAATGATGCCGCCCACATGCTCACCGCCATGACACTCCCAAAAATTGAGTATTTTTCCGACCGCGTCCATCGGCATATAATCATCTGAATCAATACATACATTCAATTCTGAATTCATTAGACGATATGCTGTATTATGTGCTCCATGCATCCCTTGGTTTTCCTGATAAACATAGCGGATGTCGACAGCTCCTTCCTCTATCCAGGAGCTGACCAGTTTTTCTGTCCCATCATTGGACCCGTCATCAATTATGAGCCAGCAGAAATCCTGACATGATTGTTTTTTCATACTATCGTAACAGGTGCCTAAACAATAGGCTCGATTGTACGTTGGGGTAAATACAGTCAATCGTTTAGGAGGTACGGTCACCGACAGCCCTCCTTTCTTCAGCAGAGTTAACAAGATTGATATAAAAGTGATTCATCCACTCCGCAGTAGAACGGATATCATATCCTTTGGCAGCCAGAGTACTCGCCGGAATTTCTCTTTTAAAATCTATCTTGGCAAAATAGCTTATCTTAGTCAGCCATTCTTCCACTTTACCCAATCTGGCATATCGAATTAAATCAGCACCCAAATCTACCTCCTGAGTGATATGTTCAGACAAAATACAAGGAAGGCCAGCAGCCTGCGCTTCTATGATTGTGACCGGTAATCCCTCATGAAAGGAGGGAAATAACATGAGGTCAAACGCCCTTAAAAGATCAGGAATATCATCTCGAATCCCAAGAAAAAGGACTTTATCCCTAATCCCTCTTCTGACAGCCAGTCCTTCCATTTGCTTACGCAGTGGTCCATCTCCTACTAATATAAGTCGAGCTTCAGGAAAAGACTTTAATGTTCGAACGAACACCTCAATCAGGAAAGCATGATTTTTTTGAACATTAAACCGGCCTACATGACCAAGCAACAGCGCATCATCTGCAAGATTTAGTTTTTTTCGAATGCGTAGTCTCCTACCCTCTGAAAATAAGAACTTCTCGCTCTCTACTCCATTTTTAATAATATTCACTTTCATGGAAGAGTTGCCAAACAACCAGGCTGCTGCCTTTTTCGAGCAAGCCGCATAATGAGTAGCGTTTTTTTGAATATGGGTTCCTGAATACCACTTATACGATTTGATTGCCCAACTTCCTTCACTTTCTGTATTATGACTATGCGCAATACGAATGGGAACTCCACTCTTTTTCGCTGCTTTACATACCAATCCGCTCATCTTATCCAGATGGGAATGAAGTATTTTATATTCGGGATGACTTAAAAAAAATTCTTTTAAAAGAAGCTGGTATTTAAATGGACCTACCTCAGAAATATAAGGAACTCGATGAATCATTCCTCCCATACCTTCAATTTCCTTGTCAAACACCCCGGGCTTGCATGTCAAAAAATCAAATTGAATACGGCTTCGATCGACATTTCTATACAAATTCATAATAAATGTCTCCGCACCCCCGCGATTCATATTCACTACTGCATGCAAAACTCTTATTGGGCTGTCCACGCTTCTTCCTCCATTTCATTCATATATTTTTGATAGATTCGGCTCACTTGCTGCAACACTCTGCCAACACTGTACGAACTTTCCATAATTTCTCTTCCATAAGCACCCATTTTAGATTCCATGGCAGGATCCATATAAAGCACTGCCAGTTTATTTACCATACTCTCCATATCATTTTGTTCCACAATCCAGCCGTTTTGGCAGTCTTGAATCAGTTCATTATGACCCCGGTTCCGTGTAGCAATCACTGGCAACCCGCAAGCCATCCCTTCCATTACATTAACTGGCAGCCCTTCACGCTGGCTGGCTGAGACCACAACATTACAAATTGGCAAAAGGCTATCAATATCATTCCTGAAACCCAGGAACTCCACTTGAGTAGATATCCCCAACCGTTTTGTCAGATTTCGGCAGTCTTCCTGCAACTCTCCTTCACCTGCAAGCAGGAGCTTTATATTCGGAATGCGTTCTATTAAATGGGCAACCGTATGAATCAGAAACTGGTGATTTTTATTTCGATTGAATTCGGCCGCATAAAACAGGAGATAATCTTCCTCCGAATAACCGAAATTCTGTCTTCTATCTAATTTTTCCACCTGAGGGATCGGTTTAAATTTTTCTATATCGACACCGACTCCATTAATTTTCTCGATTCTCCCAGCATTAAATGTATGCTCTTGCAACAGTCCATAATCCTCATCATTAATCGTAATCAGACAATCTGTATAATTGGCAAGCCATTTTTCAATCGGATAGTAGACCAGCCAATTTAAATAAGGAGCGTGTTTATAAAAATGAAACCCATGTACGGTATAGAGTACATGGGTTCCTTTTTTCCTCGCTTTTCTGGCTGCCAGCCGGGCAAGTAAACCACCCATAGGTGTATGGCAGTGAATGATTTCGTAATTTTCCTGGTCAATAATGGATGCTAGTTCAAGATAAGCTGCGCGATTTTGGAAATGGAAAGGAGACCGATGAACAGGAATGGTATACTTTTTATCCACATAAGGAAGAGTAAGATCCCCACTGGCTGCTACATGAACCATCCATCCATGCTCCTTGAACCATCTCATAACCGGCTGGTGAAAGGCCTTGAAATGATAATCTACCGTGGCGCAAAAAAGAATTGTTTTTGTCATCCCTTCATCCCCCCATGACCAATCCGGCAACCCCAGATCTTTTATAATCTGTCAGCATAAATAATCTCTCTTTTAATTGCTCTCCATTAAACCTCGCATATTCCTGAATAAATAGGTCAATTACTTCCATATCAATTGGCTGTGAGCTACCAATATAAATATGTTGAAACACTTGCTCTCCATTTATCTCATCCTGATCCAATAATTCTTCTACTAATTTCTCACCCGTCCGAATGCCTGTATATTGAATTTTAATTTCTTCCAGAGTGTATCCTGATAACGTAATTAGCTTCTTGGCTAAATCGACTATTCTAACCGGTTCACCCATATCGAGAACAAATATTTCACCGCCACCCGCAAGAACAGCTGCCTGAATACACAATCGGGACGCTTCAGGAATTGTCATGAAATAACGAACCATATCCGGATGCGTAACGGTAACTGGTCCCCCTTCCTGGATTTGCTTTTTAAATAATGGAATGACACTGCCTCGTGAACCAAGTACATTACCAAAACGTACAACCACAAACTTTGTTTTACTTTCATGATTCATATTCTGGACTACCATCTCAGCCAACCGTTTCGTTGCTCCCATAACACTAGTCGGATGAACAGCTTTATCACTTGAAATCAATACAAATGTTTGGACCCCATGCCAGTTGGCAGCTCTAGCTACATTCATCGTGCCAATTAAATTATTTTTAACCGCTTCATCTGGATTCCGCTCCATTAAAGGAACATGTTTATGAGCAGCGGCATGGAAAACGAAATCGGGCAAATACTTCCCCATCACATACATCATCTTATTGAAATCCTGAATATCTGCGATTTCGGTAATAATCTCTATATCTGAAATATCTTCTGAATGAGCTAATTCCATTTCAATATGATAAATACTCGTCTCCCCATGTCCAAGGAGTATCATTTGTTTAGGCTCAAATTTGGCTAATTGCCGGCAAATCTCTGAACCGATTGACCCTCCTGCACCAGTAATCAGGACGACCCGATCTTTGATGGTCTCTTCAATCTTTTCCAAATCCAATTGAACTGGATCCCGTCCCAGCAAATCTTCAACCTTAACATCTCGAAACTCACTGATTGGAGCATTTCCTGACAAAATTTCATCCAAACCAGGCAATATTTTCGTCACACAATTCGTACTTAAACATAGTTGATAAATTTGTGATAAGGTTGCTTTTGGCAAAGAAGGAATTGCCAATATAATTTCTTCCACTCCCCATGCTTTTACGATAGACTGAATATCTTTCGCTTTTCCTAAAACCGGAATACCAAAAATATGCAGATGCTGTTTGGCAGGATCATCATCAATAAACCCGACCGGCTGTATTTGAGAATTGATATTTTTTAGCAAATGACCGGCAACCATCCTACCTGCAGAACCGGCACCAACAATTAAAATCCGCGTTTTTTTCTGACGCGAATTCAAGACAGAATCCCTGAATAATCGCCAGCAAAAGCGCGCGCCTCCCATGAACGTTAAATTCAATAGTCCTACAGCAACGAACAGACGAACGAATACATTCTGCATCAAGATGGATTGAAGGATAGCTACTGTTACAATAGAACAGGAAACCACTTTGAAAATGACAAACCATTCTTCAATACTCGCATATTCCCATGCTTTTCTATATAACTTAAACACCATTGAAAAAACCAAAGTAACGATAATTAACATGACTGCAAGTATTATTAAATAAGTCATTTCCACCGTTATATACGCGTTTACTAAAAATGTGCCGTAAAGAATAGCTGTCAGGATGATAAATGAATCGATTAGAGCGAATATCCAAAAACGCTGTTTATAACTCATGGTTTTCTCCTCCTTCTTCGTGTACTAGTTCATAAAACCCTTACCTATATGCCGCTCTACCATATAAGTAAAGGCTTTACAATTTAAAATTGATTGATCAGTGTCTATTAAAAATTTACTCATGGACACGCTGCGGAGTAAATCATCCCATACAAATATGGATACTATATAAATTAAAAGGGCATCTAACCCCTCCTCACATCACCTCCTTGACGACTGGCGTCTAAGGCTATTCACCCACAAGATGACCGAGTGTCTCCATTGATAATGGTCAGGAGACATCACCACAACTATAAAAATCTATTAAAAGCACATTTTGTTCTATATAAAGAACTAATTGGTTAAAAAAAATACTTATTTATTTAAAACTCCTCCAATAATCGTTGCTTTCGCCATTTCCAGCATTTTACGAGCATTGGTTGCATCTTCTATGGAGGTACGATCCTTTTGAATAACCAGCAAGACACCATCACACATATGAGCCAGCAATTTAGTATCGGTAGCTTCTAAAATTGAGGCTGAATCAATAATGACCTTGTCATACTGTTCAATAGCTTCATGTAAAATTTTTTTCATCACATCAGAGCCTAACAATCCTGCTTTTGGCACCTTCCCCCCACTCGTCAAAATACCTAATGTTTCCAACCAATTAGGATAAACCGATTGCCCTAATGTCGCCTCTCCCATTAATAAATCAGCCAACCCTATTGTATTACGGATTCTAAACAAAGAATGGATTGCCGGTTTACCTAAATTCGCATCAATCAGCAAAACCTTTACTCCCTCCAATGCCATAGAGATTGCCAGATTAGAAGAAATGGTCGTTTTACCTTCTCCTTCTGATGGAGAGGTAACCAAAATAATGCGAGAGTCAGTCCCCTCCTCTGAAAAATAAATATTTGTTTGAATTTCTCTAAACTCCTCCGAAATAAGCGCTCGTTTCACCGAAAATGGCCATATTTTTTTCCATGCCGATTTAAACATTATTTTTCTGTTCATAATGAAGATTCCTCACCCCTGTGGGTCACCAAGACTCTTTGTCCGTTTATACCTGTTGGACTTCGTTTCACGCGATTAATCTTTGATACTCTTCCGATAACCGGTATACCAATTATGGACTCAATATCTGCAATACTTCGGATGGAACGGTCAAGTGAATCCAGCAGAAAAGCAATTCCAATACCCACGATCACTCCCAGGCCGATTGCAGCAATTAACAGCTTGGTATGGTTTTCGTTGATGGGAGTTAAATCTTCTTTTGCATTTGAAAGAAAATGTACTTTATCAAAGTTCATTATGGAAGGTACTTCCTCTTTAAATATTCGTGCTGTTGTATTGGCAATGGCAGTTGCCTGTTCAGGATCGGAATCAACTACGCCAATATTGACAACCTGTGAATTATCAATGCTCGTCACTGTAATCTTCGCAGCCAAATCCTCCGGACTCATTGAAAGCCCAAGTTCACGACCTACCTTCTCCATGACATTCGAATCCTTAATAATTACCTGAAGTGTATTCCTCAATTCAGCTTCTGCTTCGATGATAATTGCTGCAGAAGATTGATAAAGCGGTGTCGTAAACCATTTGATATAGAATAAACCACAAATAAATGTAAGAACGGTAAAGATGGTGATAATCCATAGCCTCTTCTTTAAGACCCTAATCCATTCCCTGACATTAATTTCTTTTGAATTCCCAGGATTCATCCAATCCCCCCAATCTCCTGTATGCTACTTTATCCTCACCCAACTACTTCACCAAGAGTTTAAGAACCAAGCAGATGGCTAAATACCCCTTTCTTCTCTGCGGCAAGTTGATTGTACCGTCCTGTTTGTACAATTCGACCTTCATCGAGAACAAGCACTTGATCAGCATTGCGAATGGTTGACAGCCTATGGGCGATAATGATGATTGTCATCTTGCCTTTTAATCGATCGAGTGCATCTTGGATTTTGGCTTCATTTTCTTGATCCAAAGCACTTGTCGCTTCATCCAAAATAAGCACAGATGGTTTTCTGAGTATCGCTCTTGCCAACACAAGTCTTTGCCTTTCTCCTCCAGAGAGACGAACACCCCGATCTCCGATTAACGTATCCAAGCCATTCGGCAATTTACGGACAAACTGGGCAGCTGCCGCGAATTCCAGCGCTTCCCACAAATCCCCCTCTTTTGCATCCGGGCAGATTAACATAAAATTATCTCGAATACTTCCATTAAATAGGAAAGGATCCTGTGGCACGTAACTGATATTTTGCCTGAACAAGTATCTGTTCTCTTCATTCACCTCAGTCCCACCAATAAAAATCTTGCCTCCATCTGCTTTTAATAGACCCATCAATAAATCGATTAACGTACTTTTACCTGCACCTGATCTCCCAACAATGGCCGTCGTTGATTGAAACGGTATGTTAAGATTAATCGTTTGCAAAGCATAGCGTTCCGAATCTGCCTGATAGCGATAGGAAACATTTTGGCAAGTAAGATCGCCTTTAAAGTAAAAATGATTCCCTTGAACTGTCGGTGCCTCATTCGATGATTGGCATTCCTCCAATAGGTTTGTTAATGAATCAAAAGCAGGAAGTGCCGAAGCAATTTGTTCCATACTGTACTGGATGGCTGTAAACCTTGGCCACAATCTTGAAAAAATCAAAACAATCACAATCAGTTCCTCAGGTGCAGAATGAAACATATTAAGAGATAAATAGATAAAAAGGGCAACTAATAAAGCTTGGGAAGATTTATAAAAAAATTGCGATTGTGCCTGAACATGTGCATTTTGCATACGTTCATGTTTATACTGATCATTGAAATTGTTTAACCACTTGCTCATCGAGTGTTCCAATGAATTACTTTTAATTTCTTTCATACCATTTAAATGATCCGATATAGATCCATAATAGGACCGGGCAATTTCCGTTGTCTGATTCCCTATTGCTTCTGACTTTTTAATATATCTCCTTGAAAACAGAGCCAGCACGCCTCCGCAGCACAAAACGAAAAATGTAATTTCAGGAGACAGCCACAAAGCAATTCCAATTTGAATAATCGTGAAAACGACTGAAGTAGCCAGGAGCAAGAATTGACTGATACCCACACTCACTCTGTTCAATTCATCGGTGAGGCTGTTCAATAAGTCAGAACGCCGTTTCTTCAAAAAAAACAACCAATCTGCCCATAGTAAGGATTGATATATTTTTGTGCGCAGATGATTGGTGTACCCAACATAAATCATTCTGTTCTGAATCGTTAATTTCTTTTGAAACCAGTTCTGCCCTGTAATTATAAGTACATAGATAACTAAAATGATAGCTAACCCAATGGCAACTGGTATCTCTTCAACAAATGCAAACCATTCGCTAAAGGGCATAGCCTTACCCGCCTGGTCAATCATACCGCTCATCTCAATCATCGGTATAAGCAGGAGGATGCCGATACTCTCTATAAAACTAACGAGTACCATCCCAAGTAAATTCACATATAGGATTTTACCTGCATACGTCCGCAATTCCTGGATAAACATCCATAATGATTTCATCTGTGCTCTCCCCCAACTAAACGAGCTGCCTCCACATCCACAAAAACGGCCGCAGCGGAAAATATAAGAAATGCAGTGCTTTAGGCAATGGCAATGTCTTGGCATCATCAATACAAGGATAAAGAGCTCCAATCATTCGAAAGGCCTTTTGCCTTCTCGTCATGATAGATTGATAGTAGCCATTGGCGTTTTTGGCAAACCGTCTTGAAAGTTTATCATCATGGATATCAATCTCATTCATAATTAAAAAGAGGGCATCTTCAGCTAATTGATACGATCCTACCGTCACATGACTGACGAGTGGAAGCTTCTGATCTATTAATTTTTCTGCCAATAATTGCACCTGGGCAGCGATATGGGTTACCTCATATCTCCGCTGCATCTTTTTTATCACTTGCCAATCTTGAATTTGCTTAGACAAATCTGCAACATCAAGCAACCAACGTATGCGGAACCATCCATGACGTGCACCATGAATCATCAAAAATAAATAAAGATCTTCTGTACCTAGTAAATAAATTGGTTTTTTGGTCAAAGAACTGATATTCCTCCGGTTCCAAAGTTGGTCAAAACTCGGTTCTTTCGCTCCACCTGGATGCAGCTTCCAATGAAGCTCTATTTTTTGAAAGGTTTTGGGATGTTTGTATTCCACATGATGGTTTTTCCATTTCCAATCTCCTAAAACCGATCGTTTATACCCATCCCTTTCATAGCCTCTTTTAAGGAGGATGGCATCTGCCTTTTCAAAGTCCTTTAAAGGAATTAATAAATCTAGATCATTGGAAGTGCGCATCGATAAGTTTCCATATAGTTGAAAAGCAAGTGCAGGACCCTTCAGAAATAAACAACGAATCTCACTCTCTTGAAAAATACTTGATATATGTTCCATTTCAGCACTCAATTTCATCATTTGAAAGGTATTTTGCTGATAAAGATTCCGGAGCAGAGCCATCGTTTCCTGAGGAATTTCTTCACCCAAACCACCATTTAGTTTTTTATAAATAATCGGATACAGTCTGTGGTGCTTGACAACCTCCAGAAATACATGCCAATTAATCGAACTCTTCATTAACTGTTGAATGGAAGTCCCGTCATTTTTGATCAAGGCGAGCATCAGATTCAGCTCTTTGGAAAAACCAGTTGTTTGCAAAGTCTGTTTATCCATTATTTCTCCTCCTTTTGATCGCCCATTCTTTTAGCAAAAGTCCCCACCACCGTATATCTTTCCTTCCCATTTGCCCCAGTCACAAAGTATAATCCACTCCGCAGCCAGGCATGGGCTTTCATCTTACCTTCCTCATCTCTTGCTGTTGCCATATAGAGAGTACTGTCAATGCCACGACGCTCAAGCATTCTCATTCCTGCAATCGCCATCACAAGACATTTACTTTCCCAAAATGTATATCTGCTCATTGTTTCCAGACTTTTAGATACGGACTGCAGGATCTCAGTATGGGCTGGCACATAAGACAGAGGTGTCTCCTCCATTTTACTGCCGAGGGTTGGGGCAACCTTGGAGAAGGGCAAGCTCTTTTGTATCCGGGCCACTCCTAAAAAATAATATGCTTCCAAATACATCAAGAAAGTTTTACCATCTAAAGAGAGCAAGGTCCGTGCTTTCTGAATGAAATTCATGAACAAAACTCCTTAGGATGTAATGGTTTGATTGATTAACTCTTCTTTTATTAACAGTTCCAGGAATGTATGAACCTGACTTTCACATTCTTCACGGCTCACGTCATATTCTTCTCTCAATCGATCCACAAGCTCCTTGATAGATTTAGGTTCCTCCAACAACTCCCAAATCAGTCCGCCGACTTCACCCAAATTATAATATTTACCATTATGGACACTTAGCATTACTTTTTCTCCATCCATATCACTGACCATATTACCTTCCTTTTGAACAAACTTCTCGGCTGTCACAGCTTTTACTTGACTACTCATTCTTTCCTCCCCTTCCCTGTTATATATGTAATTTTTTCAACTAGTTCATACACGGAAAATGTTGAAATCGGCCGTTTTAACTGATAAATAGTCAGTTGATTACTTAATTCAATCGAACGAGCGAAATGCCAATCCATTAATCCAAGCGGTTTTAAAAAAAGATTACGATATGTGTGCCTATACAAGGTATGCAGCCGTTCCAGTCCTTTCACCGGAGTGATGGAAACAGCACTCTCATCGACAGGCAATAGCTCGATAACACCGGCAAGCGGTACAGATTTTTGCAGAAAACCCTCACGTACCGGTACGGAAAATTTCGTTTCCCTTCCATATAAAGGTTGATAATCTGAGGATTTCATTCCAAAATGATCCAATGATTCCTGCCAAAGCTTTTGGGATGGATAAGATGGAATGACCATTGGGCGATCCCCGGTAAAACAAATTGGAATAACATCATCGCTTAACAATTTAAACCCCTGACCCATAAAGGCCGAAGCCAACGTGGATTTTCCGGCACCCGACTCACCGACTATGGCATATGCTTCACCATCAAGCACGATGGCACTTCCGTGAAATGGAAATAGATGATGCTGCATTAGAATAATTCCCATACAGGTTCCCAATACATAAAGCCTGATCTCATCTTCATCTGACCCCAGTAGCGGAGAGATGCTGATGGTTTTTCCAGCTTCAACAGCAAAGACGGCTACCTCTTCAATTTCAAATAAAACACGATTGCCTCTAACCGAATATCCTTTTTCTTTATCTAAGGTCTGGTTCCATTCATCTAGTAAATGTTCATACTGTATGACGATATCTAATGGAGAGCTTGATTGTTCAATCTGAATTAACTCTGGCAGCTTCATCGCACTCGAGATTGTAAAACCAAACGCTTGATACATCATTTGTTTCAATACCTGAACCAACATCATCACTCCATTTTTTTAAAAAAAGCCCTTATACGCTAAATTTGTATAAGGGCACTTTTCTTTTCAGTACAATCAGCTTCCTCTATGTCCGCCGTTAAGCTCTCCACCACTAAAAGTCATTTTTACATCAAGAACCTGTAGATTCGGTTTTTGCCATTCCTTTTTCATTCCTTCACCCCCTTATATGTATATATGTTCTTTATTTAGAACAACACAGGCATAATTAGCCTATATGATTCTAATATTGCACTGGATTATGCGATATTTTCATAAGGATAATCCAAATTACAACCAGTCTTTCAAACTTCTTAAACTATTTTATAGATAAATAGTCACTAGTTCTTTATAGAGAACTAATATAACCTAAAAATATCATCTCTAGTATATTCTGTCAAACAAATTTTTCAAAAAATTTAAAAAATGTTTTAAAAAACAAAAAAGACCTTTTAACTGACAAAATTCGCATTGAAATGCGCCGGATATTTACAGTATGATCCTTCAGCTTAGGTGCGGTATCTTTTTATTGGGAGTAAAAGGAATGGAAAGAATTTATTAATTGTTTCTATATGAGGATGATAGATTTATATTTCTTCAGCAGTGAAATCACATTAAATACCTACCCAACAACCAAAATTCATCTTGACTTTATTTGTCTAACCCTTTATATTAAATATTGTTCCATTACATATTATTCTGATTCCGTAGCTCAGCTGGGAGAGCACCACCTTGACAGGGTGGGGGTCGCTGGTTCGAACCCAGTCGGGATCATACTTTTCGAGAAGGCTTAAACCTAAGTATATTAAGGGTTTGAGCCTTTTTGCAGTTTTACGGTAAATGCCCTAATGTTAAAAAGTTAATTCTCCTTATGAAATAAGAAACCTATTTACTTACATTCATCAAAGGAATGCTGCCTCATTATTTTTTGATGGTCTCTTTTTAAACTTCAATCATTTATGGCGGTTACAGTGCGAATCTCTGTTTTAAATTAGGGATTATTCAAACGCTATGCTATACTTAGCCTACCATTTGATTTACTAGTTTCATATATTTGTTGCATCAGCTTTATTCATTTATTGAATAGGGCTTTTTTATTGACCAAATTTATTTAAATACAAAAATAGACCCTGCATATGCAGGGTCTATCATTAGCTTTTATTAAGCTTTTTGAACGTTTGTAGCTTGTGGGCCACGTTGTCCTTGTTCTACTTCAAACGTTACACTTTGACCTTCGTCTAAAGATTTGAAACCATCGCTTTGGATTGCTGAGAAATGTACGAATACGTCTTCTCCGCCTTCACGTTCGATAAATCCAAAACCTTTTTCTGCATTAAACCATTTCACTTTACCTTGTTCCATAATTGTTGCCTCCTAGTGTGGATGTCCACACAATGTATTACTATCCTTGCTCAAATACCTTAGACGAAAATCAAAATCTCTTCTCAATCTGAAACCGAACAAAAATAATTCTTCTTTAGAATAACAGATAAGTTTCAGAACAGCAAATAATAAGACTCTTACCTTTCATCTTCAACTTGTTTTAATCTTTCTAAGTGTTGGTTTTTGTTTTACATTAATTTGTATACCATTTCTTCGTATACGAACAATAGACCTAAATATTTCTTGAAATTGAGTTTTAGATCTATTTCTATTTGTTGTTTACTTTTTAATAGATTTGCTCGTGTTAAAGTAAATCTGAAAAATCGGCATATTGATGTTATTCAACAAACAGT
This sequence comes from Bacillus sp. z26, assembly GCF_058313635.1. Taxonomy (NCBI): domain Bacteria; kingdom Bacillati; phylum Bacillota; class Bacilli; order Caryophanales; family Bacillaceae; genus Bacillus; species Bacillus sp. z26. Next base: position 677,799 of record NZ_JBZFQM010000002.1, read on the forward strand.
TATCCTCTAAAGACAGTTATTCACTTTTTTTTAGGACAAATAGCATCAATCTATACGAAAATACCCATTAATTTAACAGAACATAAATATTCTGATTTGAATACAATGTTGTATGACTAAACTAAAACCACAAATTAAGTTGGTGATTCGAATAGAGAACAAATCAGAGATTACAACAGGCGCAACGTGGGTAGGAGCTGTTGGCAGGATTGTAACTGCCATTGGAAATACAGCACCTATATCACTCAATAATAAGGTCTCATCTGATATTAATTTAGTTGGTTACAATCTTCAGCTTGCGGCGACAGCAGTACTGGTTGACATGGAGAGGGGCCTTTCACTAAATAAGGTTGGTAATATAATTCAAACGGGCGGATTGTCTGCCGAAGTGGCCGGGTATATCCTTCCATTTAATGATTCAAACTCACAACAAACCATATTCAATCTAGGAAATGAAGGACAAGCATTAGGGACCGCTTTGTCTTTTATGTATACGGTGAAAAGAAGCATTACTCTTGTTGATCTATATAATGCCTTCGGAGGTCTATTGCAAACAATTGGAATTAATATGTTGGTAATAGCAGGATATTTGCCTTCAACCAGCTCAATAAAACAGCAGTTTAACTCAATAGGCAGCTGGTTACAAGCCATTGGTGCTATCATCCAGGCAATTGCTCAGAGTATGAGTGAACCGGGTCAGCCCGAATATCAGTATATTAATTAGTTGAAAGCAAACTACAGATATAATTCTATTTCTATCTCAATAAAGTTTCCCAAAAAATGTAACAGATTTATGGGGAGCCCTTATCTATTAGGCAGACTATTAACAATACTTAAGTGCTCCAATAGGAAGAACGCTTTTCTGTAGTCACAGTAGCAAACCAGATTCTATAATTTTTTACATGGAACTTCTTTTGCCATTGGGCATATATTGGTTTAACTTAATTATAGATTTACGGGGGAAATGAAATGGTAAATTGCAGGTGGTAATTTAGTCTATATATCAAATAAAATTTATCCGAGATTTACCGATAATGGTTTAATCATAAATCCAGAACAATACTATTTAGATTTAAAAAATGCTGCGATTGTTGCACGAACTAGCGTTCATTGTTTAGAAAATACAATTCCTCCATCATTTTTAAACAATGAACATAGTCAATTAGTGTCTTCCTTCCAAGGGATTTTAAATTGCTTAAACGACGTATTTAATACTGAAAGTATGGATCAGTTTTTTGAAATAAATGAAACAAAACTAGAGAAAGATTTTTTATCTTTAAAAAGGATTCAAGAGGATTTAAATCAAACTATTTTAAAAGTAATGGAGAAAATCAGACTACAATCAAGTAGGTGATTATAGTTGATTAAAAAGGACTTGGAAAATCAATTTATCGAATCTTTGCCGGTAGAGTTTGGAGATAAAGTAGATTTATTTGGCCAAATGATCGTCACAATAGGTAACCTTTTTACAATCCTCGGCATCAGCTTTGAAGCTGGCGAAATTGGAGAAATTGAAGAAGAAGAGCAAATAGAAAATACAGCAGATTACCCTCTTTCACCTGACCAAGACGATGAATCTAATTTAGGCTTTATCCTAGCATTAATTGGGGCTAGTACTATAACAATTGGTGATTTAGTATCAATGGGCGGAGCCTTTCTAGATATAAAGCAATCAGAATTAAATGAGTTAAATGAGCAAGAATACAGAAAAGAACAAAACAAACAATTTAGTAATATCGAGAATCAAATCACCCTATTACAAAATGATATGAACACTTTATTTTCATTGTTTAATTCATTAAAAAATGAGGTTATTTATATACAAAATTTTTTGTACACTAGATATAATTGAATGTATTTCACACATCTCCTTCCCCTATTGTTCTCTTTTACTCGTAGATTTATATACCTCATGCTAGTTTCTTCCGAGAAAAAAAAGCATTTATATACTTATCTTGTTACACTAACCTGCCCTTTACTACCATAAGAAGTTCATTATAAAAGGACATTAATCCTGCTTATGATTAATGTCCTTGTTCGTACAATGAGTACCTATCTTGGTTCAATATGAATATGAACATTTTGTATATGATGTTTTTCCAGTAAACTGTTCTCTATTTCTTCAGTGATTTGATGACTATCAAAAACAGTGAGATTGTGGTCGGTTACAATAACAATATCCACAAATGTTTGATTTCCGTGGGTTCGTGCTTTAATGCTTTTCACTTTTTCTATATTAGGATTCTTTTTAACGGTTTTCTCTATCGCTTCTAATTCTTCAGTTTCAAAACCGTCTGTAAGTTCAAGTGCAGAATCCTTAAATATTTCGATAGCAGTTTTAATAATAATTAACCCCACTATAATTGCGGTAACCGTATCCAGCCAGTGAAAACCAAATCGAGAACCAATAATACCAATAAACGCTCCAATACTAACAAGTGCGTCAGATAAATTGTCCTTTGCTGCAGCTTTCACTGAAGAACTCTTAATTCTCTTGGCTAAATTGCTGTTATATAAATAGACAAGAAACATAATTAAGGAACTGGCTAAAGCAACCCATCCAGTAAACAGATCTGGTACGTCATTACCTGCCGTAGTTAAACTTTTAACACCTTCGACAATAACCTGAATACCTACTGTAATCATTATGAATGCTGCTACAAGTGATGCAATTGTTTCTGCACGATAGTGCCCATATCGATGGTTATTATCAGGTGGCTTTCTAGCTATTTTCAATCCGACTAAAACGGCTATTGATGCCACTACATCTGTTGAATTATTTAATCCATCAGCGAGGAGTGCTTCAGAATTCCCAAAATAACCAATGATCAATTTAGAAATAGATAAAATGATATATGTGATAATACTAAGCCAGGCACCTTTTTCACCGGCTTTAAGGTTATCGTATGACTCCATCAATAGTCCTCCAATATAGAAAAGGTCAAGTCTATGTATTATACATTTCAATAGTAAGCGTGTCTATAACTCCCATTTTCTCTCACGCCCTTTTTAAATCAGGAATTACTCAAGTGCTGTGCTATACTTAGCCTGCCATTTGCTATTACAGTTTCATTCGTTTGTTACACAAGCTTTATTCATTTATTGAATAAGGCTTTTTTATTGACCATTATATTGATTAAAAAACAAAAATAGACCCTACAGATGTAGGGTCTATCATTAGCTTTTATTAAGCTTTTTGAACGTTTGTAGCTTGTGGGCCACGTTGTCCTTGTTCTACTTCAAACGTTACACTTTGACCTTCGTCTAAAGATTTGAAACCATCGCTTTGGATTGCTGAGAAATGTACGAATACGTCTTCTCCGCCTTCACGTTCGATAAATCCAAAACCTTTTTCTGCATTAAACCATTTCACTTTACCTTGTTCCATAATTGTTGCCTCCTAGTGTGGATATCCACACAATGTATTACTATCCTTGCTCAAATACCTTAGACGAAAATCAAAACTGCTTCTCAATCTGAAACCGCCGAACAAAAATAATTCTTCTTTAGAATAACAGACTTATTTCATAATAGCAAACAATAAGACTCTCACCATTCATCTCCAACTAATATTGTGAATTAATCTCCTCCAACAGAAACTATTTGGTTAAGTTTCATTTAATTAGACTCGTCATACAAATACGCCTTGGAGGAACGTAGCATCCCTGGCGTATAGATCCTATTAAATTTGGGGACATCCCCTTTAAACACTCTCAACACCCCCCAATATTTCAACAATGATCGTATCCTTTACAATAAAGACTACTTGCCCCATGCATACATCCTCGAACGTATCATAAATTCTGCCTGCACTGCGTGTTCCTTTTGCGACTGTCTGATAATTATTAGCCACATAGCCAACCTTGCCAATTGTATCAAGCTCAGCTTGAATTGCCTCATCATCATACTTATTATCCAAGTCTTTTCTTAAGATAATCTTCTGTCCCACCTTAAAAATATCTGCCCCAAAATAATGACCAACACCTACAATTGATATATATTTCTCTGCCATTCCTAACCCCTCCAAGCTACACTTTTTATTACTTTACTCTCTATTAATATACGAATTTTACTGAAATTAGTTTCAATATTTCACTCAGAAAGATACTTTGACCTCGATGTGGAGAATGCCTATAACTTTATCTCAAGTTAAGCAGCACTAACATGTTTTTGATTTTTTAGAGAATGGATTTATAAGTAATAATTTGTCTCTATACAAAATGATAACCAAGAAGGTAAGGTTAATATATGACCATTCTTTTTTTGATACATCTAAGTTCTTTTAAAACAAATTTCCAGTATAGCTGCCCTTATTTTAAAACCTATATGAAAGAAGGAATGCAAAATGGAAAAGCTAGAAGTGATAGTGGAAATGAAAGAAGGAAACTTGATTCGTCTCTATGCCAATAAAATATATAATACATTAGGAGAAACCTATCCCGGCGATATCTTTACGACAAAAAGCGAATTGTTCATGCATTACCCAGATTGTGAAGTGATAACAGGGTTCGGTTTAACAGACCCACAAACCAATCTTTTAATCTCCGGAACAAAGAATTGGTTTGATTCGATAGAAGAAGCGGTGACAACGCTCCAAGCATTACATCACAAGCAAGAGCTGGATGCTTTATATGAAGAGATAGCAAGCTTTTATTATCTGCTCAAATCAAACGTGAAATTAGCAAGTATAATAGAAGAACTGGACAATCGTGATACCACCTCATTCCCCGAGAAAGTAATTTCATTATATATGATTACAGGTTTTGCAAATGAGTGGTTCCCGGATGAAATCGCAGAAGAAAAGTGGCAAGAGGTCAAAAATGTACTGGACCAAGCACATGAAAAATGCTCAAACATTGTATTAGCGCATCAACGAGCAAAGAAAGCTCTAATTATAATTATGGCAACTGAATACCTAGGTCTACGCAGAAAATCTTATTCATAGCATTAAAGGAAACGCAACTACAAAATTAGTATATTGCTTTTTCCTTATACCCCACTTAAAAATTTCTGTAGGTAAGGAAAGAAAGAAATTATTCTTAAATATACTATTCGGATCAATATAACTAGCTATTGATACAATGAATCCCAATAGCTCTTTCTGTATGCTAGTTTCTATAACTATTGTAAGTAATTATAATAAACCACATTAAAAACAGAAGAAGTTTCATCCCTCCTTCTGTTCCTAACACTTAAGTGCACGAATATTTGAAAATTCTTAAGAGCAGATATCATGATCCTCTTCTCTCTCTATCTTATAAATTTACATAAATAGTTCCATTAACTTACCCAGGAAAATACCTACTATACCGAAATCGGTATCGCCAAATGTTGTCCCTTCAAAACCTAAGTCTCCCAACACCGGTAATAATAATGCTGGCAAGAAGCTGATAAGAATACCGTTAACAAATGCACCTAACATTGCTCCTACCCTGCCGCCAGTTGCATTACCGAATACACCAGCTGTGGCCCCACAGAAGAAGTGTGGAACTAAACCAGGAACGATTACTTTCAAGCCAACTAACGGAAGTAAAAACATACTTATAATACCTGCGAGAAAGCTAAAAAGAAACCCAATTATGACGGCATTTGGAGCGAAAGGAAATACTACTGGTACATCTAATGCCGGTTTAGCATTAGGAACCACTTTGTCCGCTACCCCTTTAAAAGCAGGAACGATTTCCGCTAACAACAAGCGAACACCAGCTAACACGATATAAACACCTGCCGCGAAAGTGATTGCTTGGATAATGCAAAATACAATAAAGTTCTGACCGCCGCTCAACTCTTGCTCGACATAAGCTGGACCAGCAGCAATCGACACAATAAAGAACATAATTAACATAGTTAATGAGATTGCTACTGATGTATCTCTAAGGAACCCTAAGCTTCTTGGCACATTAATATCTTCCGTTGACTTTCTTTTATTACCTGCTGCTTTACCTACTAATCCAGCCACAAAATATCCGAATGAACCAAAGTGACCAATCGCAATGTCATCAGTACCTGTAATCATTCTAACAAACGGTTGTAATAGGGCTGGACTTAAAACCATTAATAATCCTAGAATAAGTGACCCCGTAATAATTAAAGCTGCTCCATCTAGTCCGCCTGTGGATAATACCACAGCTAACAAACAAGCCATAAACAGGGTATGATGTCCTGTTAAGAATATATATTTAAATGGTGTGAAACGGGCTAATAGGATATTAACTAACATACCGAACAACATGATTAAAGCAGTTTCAGTACCGAAAGTATTTTGAGCCATCGCAACAATAGCTTCGTTGTTCGGAATCACACCATCTATATCGAAGCCTTTCTCAAACATTTTCCCAAAGAAAGCAAGAGAACCCGTGATGACCGTTGCACCAGCAATAATAATAAGAAAGCCCATAATCGTCTTCAATGTTCCAGATACAACCTCTGTGGCTCCTTTTTTCTGCAGCAATAAACCAAACAGCGCGAATAAACCTACTAAAATCGCCGGTGTACTTAATATATCTATAATCAAATCCATTTTACATGTCCCCCAAATGTTTTTCTAAAACAGTTTTGATTTCATCGACATTGAATAGATTAATAAGCGGAATGACATTTCTTCCCTTTCCATCTAACTGTTCCATGATTTCAGGTGAACCAATATAGTAATCTACTGTTTCTGTTTTAGCGGTAGTTAAGTCGGTATGACTTACATCTGCTTCCAAATTCATTTCCTGCAAAGCTTTCTTTACATTCATTTCTGCGATGAAACTACTACCCAAACCATTGCCACATACAACTAATATTTTCATACTATATCCTCCTATTGGACCGATGTAATTAATTGGTTTAAAAATTCTTCTTTGGATTTGGAATGGATTAGTTTGTTAACATTCGTTTCGTTACCTAATACAGCAGCCAATTCAGATAGGGCTCCAAGATGTGATTGATGATTGACTGCTGCCAATACGATGATCAGTTGAACTTTATGATGCTCTTTATCCGAAAACCATACCGGCTCTTTCATAACAAGAATGCTTAATCCCATTTGATTCACACCAAATTCAGGTCTTGCATGGGGCAAAGCGATATTAGGGGCGAGTACATAATAAGGACCGATTTCCTTAGTAGTGCTGATTATTTTATCTACATATGTCTGTTCAATAGAACCATTGTCCAACAAGGGAGCAGCGGCAAACTGAATAGCTGCTTCCCATGTTTCTAATCGATCTTTAAATTGGATTAAATTTGTATTTAGAATCTGATCTAACACCATTCACCTTCTTTCTTAATCAGTTATTACTATTCATATAATTCTACTCGTCGATATATTCCCTCTATCTTTCTGTGAATTATTTAGATTCCGATAGTGCTCCAAGTTACATTTCTATAAACTAACTTGAGAAGTATGAGTCTCAACTATTCTTTCCTTAGTATAGGAAAAGTACAGAAAGCAACTACACTTGTATAAAAGATAGAACGATGTTTTTGCATGATAATTAAAAAAAGCCAGTCTTAGACCGGCTTTTTAATTTAATGATTTTCATATTATATTAAAATGAATCAGTGAGATAATACCCCACTGATTGAAATCAATTATAAATTTTCTCCATTTGAAGAGATAACATCTTTATACCAGAAGAATGATTTTTTGCGACTGCGTTCTAATGTGCCGCTTCCGTCGTCATGCTTATCCACAAAAATAAAGCCGTAGCGTTTAGAATATTGACCGGAAGAGGCGCTTACTAAATCGATACATCCCCAGCTTGTATAACCGATCAAATCTACACCATCTTTAATAGCCTCGCCCATTTGTGCAATATGCTCACGAAGGTAATCAATACGATAATCATCATTGATAGATCCGTCTTCCTCTACTTTGTCGTAGGCTCCCAATCCGTTTTCTACAACCATTAAAGGTTTTTGGTAACGGCCATACAGTTCATTTAAAGCAATTCTTAAACCTACAGGGTCTATTTCCCATCCCCAATCACTTGCCTTTAAAAATGGATTTTTAACGCCGCCGATTAAATTTCCTTCACCTACTTCTTCAGGTGTTTTTTCTATTTTCTCTGTTCGTGACATATAGTAACTAAACGAAATAAAATCAACAGTTCCTTCTTTAATCGTTTCTAGATCGCCTTCTTGGATATCCAGCTTCACATTATTTTCTTTAAAATATCTTTCAATAAAGTAAGGATATCCCCCCCGCACTTGTACATCCCCGCATAAGAAATTAAAGATGTCTGCTTCCCTTTTCGCATGCATAATATTTTCTGGATTGGAATCAAATGCATAAACCGGAGCATAAATCAGCATGCATCCAATTTGTGAGCCAGGGATGATCTCATGTCCGATTTTAACCGCTTGTGCACTTGCAACGAATTGGTGGTGCAGACCTTGAAAGCTGTCCTGCATACGAGTTTCTTCACTTTCAGGAGAAAAACCCAGCCCCAACAATGGCATATGTGTTGCACCGTTTATTTCATTAAAAGTCAGCCAGTATTTCACCTTACCTTTATAACGAGTAAAAATAGCTCGTACGTAACGCTCAAAGAACTCTACTAATTTACGGTTTCTCCATCCGCCATATTCCTTAATCAAGTGCAAAGGTGTTTCATAATGTGCGATTGTTACCAATGGTTCAATTCCATATTTATGTAGTTCATCAAATACACGATCATAGAAAGCCAAACCTTCTTCATTAGGCTCTAATTCATCGCCTTTGGGGAAAATACGGCTCCAGGCAATACTTAAACGAAATACTTTAAAGCCCATTTCTGCAAAAAGAGCAATATCTTCTTTATAACGATGATAGAAATCAATTCCCTCATGGTTTGGATACGTATATTTTGATTTATCAATTTCAAAATCAAAGCCAATTTGCGCTAATAATTGTAGTCTTGCTTTGCCGCCAGGCAAAACGTCTGCAAGATTCAGTCCTTTTCCACCTTCCTGATACGCACCTTCAAATTGATTGGCAGCTGTTGCACCGCCCCATAAAAATCCTTCTGGAAATATCTTTTTGTCTGTCATCCTAATAACCTCCTAATTTTATACAGAAAATTAAACTTTACCAGTTTGTGAATACCTTTAACATTTGAAATAGAATTCTTTTTTATTTTTCTTCATTTATACATAGAGAAGGAAAGGCGCTCCATTTTTCATGGAAACGCATTTCCTATTAAGCTTTTATTATTTTGCTTTTAATTCAATTAATAAATCCTGAGCTTTTACTACTTTCTGATTTACAAATGTAATTTCATATTGGTTATGGTTAGTAACAACGACTGGTGTCGTCAGTTCATATCCTGCTGCTTTAATTGCATCAATATCAAATTCTATTAATAGTTGACCTCTATCCACACGACTTCCTTGTGTAATATGAGCATTAAAATGTTTACCATCCAATTGAACCGTATTCATCCCTACATGGATCAAAATTTCCGCACCTTCATCTGATGTAATTCCAATGGCATGATGCGTTGGGAATAATGCTGAAACCATACCAGATACAGGAGCAAATAATCTGCCTTCAGTAGGTTCCATTGCAATCCCTTTACCTAATGCACCGGATGCAAAAGCTGTATCGTCAATGTCTGCTAAATTTTTTACAACCCCATTAAAAGGACTTACAATAACCTCATTTTTCAAAGTTAATACTTCATTAGCTGCGGCTGGTTGAGCTATTCCTAGCGCTTCAGCTTTATTTTTGTTAATACCGCCGAAGAAATATGTTAATACGAAGGCTAATACCAAACCAAAGACAGCAGCTATACCTGCACCTATTACTGACATATCTATACCATCTTTAGGAATAAAACTAGGAAACTGGAATATACCAAGACCACCCATTGCATATCCTACAGAACCGAAAAATCCTAACATAGCTCCACCGATGGCTGATGAAATCAGGGTGAAAATAAACGGTTTTTTAAGCGGCAAAGCAATACCATACATAGCTGGCTCAGTTACCCCAAACATAGCCGATATGAAAGCTGGTGCACTAAGTGTTTTGGTTTTTTGATTTTTCGTTTTGATCCAAACTGCCAGGATAGCACCTGCTAAGGCAAAAGAGTGAACAAACATTAATGCCAGGATTGGGTCCCAACCTTGACTTGCAAAGTTGTTGATTCCGATTGGAACCAGTCCCCAGTGAAGGCCAAACATAACAAACACTAACCAGAAACCACCAATAACAGCTCCTGCTATAATCGGGCTTAAATCATAAACCCAAACAGTTGCCGTACCCAAAAGCTGACTTGCCCATGTAGCGATTGGGCCAATCACAATGAATGTCAAGGGAATGATGATTAACAATGTAAACATTGGTACTAAAAACATTTTGACGACATCTGGAATTACTTTTAATAAAAATCTTTCTAATTTTGCTGCAAAGAATGCAGATACAATGATTGGAATAACAGACATCGAATATGTCATTAAAATGACTGGTATACCAAAGAACTCAATATATACTGGTGATTCAAACAAGGTTCCTGCAAATAATGTATATAAAGGTTTACCTGCTCCAGGAATTCCTTCAAGCGCTGGGTAAACCAAAGCCATTGCAATAGCCATACCTAAGAATGGTGTTCCACCGAATTTTTTCATTGCTGTATATCCTAATATAATCGGTAAGAAATAGAACAGGGCATCACCTATAGCATTTAAAATTTGATACGTTCCACCTGTTTGATCTAGCCATCCAATAGCGACAAACAACGCATTAAACCCTTTAATCATACCGGAAGCTGCTAATACACCAAGAATTGGAGTGAAGATTCCTGATATCAAATCGATGAATCGGTTAAACAAATTGCCTTTTTCACCACCCTGTTCTTCCACAGGCTGTTCCGCTTCAAAACCACCTTCAGCTACAACCGCTTTGTATACATCTGACACATGGTTTCCAATGACAACTTGATATTGGCCGCCACTTTTCATAACGGTTACTACACCGTCCATATTTTTTAATACTTCTGTATTCGCTTTACTTTCATCCTTTAGCTTAAAACGAAGACGAGTAATACAATGAACTACACTGTTAACGTTTTCTTTTCCGCCAACATTCGAAATAATATCCTTAGCTAATTGACTGTATTTCATAATTATCTCCCCTCTTTTCGTTAAATTTTTGCAAATAAAAAACCTGAAACGATCAGGGACAGACACACATAGATAGTGTGATCCATTCTAATCGATTCAGGTTATGCCCAAAATAGGTAACATTCCTAAATGTGAATATATAGTTTTTGTTAACATTAACACCCTAAATTTACCATGACTTCTATACTATGTCAATAAAAAAATAAAGCGTTTTCAAGCATTAATCATTTTCTATCATAGCTTGCTGACGATACGTTACCCGATGGATATGCACAGTTAAATAGACTTTTTCATCCTTTGATAAGGGCCAATTAAAATACTCATTTAAGTAAATATCTATTTTTTGCGTACAAGCATATGCTTTTTCGTATTTATGCTGAATTTGTTCATAAAGGAAAACGTCAACGGTTTCCTCCATCTTCTCTTTCCTTGTAAAACGAATGGAAAAATAACGAAGGTGGGTTACAAAACGTTCATAGTTAATGGACGTTTCATCCAACTCCATCTGATAATGATATTTTACGATATTCAAAATGTTATTAACCATATCTGTCACTTGTACTGCAACCTGCATGTTTTCACCAGATATTTGGCTATTCACTAAGTGCAATGCAATCGATCCTGCCTCATCTTCACCTAAACGAATAGCTGTATGTTTTTCTATCATATCTAATGCCTTTATCGCTATTCTAAATTCCTTACTATAGTATTTCCGAATTTCATATAAAAGATTATTCTTTAATTGAATGCCTTGTTCACTTCTTGCTATAGCAAAACTTATGTGATCGGTTAATGCTACATATAAATAATCATCTAATTGGTATGGAAGATTTGCTTGAGCATACTCTAAAATTTCAGTAGATATATCTAAATATTTCTCAGAAGTGTGCTTTAATAATTGATTCAGTTTTTCTGATATTCCTCTATTTTGCAATACAAATGTTTTCTCTATCTTGGACTCCTCAATGGAATGCCCAACCTTTTTCTGAAAAGCGAGCCCTCTCCCCATCACAACCATTTCCTGATTTTTCTCATTCTCTATTATAACTACGTTATTGTTTAAAACTTTCTTAATCTCCATTTAAACACAACCTTAGTTTATTTTTACCAATATAACCTTTTTTTAACACAGCTTCAATCGTATAGTAAAAAAGATATATTGGGTTGATTCTTTTTGAAGGTTAGGAATAGACAGATAACTACCATTTCTCAGAACAACGAAACTACTATTACAATACGGCAGTTCAATTATATAGACGATGTAAACTCCCATTACCCACTTGCAAATTCTGAAGCCTTTTGTGTACACCAAATAGATTCCAAGAGATCTACTTACGATTGGATTTTTCGAGATCCGTCTTGTGTATCCTTTAGGAATTTCCAATTAAATTTTCGGTAATTTTCTATTATTATGTAACAGGTGTTTAATAGAAAATGCTGCGTATAGGATGATGTCCCTCTTTTTAATAATCTTGAAGTTTTGTATATTAAGATATTTTATATTCTAAAATTTTTCTAAAATTAGACAATTGACTTGAAATATTTAGAATAATCATAGATAATAAATTTATTGATAGCGTTACTATCAAAAAGCAACAAAGGGGATGAATTAATGTCAAATTCAATACCAACTCAGTGGGATAAAGAAGTAGATGTGATCGTTTTAGGTACTGGTGGTGCTGCATTGACAGCTGCTGTGGCCGCTTCTGAAAGCGGTTCCAGTGTTCTTGTATTAGAAAAAACCCATCAAATCGGGGGTACAACTGCATTTTCAGGAGGAGTTCCTTGGATTCCACTTAATCCTTATATGAAAGAACAAGGATACGAAGATAATCGTGAGGATGCAATTACTTACATCAAACGTTTAGCACTTGGCCGAGCGGATGATCATATGATTGAAACGTTCGTAGATAAGGGGCATGAGATCATTGAATTTTTACGTGACCATACGCCTGTTAAATTTGTTTCTCCAAAATCCTATCCAGAATATTATGCACGTATGGATGAGGCATTAAAACACGGAACACGTTCCATGGATCCTGCTCCATTTAATTTAAATGAGATTGGTGAATGGGGTCCGTTAGTACGTCAAAATCCTCTCTTCCCTCCTTTGACATTAGAAGAAGGCGGAGCTGTTGGAGGAATTGACTTCCAGTTAGTTGCAGAGCGTATGCAAAATAACATTGTCACTATGGGTCGTTCATTAATTGCTTCTTTATTTAAAGCCTGTTTGGATCGAGGGGTAGAAACCTTAATTGAAACAGCTGGAAAAGAATTAATTATGGATGAGGATGGACAGCGGGTAATCGGAATTGTCGCTGAAACAAAAGATGGTGAAGTTTTACGTTTTGGTGCACGCAAAGGAGTTATTCTTGCATCTGGCGGATTTGAATGGAACAAGCAATTAGTCAAAGCCTTCTTAAAAGCGGAGTTCACTCATCCTGTCACACCTCCTGGCAATGAAGGTGACGCACTGATGATGGCAATGAAAGCTGGCGCAGCGCTTGAAAATATGAGTGAAGCATGGTGGTATCCAGCAATGGTGGATCCAACATTTGAATATGAAGATAACGTAATGGCACAGCTCGGTGGCGGACGTAATGGTCCAAACTCTATTATCGTCAATAAGTACGGACGCCGATTCGTACATGAAGGCACAACCTATAACGATATGCCAAGAGCATTCTTTAATTATGATCCAGTAAAAGTCGAGTTTCCAAACAAAGGACCAAACTGGATGATATTCGATCAACAACTGAAAGACAGCCAACTGATTATTACAATGGCCCCTGGTGAACCTGCACCGGAATGGCTCGATCAAGCGGATTCCATCCGTGAACTGGCAGAAAAGATCGGTATCGATCCTGATGGTCTGGAAGATGAGATTCGCAAGTGGAACGACTATTGCGAGCAAGGGGAAGATCCTGATTTCCACCGAGGTACTATTCAGTTTGAAGCCTTAACAAGTGGTGGAGGAAGCCCTGAAAACAATCTAGGCAAAATTGAAAAAGGTCCATTCTATGCATTACCAATCTACTTAGGTGCGCTCGGTACGAATGGTGGACCTAAAATCAATGAAAATGGACAAGTTGTTAACTTTAAAGGTGAACCAATTAAAGGATTATACGCTGCCGGTAATGCTTCAGGCAATCCACTGGGACCCATTTATCCGAGCGCCGGCGGAACCATCGGACCAGCTATGGTATTTGGCTTCCTAGCAGGACAACACGCAGCCAATTCATAAAATAAATGTAAACAGCGTCTTATTATAGTTAACTACTTATTTGTTAGCAATAGCGCAAGCGCTGCCAATTAAAACCTATCAAAATAGAACTGGGAAGGTGCAAAAAATGCCACAAGGAACACATACAGTAGAATTACCATTAGATATTCAAACAATTTGGGAGTTTGTTCATGATATGAATAACTGGGCTCCGCTTGTTCCAGGATATATTGACCATGAGATTTTAAGTGAACGCCAATCTACCTGGGCTTTCAAAGGTGACTTAGGATTTATGAAAAAAACAGTTAAGCTGCAAATTGATATTAAAGAATGGAACGAGCCATCTGAAGTCATTTTTGATTTAAAAGGCTTATCCGATAACTTTAATGGCGGAGGCTATTTCCGTGCTGAAGTTATTGATGAAAAGACAACAAAAATGTCAGGTCACCTTGATATCACTGCTGGCGGGATGATGGGCGCAATGGTAAACCAAATTTTAACAAAATTTGTCCCACAAACAGCGGAAGAACTGACAGACGCGATTGCAGAAAAACTACTTGAGATAAATACAGTAAAATAAAGAAAAAAGCGGTCAATTCAGCGTGGACTGCCCCAAAGTAATTTCGGGACAGTTCACAGCATATGACCGCTTTTTTTATTGTTTCACATGTTTTAAGTAGGATAGGATTATATCCTTTATAATTAGTAAATTTTCTTTTTTAGGGGCTGGGATAAAAACATCTTCTGGTATTAAAGAATATAAAGAATATTTCTTTACAGCCGTTCCGAACATATTCATGATTGTACTCATTAACAATTCATTCGTTTGCGAAAGCTGTATGCTGCCATCACTCTTACCTTCATTAATAATGGTAAAAATAATACCGCTAATCTTTCCATAAGCCTTATGTATTTCTTCTAGCAGTCCAACTTCAATTGGCATAAAAGCAATATACACTTCAAAAGCCTCCAACAACTTAGATGAAGTACTATTTTCTTCATTTATATAGTTAACATACGCCGTTAACACATCATCCATTTTTTCTATGCCCATTTTGTTCGATTTAATAATTTCCTCAAAGATAGGTACCTGTTGTTCGATTACTTCTTTAATAACTTCAATAATTAAATGCTCTTTCTTCGGAAAATAGCGAAATAGAGTCGCTACTCCTACATTAGATTCATCTGCAATCTTTTGCATGGTTGTTTTTTCAAACCCGTGCTCAGCAAATAATTCTCTCGCAGATTGGATCATCCTTATACGTCTTTCGATTTTTTTATTCATATTATCACCTACTAAATAACATTATACTATTTTTCAAAAAAAGATGTGGGTAACGTTCAACACAGACGTTAGATAAACTGTTCCCAACACTCTATTTAAAATCCTATTAAGGATGCCTTAGATTCTTATTACTTACGGTAGATGAGATTTAACTAAACTATCAATATCTCCTACTGATACCTATACATAAAAAAGAGTGAGCAGCCCTTTTCTGACTCCTCACTCTCCCAAACTGTTTTAATCTTACCATGTTTATATCCCGAAATTACACAGATACCTTGTTTTTATTTCTTCATCACTTCTCCTGCATAATCCGCTGCAACACTTTGTCTTCCAGTAATGTTAACTGATTATCAGTGAAGTGTCGCGGTCTGGGTGCTTCTACTTTTACATCCATCGATATATGACCATCTTGAATAAGGATAATTCGGTCTGCTAAACGTATTGCTTCCCTCACATCATGAGTAACGAGCAAAGCTGTAAATCCTGTTCGTTGCCAAAGGGTTTCAATCAAGTTTTGCATCTCCAGTCTTGTAAATGCATCGAGAGCACTTAATGGCTCATCGAGCATTAGCAAAGATGGTTCATGGATGAGAGCCCGAGCTAAGGCAACGCGTTGCTTTTGTCCTCCCGACAAAGTGGAGGGCCATTGATCCTTGAACGATAATAAACCAACTGCATCCAGCACTCGTTCCGCCTTTACTTGCCAATCCCCATCAAGACCGAGTCCTACATTATCCACAACTTTTCTCCAAGGCAATAATCTCGAGTCCTGGTACATCATTGTGACATTGGCAGTTGATCGATTGGAGTCAACTCCATTAAATAGCAACTTACCACTGGTTAAAGTCTCAAGTCCTGCGACTAGCCTCAAAAGTGTGCTTTTTCCACTGCCGCTCTTCCCAATAATGGCCACAAACTCCCCTTTTTCAATGGTTAGCTGTATATGCTTTAATACCTCTTTGTCTCCAAATCGCTTGCTAACATCGATGATTTCAATTTGAATTGCCTGATTATTGACTATTTCAGTGCTGCTCTCCCACTTTACAGCTGCCAGCTTACTCATCCTTGCCACCCCCCTCACTTTTACTTGTTATAGCTTACATTCCACTTTAATGCCTTCTTCTCACCAAATTGGGCAATGATATCAGCCAGCTTTCCTAATAACGCGTAAATCACAATACTTAAAATAATCACATCTGTTTGCATAAATTCCCTTGCGTTTGTTGCTAAATAGCCAATCCCGACTTGTGTAGGAATGGTTTCAGCAACAATCAAGGTTAGCCACATCACGCCAAGTGCATATCGTAAGCCTACAAAGATAGAAGGTAGTGCACCAGGCAGCAATATTTCTTTAAATAATTTCCAGCCCTTTAATTTATACATTTTCCCCATTTCAACTAGCCCTGGATCAACATTACGAATACCGTGGAATGTATTGACATAGACAGGAAACAAAACCCCTAATACCACCAGAAATATTTTTGAACCTTCATCTATTCCCAGCCAAACAATTACAAGCGGTAATAGTGCTAAGTGTGGGATATTTCGTAACATTTGAATGCTCGTATCTGTTAAACGGTATGATCGTTCAGAGAGACCATTAAATATGCCAAGCGCAAAACCTATCAGACCACCAATAATCATCCCAACAACGGCGCGCCCCAAGCTTGCCATGATGTGGGTGACCAACTCCCCGCTCGAAAGCAGTTCCCATCCACTAATCAATACACTAATTGGAGCAGGAAACAGCGAGGCATTCACAATTTCTAATCTGGCAACAACTTCCCAGACAATCAGGATGAGCACAGGTATAATCCATGGCTCAAGTTTCCAAAGTATTTTTTGATTCATTGTTTTTCATTCCTTTTTAGTTGATTGGCATATCTTTAGAAACATTAAGTTCTTTTGGTATTAACCCAATTTCAAAATATTTATCAGCTTGTTTCTGCTGTGTATCAACAATTTCCTTGGTCAATTTCGTTGCTCCGAATGTACGTCGCTCCAGTTGTTTTTTCACGATTTTCTCATCAATCCCTAAAGCTTTGGACATAATCTTAACCACTTCATCTTTGTTTTCATTCGCCCACTGATCTGATTTATCCGTTGTTTCCAAAATAATATCAACCAAATCGGAATGTTCTTTTGCAAAGTCTGGTGTGGCAAAGTAAAATGTACGGTTTGGGTATTGATAATCCATATTTTCTGTAAAAGTGATGGTATCTAATTCGACTTCAGCCGCTGCAAAAAATGGGTCATAAGATGCGAGGGCGTCAACCTTCTTCGTTTCAAAAATCGACCTTCCCTGTGCAGCGTCTTCCGGATATACCCATTCCACATCATCAACCGAAAGGCCGGCCTTTTCAATTGCCAGAACAGCTAAATAATGATGATTGCCACCTTTTAATACGCCAATCTTTTTCCCTTTTAACTGTTCAATTGAACTGATTCCCGAATCCTTTAAAACCATCATTCCAACACCTTCAGGATTCGGTGCGTCTGCCCCAACATATACAAGGGGTTTACCAGAGGCTTGTGCAAAAATTCCAGGTCCATCAGCAGCATGCCCATAGTCAATCGCACCGGCATATAGCCCTTCTAACAATGTTCCACCATGTGTGAACATTTCCCATTTCACTTTATAGCCTTTCTCTTTAAGTGCTTCTTCCAAGTAGCCGGATTCTTTTAAAATATGTAGTGTGTTTCCTTTTTGATAGCCAATTGTAATCACTTTATCTCCATTTGTTGAAGAAGCTTTTTCTGACCCTTCTTTTCCGCAGCCGGCGATGAATAACACGCTAACCAGTAACAGGATTCCGATTATATAGTTAGATATTCTCTTTTTCATTAGTCCCTCACCCTTATCTTTACTCATTTTGAAAATCTGTAGATTGCTGCTGAAATTTGGATTTCTTCTTCCTGTCCGGCACCGCTAAATTGAACTAAAAATGGCTTTTCTCCTCTATTTTCTATGACTTCAGAAACACGGCCTTTTCCATTTGGACTGAATAATACAATATCTCCGCCATTTAAATGCAGTCGTTTTCCGGTAGCGTTTAATGAGGAATCGAAGAATGATTCCCCTTCTTGCAACTCTAAATAGTCAGCCCATCTTTTTGCTGTTTCTTCAAGATTTTGAACAGCAAATCCAACATAGGAAAGATGAATATCACCTTTATCATGGTTTGCGATGACAGATCGTTCTATTAAATCCTGCTTGCGTTCTTCGTCTCTTTCATCCCATTCAATAAAGAATGGCAAATTCAGATTTTCACCTTGTTTCCCTGCGTATAATAGCTTCCAACTCACGATACTTCCATCGGGTCTTTTTCGGCTCATCGGATGTGGCCCATATACTTCCAATCCAAGTTGTCGAAACTTTCCAGCAACCCTCTCCAAATCATTAGAACCAAGGGCAATCCGCGATAATCCTTCTGTGAATTGGTCGTTTTTTAACGATTCTCTTAAACTGTATTTCATGTCAGCAGAGCCCTCTGCTGCTTTTTTGTCATAGACACCAATCAACTCTATGTAACTTAACCCATAATAGCTAAGTGCATTATATGTACCCAAGCCTTCGTGTTTACCGCCTTCAACAGCGTGTAAACCAATAGCATGAAATTGTTCTATTGCTTCTATCGGACTAGTAACAAAATGAACAAGATGGTCAAATTGAAACACGAACCTCTCCCCCTTCTATAGAGTCTGTACCTAAATAATGATTGGCTACTTGTAAAAATACCCGTGCTAATTGCAGTAATGCCTGCTCATCAAAATCAAATTGTGGATGATGGTGAGGGAACTGTGTTTCTGTTTTTTTATTAGATGCCCCAACATAAAAGTACGCTCCAGGTTTCTGTTCCAGGTAATAAGCAAAATCCTCTGCCCCAAGAGAAATTTCTTTTTCAACAAAAGCATCTTCAGAAACCGTTTCTTTTACGATCTTTTCGATTAATAAAGCTTCCTCCTTATGATTGACTAAGACAGGATAACCGTGCGTGTAATCTAATGAATACTCTATTTCGTCAGCCACTGTCATCCCTTCCAGAATGGCACGTATCTCTGTTTCTATTTGTTTACGAACTACTGAATTCATCGCACGGACGGTTCCTTCCAGCACAGCAGAATCCGCAATGATATTAAAGGCATTCCCGGCATGAAAACTCCCAACCGTGACGACAGCCGGTTCAATCGGATTAATACGTCGACTGACTATTTGTTGCAGATGAGTAACCAACCTGCTCCCGTTTGCCACCGCATCAATGGTTTGATGTGGTCGTGCCCCATGCCCGCCTCTTCCCTGCAAAGTAATTTTAAACGCGTCAACAGATGCCATGACCGGCCCTGTTTTTGTGGCAATCTTTCCAATCGGCAATTCTGTCGCAAGATGACCTCCGAAGACAAGGTCTACCCCATCCAAAACTCCATCCTCAATCATAAATTTCGCTCCGCCCGGAGGCTTTTCTTCAGCATGTTGAAATAGCAAAACTACTTTGCCCTTTAATTGATTGCGATGATGGTTTAATATTCTTGCAACTGCAAGTAAAGCTGAAGTATGCCCGTCATGTCCACAAGCATGCATGACTCCCTCTATACGCGATCTATACTCAACACTTTTTTCATCATGAATAGGTAACGCATCAAAATCTGCTCGAAAGGCTATTGTTTTCCCGGGGTGACTTCCCTCAATAACACCAACTACCCCATTCCCTCCAACCTTTTCTTTCACGTTGATTCCAAAGCTTCGCAGCTTATCTGCAATGAAATTAGCAGTATGGGACTCTTGAAATGATAATTCGGGATGTTGATGTAAGTATCTCCTCCATAACACCATTTCCTCAAAGTTTGTTTTTAGTTCTTCATAATATCTTTCAGCCATCTTATCACCTCAAAAACTGCTCAAATTTTAATTCCGAGTATTTTTATCAAATAATGGTTAAGAATAATTTTACAGTTTATCCAAACATTGCGTCAATAGTTAATTCCGATTAATTATCTATGTTTTATATGAATTAATAAAAACTAAAGTTATACAAGCAGGTATAAGACCTGAATAAATCCAATCCACCTTGAAAGTAATAACCAGATACATCATTCCCTGTATAATTAAGGTAATCAATAATCTCTGAACTATTAGTTTTCTAAAAGAAAGGTAGTGGGATATGCATTCGTTGATAAAAGAATTAATTGATTCTACAAAGTTACGTTTTGGTTTGAATAACTATTATCTAGGAAGACATTCATTATCACGAGAATTGAACATTTTAAATGAAACTGAATATACACTGTGTATGGAATGGTTCCCTAATCATGTAACGGAACAAGAGGATGAAGATCTTAATCCTGAAGGGACAGCTGTTATTGTATTAGATATCAACAGCCTAAAATATGAGAGTATTATTTTTGTAGGAGGAAGATCTTATGCAGAAGGGATTAAATTTGATGAAATACATATAGACTCGATAATAAACTGGATTGAACAGGAAACAGGGTTGTCATATGGGGAGCAATTTAAATTGCATAAAGAAGAAAATGGAGAGTTTTATTTTAAAGCATGTGTTGATGATATATATATTTCTCCTTCCGGTTCTATAGAAGTGAATGTAGACCAGAGTGGTAATCTGTTCTACTACTCTAAACATGGTCATTTTCCGTCCAAAGAAATGATAAAGAAAGAGACATACGCACTTTCTCTAGAAAAAATAGAACACCTGGCATGGAAACAATTAAAATTGATTAATTTTCCATCATCTAAACATGAGACACTCATTCCTATATACGGAGTAGATGAAACTTATATAACGAATGATGGTTTATCTACTCTACCATATGAGTTCACAAGAAAGATAGGAAACTTGCATATAGATAAAACGATGGATTGGGATGAGACGGTACATAAACCATTTGAAAGAAAGGAATTTAATGTGGATTGGGATGCAACAATTGAACAAGCTTTACCAAATGAGCCTAGTCCTGATTCCTTCCCCATAACCGATACTGAGAGAGAAAAGTGTATAGATATAGTCACTGATTTTTTGCGTCGGGAATATTCAAAAGATACAGGAAGATGGGTACTTAAAACTTTGCAGCGTGAGGAAGGGTATATCCATGCTTCATTGCGATTAAATCAAGAAGATACGAGTATTTTTCATAGAAAGCTTACGATTATAATCGATTTAAAGGATCTTCAAGCTATCAACTTTATTGATAATAAATCATTGATCGATCACTTTGACCAATTATCTTCTTCTGAAGAAGTTACTATCAATAAAAAGCAAGCTTATCAAAAAATAAAAGATCATTTTGAGCTAATTCCTCGTTATGTCTTTGATTCTCAGCAAAACAAATATAGATTATGCGGCCTATTAGATTGTCATTATGGAATACGCGCATCAAATGGGGAGATTATTCTTATAGGAAGAAATGAAACTTGTAGAGCTTATAGATCCTCCTTAGTCTACAAAAGGATTTTACAGCAATTATGAAATAAAAAGACTAATCGTTAAAGATTATATTTTATCTTCAACGATTAGTCTTTTTTCAAATCATTCCTCTCGGGAATTAAAAAGAGGAGTCTTAACGAATACCTAATGAAACAGAAAAAACAGTCCAAATATGACAACTAGATTAATTGCATCGTCGTGATACATGTATTGTCGCCTTTAAAAGTAGAAATGCTAGATTCCGATGTTTTTTCACCATATTTTATTTTCACCTTGAATTTTTGATCACGTGGTAACCATACGTCTATAAAGCCATTTTCTAATGATGTCATAGTCTCATCCATAATTACCTGACCATCTTCATCCTGAACCGTTATTTCAAAATCCTTATTAGTCAATTCCCCCTGGCATCCTGTTAAACTGTGGGTTTCACATGGATGCGTATTTTTTACATAAGGTGCAATGGAAACAAAGAATTCTTCCTCAGAAAGATCATAAGACTTCTCTTTATTATGATTATCTTTTACGATAAGCTCCTCTGATGTTATGGACGCGGAAACATCCTCAAAACTACCTGCACTATATTCTTGAACCACTTTCCTTATATCCTGTGCTTCTTTTTTACTTTGCTCATCTGAATTACACCCCATCAATAAAGAAATGGACCATAATCCAATTACAATTTTCCTCATCCTTTTCAACTCCTGTACGTCATCTATACAGGAATATTTTAACATACTGGTAGATTAATCTTTCCTTAATTGTTAACATTTATAGACAATTGGGAAAGTTACCAGAGAAAATGTTAGAACAGTCTGAAGGGTAGGGTGAAGCTTTGCCGAGTCTAACGATAATAGAAGTGAACCTAATAATTAGCCCAAACATATAACAAGAAGGTGCTAAGTAACTAGCACCTTCCCATCTATCATTTATCTCCAACTATCTCTGCTGCTTCATCAGCATTTACCTTGATATCCGTTATATTTCGATATTTATGTGTCAGAATACGTTGAACTGCCTCATCAATTCTCTCTTCTGAAATCTTTCCTGAATGTACTCCATTCAAGATTCCATTAAATACTTTCTTTTGGTTTTCTTCCGTATGACAAACGAGCAACATATCCGCACCCGATGCAACTGCCTGACAGCCTAGATCTTCATACGTGAAATATTTATTTACTGCTCCCATTTCTAAATCATCCGTTACAACAATTCCCGTATATCCCAGCCTTTTGCGCAACAAATCATGCATAATAATAGACGAAATACTTGCCGGATTTTCCTTATCATAGGCTGGATATTTAATATGAGTAACCATGACAAAAAAATCATCATGATTCAATTCTTCAATCACTTTTTTGAACGGATAGATATCACTATTCTCTAATTCTATTTGATTAGCTTCTACAGAAGAAGTATCTTCATGCGGATCCACATTACTGCGTCCATTACCAGGAAAATGCTTGACGGTTGCTGTGACACCGCCCTCTACTAAACCTTTTATTACTTCAGTTCCATACTGCCCTGTTAAATGAGGATCATTTCCGAATGAGCGGCTATCCGTTTCGGATAAATCGAGTACCGGGGCAAAATTGATGGTGAAGCCCATTGCTGCCAGCTGTTCACCCGTACGAACCGCTCCATTCCTAATTTCCTCTTCATCTCCCTTTTTCCCTAGTATCTGCTGAGAAGGAAGCTCGGAAAATGACTCTCTCATTCTAACAATCGATCCGCCCTCTTGGTCTACACTGAAAGTTAACGGAATTTGAAGGTCAGTTGAATACGCCATATCTTGTAATTGATTCGTCAATTCAGCCACCTGTGATGGTGAATCCATATTCCGATCAAAGAGGATAACCCCTCCAACATGATAATCTTTAATCATTTTTTCTATATGTTCATCCGGATCACTGGATTGAAATCCCACAACCATCAGCTGCCCAATCTTTTCTTCAAGTGTCATATTTTCTAACATAAACGAAACCTTATCATCAATCGTTCCGGAATTTTGATAATAGCTCACAGGCTTTGTCTCATTTTGATCTTTGCTCTTATCCAAAACGGATTGACTATTCTTTTCTGTTTGATCCTGCTGATTTGGTTTTTCAAGATTTTTTGTATCATGATCCTCTGCTACCAATGTCTGATACGCCGTGTAAATGACTCCTCCAACTAATAAAACAACTATCAAACTCAGAAGGAATCTCTTTAAGACATAGTGGTTTTTCTTTGGCTGTCTCATGATTCTGTTTTGGTACTTAGCTTGGATAGTTTTGCTTTGCTTAGATACCAATTTCCATTTTCCTTCACTAAATACCAGTCCCCTCCCCACTCTTGAACTAAAGTTGTGCCATCTTCATTCTCATCGTAAGAAGTCATCTCGACATAAGCAACGGCTGTGTCGGCATTTACTTCTGTCACATTTAAAACATTTACTTGATCTGCCTGATTAGCTTTTAATCCATTTGACCAATCACCCAGGGATAGCTCACTCCGCTTTTCAGAGGAAAATAATTTGTACGCCGCTTCGAAATCATCATTCGTAATATTTTGATAATGCGAATAGATGACACTTTCTATTTTCGAAGCTTCCACTCTTTCATCTTCTTCATCGGATTCTTCCCCTCTACTGTTCTCGCTACCTTCTGGATCGTCTTTCTCTGTACTGTTCTCGCTATCTTCTGGAACGTCTTTCTCTGTACTTTTCTCATTATCTTCTGAATTCTCCTCAGAAGCATATACCTCTTCTTCTGCGAAATAAAGTTCAACACCATACATTCCATCTTTAATGGTGACTGCATCTGATTTGATTGTTTTCTTTCCTGAACTCTTCTCAGCATGTACTTTTACCGATCCATCCAATGCAACAGGCCCTAAACGATCTAAATCTTTAAGGGTCTTGTTGGTGCTCTTTCCATTTACAAATAGAGTTGCATCTTCTTCATTTGTATAGATTGTGAAGAAATAATCAGACCAGTTAAACTTCACAGAAGTTGTACGATCCTCCAAACTGGAATCACTAAATACCATACTCTGCGAAACTTTGCCGTATTCCCCATTAATAATTGCCTTTATTGAATGTTCACCTGGTAAAAATGGTCCAAATGTTTTTTCTTGATCTTCAGCTACGTTTCCGATTTCTTCTTCATCCACTTGGATAGTCGTATTTTCATAGTTAGAGATTACATTCACATAGTAAGGTTTTACTTCAATCACATAATGATCGAAAATCCCCCATTTCTTCCCATTTTCTTTTAGATTCGCTATTGCGCTTAATTCAGATGAATTTTCGGAAGAAGTCACTAGGTTATTAAAATAACTCACTTCTGAATGGAGGTTTGTATATAAGTCTGAGTATACTTTTGGATTATTATGTAGATAGTTAATGAATGTTTCAGTTTGCTTGTCTGTTGCTTTCATCTCCCGCTGTCCATCATTAATATATGTTTTAACCTGATGAATATCTTTGGCATCTATCGCATTGGTAAAGCCCTCAAACACCTTATCAGGAGAATAATATATTTTATCCAAATAATAATAAGTGCTAGCCAGTATTATAAAAGCAATCAAAGCTATTATCCATTTAAGGTTTGTTCGTTTCCTTCTTCCATTGGAATTACGTGCATCTTTTTCGGCTGGTTCTGTATTAGTAGAATCTGTTGCCGTTTCTTTGTCAACAGGCTTCGAAATAGTGCCAGACCTTGTAACTGGATTTCCGCACTCTCTGCAAAAATGAGCATCATCTTTCAATTCAGTCCCACAATTCTTACAATAGCGCATTTGTCTATCACTTCCTCTTATATAATTTCAAAATATTTTTTCAACTCATATTATACCTTTCAGAAGTAGATAGATAAACTCTTTTGATATATTAATATAATTTTAGCGTAAAAGGATAAACGATTATTAAGAGGTAAATAAGGTGTGAAGGGAATTCCAATAAAGAAGAGAACACAAAAAAGCTGCCAATCAAATTTTATTGACTGGCAGCCCTTTTTGTTTATTCTATCTATTAATACGGATCAGCCTCATGGCTTTTCTTCACAGCATCCTTTGTTGCTTCGGTTGCTGCAGCCGTACCTTGACCAAATCTAGTTTGACCTGCTTCACGACCTGGCACTGTATATTCTTCTTTCATTTCTGCTAATTCTTTCATCTTCATATCAATGCCTTCTCTTACACGGCGTCCATACTCTTCATCAGCTTGAGTGAAATGTTCAACCATAGCATCTTGAATACGTTTATCACAGATGGCAAGCGCATTAGAAAGGTTTTTAATCAATTCATCGCGTTCCCAATCCTCAAAACTGCGGTATGTTTCACCAGCTTGACCATAGTTGTTAGGACGGTCAATTGGCTCACTCATTACGGCAGCATTGTAAGAAGGACGGTGTTGTGGACGTTCTTCCTTACTTGCTTCTTGGAATCCGCCAACCATAGATGGCTCATAGTTAATATGTGGATTGTCTCCAGATTCTCTTGGATCACGAGTGTCCATTTGACCGCGATGCTGATTAGTGCGAACAGGAACTTTTGGTGCGTTCACTGGTAATTTAAGATAGTTTGGACCTACACGATAACGTTGTGTATCAGAGTAGGAGAACGTACGTCCTTGCAACATTTTATCGTCAGAGAAGTCCATTCCGTCAACAAGAACTCCAGTACCGAAAGCAGCTTGTTCGATTTCAGCATGATAATCGACCGGATTACGATCTAATACCATTTTACCAACCGGCAACCAAGGGAATTTATCCTCTGGCCATAGTTTCGTATCGTCAAGCGGATCAAAATCAAGTTCTGGATGATAGTCATCCTCCATGATTTGTACATATAGCTCCCATTCAGGATACTCTCCGCGTTCAATTGCTTCATATAAGTCTTGTGTAGCATGAGCAGTTGTTTTAGCCTGGATAGAATCTGCATCTTCTTGAGTCAAGTTGCGGATACCTTGTTTCGGCTCCCAGTGGTATTTTACCAACACTGCCTCGCCTTTTTCATTAACCCATTTATATGTGTTTACTCCTGATCCCTGCATATGGCGGTATGTAGCTGGAATACCCCATGGAGAGAATAGGAATGTAATCATATGTGTTGCTTCCGGTGTACGGGATACAAAATCAAACATCCTTCTAGGATCTGCAACATTGGATGCTGGATCCACTTTAAAGGCATGAATCATATCCGGGAATTTCATTGCGTCACGGATAAAGAAAATTTTAAGGTTGTTCCCAACCAAGTCCCAGTTTCCGTCTTCTGTGTACATTTTTACAGCAAATCCACGTGGGTCACGAGCAGTTTCTGAAGAATCCTTAGATCCTGCAACTGTAGAGAAACGAACTAATAATGGAGTCCGTTTTCCAGCTCCGGAAAATACTTTTGCACGTGTATATTTTTCTACTGGCTCATCGCCAACTTTTCCATAAGTTTCGAAATATCCAAATGCTCCAGCACCACGGGCATGAACGACACGCTCAGGTACTTCTTCACGGTCAAAATGGGAAATCTTTTCAATAAAGTGATAATTCTCAAGTGTAGTCGGACCACGATTTCCAACTGTGCGGACATTTTGGTTATCCGTTACTGGATGGCCCTGACGAGTTGTTAATGTCTCGCGTTTCACATCTTCATTCTTTGAACCATTCATATCTTTGTTCTCTGCCATTATGAAAACCCTCCTCATTCTTCGTTCACCGTTTATAACCTTGTATTTTGAAAAATACGGTTTTAAGGGCGCAACGTTTTTGGAATTAATTTCAATCGATAATTATTACAATCTATCTATTTATTACTATAAATATTATTTAAAAATATTGCAAATGATATGGTATTTCTAAATTTTAAACCTATTATTAAAGAATATTTTATGAAATTTTATCCTTTTTTTGCATCGGGAATATTATAAATAACAACGACTATTTGCGATATTGGCTTTATGTTTCTCACTTTACTTTATTCTAATTGAGAACCAACTCACAAAAATTAGTAGACAAACAAAAATGCACCTCTATTATTAATGATAATAATTGAAGTGCATTACAAATTTTAATTCTTTTTAGATAACATATTTTTGATGTTATCTAATTAAATTTTCCCCTGCTGAATCTGTTTGATTAACTCCTCGAGCCAATAGACAGTATGATCTACTTTAGCGGTCACATATTCCCCTATAAACTCAACAAGATTCTTATTTTCTTCATCTATCTGAACCTTATTTTCAAAATCTTTAATATGCATCCATTGTGAACGAATTTTCTCTGATTTCTTGTTAAGTATTTTAAGAACCTGATCTCGTTCGACATACTTGATGTTTCCTAAGCCTATCACCATATCAGTAATGTTATTGGCATTTTCAAATAGTTTGTATATTTTCCTGGGTAGTTCTTCGCGTCCCTTCTCCGTAATCGCATAAACTTGTTTATCCGGTCGGTGTTCCTCTTTTATAACCTCAACTTGTTCGACTAATCCCTGTTTAACCAATGATTCAAAATGATAGTATAACTTGCTTTCTGTCAATCCACTTAATTGATCCAATGGTATAGGATCTGAAAGCTGCTTTTTTAATTTATAAGGATAATTATTATCCTCCATGAGCTTGCTTAATATAAAGATTTGGATAGCCATTCTCTAAGCTCCTTCAGCATAATTAATACCTTATTTTAACAAAATTAAGCAGGCATTTCAGCAGTATTTTTATTTCCGTTTTCAGTGATTGCTTCTTCATTCTCTACTGGTACTGATTTATGCAAGAATATCACAATTAAAATATTAAACAGCATATAAATTGCTCCAACTGCAACCATTAGATTAATTAGTTTGAAGTGTTTTTATAGCTTAATGGATTCTTTTGGCAAACTCAATTTTAAAATACATGTTTCACTCTTTATAAGTCTACTAGTCCTTAAATATATTTCTTCTCTAACATTTAAAATAACGATCCGGCCTCTATAGCCATCATGTCCACCAAATATTTTTCAACACAACTGTGATAGATAAATGTAGAATTTTTCACTCTATAAAAACTATACTTCTTCATTTATTTACCATGAAAGGGATATAAATAAAAGTTTAATTCATTCAACAATAGAAAATAGAGAACAACTGAATACATCTGTTGTTCCCTGTTTTTTGTATTCTTTAAGAATATACACCACTAATTTATCTCTATACCTAATCTAAATGACCATTTCAAACTAACCTGTTCAGCATAGTCTAATGTATATCTGTGATAAAGGAGTTTGAAAGCATGAGTCCAAAACTAGAAAAGTTCGTGGATCCTCTCCCGATTATGAACACCTTGCAGCCTAAGGAGACTGGGCCGAATGAATCTTATTATGAAGTAAAAATGCAGGAGTTTACCCAAAAACTGCATCGTGATTTACAACCTACTCGCTTATGGGGATATAACAGCCAATATCCAGGGCCTACTATAGATGTCAATCAAGGAGAGTATGTGAAGGTTAAATGGAAGAATAAGCTTCCCGAAAACCACTTTCTTCCGATTGATAAAACCATTCATCATCTAGAACATTTGCCAGAAGTCCGTACAGTTACACACTTGCATGGAAGTGAAACCCGCCCGGATAGTGATGGATATCCAGAAGCCTGGTTTACGAGAAACTTTAAGGAAGTTGGAGCTTCATTCACTAGAAAAGTATATGAATATCCCAATAATCAGCGTGGAGCTACCCTTTGGTATCACGATCATGCTATGGGAATCACCAGATTGAATGTCTACGCCGGTCTTGCAGGTTTTTATATCATTCGAGATGAAAAGGAGAAATCGTTGAATCTGCCAAGTGGTCCGTATGAAATTCCTTTACTGATTCAGGATCGAACATTCAATGAAGACGGCTCTTTATTCTATCCAAGCCAGCCGAACAATCCCTCAGCTGATTTGCCGAACCCCTCTATTAGACCATTCTTTCTTGGAGATACCCTCCTTGTAAATGGGAAGGTTTGGCCATTTCTTGAAGTAGAGCCTCGCAAATATCGTTTTCGAATTTTGAATGGATCCAATACACGTGCTTACCAGATGGAGCTTGATTCAGGGCAATCTTTTTATCAGATTGGTTCTGATGGCGGTTTATTACCTAAAACAGTTAAAATGGACAGTTTATTAGTTGAACCAGCGGAACGAATGGATGTTATTATTGATTTTAGCCATTTTGAAGGACAAATTATCACATTAAAAAACAATCTTGGTCCTGATGCAGACCCTGCTGATCAAACTGGGGATATCCTTCAAATCAGGGTAAATCAGCCGCTTTCCGGTCAAGACAAGAGCCGTATTCCAAAAAAATTATCAGAAGTACCATCCTTAAAACATAACAAAATATCGGCTATTCGCAACCTAAAGCTGGTTAGTACCACAGATCAATTCAATCGTACTTTGCTGTTGCTTAATAATAAAATGTGGATGGATCCAGTAACAGAAAAGCCGCGACTGGATACTACAGAGATTTGGAGTTTAATAAATCTTACCGCTATTACTCATCCAATTCATATTCATTTAGTTCAATTTCAAATACTTGATCGACGGCCATTTGATGTGGAGCGTTACAATAAAGATGGAACGATTGTCTATACTGGACCGGCACAACCGCCCAAACCGAATGAATACGGATGGAAAGATACAGCCGCCACTCCTCCCGGAGAGATTACCCGTTTGATTATGCGATTCACACCATATAGCGGCTCATATGTTTGGCATTGTCATGTTTTGGAACATGAAGATTATGATATGATGAGGCCGTTTATTGTTATCGATCCAAATAAAAAGGATTAAGAGATTCCCTAATCGGCAAAAGTTCTCGGTCAAATAATAAAACAAATCCGAAAAAAGCGCCTGCCCACAACTGATGCCGGCAGGCGCTTTCTATTATTTCACCAACAAATAATCTACTAATTTCGCCTTTGGTTTGCCAAAGATTTCCTCTTCCAGTCTGCGGCCTGTTGGCGTAGCAGCAAGTCCGCCTTCTGCTGTTTCACGTAAAGCTGAAGGCATGGATTTGCCAATCTCATACATGGCACTGATTACTTCATCACATGGGATGCGACTTGTCACTCCTGCCAACGCCATGTCAGCAGCCGTTATCGCATTAGATGCTCCCATGGCATTCCGTTTGACACATGGCACTTCGACCAATCCAGCTACTGGATCACATACAAGCCCAAGCATATTTTTCATCGTAATGGCAAAAGCTTCTGCAGATTGCTGCGGCGTACCGCCAGCCATCTCAACAATTGCGGCTGCAGCCATTGCACTGGCAGAACCTACTTCTGCCTGACAGCCACCGGCTGCACCAGAGATCGATGCATTATTGGCTACTACAAATCCAAAAGCTGCTGTCGTAAATAAGAATTCAATCATTTCCATGCGCGTCGGATTCAGCTTTTCTTTAACGGCAAATAATGTACCGGGAACGACACCAGCAGATCCTGCTGTCGGTGTTGCGCAAATAACACCCATTGCCGCATTTACTTCATTGGTTGCCACAGCTTTACTGACTGCATCTAATAATAAATGCCCGGAAAGTGATTTACCTGAATTAATATAGTTTTGTATTAATACGGCATCTCCCCCAGTGAGCCCGGAATGAGATTTAACTCCGTTAAGCCCTCTTTCTACCGCTTGTTCCATAACTGTGAGATTTTGATCCATCTGAGCAATGATATCTTCTCTTGATCGCTCAGATACTTCTATTTCCTGTCGAATCATGATCTCAGCAATTTTAACTTTATTGGATTGTGCCAGCTCTACAAGCTCAGCCACATTTCGAAACATATCTTTTACTCCTCCTGAATACCACTATTTAATTTTCCATACGGATTATCTGGTTTACGTCCGGCAAAGAACTCAGTTCTGCCACTACTCCGTCTCCCAGTTTTTGATCCATTTCAATCACCATAATTGCGGTGTCCCCGCGTTCTTTACGAGAAACCTCCATATGGCTGATATTAATCTCATATTTAGCTAATACACTCGTAACAGAATATATCAGTCCAAATTGATCCCTGTGAATAACCAGTATAGCTGGTTGTCCGCCGGAAAGTTTTAATTTAAATGAATTTATTTCAATTATTTCAATCGTTCCTCCACCTATGGAAATACCGACCAATTCCAACTTTTTATCTTCATCATCGAAAAGATTTACCTTTACAGTATTGGGATGTTCAGTAACAGCCTCTTCTACCAGGAATTGAACCTCCATTCCTGCTTGTTCAGCCAATTTATAGGCGTCAGGTATTCTTTCATCAAAGGTGTCAAAGTCCAATAGACCAGCAATTAAAGCTAAATCAGTTCCGTGACCTTTATAGGTTTTCGCAAAAGAACCGTACAATGAAATAATTGCTCTCTTTGGTTGTTTACCAAAAATAGTTCGGGCGGACCGACCAATCTTGGCAGCACCTGCTGTATGTGAACTCGATGGCCCAATCATGACCGGACCAATTATATCAAATGCTGATCGATACTTCATTATGTTTTTCTCCTTTTTCCAACCTGCTTTTTAGATAGCTAATTCCTTCAGATACTTCCATCTTCTCTTTGCTATCTTCCTCATTTATATAATTGTAAAGATTAAATCCAATCCACCGGGTACTTTTTTCCGGATTCCACTTTTACAGTAAATGTAGCCAGTTAAGCTGCGATAAATCCCTGCAATAGACCATGACCAGCTACACAAGCGATTTCCAAATTTAGGGGCTTAATAGTTAAATTGTGAAAATAACCCTAAAACTCCAGATTGCTTTATTTCACCTGATATTCTAATCGGTACTCGATTTGTGTTCGTATTTTTTGCAGATAATTATAGATTGTAAACTTCGAAACTCCTAAAACGGATGCTAAATAGTCAGTTGAACCTTTAATCATGAATGCTCCTTTTTCCTGCAGTAGACGGACACATTCAATTTTTTCTTCAAGACTCAGCATTGATGGCGCTTTATTAAAGCCAGTTAATACTTGATCGACCATATCTTGGATAACTTCCTGCACTGTATTATAAAAAGTTTCGGATTTCTCTTCAGTTTTGGTAAATGATATAAAATCCTGAATCTCTGTTTCATATTGAATCATCATAGATATATCATAATTAATACAAAGTGCACCAATTACTTGTTCTTCTTCATCCCGTAAAAAAATGGTTGACGATTTCATGGTAATCCCATTTGGCAATCTGGTTTTATAGTTTGGCAGATCCTCAATATCAGATTCAGACTTTGTCAGTTCATTTAATACCAAATCCGTACTTGGACTGCCCATTTCTCTTCCTGTAACATTACCAGCTAAATAGATGAGAGATTTCTTTAAGTCAGTAAAGTCATGTACGGCTACTTCACATCTTGATCCAAACATTTTAACGAGCATATCAGCTGTCCTAATCGCCATATTAAAAATCGGCGCATTCGGATTTTTCCCCATGCTCTCACCTCTCTTTTGCAAGCGATTTCAAATATATCTAAAAAAATAAAAAATAATCAAATTTGGCCTTATTTGGCAACACGGATATCATACCATAAATTAGGTAAAATTCAAATAAAATTGTAAAGGTTACAAAAAAATTGTAATAGATTCAGAATGATGAACGCACATTCCTCGCTTGCAGATTAATACTATATCTTTCAACAAAAATAAGGCTAATCGATATTCACCGATTAGCCCTAAAATAGAGGGATTCTATTCATAACATTGCATTTCAGCAAAACATTTTTTGGTTGGCTGAATGTTTCCAATTCTGTCTGACGCTAATTGCTATTTGGACCTATTACAGGTATTCTTTTTCGATTCTTCTTGTACTGCGAACCGTATCGATGGGACGAACTATGCTTTCAATATCATCACGCTTTTCTTCCAAAAACGGTGGCAAGGATAATTTCTCT
This sequence comes from Bacillus sp. z26, assembly GCF_058313635.1. Classification (NCBI taxonomy): domain Bacteria; kingdom Bacillati; phylum Bacillota; class Bacilli; order Caryophanales; family Bacillaceae; genus Bacillus; species Bacillus sp. z26. The sequence goes on from NZ_JBZFQM010000002.1 coordinate 711,721, forward strand.
CCAAGAGTTTCATACGGTTCATCTTCCATAAAACCAGGACCATCCGTAGCAAGCTCAAATAAAATATGCGGAGCTACTTTTGAATAGAGAGAACCAAAATAGTAACGTTCTACATAACCAGAGTTGGGAAGTTTACTTTCTTGTAAACGTCTTTGCCAATCTTCTAACTCAGTGCGATCTTTCACACGGAATGCCACATGGTGGATCGTGCCAAATCCTTGTTGACCCTCGGGAAGCGTTGTATTATTCTCAACAATAACCTGTGCACCATTCCCTCCTTCACCCATTTCAAATAGATGAAAAGATTCATGGTCGTCTATTTCCCTGAACAATAAAACCTCTTCCAGTAGTTGTTTAAAATAATCGAAATAGGAAGTACGCACAAATATAGGCCCCAACCCTGTAATCGCATATTCCAACGGAACAGGTCCCTCTTGCCAAGGTGTTCCGGAAGCAACCCCCACATTGTTCTGATCTGATATGAGTTGATACTGTTGATCATCAAAATCACTAAAAGACAATGTTTTTTTACCGAATTGCTCTTTTATCCCCGTATGGTGCACTTCATATTTATCAAATCGTTTTACCCAATAATCCAAAGCCGCATTATTTGGTACACGGAATGAGGTTTTTGCAATTTCATTTGTTCCATGAAAACCTTTAGGAATACCAGGGAAATCAAAGAAAGTCATATCTGTTCCGGGAGCGCCGACATCATCTGTGAAATATAAATGATACGTTTTAATATCATCTTGGTTTACCGTTTTCTTCACTAACCGCATTCCCAAAACAACTGTAAAGAATTCATATATTTTTTCTGCGCTGCTCGTAATGGCCGTTACATGGTGCAATCCCTTTAATTCATTCAATCTTTGTCTTCCTCCTCTTTTAACTTTTTATCTCGAATTCAAGATATTAGATAAAAAGCCGAGTGATTCCACTTGTTTGAAAATAATCCTGTATATTTCTTTCCCTTAAGAGGAAGCTATAAAACTTATACTTCTGGGTTAATTTCTAATTCTACTTGAATTTTAATGTCTTTTCCTACTAATACGCCACCTGTTTCAAGTGCTGCGTTCCAAGTAAGTCCAAATTCTTCACGGTTAATTTTTGTTTCTGCTTCGAAACCGTATACTTCTACTCCCCATGGATTCGTTCCTTTACCGCCAAATTCCACATCAAATATTACTGGCTTTGTAATATCCTTTATCGTTAAATCACCTTTTACTTTATAATCGTCTCCATCTCTTGTAATGCTTGTAGATGTAAATTCAATTGCAGGAAATTTATCTACATCAAAAAACTCAGCCGATTTTAAGTGAGTGTCCCGATCCTCTAAATGTGTGTTAATACTTGCTGTATCTACTTGAAAATCAATCTTGGCAGTTGTCAAATCTGTTAAATCTGCTGCTTCAATATTTGCTGCGTAAGAGTCAAACTGTCCTTTTACTTTTGATACCATCATATGTTTAACTGCAAATCCAACTGATGAATGAGATTGATCTACTATCCATTTTGTCATATTTATTCCTCCAATATAGTATTTCTTGAAATTCAAGATTTTCATTAAAAACACTATTTATCTTTAATTCGAATATCTTTAATTAAAGATAAATTTAACATACGATCTATACCCTGTCAACGAATCTTAATTGCCATACCGAATTAATCAGGAGACCTATAGCAATATATATGTCATCTTTACAATTAATATGATTATCTATAATACAATTTAGGAATTCAAAAAGGTTAGATTACAAAGCTACCAAAGAGGTTCAACTAAAACTCAGAAAAGATACTTCTATTTTATAATTTTATGGATTTATACTGCTTGTTATATAAGAAAGGTTTATGTTGACCACTTTAAAACACAAAAACCCAGCATGTTCTAATACACGCCGGGTTTATTTTCTTCTTTATGAATTTACCATACTTCATAAAGGATTATTTAATAATGGGGAACTTGCTAGAAGGAAGAGAAATAGATATTCAGAGGATAATGATTTGGTATCGCCTATCGATGGATATTTATTAAAGTTTAAAGAGTTTTATAACCTTCTCCTTAAACCTCCTTAAAATAACCTTCGCAAATTATTATTCTAAAATAGTAAAAAACACTTTATAAATTATATAACAGTTATAATACTTATCCCTATTTAGTTTGTGTTTACCCTGCTCGAAATGTAAGAGTATACATGACAAACAAGGTTTATATATAGATTTATCCTTGACCTATTAGGGTTTTTTGTTATCCTTCATGCACAATACTACTAATCCATAAAAAGATTATTAATAAAAAAATAATGTCATAGAAAGTACAAATTACTTACACGAGAAGAAATATTTTGTTATAGTGGAAAACAGACTGACTGGTTGGTATGGTGGAGGTGTACTAACAGGAGAGATACGAAATCGCTGATTATGTCAATCGCGGTGGGCTATTTCACCAAAAGGATATAAAGGTGTTGGATCCAACGAAACAATCAAAAAGATGTGCAAATGTTTCGTCCTCTCACCATTTCTAAATAGAAAGAAGTAAGATCTCTACTTGAGAATACTGGATTAATCTCAAATTTATATAATTAATGCCCGAGTGGAATAATTAAAAAACGAAACAATGACTTAAGAAACAGCGAAGACCAGGACCTGCTTTCATATAGCAAAGCTGAGTGAAAAGGCACCCTGATATGGTTCAGTATGTATATTTGTGAAAGTCTGTTTTAAATTGAGAGAACTTTATAATCAAAAGTTATTGTCAAATCCTTTTTCTGAAGATTCTGTATTCTTTTATTTTTTAGTGATGAGGCTTCCAATGAAGGGGATGTATATTTACAAATGAGTCCCTATCCGAGAGCAATCTCAAATGTTTTAAATAAATTATTTTTAGAGGAGTTAGAACAAGTGAATAAACAAATCAAAACGGGACCGATTATGGCTGCCCTTCTGGTAGCAGGCTTTGTCGGACTTTTTAGTGAAACAGCTTTAAATATAGCATTAGGTGAATTAAGCCAAATTTTTAATGTGGATCCTACAACAATTCAGTGGTTAGCAACGGGCTACTTTTTAACACTTGGTATTTTAGTACCAGTAACAGGTATCTTGATGCAAAAATTTACAACACGCCAAATGTTCATGGCGTCTTTATTCTTCTCCCTTATCGGAACAGTTTTAGCTGCTTTGGCACCGACATTTAGTGTGCTCCTAACAGCGCGTATCATACAATCAGCTGGGTTAGCTATCATTCTACCTTTAACACAAAGCGTTATTTTTACGATATTCCCGCCTAATAAACGCGGAGCTGCCATGGGAACAATGGGATTAGTTATTTTAGCAGGCCCAGCTTTTGGTCCAACGCTAGCTGGCATGATTTTAGATACATTATCTTGGCCTTGGATTTTTTGGTTTACGATTCCCTTCTTATTATTTTCATTAATCTTTGGCTATAAGTTTATTCCGAATGTCAATGAAATTAGGAACGTATCGATTGATATTTTATCCGTAATATTATCAACAATTGGTTTCGGCGGTGTTGTATACGGTGTGAGCGTAGGCGGAGATCTTGGATGGACAAGTTCAACCGTATTAGGAAGCATCATTGTCGGCTTAATTGCCTTGCTATTATTCTGTATCCGTCAAACTAAGATGGAACACCCAATGTTAAACTTAAAAGCATTTAAATATCCTATGTTCGTATTAGGTCTGGCGATGAATATTATCACTTTCCTGAACATGCTTTCTATGCTTGTTGTTTTACCGATGTATATGCAAATGGCACTTATCGTTTCAGCGTTTGTTACAGGTCTAATATTACTGCCAGGTAGTTTGATTAACTGTATTTTGGCTCCCGTGATTGGTAAATTATTCGATAAATATGGACCTCGTGCTGTTATCACTCCTGGTACAATCCTAGTTGTTATAGGTTATAGTCTATACGCCATCTACGGAACAGATACAGCCCTTTGGATCATGGTGCTGACACACATCATCATGATGCTTGGTGTTGGTATGGTTTTGGCTTCCGTTCAAACGAATACACTAAATGCTTTACCTAGACAATACTATCCAGATGGAATTGCGATTACGCAAACATCTCAGCAAGTAGCCGGGGCAATTGGTATCGCCGTAATGGTTTCACTCTTCTCTATGAAACAAGCTGATTATTTGTCCGGTGCGGCTAATGATTTATCTACTGCGGCTGCTACAGGTTCAGCATTTGTATTTAAGATTAGTTTGATCTTAGCTATCATAAATGTCGTTCTTTCATTCTTCTTGAAAAAAACACAATAAATAGAAGAATCATAGAAACAACCCCCACATGATGAAAGCAAATAAAGCTAATACCCTTAATCCTTTGTGATTCTAGTTGGCGTTAGCTTTTTTTATGATTCTATAAAGTTATCAATATATCCCTAATAACTATCTACGCCTTCTTTAAGAGCTTGAATAGATTCATAAAATATGCTAAATATTAATAATTTTACTCATTCGTTTCAACAAATAAGAGACCCCTAAAAAGATAATTCTTTTCAAGAGTCTCCAGCTATCTAAATCCAACTAATTCAATTGTACAAGTTCTTCATCTTAACGTTGGTTGTACTTAAGAAATTTTTCGGAGTTTATTTTTTAACATCATATTCGGAACGCGCAATATCGTCATCGTCAAGATCATCATCTATTTCAATTGTACCTGTTCTACCTTTTACTGTAATTGTTTTCAAAAGGTTTTCTGGCGTTTTAATTTCTACATCGTATTCGTATTCAGAACGGGAAATACGATCATCTTCCAGATTGAATTCTTTTTGAACGCTGATTACTTCTCCTTCAATTTGCTCCAAAGCAATTTCTTTAATCTGTGCTTCTGTGTAATTGTCATTCTTATTCGCATAGTAATAACCCATACCAACATAACCGCCAACAACTACTAATCCAAGAACAATAATTGCAATAAAGCCGCCTATTATTTTCTTTTTATTTTCTACTAACCTGTTTTTGTATTTTGTTAACATTTCTATCTCTCCTTTTTATCGTTTATATATATTTTCCTTTTTCAATAAATCTTCAAACTGGTTCAAACTGGTCTAATGGGTCATTAAATTGTTTTTAACTTTACGAACATCCTGAGACCATTTGACCAGAATCGGCACCAATTATCATTATATTAATTAGCTCGACTCTCCTCCTGTCTTTTATTCTTTTCCTTAACCTTGACTTCATCATAATGGGTAAACATTAAAGGAACATTAATAAAGGAGAAATGAGTTCTCATTTTTTTTTAATAAAAATGCATTATAGTAAGATATATATAATAGGAAGAAAAGGAGAATAAACATGCGGATTCTCATAGTCGAAGATGAAAAAGATTTACAAAACGTTCTCGCAAACCGATTGAAAGTGGAAAATTACAGTGTGGACGCATGTGGAAATGGGGCTGATGCACTCGATTTTATTTCCATGGCTTCTTATGATTTGATTGTTTTGGATATTATGATTCCAGAAGTAAATGGGCTGGAAGTTTTGCAGCATATAAGAGAAGAAGGAAATCGTACTCCTGTTTTATTGTTAACCGCAAAAGATACTATTGAAGATCGGGTCAAAGGACTGGATTTAGGAGCGGACGATTATTTAATCAAACCTTTTGCCTTCGATGAATTACTGGCCAGGATACGGGTGTTAATGCGCCGGCAATCAGGCAACACATCCAACGTTTATGAAATAGGCGATTTAACAGTGGACTGCAATACCCATAAGGTAACGCGACAGGGTAATAATATTGACCTTTCCAGCAAGGAGTTTGCGATTTTGGAATATATGATTCGCAACAAAGATATTGTATTGTCTCGGGAAAATATTGAACAACATGTTTGGAATTATGATTATGAAGGCGGTTCGAATATCGTTGATGTTTATATTCGTTATCTAAGAAAGAAAATAGATAATGATTTTGAGGTTAAGCTAATCCATACCATTAGAGGATCTGGCTACGTACTGAGGGAAGAGTCATGAGAAAACTATCTATCAAAATGAAAATCACTCTTTGGTATACAGGCCTGATAGTGATCATTATGGCATTGGTATTGAGTATTATTTTAGCCTCCTCAGATAAAATTCTATTGTTAAACATCCAGGATCAACTTGAGGAATCTGTAAAAGAAGGCTTTAAAGATATAGAATATGAAAACGGTCAGTTAGAGATAGATAATGATTTTGAGTATTTTGATGATGGAGTCACTCTTTTAATTTATGATAAAGACGGCGTTCTACTGGAAGGCAATCTTCCAGCCGGATTTGATGGAAATACACCAATAAGTAAGGATAGTTTTCAAACGATTAACCAGAATGGACAGGAATGGCTTTTATATGATCATCCGTATAAAAAATTCGATGATGAACTATGGATTCGTGGCGTTTATCAATTAGACCAATTATCGTCAGCCATGAACACCATTTTACTTGTGACGCTGGTTGCTTTCCCATTCCTTATTATTGTAGCGGCTTTGGGTGGGTATTATATTACGAAAAGGGCATTTCGCCCCGTGCAACAAATGATTGACACAGTCAGCGAAATCAATGATGGACAAGATTTATCAAAACGAATTAACCTAAAGGGATCAAATGATGAAATTCATGCTTTGGCACAGACCTTTGATCGAATGTTCGATAGACTGCAATCTGCCTTTGAGAATGAAAAACAATTTACATCGGATGCCTCTCATGAATTAAGGACACCTACCTCAGTCATCATCTCGCAAGCTGAATATGCCTTGTCTCAACTTGATGAATCGAAAGAAGTAAAAGAATCCTTAGAGGTCATTTTAAAACAATCTAAAAAAATGTCTTCTCTTATCTCACAGCTTCTTTTGCTGGCAAGGGTCGATCAAAAGAACATGGATCATTTTGTTTTTGAACAGATTAATATAAGCGAGCTGACAGAAATGGTAGCAGAAGAATTAACCTATACGGCAGAACAAGCAGGAATTGATATACGTACGGAGCTAGAGGAAAATCTTTTCATCGAGGCTGATCAGACATTACTCATGAGATTGCTTATGAACCTAATCACGAATGCCATTGCCTATGGTAAACCAGAAGGATATGTAAAGATTAAATTATATCAGAAGGATGGCCACGTTATTGGTGAAATATCGGATAATGGGATTGGCATTAACCCAGAGCATATCGATAAAATATGGGATCGTTTTTATCGTGTAGATCCATCGAGAACTTCAACAGCCAATGGCAATACAGGACTTGGTTTATCCATTGTAAAATGGATTGTGGACTTACACGGCGGAACCATCGATGTATCCAGTAAAGTAAACAAAGGCAGTACATTTACATTTTGCTTACCAATGAAAAGACTAAAATAAAGCTATAAACGTGCTGGTTATTTAAATAATCAATTAAACAACTTAGAGCAACCCTAATTTTTAAGAGGCACCTTCTATATAGAGGTGCCTCTTAAAGTATTAAAACTTGATGAAGTTAATCAATTGACTCCAATTCATCTTCAGTGACCCATTTATGATTGGTTACTTTTTCTCCGCCTGTTGTTGGCTTGTAGTCTATCATATATACAGTAGTTGGTTTAGCTGACTCAATTTCTACAGTGGTACCTTTCATACCATCCATATGAGAGGCAGTAGTTACTGTTTTTGTACCAGGCTTTAAGGAATCTGCTCCACTAGCTTTGAGTTCTTCATGAATAATCCATTTATGATTTTCTACTCTTTCTCCACCAGTAGCCGGAGTATATGAAACACTATAGGCAGTAGTATCATAGGCTCCAATTATGGTAGCTTCTGCACCTATCATGCCTTCCATATGTCCATCTCTAAGAATGACTTTGCTGCCAATATTATAAGCCGGATTTTCAGCAACTTTTAAGCCCTCTGGAACCTCATCTGAACCTGAATGATCCATACCGGCATGATCATCCATTTCTTCATCTTGTGGTGGTTGGGTTTCATTATTTAGTTCCTTATTATTCTCTTGACTTTGCTCTTTCTCATCGTATTGAGAGCAAGCACCCAATACGAGGAAAAAAGCAGTCAGTAAAGATAAGAGAGTGAATCTTTTCAACATAACATATCCTCCTTTGATGATAAACAGCCTCACAATTATGTTCTTTTTTCCAATACCCTTTTTGTTGTAAAATCTACCATGACTTCCTTTCTAGTTTTTAAATGTAAACCTTTCAAAAGTAATTCTACAAAAGCAAAAAAAAACACATGCAAAATCGTCGATTATTCCCTTTAATCAGACTGTTAAAATAAAATATAATCGAGTTTCTTCTATTATATAGGCCTTCCTATAGTAAAAAGCCAGATTCCCATTAGAATCTGGCTTTTCCTTTAAGATAATCTATACTTAAAATCCATATAATTAAATTTGTGAAGGATACGGCATTCACCGTCTTGGCCCTGCACCGCAATTGTTGGCAAAGCCATTCCGTTAAAGGTATTGTTCTTCACCATAGAATAAATCGCCATGTCTCCAAAAACCAATCTGTCATTACTTTTTAACGGCTGATCAAATGAATAATCTCCAATAACGTCCCCAGTTAGGCAGGTTGGACCGCCTAATCTATAGGTATAGGCCTTTTCACCTGCTTCGCCACTGCCGATAAGCGGCGGACGATAGGGCATTTCGAGAACATCCGGCATATGGCAGGAAGCAGAAGTATCCAGGATGGCAATCTCCAAATCATTCTTTAATGTATCAAGGACAGTTGTCACCAAATATCCAGCATTAAGAGCTATGGCTTCGCCAGGCTCCAGATAAACCTCCAAACCATATTTCATTTGCATTCGCGTAATACATTCCTCAAGCAAGGCAATATTATATCCTTCTTTCGTAATATGATGACCTCCGCCAAAATTAATCCATTTCATTTGAGGTAGCCATTCGCCAAACTTTTCTTCAATCGCATCCAACGTTTGTGCCAATGCATCTGAATCCTGCTCACAAAGTGTATGAAAATGTAATCCCGATACACCATCAAGCAAATCAGACTGAAATTCCTCAGCAGTCACGCCAAATCTTGATCCTCTCGTACAAGGATCGTAAATTTCATGTCCCACTTGTGTTGAACATTCCGGATTAATACGAAGACCTATGCTTTTATCTGCCTGACGTACTTTATCTCCAAATCTCTCAAGCTGTGAAAAGGAATTGAAGATAATATGGTCACATATTGTGATAATTTCATCTATCTCATCTTCACGGTAGGCTGGGGAAAACACATGGTTTTCCTTCCCCATTTCCTCATAGCCAAGCTTAGCCTCATACAAACCGCTTGCTGCCGTCCCACTTAAATACTGGCCAATCAACGGATACATTGCATGCATGGAGAATGCTTTTTGTGCCAGGATTATTTTACATCCGCACCGGTCCATAACGCCCTTTAGTATTTTAAGGTTTTTTTCCAGTAGACTTTCATCTACCACATAACAAGGTGTTGGTAATTGTTCAAATTTCATCTCAGTCTACTAACTCCGGATTAAAGCTTTCTTTCCAAGGAAGTCCCCATTTATTCAATGCCTCCATGAATGGATCTGGATCAAACTCCTCGATATTGAAGACGCCCGGTTTATTCCATGTTCCATTCATAATCATCATGGCACCAATCATTGCTGGAACCCCCGTTGTATATGCAACTGCCTGTGATCCCACTTCCTTATAACATGCTTCATGATCGCAAACATTGTACACATAGTAAGTTTTATCTTTTCCGTCTTTTTTACCGTGAAAAATACAGCCGATATTTGTTTTTCCTTTTGTACGCGGACCAAGTGATGACGGATCCGGAAGAACTGCTTTCAAAAACTGAAGGGGAATGATTTGTTTACCCTCAAATTCGATTGGTTCAATAGATGTCATCCCTACATTTTCAAGACATTTTAAATGAGTCAGATAACTTTGGCCAAATGTCATGAAGAAACGGATTCGTTTAACGCCAGGAATATTCAAAGCAAGGGATTCAATTTCCTCATGGTGCAATAGGTACATATCTTTTTCACCGATTTCAGGAAAATTATATGTACGTTTAATTTCCATCGGTTCCGTTTCTACCCATCGGCCGTCTTCCCAATAAGACCCGTTTGCTGTTACTTCCCGGATATTAATTTCCGGATTAAAGTTTGTTGCAAATGGATATCCATGGTCGCCGGCATTACAGTCCAAAATATCAATGTACTCAATTTCATCAAAATGATGTTTTAGGGCATGAGCAGAAAATACGCCTGTAACACCCGGATCAAATCCACTGCCTAACAGGGCAGTAATTCCCGCCTCTTCAAAGCGCTCACGGTAATCCCATTGCCATTTATATTCAAATTTCGCTGTATCTTCAGGTTCATAGTTTGCTGTATCCATATAATTTGTTTTAGTAGCGAGACACGCATCCATGATTGTTAAATCTTGATAAGGTAATGCCAGGTTCATCACGATGTCTGGTTTCACTTCTTCAATTAGCGCGATTAGTTCATCTACATTATTAGCATCAACCTGTGCAGTTGTAATGTTAGTTTTTCCGCCATCAAGCTTAGCTTTTAAATCATCGCATTTTGATTTTGTACGGCTTGCAATACAAATCTCTTCAAACACCTCGCTGTTTTGTACACATTTGTTTATCGCTACAGAGGCTACTCCGCCACAACCAATAATAAGTGCTTTTCCCATTTTCTTATCCCCAATCTATTGTTTATTCATCTAGTAAAATATTGTTTCCTCATTGAAAACGAAAAATTATTTTGATACATCCTCTACACTTCTTAGCAATTCTTCCACATACGTAGGCAAAGCGAAAGCTCCGCGATGTAAATTTGGATTGTAATAGCGTGTTTTGATAGTTAACTGTTCCCAGCTCTCTTGATTTAAGTCTGCAAGTGGTTGATATTTTTTGGATGCAAATCCAAATAACCAGTGTCCGGATGGATAGGATGGTATATGCGCCTGGTATACCCGGCTAATTGGAAAACAGTCGATAATGCGTTTGTGTGCCCTTTGCATGGCTGCCCTGTCTTCTGCATAAAATGGACTCTCATGCTGATTGACCATAATTCCATCTTCATGCAAGGCTTTATAACAATTTCCGTAAAACTCTTTTGTGAATAAACCTTCACCTGGTCCGAATGGGTCAGTGGAATCTACAATAATCAGATCATATTGATTTTCACAGGAGCGGACAAATTTCAATCCATCCTCATGGTGAATATGAACACGTGGGTCATCAAGCTTAGACGCTGTTAGCGGTAAATATTTTTTGCACGCTTCAATCACCTTTTCGTCAATTTCGACCATATCAATACATTCAATCTGTTGATAACGGGTTAGCTCGCGCACAACCCCGCCATCTCCGGCGCCAATGACTAACACTTTACGAGGGTTGGGATGAACAGCCATAGGTACATGTGTAATCATCTCATGATATATAAACTCATCTTTTTCAGTTAGCATCATAAATCCATCAAGGGTCAGAAATCGACCAAATTCTTTAGATTCGAAAATATCAATCCGTTGAAATTCACTCTGTTCATTATACAAATGCTTATCTACCTTGATAGATAGCTTCACATCGGCTGTGCTTCGTTCATGAAACCATAATTCCATGCTATCACACTCCTTTCAGTACATTCAGACGTTCAATTGCGAGGTCTTCCGGTCCAGTCATGGAACAACCTTTCGCTTTGGCATATTCAATATAATCAATGATTTCTTCCGTGATTTTCTCACCTGGTGCGAGAATTGGAATTCCTGGAGGATAGCACATCACAAACTCACTGCATACCCGCCCCTTTGTATCACGCAGAGCCAATGATTCTTTATCCGCATAGAATGCTTCTTGTGGTGTAGTCACAACCTCCGGATCAATATACTCTTGTGTAATTAAGCCTGATTGATCCTTTGAATAACGACGGCGAATCTCTGATAAGGCACTAATCAAACGTTCGACATCTCGTTTCCTATCACCCACAGATACATAGGCTAAAATATTGCCTATATCTCCAAATTCTATTTGGATATCATACTCATCACGCAACAAATCATAAACCTCAATTCCAGCAAGCCCGATATCCAGTGTGTGTACGGAGAGCTTTGTTACATCGAAGTCATATATACTGTCACCGTTAATCAATTCTCTTGAAAAGGCATAATAGTCACCAATTTGATTGATTTCTTTACGAACGTATTCTGCAAGGTTTATCACATCTTTGAAAATAGCTTCACCATTTAATGCGAGGTTTCTTCGGGAAAGATCCAGACTCGATAATAGTAAATAGGAGCTACTGGTCGTCTGTGTTAAATTGACAATTTGCCTTGCATAACCAGCATTGATAGATGGGCCCATCAACATAAACGAGCTTTGCGTCAGACTACCTCCTGATTTATGCATGCTGACTGAAGACATATCTGCGCCGGCAGCCATGGCACTGACAGGTAAATCATTACCAAAATACAAATGAGCTCCATGCGCTTCATCCACAAGAACCAACATGTTATAGTGATGAGCCAACTTTACAATCCCTCTCAAATCAGAACAAATGCCATAATAAGTTGGATTGTTGACTAAAATAGCTTTGGCATCGGGATTTTCCTTGATTGCCTTTTCTACCTGTGAAATAGACATGCCAAGCGCAATACCGAGTTCCTTGTTCATTTCAGGATTTACATAGACCGGTTCAGCTCCGCATAGGACAAGTGCATTAATAACACTGCGATGAACATTTCTGGGAAGAATTATTTTATCTCCCGCTTTACAAGCTGTAAGAACCATTCCCTGTACAGCTGATGTCGTTCCATTTACCATAAAAAACGCATGGGCTGCACCGAATGCTTCGGCTGCCAATTCTTCTGCTTCTTTAATCACGGATACCGGGTGACAGAGATTATCGAGAGGCTTCATAGAATTCACATCCACACTGACTGCTTGTTCACCCAAAAAAGCTGTTAATTCAGGATTGCCTCTGCCTCGTTTATGCCCAGGTACATCAAAAGGAACGATCCGTTTTTTCTTGAATTCTTCCAACGCCTCATAAATAGGCGCCCGCCCTTGTGAAAGACGATACGACTTTTCTCGTTCAATCATCACAAAACATCCTCTCGCTGAAAATTCTTTCCTTTGTGCTTGCAGCCTGGCATAGAAACCAATTATTTGACAAAATTTTATTTATTTGTAAATTTATAGATGTTAAAAGACGACAAAAAAGCAAGTGTTCGCGCAAAAATTAGCACATCACTTGCTTGTAGATAGTATTATCCTATTAAAAAGCATATGTAAACACAGACATATTGTTATACATAAAATCCACAGCATTTTATGTCTGAAAAGCTTTTTAATATTCAACATACCTAAATAGGAGATCAGAGTCTATATAGCAAATAAATACTTTTACCACTCTTATTGACCGTTTCACAAGTTTTGCACGATTTATGTCGCACTGGTTATAAAGTAACCAACTTATAAAATTTGAGCTTCTAACTCAATCAATAGGGCAACTATTGTTGCCAGTCGGCATTTGACCCGGCTGTCCGTATGGCCTTAACTTCCCGTGGGCAAGTGGTCAATTTTATCTGCTTGGAAAGACTCTTACTGTGTGAATATTTGCTTTCCAAAAATAACAATGCCCTAATATTATCAGCTAATGAAAAGATTGGCAATAGTTAATTTTAACTTTTTATACCTTTAAAGACTAAATTAACCACTATAATGTATTTTTTAGATTTTCAATATAAGAAAAAACTGTCTTTGTCTTTGTATACTTTTTACCTCTTTCTTATTGAAATCAACACGTATGTTCCCCAACTCGAAAGATTTCTCTCCAAATACCAATCAAAAACATTATTTTTATCCTTTTCAAGCAATTTGGTTACTTTATTATTCATTTTTCTGTATAATCCACATATAAAGAACAAATGTATTTTCAAGGAGGACAACATGAAACAATTCGGTATTTTACCAAAGATTATAGTAGCGATTACCCTCGGAATTGTGATTGGGTTGATTGGACCTGTATGGATGGTTCGTATATTTGCCACATTCAATGGACTGTTTAGCAGCTTTTTAGAATTTATTATCCCATTTATCATTATTGGATTTATTGCTTCAGGAATTGGTGTGATGGGGAAAGGTGCCGGTAAAATGCTCGGAATCACAACCGGTTTAGCTTATGTTTCCACTATACTGGCTGGTTTACTAGCCTTTATCGCAGCTAAAACATTATATCCAGTTATACTGAAGAATCAGGCAGCTCAAACCTTTTCAAATCCTGAAGAAGCTTTGGTATCTGCCTACTTTACCATTGAAATGCCTCCTGTCATGGGTGTTATGACAGCCTTGCTTGTGGCCTTTACAATTGGTTTGGGTATGGCATCAATTAAAGGGGAAGTTCTTCTGAATGTGATGGATGAATTTAAAGAGATAGTTGTTAAGGTGATCAATTCCATCATCATTCCACTTTTGCCTTTTCATATTTTCGGTATATTCGCCAACATGACTCAGGGCGGTCAAATTGCATCAATCATCAGTGTATTTGCAAAAGTATTTGTGATGATTATTGCCTTGCATTTGGTTATGTTAACTCTTCAATATACAGTAGCAGGTACGGCTTTTAAGAAAAACCCGTTTAGTATGCTAAAGACAATGTTACCAGCGTATTTTACGGCATTGGGAACACAATCTTCTGCATCTACTATTCCTGTTACGGTGGAACGTACCAAAAAAATGGGTGTAAAAAATAAAGTTGCGGAATTTACCGTTCCGCTCTTAGCTACTATTCATTTATCAGGAAGTACGATTACATTAGTCAGCTGTGCCATGGCAGTTATGTTATTACAGGGAACAGATGCCAACTTCACGCAAATGCTACCTTTTATTTTAATGCTTGGTGTTACAATGATTGCTGCACCGGGCGTACCGGGAGGAGCTGTTATGGCCGCTCTCGGTTTATTGGAATCCATGCTCGGTTTCTCTGATAATATGCTATCCCTCATGATTGCGTTATATCTTGCTCAAGATAGCTTCGGAACTGCATGCAATGTAACAGGTGATGGCGCTATATCTGCTCTTACAGATCGAATTGTTCCTGATAAAAAGGACCAACATAAAGAAAATGAATGGACCGAAAATGTAATATAAATACGGATTATCTCTTCATAAGCTAATTATTTTTAAGAAGTATTTTTATAATCTGACCCAAGCAACAAGAAATTTAGGCATAAGAAAGAGAAACCTCAGATAGCGAGGTTTCTCTTTCTTTTTAACATCACTTTCAATTATTCACTGCATCTTCGAAATATCCTCTTTATTACACCTTTATGCACGTTTCCTTAACTACCCCATATACACGCAAACCTACAAATATTAATCTTCATTTAATGGATACCACTTTATTGATATTCCTCAAGTTCTCAATCTAATTAATTTATCATCTTTATACTAAAAAAATATATTACATATACCGATATAAAGAGATGACCACTATAAACATAAGTTTTAATGAGTATTATTCACTATATATTTATAGCGCACCACTAATGGTTAAAAAAAGAGAAAATATATTTTTGAGGGGATATCTATCATGAAAGTTTCAATAACACAAAAGTTCTTATTTATTTTCATTGTATTTGCTTTAATTGTATTTAGTACACCAGATTTATATGCGAAAGTAGATGCTGCAGCTATCCAGTACAAAACCACTGACAATGTTAACTTACGCAAAGGACCATCCACCAAGCACAGTATAATCATAACGATTCCTAAAGGGAAAGTAGTTAATTACATAACGAAATCCGGTACTTGGTACAAAGTAAACTATAATGGAAAAATTGGCTTTATAAGCTCAACCTTTGTAAAAAAAGCCACGGTTTCAAAGCTAGCTATTCCATCTGCAACAGTTTTGTCTTCAACAATCTATCAAACGACGGCCAGCCTTAATTTAAGATCTGGTGCCTCCACCAAGCATAAAGTAGTCATCATGATTCCTAAAGGGAAAAACGTAACCTATCTCTCTAAATCCGGTTCTTGGTATAAAGTAAAGTATAGCAATAAGACTGGCTTTGTAAGCTCTTCCTATTTGAAAAAACCAACAACTATAGCCACATCTACTGTGAGTTACCAAACCACGGCCAATGTTAATTTAAGGACCGGCGCTTCTACCAAGCATAAAGTAGTCATCATGATTCCTAAAGGGAAAAACGTAACCTATCTCTCTAAATCCGGCTCTTGGTATAAAGTAAAGTATAACAATAAGACTGGCTTTGTAAGCTCTTCCTATTTGAAAAAACCAACCACTATAGTCACACCTACTGTGACGTATCAAACTACGGCCAATGTTAATTTAAGGACCGGCGCATCTACCAAGCATAAAGTAGTCATCATGATTCCTAAAGGGAAAAACGTAACCTACCTCTCTAAGTCCGGTTCTTGGTATAAAGTAAAGTATAGTAATAAGACTGGCTTTGTAAGCTCTTCTTATTTGAAGAAGCCTACTGCCAACGTTAAAATATCTAATTATAAATATGTTCGATACTATGATACAAATGTCCATGTTTATACAAGCAATCTAAATGCTCATTTAACAGTTTCCAAAGGGAAAGCCAATGTTCTAGAAACATTATCGTCCCTTAAAGTCCCTAATGAATTAGCCAAGACCAACATGGGCTTCTTTGATTCAAAAATGGAACATGGCGGTTTATACATGGTAAATGGTCAAGTAACAAACAATCATAAATCCAAGTACATAATTATGGAATATAAGAAGACTGGAAAAATAGATATTCGTAGTTTAGGTACCACAAATAGCACCTTAGGAGGGAACACTCTTCAAGAATTAGAGAATATGAAAAAAAATGATTATTTTGCTGTTGGCAGTTCATACTCTTTAGTACAAAACGGCAAAAAAAATCTGGCACATAGCGAATATTTTGCACTTAGCAAAAGTCGAAATCCTCGAACTTTGTTTGGTCAAACCAAAGATGGAAGATTTATTATGGCAGTGACAGATGGGCGAATCAAAGGAAGCAGTGGGTTAACAGCCAGTCAAAGTGCTGAAGTTATGTTAAAATTGGGAGCCGTTGAAGCCGTGAACTTTGATGGTGGAGGATCCAGTACCTTTTATATTGGAGGTACACTAAAGAATAAACTAGGAGAAAGTGCAAGAAGAATCGGCAGTGCCCTATTTATTACCAAGTAGGTAGAATATCATTTATAAAAACAACTCCTAATTTCTTAGATTAGGAGTTGTTTTTATTTAGAAAAAATTGGCTCAAGTATTTTTTAGGACCTATTCAATATATATTTTATTCAGTCATTGTTTCGCCTTTATAATAAAACCGGCTTCCTTTGCTTCTTTCACCGTACAAAACATTTCTTCTGCTTTTGTAAGATCATAATTTTGCTGACCAGGTATATGATAGATTCTTAATGATCCTATTAATATTCCCTTTTATAGTACAGGAAGATGTTGTTTTTATAGGCTTCCGGATTGAATCCTTTATCCGTGGCATAATTCTCTACCGACCATATGCCAATATCAAGAGCTTGGGCTTTTTTCTGAATTTCATAGAAACGATCCACATACTTTGTATTGGGTGAATATACATAGGCTACACGTGCTAATCCTTTTTCCAAAAAATGTTTCATTAAACACTTTCCCATCCACATATAGATAAACTAACAACTGCCATATTTGTCACGGCCATCACCAAGTCCTGTTTCTACTTTAATGGATTTACCGGCAGGCAACATCTTTTTAGTAAAATAGATAGAAGCCTTAGATTCATCTCATGCACGTTTTTTCAGGCAAATGATGCCCGTTAATATTACAAGAATCCCCGGAACAAACAAGGTTTTTATGAAATGAGAACCTGTCTGTGGTTTTCCTTCCACAAACATACCTTTACCTGTTACACATTCACTTGGTACTATTCGACCCATTATTTCTTTGGAAACAATGGAATTAGCTAATTGTACAGCTGAATCCTGATATTTTGAAGTCTCATAAAGGGATTCATTTGCTTTTGAATCAGCCATTATTTCATCAGTTGTACTCTTATGAGTGTCGTTCTGATATACGAGTACAGTAGATTCATTTTCTAAATTAACAGCACCAGCGATGACTGTCTGTTTTGTTAAAGTAGGTAGGCAAAAGTTCAGTAAAGAAAATATAATAGCTAAAATAAATACCCTATAACTCATATAACATCCTCCATTAATCAGAACGGCGTTTTCAGCTTCAACTCTTCTATATAATATTAATATAATAAATATTCGAAAAATAATAAACAAAATAATTATTTAATAGCGTTATAAATTATATAAATATACTAATAAATAAAAACAAACCCATAACTGAATCAATTTATTCTGGCTATTATGATAATTTTGCATATAAAAAAACCAATCCCAGTTGGAATTGGTTTTTAAGCCACTGTTGCCGTTACATATAAGAAAGTTTTAAACCACCACTTCTCCAAGTGGGTGTTCGCAAAAGCGTTCCTGCATGTCCTCCAAGTCATATAGACAGAGGCCTGTCATTCCCGCCTTTATATTAAAACTCCCTATTACAGCTTAAAGGTTAAAACTTAAATTATGCATCACGTACAATGTAGCTTGTATAAAGTATATTACTCCTCTATTCGTTTAAAAGCAATGGAGATGACTTCCAAAATGAATAAAATAAATCCTTGGTTTCAAGAAGAATTATGTATTCTATATAATCCGAACATCTATTACTTTAAATTAACACAAAAAGTGCTATTATCAATTTTACTTTTACAAAACGGATTTTATGTAGAGTAAATGAACACAAAATTTTACATTTATTATTTATATTAGTATTATTAACCTATAATCATTAAACTATTATCTATTTATGGAGTGGTTTGGTTGTCATTAATACGTATGATGTCTTCCCAAGAACTGAAAGATTGCATAAAAATCTTGAAAGAAAGTGTGACCGAGAACGTCTTTGAATATGGATACTATCACGAAAGAACTCAGCAAGCCAGCAAAAGACTTGAAATTTATAAATATTACTACGAAAAAACATTGGATATCAAAGACTAATTTGCCATTATAGGAGCTGAATGATACATCAAGATTTTAAATGGAGTCGATATTTTCTTTACTTTATCTCAAGAATCGTATCCTTACATTATTTGATCTCTTTAAATAATACTTAACGAAAAATCAAGCATATCAGCCTATTATCTCTGTTAGGCCCCTTTTCAAATCTCTAAATTTAAATGGATACCCAGCTTGTACAAGCCTTTCAGGAATTACCCAGCGGCTTTTTAAAACAAGCTCCTCCTCGGTCCTAATAATGACTGCCCCTGCTTTAAGCATCCACGCCGGAGTAGGAAAGCCAAATTACCCTATTCATACTGTTTTACGCAGGCTGGCCATTAATTCACGGTATCTGATTGGACATGGTGATGAGCAATTATATACTCCATCCAGATCTTCTCTCTCCATTAGAAAAACGACAATTTGAAATAAATCCTCAATTAATCATTTCATTTGTTTACCAATATACTCTAGGTACATTTCTACAACATTATAATCATAATGCTGATAAAGCGTTCGTGTGCCCACTGCATCTTCTATTTCGTTAAATAAGAATTCGCCATCCCGGTCGACGAGAAAATCAATCCCTACAAAATCAAAATCAAGAATTCCACTTATTTTACCCACTAATTTCCTTTGGCTTTGAGACAAACTATAGCGCTCAGCCATCCCACCAAGTGAAAAATTGGATTTGAACTGGCTTTTGGAATACCGCTTAACAGATCCAATAATCTCTCTTCCTAACAAGAAGACCCTCACATCAACCCCAGGATTATTACATAATTCCTGCAGGATAACTTCATCCGCTTCATACTTCTGCATATGTTCAGTTAATTCTGTTTGACTATTTACTTTATAGACTTCCGTACCCCCATATCCTCGATTGCTCTTTAAAATAACTGGATAGTTTAATGCGGACTGTATACCAGCAGAAGGAATCACCGTCCTTACTGATTTAATCCCCTGGCTGTTTATCATTTGATGCGTTTTAGCTTTATTGTTACAAACTTCTGTCACCCTGTAGTTATTAAAGACTCTGCAGCCCATCAGTTCAAAATGAAGACTGATTTGACTATTCCGGCTTCGATTAATAACGAAATCAGGCCGAAGCAAAATTCTATCACCCTTATAAACGGATAATTTCCCATCTTCAATCATTAAACTCAGATTCTCGGTGAAAACAATCTGAATATCCAGATTATACTTGTTGCCATTCTGAATAAATTGATTGGCAAACCATTGATTTTTTTTGTAGTCTTCTTTTTTATAGATAAGCAACCCTTTATACATGCCACACCTTCTGCAAAATATGATCGAATATATGCCCAGTCACATCAATTCCTGTGCAATCATAAATGTTTTTAATATGTGCATTTGAATTTATTTCACAAAGGATTGGTTCCCCCTCTTCGCCGAACAAAAGATCTACCCCCGTAAAATCAGCACCAATAATCCGGCTTGCCAGAATCGCCAGATCTTCAAATTCCTTAGGCGGTTCAAATTCATGCATCTTTCCACCATTCGTTACATTTGCTCGAAAATCATTTTCAGAAGTACGCAGCATGGAAGCAACCGCTTTGTCACCTACTACATGTATTCTTACATCTTTCCCTTTGCTGCTTTGTATGAATTCCTGATATAGATGGGGTCTCAGAAGTAACTCTTTTCTCTTTTCTAGTAATTCTCTGCGATTATTTACCAGGTGTACCTGTTCACCAAATGATCCGAAAGCTTCTTTCACCACCATTGGATAGGTAAGTTCTCTTTCGAGGAAATCAATAAATGAGTGATCCAATTCGGGTGATTCCAAGAAAACCAAAGGGGAAAAAATGGTTTTTGGTAACTTGACTGAATGATTAGCCAGAGCCTGGAAGGTCATGATTTTATCATCACATGCTTCTACTACTGATGCTTTGTTAAATAAGCGATAACCCAATTGCTCCAATTGTTTTGCCAACCGTACATCTTTATCTAAAAACAGAATAAAATCCGGCTTTTCATACTGATTTTCTGTTTTAATGATTGTCTGATTTTGTTCGATAACAGAAAAAATATCCGAGTTTTTAATTAAATCGAGTATAATCCCTTTTTCTGCAGCTGTTTGTTTATACCAATCATGGATTTCTATAAATTTGGAAGATAATAAGCTTCCATTATAGACTAACCATCCATACATTCTTTCCATCTGAGGATGCTCCTTATTATGTAATTCGTTTGTTTCATTATAGCAAAACCCTATCTATGAAGTATTTCTCATAAAACTAAATAGTACAAAGCAACTATCTATTTTTTTTCATATGATGAAGTATTCTCAAATTGTTTTTAAAATAAAAGTACACTCAAGGGGTTATTCCACATGAATAGACTGCTGATTCACTCTGATTTTGAAAAGGATTTTCATCTTCCAAGGTGGCTGGTAAAGGCATATCAACACTGGACGTCCATCGTCAGCGACCAACACTTTCCGTGTCACTTTGGGGTGAAAGCAGAACGGGATGGACACTTACGGTATACGTATTGTGAAAATCATGATTTTTCATCCCTTCCCCAAACGCTTGCAACATTTCTTGAGTTCTCAAAGACAAACCCCACTATACGGCATGCATTAGTCTTATTCGTACAACCCGAACCGCATAACCTGGATTTCAACTATTACAACGCTTATTTTTGGAATGTCTTATCTTATCTGCATGAACAGGATATCAAAAAGTGGCCAGATGAGTACCCTATGGATCCACATGATTCGAATTGGGAGTTTGTTTTCAATGGGGAGCCCATTTTTGTATCTGGTAATGCTCCTTTTTATCAAAATCGAATTACCAGAAATTTAGGAGATTGTTTGATTATGATTTTTCAGCCACGAAGAATTTTTTCTAATATTTCCCACAACACTCCTCATGGAAAAAAAGCGATGGAACTTATCCGAAGAAAAGTTGAAGAAATCGAAAGTATACCATTTCATCCAGACTTAGGCGGATATGAAGATCAAACTAAAAGGGAATGGAAACAATACTTAATTACAGATGATACAAATCCAATCAGAGGGAATTGCCCGATGAGGGAGACACTTTTATCAAAATGCAAACAAAAGCTAGAAAAGGAAAAACCATGCTGAATGCATGGTTTTCTTGATTTCATATGATTAACCTCTTATATTATATACACAACAAAAGTGTTCCTTTGATTTTTCTGCATCGCTATCTATCAAGGTCCATTTCTAAGAAGACCTTGACCATTGCTCCCAAAAACTCTTTATAAGCCTTAGTTCTTCGAAATTTTTATTATTATTTCGGCTATCAGAATCGTATGAAAGATAGAAACGAATAATGAAATTTTCTTGGCTTTATCATGATTAGAGTATCTTTATTAAAGTAGTTTCACCCTATAGGGAATATTTGGCATTACTTCATGTTATCGTCACAATGGTTCAAAATCGGGACATGGGACAGACAAGTAAAGGCCGCTCAGGCCTTTACTTCATTAACATATTCTCTGAATTAATTGTTCACTATTATTTTTAGGTGAATTTACTTCTGTACTCACTTCAAATGCTTCCATCCATTCAGGGTTAAATGGTTGTAAATACTGAGTTAATAATTGGGAATCCCGTATCTTTGGATCCAGCCAATTTCGTTCATCATCAGGTTTAAGGATAACCGGCATCCGGTCATGTATAGACGAGGTCAACTCATTTGATGATGTAGTGATAATTGTACACGTATAGACAGCTTGTCCTTCAGGTGATTTCCATGACTCCCACAAACCGGCCATTCCAAAAGGTTCGCCACTTTTCAGTTTAATCCGCATCGGGATTTTACGGTCAGGTGTCTGCTGCCATTCATAATAGGAATCAGCCACAATAAGGCAGCGTTTGTTTTGATAGGCTTTTCGAAAACTTGGCTTTTCTGCGAGTGTCTCCGATCGGGCGTTAATCAGTTTATATCCAATTTTTTCATCCTTTGCCCACGGTGGGATAAGCCCCCATCGCAAATAGCCTAATCGGTTTTTTGATCCGTCATTGATGACTGCAACGATCCTTTGGGATGGGGCTATATTATAACTAATCTGGTAATCCATCTCGTCAAACGAAGAATCAATATGGAATCGTTCCATAATTGTTTCAAATGTCGAAAACAATGTAAATCTCCCACACATATCATCACCTCAGAGCCATTATAACAGTCCCGGTATACTTAAACCAAAAAGGCACCCACTTGGGCACCTATTTAATAATTAAAAACTTAATACTTTTTAGCCAAAGCTTTATTCGCATTGTTAACATCGTTTTTAATCAATGCACTTAAATCATAAGCAGGATACATATTGTTTTTAGCCATGTACTTAAAAACCTGGCTATGTAGATCAATAACACCATTCAGTTGATTTGTTAATGTAGTTTTCAATACAGGTGTAGCCGTTTCAGTGATTGCAATCGCATAATTTCGTATTAAACTTTTTGTTAACCCCAAAAGATTCCCTGCATAGAATCCGGCATCCTGTTGATCTCTTTCATCCTCATCCCTTTGTGGTGCTCTTGGAAAGTACTGCAGCAACTCTTTAATATATCTTTCCATAACTTTAATAGCGGTAAGATATAAATTTTTCAGTTCTTGATTTGGTACATCTCTGACCTTCATTTTCAATCCTATTAAGGCATTTGATTCAAAGGCTATTAACTCGTGTAGTTCAAGTGTTTCATGGTATGCCAATGTGTTAGCCAATCAATCATCCCCTCCTTTTTTCCTTCAAGAAGAATATATGATTATATAGCTCGTCACTTTCCATTTTTTATTATGGTCAAATTTCACAAAATATTACTGCATGAACTATATTTAAAGGCATAAAATACATACCTATACATTTACTTATTTAGTTGGGAGTATATCTTAATTAGATAGAAGAGATATCTTACTTTGTCTATCAGTGTCTGATTGTTAATTCTTAAACAGACTCACCACAACAAAACAGAACAAACATTCGTTTTTTCGTTGCATAGAAAACGTACGTTCGCATATAATAGGTATAGGAGGTGACTTAATGAATAATTTAGTTAGAAGCATGCACGAACACATTCCTGTTGATATTATATATGTCTCCAATCAAAATATATTTACAAAGAGACGCATCTTGGTCAAATCAATGGATGACAAACTTATACGGGCCTATTGTTTCCATAGAAAACTTTATCGAACATTTAAAAAAGAGCAAATCCTATCTACCCAGCTTATTTATTGTTCAAAACAATCTTCCTAATAAAAAAAGAAGAGGTATCCCCCTTCTCTCTTAGCCTATCATCTCTTCATGATCAATATCTTGAATTTCACTTTCGGAGAGGGACTCCTCTTTATCACGCTGGCGATGAGCTAATCTGGAAGAGGCACTTGCGGCAATTGCGGCGACCATATCATCAAGAAAAGTATTTACTCCCCTGCCCTCTTTCTTCGTATCTAAATATCGTATGATCCCCAATTTATTCTTATCAAGGTGACCAAATGTTGTGAGTCCAATACTTCCATATCCAAGAACGGCGCCAAACGCAAGCGTCTCATCCACACCAAAAAGAGACTCATCAGATTCTACAATGGATTGTAATGGTTCTGACAGCATTCCCCTTTCAGCTAAACGATCTAGTTCAATCCCTACAAGAAGTGCATGCTGAATTTCACGTTTCATCAGGACACGCTCTACACTGTATATACACTCTTCCAATGTCAAGCCTTCATTATAAGGAAATTGCATCTCATAAACAATTTCCGCAATTGCCTCCATTGATACCCCTCTGCTTTGTAAGGCGAGCTTAGCCGCATTTGTTACAGTTTTACTATGTACACGATTTTTCATCTATTTTTACTCCTTTATTACTCTTTTCTTCATTATAACATCTGAATCTTCGCAATTTAACAAATTTAAGATTATTATTCAAAGGATAAATTATGCTAAAATAAACCTTATAAGAATACAGAGGTGAAGCCATTGGCATTAAGTACTGGATCAATTAAAGGAATGTCTTTTTATAGTAAAGAATTAAATGAGGATCTTGAACTCCTTGTATATGTACCTTCCACCTTCTCCCAACTATATAAGTACTCTGTACTGATAGCACAGGATGGGAAAGATTATTTCCAAATGGGAAAAATCGGACGAGTTGCAGATGAGCTATTGGCAAAAGAAGAGATTGAAAATATCATTATTATAGGGGTCCCGTATAAGAATATCGATGACCGCTGGAATAAGTATCATCCTGATGGTCATAAGCATGCTGCCTATAAAAGATTTCTTGCTCACGAGCTAGTACCTTTTATAGATGCCAAATATCCCACCTATCAAATGGGGATGGGCCGAGCCTTAATCGGGGACTCTCTCGCGGCGACAGTTTCGTTAATGACAGCTCTCGATTATCCCAATACATTTGGCAAAATCGCTTTGCATTCCCCACTCGTAAACGAGACTGTATTATCAGCAGTGAATACTTTTGAGTACCCACACTTAATGCAGATCTACCATACGATCGGGAAAAACGAAAGACAGGTGCAGACTTCCAAAACAGGAATTATGGATTTTTTGGGACCGAATCAGGAACTGAATTTATTAATTGAAGGTAAAGGTTTTCCTTCCTTTTACGAGGAGATTGATGGGAATCATACATGGAAAGCATGGCAGTCAGATATGAAAAGGACGATCACCTGGCTCTACCACACACCAGAACCAGTTAGTTAATTTATTGAATATTTGTTATAATAATGTAATATCAAATTCTACAATATAAGACAGGGGGTTCTTCCATGAATTTTGGCATTGCTATTTTTCCTTCCAAACAAATGCAAGATGTTGTTAACTCATACAGAAAGCGTTACGATTCACATTACTCTACTATTCCACCACACGTCACATTAAAAGCCAGTTTCACAACCACAGAGGAAAAAATCAAGGAAGTATCTGCAAAACTTAAGGAAGTCTCAGGCAAACACGAACCTTTTACCTTAAAGATCTTAAAAGCCAGCACCTTTCAACCAGTTAATAATGTCATTTATTTAAAAGTTGATCCTACCCTGGAATTAATTGCTCTTCATGAAGATTTACACAACGAATTCCTGGGCAAAGAAAAGGAATATAAATTCGTTCCCCATATTACCATAGGCCAAGATCTATCTGACAAGGAACATAATGATATTCTTGGGCAATTGAGCCTGATGAAATTTGAACATGAAGAAGTAGTTGAGCAATTCCATCTCCTCTATCAAACAGAAAACGGAGCATGGAAAGTCTATGAAACTTACCAATTAGGAAAGGGAAATTAACCTCTATGAACATCGAGATTGTATCAGAACAACCAGAAATGGAAAAAGTATTTTCCGTACGAACACAGGTCTTTGTAAATGAACAAAATGTACCGGAAGAAGAAGAAATTGATCATTTAGAAGAGGAATCTACGCACTTTCTCGTAACTGATGATGAAGGAAACCCTACAGGAGCCGGTCGTTTCCGAGTGGTTGACGGCTACGGGAAAGTCGAAAGGATTTGTGTCTTGCCGGATTACCGCTCAAAAGGCGTGGGCCACGCACTTATGAAAGCGATTGAACAATTTGCTTTATCTCAACAAATTGAAATCCTTAAATTAAATGCTCAAAATCAGGCAATCCCTTTTTATGAAAAACTGGGGTATGCCATTACCTCTGAAGAATTTATGGATGCAGGCATCCCTCATCACGCTATGAAGAAACATATTTAAGACTGCAGCTGGCTAAAATGCCACTGCAGTCTTTATTATTTATATACATGATTTTGCTTTCGAAAAACTAAACGTAAGCAGACTAAAAAGCAGTACATTTCTAGAGGAAATAAACTGCTTTAAGAATTACCTTTAATTTTGAATATTTTCATTAAATGCTTTCATTCACAAACTGGCCGATTCCTGTCACTTCTACAGCGGTTTTTTCAACTACATCCATCGGGATATTGTTGTTATGCATGTGATTTGAAGAAAACTGGAAATCTGCACTGTTCTTTTCCTCAAGTGTATCATGATCATTATTCTTATCACGGAATTTGATTGGTTTTATAGGTTTAAAACGAGTGATTGTGTCCTTCGCCAGTTTCTCTGCTGCAATTGTTCTATTTGTATATTGTATGTATTCATATTGTGTTACTGGACTTATGTATCCCATTCTTTTTCCACCTCACTTTTCCACTTTTACTTTTATTACCCAATTTCCACAGGAATAAACAACTATCCGCTTTTGTATTATGTGATTCGATTTGATAAGATGATATTTGTCTGTCGTGATTAAAATTTTTTATATAAATGAGGAATATGATGAAAACAGCTAATTGGAAAAACGAATCTATCTCTTTACTGACATGGCCGAAGGAGGCATTTGGTCGTATTCATGAAGCTGGTAAAAATGGTGAACTTCAATGTGATTATTGTGGTCAACCTGTCTATATGTATCTTGGAATTCATGAAGAGCCGTATTTTACTCATCGCGATTCTTCACGGCCACCATGTGTGGAACAAACTGAGAAAACGAATCTGGCAGTGAATGAGGCTTCCGTGGAATATGGTGGATTTCGTCTACCACAATCAAGGTCCATTATCGATTGTACGGAAGTATCCATTTGGCAAGGTCCAAAGTCCATCACGAATCTGCCTGTATATAATGAAAAGCATTTACCGGGGGTGCATAACTGCCATCCCTTTATCAGCATATTGAAGGAACACGGATGGTTGCTGGATGATCAACAAGCGAGCGCTGTCACTACGGATGCAAAGCATTTACTTGTACTTGCAGGTGCGGGCAGCGGAAAAACTCGTGTTTTAACCGCTCGTACAGCCTTCTTACTAATAGAAAAACAAGCACATCCCAAATCGGTGATGCTTGTTACCTTTACATCGAAAGCAGCTGCCGAAATGAAAAAACGGCTGCAACAAATGCCTGGCGTCACACCATACATGCTGAAGGATGTATTTACAGGCACCTTTCATTCTATTTTTTATCGAATTCTTTTACGGCATGAACCTCAAAAATGGCATTCAAGTAAATTGATAAAATTTGATGGAGAAAAAGAATATGTTCTAAAAATGGCTGCTTCAGAATTAGGAATCGATGAACGAGAATTTGCATTTGATCAGGCATTGCAGCAGATTAGCAGATGGAAAAATGATCTCCTCTCTCCTCAGGATGTTCATCCAACTGATGACTGGGATTTCAGCTGCCTGGAACTTTATAAAAAATATGAATCTTATAAAGAAATAAACGGTAAATTTGATTTTGATGATATGCAAACCGGCTGTTATCAGCTTTTGAAGGAAAATAAAGAAGTGCTGGATTTATATCACAATCGGTTTAAACACTTTTTAGTTGATGAATTCCAGGATATTAATAAAGTACAATATGAGATTGTTAAACTACTTGCTGCGAAAGCAGAATATGCTTGTTTTGTAGGAGATGATGATCAGGCAATCTATTCATTCCGTGGCAGTGATTCAGCTTTTTTGCATAATTTAAAGCTCGATTACACCTATCTTGAAACAATTATTTTAACGGCTAATTACCGCTCTGGTCATAAAATTATCCAAACGGCCAACAAAATTGTATCGCAAAATAAAGTTCGGACACCTAAAAAAATGGTTGCGACACATGACCAATCCCCATCGCCGGTTTTGTTTCATCCATTCGATGAAGAATCTGAAGCAATCATGATTATGACTGACATGACCGAAAAAATAAGGAATGGAGCTAAACCTGACGATTTTGCAATTCTTTATCGTACCAATACAATGAGCCGTGCTATTTTTGAAAAACTTGCATCTTCGAGTCTTCCATTCCGTGTCGATCAAGACTATGACTCCTTTTATACTAGAAAGACCGTACGCAGTATACTTGCTTTTATGAAAGCGAGTATAAATCCAGATGACCCTGGAATGCTGCAGGATTTATTGCCGCCGCTGTATTTAAAAAAGTCGGCAGTTCAGGACGCCAAGGCCCTATCTATCTTAAATGATTGTTCATTGCTCGAGGCACTGCGTTTTATCAACAATTTAAAACCATTTCAAAAGCGGGCAATAGATAAAGCTGTTTCCGTTATTGGTTTACTTAAGGATCTATCCCCCTCAACTGCTATCGAAATGATTGAAAAGGAACTCGGCTTTCAAGCTTACCTCAAAAAACGGGGCGAAGAAGGAAATAAAATGGACAAAGGATCAGATGATATTAAAGATACAAAAATTGCAGCAAGACGATTCGATTCCGTTGAAGACTTTATTCTGCATGCTGACCATATGTCAGCCATGGCAAAAGAAATTAAAACGATATCCAGGGAAACCTTAAATGCCATCCAACTGAGCACAATCCACCGTTCAAAAGGCCTTGAATATAAATATGTTTATATCCTTGGCTGTGTAGATGGAAATATGCCACATGATTATGCTCTCGAATCCTGGCGTGACGGAGACCGTAAACCTTTGGAGGAAGAAAGACGTTTATTATATGTAGCTGTGACACGCGCACGCGAGGGTTTATATCTATCCATACCGGAATATAGAAGGTCAAAGCGGGCAAGAGCTTCACGTTTCTTATCCATTTTAAAAGGGGAGCCATCTTACAAAGAAGCATTGATTTCCAAATAGCCAGGAATGCAGGCTTGGATAATTAGAAAACAGAATAAGCTTCCTATGTAAAGGTGGCTCCTTTACTCTTATTTTTTATTATTCATCATATTGGCAATTGTATTGAAATCCAGTGATTTCCCATCTTTTATGATGGATTGAACCAACTGATCCTCTACATCCTTCGGTACAGGTTTATTGGCAATTTGCGATACCCTCTTAATGACACCGCGGACTGTTCTTTCATCTTTAAAATTTGCATTTTGTAAGGAATTAGCCAATTCCATTACATCTTTCATATTTACGCCAGTTTTCTTCTCCATATTTTTAAAGAATCCGTTATCCATATTTCCGCCTCCTTCTCGTTACAACTATAATATGAGTGTTGCTCTAGAAATGTGAACCTCTTTTCTCCATGCAAGAAAGAGATTCAGACCAAGCTGAATCCCTTGCTTTCATTTACCAGTTGTAAATGTGTGATTATTGTATTGGCACAGAAGAGGTTTTAAGGCCTCTTCTTTGTACTTTCATTATTAGCAGAAGCTAGCGCCAACAATAATTAACAAGATAAATAGTACAACGATTAGGACGAAAGTAGATCCATAACCACCACCGTAGTTACCGCCGCCACCGTATCCATAGCCGCCGCAGTTACCACCGCCGCCGCCGTATCCATAACAACCAAACATGTAAGTCACCTCGCTTTCGCTTAGTACACTCATAACATATGTCAAAAGTGTTTCCTCTGTTTGGGCTAATCTCCATTCACAAATACCTAATTTTTCATAGTGGGTATAAACCCTTGAACTGTCACAATCCTATCTTTTACACTTAAAGAAAACAGTAAGGAGTCCTGCATCATGACTATAGAATGGAAAGAAATCACCCATTTAGAGGATAGACTGTTAAAGGAAACATTAGCTTTATATGATTCTTGCTTTCCTGAACATGTACGGGAGGACCATAACGTTTTTTATGAGTCCATCAGGCAACGTGAAAAAAATCCCCCCAACCATTTTCATTTTTTAGTTGGTATATCAGACGAGAGAGTCATTTGCTTTGTAACCTCTCATTATTTAGCTGATGTAAATAGTGGATATATTGTTTATATAGCGGCTGATCCGAAAGAACGCGGGAAAGGTTTAGGAAAACAAACATTACTAAAAATAGAGGAATTACTCTCTCTAGATGCCAGAAATGCTGGCCACCCTACTTTACTGGGGATTTTCCTCGAAACCGAAAGAGAAGTAGATGCGGATAATGAAGAAGAATACAAAGAAAATGTAAATCGACTTCAATTTTTCAATCATAACGGGTATTTACCAATAAAAGACTATCCGTATGTTCAGCCTCCCTTATATAATGGACAAACTCCTGTGCCTTTATATCTGGCATTTAAACCGTTAACCGAAGTGGATGAACTTCCTTATGAACAAATGGTTAGAGTAATCTATTATGAAAAATATTATAAAATGAATAAGATTTCCTTAAATATCCTTGAGGATTGTATGAATTCTCCGGCTCTTTCCCCTCGAGACAATCTTGTAGAGGACACAAGCTCATCAACTTATTGATTACATTATGATATCTTTCCAGTAAAATACAAGAAAACCCCGGCTAAGCCGGGGTTTTAGTGCTTTATAGACGCTTTCTCTCGCCTTTCACCCATACATGACCCGCTTTTACCCTGGTATAGCACAGGCATAGGTGCTCGATAGGTGCTTTCTCCGGTCTTTCATCCACACTTGACCCGCCTTTACCCCGGTATAGCCCGGGCATAGGCGGTCCATATATACTTCATAGGCGCTTTCTCTCGCCTTTCACCCATACTTGATCCGCCTTTCACCCCGGTATAGCCCGGGCATAGGCGGTCCATAGGTACTCCATAGCCGCTTCCTCCGGCCTTTCACACACACTTAAATCGCCTTACCCCGGGTATAAGTCGGGTAAGGGCGATTTATAGGTGGGTCATAGGCTGATTTTTTTCTTTACCTCTTCACTTCTTACTAATTCCTTGACCTTTTGATCAATTCTTTCGATTTCTTTACTAGGTGCTTTCCACCAGTTTCTGCTCCAGATTCGCTCAATCGTCCAACCTCGGCTTTCGAGGAATCGCTGACGATAGATATCTCGTTCTTTTGCATTGGCAGAACTATGGTACATGGCCCCATCACATTCAATTCCCAATATATATTTTGAAGAATCATTTGGATGAACGATGGCCATATCAATTCTGTATCCTGACATTCCTACTTGTGTAGCTACTTCATAACCCAAATTTCTTAGCTGTTTATAAACTTGTTCTTCAAAAGGCGAGTCAAAATGCAGTCCTAGTTCTTGTACATGTGTGTTGACATTTTCATTGATTTCCTGGACAACCGAATCTATTTCAGCCTTATGATTCTTAGAAACCGCCCTTACATATTTTAAATAGGATTTAAGAAGCTTCGGCCCAATTTGTGCTGTGTTCGCAACATTCAATTCTTCTGGTTCGATGCTTGATACCACGATTATGCGTTCTTTCGCTCTTGATACGGCAACATTTAATCTATTTTCTCCCCCGTATTGGTTTAGCATACCGAAGCGGTTATAAACCTTCCCTTCTTCGTTTTTAGCATAGCCAACAGAGAAAATAATGATATCTCTTTCATCCCCTTGGACGTTTTCAATATTTTTAACAAAAACTCTTTCATCCAGTTCTTTTGCCATCGCTTGATTATAAGCAACATTAAATTCTTGATCTTCTGCTGCTGATCTTTCGATGATATCCAGTATTTTGGTTTGTTGTTTTGCATTAAATGTAATGATACCGACCGTTTTTTTTGGCTGATTAATCAATGTGTCTTTTAAGAGTTTATATACCTCGATTGCTTCTACTTCGTTAGATTGATTCATCCATCTTCCATTTACTTTTTTCCATTGGATTGCTGGAGGATCCTTTAACGGTTCAACATTAGGAGCAATCTGAACGTGTCCATTATAAAAAGCGTGGTTCGAAAAGTTAATTAGTTCCTCATATTTGGAACGATAATGCCACTGAAGAATTTTCTCCGGAAATCTCCTTTTCGCCAAATTTAACAAACTTTGCGATTCATCAATTTCATACTCTTCTTCATCGTCTTCATTAACAATAGAAGACTGGAACATATTAAAAGGTGGCAATTGTTTTTCGTCTCCTGCAACTATTAATTGTTTTGCTCTAAAAACAGCAGGAAGACCGCTTTCTACTGTACATTGAGAAGCTTCATCGAAAATAACTAAATCAAATAATTGATCATCTAATGGGAAAATAGAAGACACTATTTCAGGTGAGGCCAGCCAAACTGGCATTAATTTCACCAGCCCTTTACCGGAAAATTCATTGACCAATTTGCGCAGTGGCCAAATCATTCTCTTTTTTCCTACCTGATGTTTTAGATTCCTTAATTCTTTCGGGAAAACTTTCTGTAGCTCATCGACAGATTGGGTCATTTGATGAATTAAATATTGATTTGCAGCCACCCTTTTCTGCTCAATCAATTGGCCGAATCTTTCCCTTATCCTTGAATATTCACTCGTTGATATTTTTTTAACCTCAGGATATTTGCTTTCCGTTTCATCAATCCAATGAATATAGGTCGAGTTTTTAAATAAATGAACCCAGTATTCCGGTAAAGCTTGATCTGAAGCGATACCTTTCTCTATAAGTTCTTGGATGATTTCTTTTGTTAGCTCTGAACAATCTTCCCAATAAGAATCCATTTGTTGAAGGTCCTCAAAATCCTGGTGAACATATTCTAATATTTTATCTAATTCTTGTAATGGAATATCACCTTCCGCGATTCTGCTTTGATAACGTTCAAGCACTTTATCATCGAAATATCTTTTTAAGCGGTCGATTTCCTCGGACATCTTCTTTGTTTCATTCCCTAATTGATTCATGATCATAAGGGCTTGCTTAATTTTCACCCACTCTGTTGAGTTTGTTCCTTTAAACTTTTCACCTTCTAATAGCTCCTCGAGAATTGATTTACCGGGAAAGGAGGTCCACCACCAAATCCTCAAGCTTTGCAACGTTTTTTTGTTATTATCCTCTAAGTCCGGATATATCTTTGCTAACTTATCTTCCATCAGCCATGTGTAGGCAGGAGTGATTTTTTTATAGTCTAATGAATTTAAATAACCAGATGCGTTCTTCGCCTTTTCAATCAAATCATTAAGCAAATCTACCAATTCCAGCTTATCTTTAATCGTAAATCGTGCAAATGATTTACGGTCTTTCAGTTCGTATTGCTCAC
This sequence comes from Bacillus sp. z26, assembly GCF_058313635.1. Classification (NCBI taxonomy): domain Bacteria; kingdom Bacillati; phylum Bacillota; class Bacilli; order Caryophanales; family Bacillaceae; genus Bacillus; species Bacillus sp. z26. The sequence continues at coordinate 745,670 of NZ_JBZFQM010000002.1, forward strand.
CGCCAAATCGTTCATACCACTCGGCATAGCTGTATATTTTTTCACTTATATCAACTAAGACATCTTTGTTCAATTGATTCAACACTGGTTTTAAGTTCAACATTTTAGTCATATCATCTAATGGAGCTGCTTTTCCATAAAGATCATATAAACGGTATCCATAGTTCTGATACTCATATAGCCCCTTGGCAATCTGGTTTAAAAGTTTTTCATGCTCCGTTAAACTTTTTGAAGCAGATTCCAACTCAGATTTCGATCGTTCAAACATGACTCTATTATTCTCAAGAACAGCATTTATTTTGTTATATAAAGGCTTGCGATCCACCTTTTCATCATGAACTAAAGCTACATGGTTGGTTAACTTTAGGCTATCCAAGCGTTGATAGACTACATCAAGAGCAGCCCTTTTCTGACAAACCACCAATACTTTCTTTCCCTGACTCAGTGCATCGGTGATTAAATTTACAATTACCTGTGATTTTCCCGTACCTGGAGGCCCATGGACTACAAGTCCTCTCTTGTATCTTGCTTCTTTTAAAATTTCCTCTTGGGACCCATCTGTAACAAGCAGATTCAGTATATCCGGTTCTTCAGAAGGAGTATTTCCATTCATTTCATCAACCTCAACATCTCCACATTCAAGCTCTTGTGGATCAATCAATTCACTCACCAGTGAGGATAGTGCAGCTTCGTTTGTTAGGTCTACCATTGCATCATAGTCTTTGACAATTGAAGAACCACCCTGTGGAAAGTTCCCGATAATCGCATGTTCTAATAAAGTGATGCCAGTTGTTTCAGGGATATCTTCCTTCCTATACTCTTTTAATTTTGTCAGCCCATCATTCGTAAAGGATAGATTTAATTCATATTTTTCAAAGAACAAACTCCATTGTTCTATATCATATGACTTAGCAATTTCAGCAGCCTCTTCAAAGAAATCTTCAGTAAAATCTACTCTGTTAAATTTCTTAAAAGCTAGAAATAAGGTCCGATTAATCTGCGGACCACCTTCTTCTACTCGAATTATCCATTTATTCGTATTTAACCTGCTATTTTCTAAACGGATGGGATATAAGAATAAAGGAGCTTGAAAAAATGTCCCATCCGCGAGGGTTCCAGATATAAAAGGGAAGCCCAAATAAAAGTCATGGACACCAGTTTCTTCTTCAATGGCTTTTATATTCCGTAATAGATCAGTCAATTTTTTTGACATCACCATGGAATCTTCATTTCTTTTTGTTGCCTTAAGCAAGACAATTTCATCTTTATATTGTTTTACAATCTTTTTTACTATAGATTCACTACTATTTTTATTATCAGCAGATAACTTATCTAATTCAGTCAAATCAAAGCTCCACTTATTGTATATCTTTAATAATCTTATGGAGCGATTACGACGACTAATATTATTTAATTTATCTCTCATATGAATTAGTTTATCTTTCACCGTTTAACCTTCTTTCCAGAAAATCCGCATCATAAAAGGAACCATATATGCTCCCATAAAAAGTAATTTATATAATAATATCTCTTATTTCATTGTTAAATTCAATGGGATGTAATACTAAAAGAATAATAAAAAAATACAAAAAAATCCCCACCATTCATAATTATGCTTAGTGGGGATTTTTCATTAACCTTTTGGTTTAAAAATCAAGGCTGCGATAAATCCAAAGACGATCGCTGCCGTTATACCTGATGATGTAATTTTAAACATTCCCGTTAGCACGCCAATCACGCCATGCTTATCTGCCTCCTCTAAAGCACCGTTTACAAGCGAATTTCCAAAGCTTACAATCGGAATAGAAGCCCCAGCACCTGCAAAATCCAATAACGGTTCATACCACCCGATACCACCCAATATAGCTCCAATGACAACAAATGTCGAAAGGGTATGAGCAGGCGTTAATTTTGCTACATCAAATAGAAGCTGTCCAATCACACAAATAATGCCTCCTACAACAAAGGCCCAAAAAAACATTGCCAGCATATATATCCCTCACTTTCAAGCGCTATAGTCTTTCAATCGCAACTGCGTGTGCTATACAAGGAATAGATTCTCCTTGCTGGAATGTCAGGGGAGATAGAAGAGCTCCCGTTGCTGCCATTAAAATTCGTTTATATCTGCCATTACGCATTTCATTCAGTAAATGGCCGTATAAAACTGACGCTGAGCAACCTGCTCCACTTCCTCCTGATTGTACGGGCTGATCTTCTTTATAAATCAATAATCCGCAATCCCTAAATTTATCTTTATCGAGCTTTATACCCTTCTGCTCTAATAAATCAAGTGCAGTTTCATGGCCTATTTTCCCTAGATCTCCTGTTACGACTAAATCATAATGATCATCAGGAAGTTTTAGATCCCTGAAGTGATGATAAATCGTATCGGCTGCAGCAGGTGCCATCGCGCCTCCCATATTAAACGGATCCTTCAATCCCATATCAACAACCTTGCCTATGGTTGCACTCGTAACAACCAGTTTACTTTCAGGAGATTTATCATTTTTCTCAACTAAGGCAACACCAGCTCCCGTAACAGTCCATTGAGCAGTTGGTGGTTTTTGACCCCCATATTCTGTTGGGTACCTAAATTGCTTTTCTGTAGCGGCATTGTGACTAGAAGCACCAGCCAATACTTTATTGGCACCACCGTAATTAACAATAAAGGACGCAAGCGCCAAGCCTTCAGTGGTTGTTGAGCATGCACCGAATAAACCCAAGTACGGAATTCCCAATGTTCGGGCTGCAAAACTGGTGGGTGTGATTTGGTTGATAAGGTCACCAGCAAAGAAATACTGGATATCATGTGTTTGCAGATTCTTTTTTTCCAAAGCTGTTTGAGCGGCTTCTTCTAATAATACACGACTTGCTTTCTCATATGATTCTTCATTAAGCCAAAGGTTATCATGAATGATATCAAAATCATCTGCCAAATTGCCGTTGCCTTCAAATGGTCCGACAGCCACGCCTGTGGAGGAAATGACCGGTTGATTTTCTAATATCCAAGTTTGTTTACCAGTTAGCATATTAACCTCCTATAACCATTAGATAGATTTGTTTTATTAATGCAACGACAAATGCTGAAAAAACACCATATAGGATTACAGTTCCAGCCAATTTAAATATATTTCCTCCTACCCCAAGTACAAATCCTTCTGTTCTATGCTCAATTGCTGCTGAAATGACTGCATTACCAAATCCGGTAACCGGAACAGCACTTCCCGCTCCAGCAAATTGACCTATCCGATCATAAACCCCAAAGCCTGTTAATAACATCGATAAAAAAATCATCGTTGCCACTGTTGGGTTACTGGCTGTTTGTTCAGTAAAATTAAAATAAAATATATACATATACGTTATAACTTGTCCTAGAAGACAAAATAAACCACCTACAAAAAATGCCTTAATACAATTCTTTACAACTGGGCGTTTTGCTTCATATTTTTGTTCCAGCTCTTTATATTTTTGTTGTTCAGGGGTTAGTTTCTTATTCTTTTTATTTGCCATATGTACACCTGCCTATGCCATACCCTTCTGTAGTTTCATTATTTTATCAAACCAGTTTCCAGCTTTTTTCTTGGGGTATCCTTTATCCTTCACGTTCACGATTAACTCGACTGTTTCAAGAAATATTTTCATATCACTTGATACAGTAAAATTAAAGGATTTAAAGTTTTTCTTTAATTCCTTATCCAATTTACTTTCAATACTTTTCATGTGAAAACGCTGCATATGCTTAACCTTGTACGCCACCAAAATATCTTTATCCTTTTGAACAACAGCCACATCATAAAGTTCTTTATGGGAAGCTACTTTCTTTTTTATTTCTTCTAATGGTGCCTTTGAACTGTCACCAAGGTAGACCGGGTCTTGATCCACAGACTGAATAAGCGACATTCTGGCTTCCTTACTGCTTGAATCACCGGAACACCCGCTTATCATTGTGAAAAACATTGCTATGGCTAAAAATGAAGAAACCCTCTTTTGCATAGCATTTTTCACCCCCTCACTTTATATTAAAATCATTTTCCTGTATTGTTTGTAAAAAACTGCATTTTATCCACTAATTCTAGGGGAAACTTACTTGAGTATGTTAGATTTTTCTAAACAAAAAAAGCCCGCTGATTAAACAGCAGGCTACGGTTGCAAGCGAATCCTCTTTTTATTTTTTGTGCATCCGCAATTTTTTTTTACTTGCTTTGAAGGTGTCCTCTTGATTTCTGTTCCTTTTTGTTTTTGTATTTTCATTAAAGGGTCCTCCTTCCCAAATTAGGACTCATAATAGTATACGTATGTAGGAAGGGATGGTTAGTCTATTATAAATAACCAGAAAATCCAAAAACTAATTTGTATTTTTTAAAATCGGACGATCTTAATATCTTTTATCTGCTTCAATGTATATTTAATCCACTTCTTACCAAAAGCAACTTTAATATAGATATACTCTCCTTTTACTTTTTCAACGGTCCCCCTTAACCTCTTCCCATCTTCCACTATAAAATCACAGACCGGGCTTGGCATGAGTGGCGGCATTTTTGTCAGATAAGCCACCAATTCATCCTTAGACATATCTTCCATACGTTTCCGCTTCTTTTTTCCATTCACTTCAACTGGTTCTGGCAAATTAGATTCTTGTTCTTTTGGAAGTTCTGTTGCGTTCTTTTTTTCAATACCAAAGCTTAATAGAGGCGGTTGCTGCAACGATATTTCCTCATCATCTTGACCTTCAAGTGAATCTTTCAAATTTTCAATATGATCATTCGGTTCCTCCGACTGATTTACTTTATGCATCAATTCTTTTGTCGCAACATTTGTAAAAAAGTCATCAATTTCTACTATTTCTTCTTCACGTAATCGGACCATGATTTGTTCCTTATCTAGCCAGGCATTTGCCGGCAATGGATTGTTGATTTCATTATGTTTCATCCTTTTCCCCTCCTATGCCTGCAGTCTATTTATTATGTATATGTGTATTAACTTGAGGATATTTCAGATTCAAAACGGATTTCCATACAAATCCACGAAAAAAACTCCCAATTGCAGTCCTAACTAACAATTGGGAGTAGCAGATTACTATCCTTTTTTTACAGTCTAACGCTGTTTCATTTTAGGATCCAGGGCATCTCTCAATCCATCACCTAATAAATTAAATCCAAGCACTGTTAACATGATCGCTAAACCTGGAAAGAAGAGTGTACCAGGAGCCTGAACTAAAAAACCCTTCGAATCCGCCAACATTTTTCCCCACTCAGGTGTTGGTGCCTGGGCCCCCAATCCGAGAAACCCAAGCGCAGCCGCCTCAATAATCGCTGTAGCAATGGCCAAAGTAGCCTGAACGATGATTGGTGTCATGCTGTTTGGCAAAATGTGACGTAAGATAATTCTTGAATCCTTCATACCTATTGCATTTGCTGCCATAATATATTCTTCTTGTTTCACACTCAGTACTCTTGATCTTATGAGACGTCCGAAATTAGGTACATTAATAATTGCGATTGCAATCAGGGCATTTTGCAGAGATGGTCCTAAAATAGAAATAATCGCGATTGCCAATAAAATACTTGGAAAGGCAAGAAGGATATCAAAAAAACGAGAAATAACCGTATCAATCCATCCGCCATAATATCCGGCAACAAGCCCCAGTATCGAACCAACAATGACAGAACCCAGTACAGAGAAGAAACCTACCGATAAGGAAATCCGTGCGCCATATAATATACGTGAAAGTATATCTCTCCCAAAGTCATCTGTTCCAAACCAATGCTCGGCAGATGGCGGTTTTAAACGGTCGGTTAAATTAACCTCCTTAAATCCATAAGGAGCAATAATCGGAGCTAATAATGCCAATAAAATAAAGAATAAAACAATTCCCAGACCCACCATTGCCAAACGGTTACGCTTAAAGGCAGCCCATGCTTCCCCCCATGGAGAAATCACTTTTTCTTCCATTATCAATGGTGTTTCACCTGTATTTCGTACCAATTCCCCCAATGCCTTACACCACCCTTTATTTGGAGTATTTAATTCGTGGATCGACCAAAGCATAAAGGAGGTCGACAACTAAATTAATAAAAACAAATGCAGCAGCAATCAGTAAAATACCTGACTGAATCACAGGATAATCCCGATAGCCTATCGCTTCATATAAATATCTGCCTATACCTGGCCAAGCAAAAATGGTTTCTGTCAGAATGGCTCCTCCAAGAAGTAAGCCTGTTTGCAGCCCTATGACAGTTAAAACCGGAATAAATGCATTTTTCAAAGAGTGCTTGTACACTACCCAAAACATACTGACACCTTTTGCACGAGCAGTACGTATAAAATCAGCTTGCATGACTTCCAGCATAGTTGATCTTGTCATTCTTGCAATAATGGCCATTGGAATAGTTGCTAACGCAATACTTGGCATAATCAGATGCTTGATGGTCACAATAAATTGGTCAAAATTACCTTGCAGCAATGTATCTAGCAAATATAGATTAGTGATCGCATTGATTGGATCTCTGATATCTTCACGTCCCGTTGTCGGTAACCAGCCCAGCTGCAGAGAAAAAGCCCACTGCTCCATCAACCCCAGCCAAAAAATGGGCATGGATACCCCAATTAACGCTAAGATCATCGCTAAGTAATCAAACCAGGAATTTGAAAACCACGCACTGATGATGCCAGCATTTACGCCGATGACGATGGCAATGATCATCGCAACAAACGTCAATTCTAGAGTGGCAGCAATATACGGCCAAATCTCATTAGTAATCTCTGCATTCGTTCTAATAGAAGTGCCCAAATCACCAGTAAATAAATTCTTAATATAATCTATGTATTGAACATACCAAGCTTTATCCAATCCAAGCTCCTGAGTTAATACGGCAATGGACTCCTTTGTTGCTCTTTGTCCTAAAATAACCTGTGCCGGATCTCCAGGAATGGCTCTGACGATGGCAAATACAATCAACGTCATTCCAAACAGAACCGGTATAACAGACAGAATCCTTTTCAGAGTATAAGAAAACATCTGTATGCACCCCCATAATAAACTGGCGCCCTTATATGAATCTATCCATATAAAGGCGCCCTTACTTAACCAGTTTTACTTAAATTCTACATTTTTTAAAATATCGGATCCGGTTGGATGCGGTACAAGTCCAGTTAAATCAGCTGATGCTGCCAATATAGGCGTTGAGTGAACGAGTGGAATCCACGGCGCATCTTCATGGATAATTTCCTGAGCCTGTTTGTATAGCTCATTTCGTTTATCCTGATCCACGATTGTTTGCGCTTCAATTAATATGTCATGGAGCTTATCATTTGAATAATAGGAATAGTTATTGGAGCCAATAGAGTCTTTATCAAGCAATGTATAGATAAAGTTATCAGGGTCTCCATTATCACCTGTCCAGCCCAGCATATAGGCTGGGAACTCACCTGCTGTAGCTTTTTCAAGGTATGTAGCCCATTCTACAGTCTGAATTTCTGCCTTAACCCCTATTTTCTCGAAATTTGCCTGAATCGCTTCTGCAATTTTCTTTCCTTCTGGTATATATGGACGCGGAACTGGCATAGCCCAAAGATCCATTGTAAATCCATCCGGATAACCAGCTTCTTTTAATAATTCTTTTGCTTTTTCTAAATCAAATTCATAATCCTGAATTTCATCATTATAGCCTTCAACTGAGTCCGGCAAAGGGTTTTTCGCTGGTTTTGCCATTCCTAAATAGAAAGCATCAATGATAGCTTGCTTATCCACGGCATGGCTTAAAGCTTGGCGTACCTTTGGATTATCAAAAGGTTTTTTCGTTACATTAAATCCTAGATATCCTACATTCATGGAAGGGCGCTCAATTGCTTGAATGTTCGCATTCCCTTTAATCGTTTCAAGATCCGATGGGTTCACACCATCCATCAAATCAATCTCACCGCTTGTTAATGCATTCAATCGGGCGGAGTTATCAGGAATTGTACGGAAAATAATTGTTTTTAATTTTGGCTCTCCATCTACATAATAATCTTCATTCTTTTCAATCACGATTTTGTCATTTGCTTTTTCTTTAAATTTATATGGTCCGGTACCAACCGGGTTTTCCCGGAATTTATCACCATCTTTTTCAACTGCAGTAGGGCTGGCAATTCCAAAACAGCTCATAGCGATGTTTTTAAGGAAGGTCGCCTGAGGACGCTTCAATGTAAATTGAACAGTCGATTCATCAACTGCTTTTACTTCCTTAATAACATGCCCTTCATCCTTTTTATAGCCGCCAAACATGCTGTAATAAGGGAATTGATCAGCATCGCCATTCATCCATCGGTTAAAGTTAAAAACGACCGCTTCTGCGTTAAAATCGGTACCATCATGGAACTTAACGCCTTTTTTCAACGTGAATGTATAAGAAAGGCCATCTTTTGAAGCTTCCCATTTCTCAGCCAATCCAGGCTGCAGTGTAGTATCCTGTTTACCGTAAGTTAATAATGTATCGAAAATATTGATTGTGACTTTAAATGATTCCCCTTCGGTTGTCGTAATCGGATCTAAAGAAGTAGAATCTCCACCACGTCCAAAAACAAGTGTATCTTTTGTATTTCCTTTCTCTTCACTTCCTCCACCCTCAGTTTCCTTGTCGCCAGAATTACATGCTGCCAGTACAATACTTAGCATCAGAACACTGACCATAGATAATAAAAGCTTCCTCATATGAAACCCCCTCTTATATTTGTTTATTATCATTGCTGTCATGTTCACCATAGAGATGACAAGCAGCATAATGATCGGTTTTCATTTCCTGATATACAGGGTTAATAGTCTTGCAAACTTCCATTGCATGCTGACATCTAGTATGGAAAGCACAACCACGCGGCGGATTGGATGCGCTTGGTATGTCTCCAGTTAAGATGATAGATTCACGTTTAATATCTGGGTCTGGTATGGGCACTGAAGATAACAAAGCTTGAGTGTACGGATGAAGAGGATGTTCGTATAACTCTTCGCTGCCAGACAACTCTACCATTTTACCTAAATACATGACTCCCACGCGGTCACTGATATGCCTGACAACCCCCAGATCGTGTGCGATAAAAATATAAGTAAGTCCGAATTCTTTTTGGATATCCTTTAATAGGTTTAATACCTGAGCCTGTATAGATACATCAAGCGCAGAAACTGGCTCATCTGCAATGATTAATTTAGGTTTTGTCATTAGGGCTCGGGCAATGCCAATCCGCTGGCGCTGACCGCCACTGAATTGATGAGGATAACGTTTTAAATGATAGGAATTGAGTCCCACAACATTCATCATTTCTGCCACCCTATTTGCCCGCTCCTTCTTATTGCCAATACCATGAACAATTAAAGGTTCCTCTAATATTTGCTGTACGGAATGCCTCGGATTTAATGATGCATAAGGATCCTGAAAAACCATTTGAATATCACGTCTCACTTGTCTAAGCTGCTTTTTTGACATAGACATAATTTCCTTATCCTCAAAGACAATACTTCCTTCTGTTGGATCAATCAACCTCATTAATAATCTGCCAGTCGTTGACTTTCCACAGCCACTCTCTCCAACAATCCCAAGGGTTTCCCCTTTTTTCACATGGAAGGAAATGTCGTTTACAGCTTTTACTTCACCAATTTTCCTGCTCAAAATACCCCCATTAATCGGGAAAAACTTCTTCAAGCCTTCAACTTTTAATAGCTCCGTCATGAATGATGCCTCCTTCCTGCCCCTGATATAATAGGCATCTTACCCATTGATTTTCAGGAGATACCTTTTGTAAAACCGGATCCACTGTAGCACAGGCGGGCATGGCATATTCACACCGCGGAGCAAAAACACAACCATTCTGAATCATCCCTGGTTTTGGCACATTACCGGGAATCGAATATAATTTACTGTCTTTCTGCCGGATATCAGGTACGGATTTCAACAATCCTTTTGTGTATGGATGTTTAGGGTTTTTAAATATATCCCTGACCGTTCCTTTTTCCACAATTTTTCCTGCATACATAACAAGAACCCGGTCACATATTTCAGCCACTACTCCAAGGTCATGAGTGATGAGAACGATTGACGTTTCAGTATGACTGTTTAAATCTTTCATCAACTTAAGGATTTGGGCCTGAATGGTAACATCTAGAGCCGTAGTTGGTTCATCCGCAATCAATATGTTTGGTTTGCAGACCATGGCCATCGCAATCATAACTCTCTGTCTCATTCCTCCTGATAATTCATGAGGATAATTTTTCATTAAATCAGCAGCCCTGGGCAGCCCTACTTGCTTTAACATTTCCATGCATTCGGTCCGCGCCTGTACTTTATTGCCATTTCTGTGCAGCCTGTATGCTTCAATCATTTGTTGGCCGATTGTGAACAAAGGATTAAGGGAAGTCATCGGTTCCTGAAAGATCATAGAAATTTGATTACCGCGGATTTTTCTCATTTTTGATTCCGATTTTTTTAATAAATTGTCCCCTTCAAAATTAATGACAGATTGGGAATCAACAATAGCCTGCGGTTGTGGAAGCAGCCCCATAATTGATAAAGAAGTCAAGCTTTTTCCACTTCCGGATTCTCCTACAATGCCAAGTATTTCTCCTTTATGGAGCCTGAAATCTATATTCTCAACTGCCGGAACCAGATTTCCGTTTTCCCTAAATGAGACTGATAAATGTTTTACATCTAAGACCACAGAGTCCTCCAAGCCATTCCCTCCTGTGTTCGGTTATTATGTAATTTTTTATTACAATATTCTAAATATTATGATTAATTATGTCACAGCTTTTCCCAATTGACTATCATTTTATTAGAATTAAATTACATTTTTATTATATTTGTGAATAAATAAAGGGATTCTGCAACGATGCCTGAGGTTCTAATTATTCTCCCATTATTTGCACAGAAGTGAAATGACAAAAAAACTCTCCAATGCAAAACGGTTATCAAAACCGCTCCGCCATGGAGAGTAGTCATTACTAGTTATAAACTTAGAATGTGATATCCTGAATCGACATGGATATTCTCACCCGTAATCCCACGGGATAATGGACTGAACAGGAATAATGCTGTATCTCCCACTTCTTCCTGAGTTACTTGCCTGCGTAATGGGGCCCGTTCTTCAAACACTTTTCTTATTTCATTAAAATTACCGACACCTTTGGCTGACAAGGTTCTAATTGCTCCGGCAGATATAGAGTTCACTCTTATACCTTTGGGTCCGAGATCATTAGCCAAGTATTTAACACTTGCTTCAAGAGAGGCTTTTGCCACACCCATCACATTGTAGTTTTGAACTACCCGTTCCCCGCCAAGATAAGTAAGAGTAATAATGCTGGCTCCTTCATTCAGGATATCTTTTGCTTCTTTCGCAACGGCTGTTAATGAATATGAACTAATATTTTGAGCCAATAAGAATCCATCTCTTGTTGTATTCATATACTCGCCCTTTAGCTCTTCCTTATTTGCAAAGGCTATACAATGTGCGATTCCATCTATTTTGCCATACTTTTCTTTTATTAAAGCAAAACACTGTTCAATCTCTTCATCCTTGGTTACATCACATGGCAGGACAAAAGTCTCTGCTCCACCCTCTAAACTGTTTACAAGCTCATAAACACTCTTTTCCATTCGTTCTCCGGCATATGTAAAAATTAATTTTGCACCAGCCTGGTAGAGTGAAGTAGCTATACCCCATGCGATACTTCTTTTATTTGCTACACCCATAACAACAATGGTTTTCCCATCCATACTTAAGTTCATACGAAGGATTCCTCCTTAAAATTAATACATGTTATTAGTACCTACTACTAATCTAAACTAAGTAAGGAAGAATCGCAACCATTATCTGTTTTTCGGCTAAATATATCATCTAAGATACCCCATAAAAATGGTAGCCATTCCAAAATAGATCAGAATACTGATTAAGTCATTAATTGTTGTAATAAACGGCCCTGAAGCGACGGCAGGGTCAATATTCATTTTATGCATCAATAAAGGCACCATGCTTCCCGCTAATGTAGCAACAATTAATGATACCAGTATAGATATTCCAACAAGCAACGCCAGGATAGGTTCTCCTTTCCAAACATAAACAACAACTGTTACTGCAATTCCGCATGATATGCCGGTTATTAGGCCTGTTCCAGCTTCACGCCACAGAAGTTTCAGCTTGTTTTCATCTTCGATTTGACCGGTAGCAATTCCTCGTACAATCACAGCCAAACTTTGGGTACCTGCATTACCTGCCATTCCTGCGATTAAAGGAATAAACACAGCTAGGATCGCTTTTTTTGATAAAGTTTCCTCAAATTGACCTATTAAATTAGCCGTAATCATGCCTAAAAAGAGTAATATAATTAACCAAGGAAGCCTTTTTCGAGCAGATGAAATCGGACTTTTATCCAAATATTCCATATCGGACACACCAGCCAATTTTGAGTAATCATCGGAAGCTATTTCATACATGACATCAATCATGTCATCAAATGTAATGATACCGACCAGATGATGCTGAAAATCGATAACCGGTATCGCAACAAAATCATAGTCTCTCATTTTCTGAGCTACTTTTTCTTGGTCATCGCTTACTTTTACTGCATAGACCCGTCTGTTCATTAGTTCGAAAACCATTGTAGTATCATCCGCCACAATCAAATCCCGCAAAGAGAGAACCCCAGTTAATTTATGATCCTCGTCCAACACATAGATATAGTAAATTAATTCAGCATCCTGAGCTTCCTTTCTCACTAATTTCATAGCAGAGCCTACTGTTTGATTTTCACCAATGCTTATAAATTCAGTTGTCATGATACTGCCTGCTGTTGATTCTTCATAATGAAGCAAATGCCTGATATTTTGCGATTGCTCTTCATCCATTAAAGACAAATAGCTTATCATTTGTTCCTTATCCAGATTACTAAGCAGATCTACAGCATCATCCGTATGCATTTCTGCTAGAATGGAAGCAGCATAGCGAGGATCCATTTCGGCTAAAATCTTTTCTATAACTTCATCTTCATACTCATAAGCAAGGTTTCCGATAAGTTCTGCCATTTCGTCCGGTGATAGAAAATGATGAACGTTAGCCCTTTCTTTTTCATCCAAATTCGCGTAAAACTGCGCTTGATCATATGGATGAATTCCCAAAAATATTTTCCGAAACTGTTGAAGGTTCTCTTCTTTTAAGGTTTGTAGTATATCTCTTTGCTTGCTTTCCTGTATGTCCATACTGGAGGTCACCCTCTCTTTTTATATCGTTCTGCAACGTATCTGCTATACTTTTTACAATTTCCTATACCGATATAATTGAAACCTATTAAAAAAGGGTACTATATAGGGTATAGAAGGAAGTGATTTAAAATGATTTACGATTGTATAGGTGATGTACACGGTTGTTATGAAGAATGTATAGCATTATTTCACAAAATGGGCTACCAATTTGATGATGAAGGTATACCTGAACATCCTAACGATCATACTCCTGTATTTATCGGAGATATAACAGATCGAGGCCCTAATTCTATCCAGATGATCCATCTTGTATGGACTTTAACCATACAAAGAAAAAAATGCTTATACATTCCAGGCAACCATTGCAATAAATTATATCGTTATTTCCTAGGTAATAAAGTAAATGCTATTCATGGCCTAGAAACAACAATAGCTGAACTCGATGCTTTGTCTAAACCAGATAGAAAGAAAGTACGCAACAGATTTATGCAATTATATGAGTCTGCACCTCTTTATCTTATCTTAGATCAAGGAAAGCTTGTCCTTGCCCATGCTGGTATCAAAAAAGAATTTATAGGATTAAAACATAAGGCCGTAAAAACATTTGTATTATATGGAGACATAACTGGTAAAACGCTCCCAGATGGAAGACCTGAACGAAGGGACTGGGCACAACATCACCCAGGTAACCCGATGATTGTCTATGGACACACACCTGTTCGTGAGCCAAGAATTAAAAATAATACGTATAATATTGATACCGGAGCTGTATTTGGAGGGAAATTAACTGCCTTGCGTTACCCTGAGCTGACCTTTTTTTCTGTTCCCTCTTCTCTTGCCGCGGTTCCGGAAAAATTTCATACTTATGCTGAATGATTTTATTGCCACACCCTCCCCTCTCGGAAAGGGTGTGGTATAATTTTGCATTTATATACACTTTATTTTACGACAATATCTTCACAGCGTACATTTTATTCTCACTTACCATCAGTATTAATGACATTCCTTATATCTTCCGGTAAGGAACATTCAAACGAAAGTATTTTTCCAGTTAAAGGATGAGAAAATTTAAGGGAATAACAATGCAATGCCTGCCGTTCAATCAGTTGTCTGCTTCCTCCATATAAATCATCCCCCAACAATGGATGGCCTTTGTGAGCCATATGTACTCTTATTTGATGGGTCCTTCCGGTTTGCAGCTTTAATTCTAAAAGTGAAAATGCCTCATACGCTTGAAGTGTGGTATATTCCGTACAGGCGTATTGTCCATCTGCACGAACCTCACGTTTAATAATACTTGAATCCATACGGCCAATGGGCTCCTCCACAATACCCTCTAAAGGTGTAATGACACCCGTTATAAGGGCTTTATACTTTCTTTCAACCGTTCTTACAGACCGCGACAGACTTAATAGATGGTGTATATGCCTATGCTTTGCAATCAAAACCATACCTGATGTATCCCGGTCCAACCTGGTGACAATATGGACAGTTGCCAAATGTCCAATTTGTTCATAATGTCCCATAACTGCATTAGCTAGACTGCCAGTTGGATGCTCTCTTGATGGAATTGTAGACATACCGGCTGGTTTTTGAACGACCAACACATAGTCATCTTCATAGACAACAGCCAACGGAATCTTTTCAGCCTTTAGTTGATCACTTCCCTCTTCTATCGGAAAGACAATCTTAACCTGGTCACCAGTCCTTAGTATGTATCGAACGGTCACTTCTTGCTGATTAACAAATATGTAGCCGCCTTTAAATTTAATATCAGCCAGCGCTGATTTTGATATTTTTTTATCAGCCAAATATTCTCTCAAAACTTTATTGCAATCCTTATTTTCTATTGTCCACTCCATCGTAAATGGCTTCCCCATAGTTACCTTCCTTTTATCATTCATACTTCGTAGTTTTCGTACTTAATACGTTGTTTATTCAGTAAAAAAAGGTGCCCAAAAGGTACTTGCATACTTTTAGGACACCTATTATATCTTTCTTATTCTGTAACAAAAGAATCACGTACTCTTTTCCAGAATGGAAAAGGTCTGAATCGTGCGAATCGGATTCGTTCATCGGCTACTCTGAACTGGATCGATTTCACTTCTTTATGCAAAAGACTTAAATGATCGATCGTAATCTGAAAATCATCGTTTGTTACTGGTTTCATCATACAGGTATGATGTGCCGGCAGTATTAGAGGGGAACCAATTGTACGGAACACTCTATTATTGATAGATGCCATTTCCGTTAATTGTATGGCAGGGATAGATGGATGAATAATGGCTCCGCCAAGCGCTTTATTATAAGCTGTACTTCCGGAAGGAGTAGATACGCACAGACCATCTCCTCTAAATCTTTCAAAGGATTGCCCTCTTATTTCTACATCCATTACAAAAGTACTACTACCCACACTTTTTACCGTTGATTCGTTTAAAGCTAAATATTTGGCTTCTCTGCCACCATGACTGTAACGAACCGTAACCTCCAGTAATGGATATTCCACGGTTTGATAGGGAGTTTTAGCTATAGCATTCGCAAGCTTACCTATCTCTTCTGGCGTCCAGTCAGCATAAAAACCCAGGTGACCTGTATGCACACCCACAAATGCAGTTTTTTCAAGGCGGGAACTATATCTATGAAAAGCATATAATAATGTTCCATCACCGCCGACAGATATAACAACATCTGGTTGATCTTCATCATATATGACACCCAGACTATCGAGTTGATCCTTTACTTGCTCCATGAAATGATTGGATTTGGTATCTCCTTTAGACGTGACTGCATATTTCATCATAATCTCCACCTGTAAAGTGTTATTTCCCCCTCTTCTTAAAGACGTATCGCTGAGCTTCCTGTATTTCCAGTTTAATTTGTGTCATTTCTTCATCCAAATGGAAAGCAGCTTCAGCTAATCTCTCTAAGCGACTACGTAAAATTTCCGGGAATTGTCCGTTATACTTATAATTAAGCGAATGCTCGATTGTAGCCCAAAAATTCATCGCTAGGGTACGAATTTGTATCTCCGCCAATATTTTTTTCTCCCCGTGAATTGTTTGAACCGGGTATTCAATAACAACATGATACGAACGGTATCCACTTGCTTTTTTATTTGTAATATAGTCTCTTTCTTCAATAATCACAAAATCGGTTCTTTGCCTTAATAGCATAACTACATGCTTTATATCATCCACAAATTGGCACATAATCCGAAGGCCTGCTATATCCTGCAATTCCATTTCGAGCTTTTCCTCAGGGATTTGCTTTTGATAAGCCTTATCGAGAATACTTGCGATTGGCTTAACACGTCCAGTAACAAACTCAATTGGTGAATGTTCTTTTTCTAAGTCACATTGAGTTCTTATACCCCTTAATTTAATCTTTAACTCATCAACCGCCTGTTTATAAGGAGCCAAAAATTCATCCCATTTTCTACTCATGGATTCCACCACCTGAAATACTATTCAATATCTTTTACAACGAGCAAGGGAAAACTTCAAAATGATGACTTTTTCATGTATTAAAATTTTTATGTCTATGAATTGTTCACTGAATGTTACCCACTTATAATGAATACGATATGTATTATTATTGCCCTTAAACTGTTCAAAACCATTTTAACATAAAGATTATAGGTATATCTAAGCTTGTTGTTATCAAATCAAAAAGTCATAATGGTTATACATAATTCTATCATGGAGGATGAACATATGAGCGAACAAATCGAAATTGAATTTAAAAATATACTAACAAAAGAGGAATTTAATCACCTAAAAGAACGTTTCAGGATACAAAATGAACAATTTGCAGTTCAAAAAAATCATTATTTTGACACTAAAAACTTTGACCTAAAAAAATATAACTCTGCTTTACGTATACGTGAAAAAAATTTATCTTACGAGATGACACTTAAGCAACCTCTTATAAACCAGAAAGGTCTACTAGAAACGAATTGGGATTTGAATCATATGACGGCCAATAGAATAATAAAAGACGGCGGTATACCTGATAGTAAAATAGCTGATAAGATTAAAGAATTAAATATCGATCCAGAAACCATTCATTATTTTGGTACCCTGACAACAAAACGGGTAGAGGTTCTTTATAAAAGCGGCCTGCTCGTTTTAGATAATAGCTCCTATTTCCAAATTGAGGATTATGAGGTAGAATTTGAAGTAACTAACTATGAACAAGGAAAAAAAGAATTTGATCAACTATTAAGAGAAGCCAATATTCCAAAGCGGCCAACAAAAAATAAAGTACAACGCTTTTACAATCAAATGATTTTAAACTGACTGAGGAGTGAACGTAAGTGAATGTAGGAGACTTAAATACAATGATTCAGCTTCAAGCCCTGGGATCTCTAAGATCAACTCATACTCAACCTGCATCTCAAATACCGTCTTCTGATAATTCTTTTCAGAATTTGCTGAATGAGGCACTTACATCGGCCAGCAACCCAACCAGTAATAATACTGAAACTAGTAATGGCTTAGGTACCTTGGCCACCTTACTTAATAAAAGCTTACTTTCTACTTCACCAGAGCTTGTTAATCCTTTCCCTGTTTCCAATCAGCCAACTAATAAAACAGGGAATACGGAACAGCCTAGTGGCTACGATGACATTATTAAGGCAGCTGCCAATCAATATCATGTTCCTGAAAAACTAATCAGAGCAGTGATTCAGCAGGAAAGCGGTTATGATTCCAATGCCATCAGTTCTGCCGGAGCATCTGGCTTAATGCAGCTGATGCCTGCGACAGCTTCTTCCCTTGGTGTTACCAATATCATGGACCCCTATGATAATATTATGGGCGGAACGAAATATCTCCAATCTATGCTCACAAAATATAACGGGGATATTGAACTGACCTTAGCATCTTATAATGCAGGTCCAGGAAATGTTGATAAATATGGCGGAGTCCCGCCATTTAAAGAGACACAAAATTATGTAAATAAAGTCATGTCCTCCTATTACGCATAGTCGAAAGAACAACCAAAGCTGTTCATCTAAATGGACAGCTTTTTGTTCACACTCAGAAATTTTATATACACATCCAAAATATAATTGAAACAAGCAAATTCCCCTAAAAACTTACAACTATTATACAACCACACCATTTTCATAAATTAAAAAAACAGGTAAAAAAGCAGGATATTGGTAAATTTAGGTCCTACTTGTTAAAATTATTCTTATCAACTCATGGAGGGAGAATAATGTATGGAAGAACATCCAACTCCATATGATGCATTCGGGAAAGAGCGGCTATCTGAATTAATAGATGCATTCTATGATCTTGTGGGTTCTCATCCACTGCTGGCTCCTATATTTCCACATGACCTAACAGAAACAGCTCGTAAACAAAAACAATTTCTAACTCAATTTCTGGGAGGACCACCACTATATACCGAAGAGCATGGCCATCCAATGTTAAGAGCCAGACATCTCGATTTTGAAGTTACACCTCTGCGTGCCAAAGCCTGGCTGAGCTGTATGGAGATGGCTATGGATACCATCGAACTAGAATCTCCCTTAAGAGAGTATCTATTTAACAGACTTACCTTAACAGCTGAGCATATGATAAATACGAAAGATTCCCAGCAAAAAGGTGATTTTTATGAATAAACCTAATTCTTCTATTCCAAAATGGCCAGATTGGCTTTCTGCACATCAATTTTTTAAACCATTAGAAAAACCATTAGAAATTTATATATTTATAGATCCTACTTGTTCAGCCTGCTTTGAGTTAGACCGAATTATAAAAAGATTGAAATTGGAATTTGGACACTACTTTTCTTTAAAATATGTATTTAGTAAAAAAATAGGACTGAATAACTCAAAGACTAAAGCGCAACATAAAAATTCATCCCCTCTATCAGGCCCAATCAGAACAGGGATTTCCTGCGATGAAAATATTTGGATCAGCAATCCTGAAAACTCTTTATACATCACCCCTATTGCGATTAAAGCGGCTGAATTACAAGGAAAAAAAGCCGGTTATCGTTTTTTCAAAAAGATTCAGGAGGCTTTATTTCTTGATCAAAAGAGTGTATCAAATTGGCACACATTATTAGCCTGCGCTCGTAAAGCCCATCTTGACTGTGATGAATTCTTGCGTGATATCCAATCAGAAAGGGCTATAAAGGCTTTTCAATGCGATTTAAAGATCTCTTTGGAAATGGATGTAACTGATTTGCCAAGCTTGGTCTTTTTTAATCAAAAGATGGAAGATGAAGGGATAAAGGTATCAGGAACCTATCCTTATGAAGTTTATGTTCAAATACTTGAGGAAATGTTGGGTTTTCCACCTAAAGCACAGTCACTTCCTCCTATAGAGGATTGCATTAAGGATTTCCAAATTATTAACACGAACGAAATTACCTTCATTTATCAAATGGATAAACAGGACGTTGAAAGAGAAATGAAAAAATTACTTTTGAAGCGCACTGTTGAGAGGGTATCATCCTCCAATACTACGTATTGGAGATATGCAGAAAATTAATTATACTCGCTATTATCATTAATATTATTCTACAATATTTTATGCATAAATAAGAAGAAGACTCTGTAATCGGACAGAGTCTTCTTCTTCATACGAACAAAGGGGATGGGAGAAATTTTTCACGGTCAAACAAAGGGGTAAATGTTTGCTAGTGATCAACTTCACAATAGTAATATAACAAAACTTGAACACATATGCAAGTACTTTGTTCATTTATTCACATTTCTGTCATTTTCTCTGCATACTCCCGCTATCCTCACCATATTTTATAGAAAATAATACTTTTACTTCTATTTTATTAAAGGGTGATCTCAATGAAAAAATTTTATATTGGCGGCTTAATTGTACTGATTTTATTTGCCTTATTTCTGCAATTACTTGGTATTATGCGCATAATACCTCTCTACGTATCATCACCCATATTATTTCTTTCTTTTTTTATCTCACTTTCCAGTATGGGTTATCAAAAGAAATTCAAGGGATTTAAAAGACATTGATCAGACCAACTTTTGGCCAACATGAAAGAGATTGCAACTTATCTCTTACTAATGAGACCTCAAAATATAACTACTAGGGCTGGCAAATACGTACCCAACCTAACAGCAGATTTTCTACGCTCTGCTGTCTTTTTATATTTCGATAAATCTTTGCTGTCTCGACCTGTCTTCATTCCTACTTTTACATAATAAAAGCACAGACCTTAAACTCGGTCTGTGCTATATAAGTTAGTCTATTTCTTATTTATTTAATAAAGCTTCCATCTCATTCAATTTTTCTTCAAAGACTTTACAAGCTTCTTCAACTGGTTGCGACGAAGTCATGTCTACACCAGCTTTTTTAAGAACCTCAATTGGGAAGTCACTTGAACCTGCTTTTAAGAAATCAATATAGCGCTCAACAGCCGGTTGTCCTTCTTCTAATATCTGTTTACTTAATGCAGCTGCTGCACTGAATCCTGTCGCGTATTGGTAGACATAATAATTATAGTAGAAATGAGGAATTCTAGACCACTCCAAGCCAATCTCCTCATCAATGACAATATCATTACCAAAATATTTTTTATTCAATTCATAATATTTCTGAGTAAGACTATCTGCTGTCAGAGCTTCTCCATCCTGTGCCATCTTATGAATGATATGTTCAAATTCAGCAAACATCGTCTGACGGAATACGGTCCCTCTAAAGCCTTCAAGATAATGATTTAATAAATAGATCTTTTTATTCTCATCATCAATCGTTTTAAGCAAATAATCATTTAATAACGCTTCATTTGTAGTAGAGGCTACCTCAGCTACAAAGATTGAATAATTACCATATGGGTATGGTTGATTCTTGCGTGTGTAATAGCTATGCACAGAATGGCCAAACTCATGTGCCAGTGTGAATAAGTTATTCACATTATCCTGCCAGTTCATTAAAATATATGGATTAGTTCCATATGAACCCGAGGAGTATGCACCACTTCGTTTACCGCGATTTTCCTGAACATCCACCCAACGATTATCAAATCCTTCTTTTAATACATTAATGTACTCTTCACCCAGAGGCTCAAGTCCTTTTAACACATATTCTTTGGCCTCATCATATGGAATATCCATTTTCACATCTTTTACTAATGGTGTATATAAATCATACATATGCAGTTCATCCACACCCAATAGCTTCTTACGCAATTTTACATAACGATGTAATAAATGCAGGTTGTTGTGAATGGAATTGATTAAGTTTTCATAGACACTTTCCGGAATATTATTATTGCTTAACGCAGAATGTCTGGCAGAATCATAATGACGTACTTTTGCATAGAAATTATCTTTCTTTACCGTTCCGGATAAAGTACTCGCAAATGTATTGCGGTATTGTCCATACGTCTTATACATCGCTTTAAAGGCTTCCTCACGAACTCTGCGATCGCTGCTTTCAAGAAATCTGCTGTACCGTCCATGAGTCAGTTCAACCTCTTCTCCGTTTTCATCTTTAACAGTAGGAAAACGAAGATCAGCGTTATTTAACATGCCGAACGTATTGGAGGCAGTCCCCATAACTTCTGATGCCTGGGCCAATAAGGCTTCTGCTTCAGCTGAAAGAACGTGAGGCCTTTGCAGATTAATCTCTTTTAAAGATTGCTCATACAGGGAAAGTTCCTTTTTATCTTGCATAAATTGATTGATCTTTTCTTCATCAATCGCCAATATCTCAGGTAAAATATAGGAAAAAGCACTGGCGGCCTGCGAATATAGATTCCGTGCCCGATCGTCCATTCCTTGATAAAATGTATTACCGGTGTCCTGGTCGTATCTCATATGAGAATATGTATACAAGCGTCCAAGTCTTTCAGTAATCATATCCTGGAATTGCAACGCCTGCCATAAAGTATCAGCACTATCTCCCAATTTCCCTCTATATTGATCTCCTTTTGGCAATTCCGCCAGAATTTCCTTGAATTCCTTTTCCCATGCTTCATCACTTGGGAAAATATCCTCCAGTCTCCACGTATCTTCGACTGGTATGTCTTTTCTTTCAGGTAATTGTTTTACTTCTGCAGTCATGCAGTTCCCTCCAATCATTTACTTCTTACATAATTGTTCTTCATAATACCTTTAATTCCCTTCAAAAAAATCGAATAACCTTAATTTGATGATCTCATTAAGATTATCAGCTAAAGTGAACTCTTCTCTTATTATATAATGATTTGTACTTATCTTTTCCAAATACTCTATTTTTCTGAGAAAATTAAGATATTCTTTTAATGCAGCGAAAATATTCTGATTCATTAAAGGACATTTATTTATAATAATATCTTTATTCTTTATTCTTTCCAAAAATCTACTATGAATCCATCTCTCACTTATTGATCCACGCAATCTGAACTCATTCATTAAATCTATATAGATGAATCCTTGCCAGGTAAAGGCCGGCACCCTGTACATGCAGCCACTTAACAAAGGAATTCCTACAAACTCAGGTACATTATAAGGAGATACCCCTGATTGATAAAATTCTTTCATCAACTTACTAGTTAAACCTTTGTACCGTATTTCATTATGTAGTAGCAAATTACGTTTTTTAAACCACTCGTTTAGATATGAAATTTCTTTTACGGGAGGGGATACAATATTTTTCAGGGTCAGGATATCCGTTAAACATATACTTACCATTTGTCCAAAATGCTGTTCTATTGAAGCAGGTATAATATTTACGAGTGCCATTATAGAATTAGGGTGCTTAGGGTCATGAAAGAGGAGAAAAGCGGAAGAAGATTTGTTGAGGGCAGATTTAAGGGTAGAGTTTAATTTCCACAGATACTGGCTCTTTCGTTTAATGAAATGTTTGTGGAAAATCCAGATGGGAACAATATCAGCATTTATATACCCTAGTGTCCTTTTTAAAAATATTTCCTCATGAATAGGCGAACATTGATATTCAATCGCATAAGCCTGGTTTTGATTCCTCACATAAATATCAGGCCTTTGTTTTATTTTAGCTAAGTATTTTTCCAGTTCGACATCCATTTTACAGCTTACTAACCATCGGTATAAATTATGTTTCCCCGATAGATGATCTGCCGTCTCAGATTCAGCTGCTGCTTGGCAAGTCTCTTTGGAGTGATGAGCAAAATGTGGAATCGTACGTGGACCTGAACGGTGGATTACTCGATTGAGGCACGCAGGACAGCGGTACTCTTCCACATGCTTATTTATAATATTCTTTGCATGGATTTGCTTGTTATCTTTATTAATAGCAACCAGCATGTACAGTCTCCTTTCGGTGTCATATACATACCTTTATTCTCGATTACTATCCATAACCCTTCGTGCTAATGAAAATCTATTTGTCAATCTGATGAACACACCCCCTGATTGATTCAAAAATTACAGCATTGGGGATAACAATCTTGATAATGATTCCAACATTCTCATGCCAAAATTACGTTCCTTAAAGATGTCTATATGCAGCTCATTAGAAACCAATAAATCATGTAAATAATCATTAACCAATGTTTGTACACTTTCAGTTTTATAGAGAAAAGCATTTACTTCAAAATTTAAATGGAAGCTTCTCATATCCATATTCGAAGTACCTATAGAGGCAAGCTCACTATCAACTATGATGATTTTTGAATGCATGAATCCTTCTCGATATTCATAAACTTTCACTCCTGCTTCCAACAAATCCGGATAATAGGATCTGGAAGCATGGAATACAATTCTTTTATCTGGATTGCTTGGCACTAATAATCGAACATCTACGCCGCTTAATGCAGCAATTTTTAAAGCAGAAAATATATCTTCATCCGGGATAAAATAGGGAGAAGCGATCCATACTGACTTTTTTGCTGAAACGATCATAGAAAAGAAGATATTTTTAATAATGCTGTGTTCATTATCCGGCCCCCCCGCAATAATTTGCACTCCTCCATGCCTTTTTTCACCATCTGTTTGCATGGGTGCCAGATACTCATCTGTCAAAAAGCTATGATTGGTCATGTAATACCAATCCTGCATAAAAATTAATTGCAAACTGCGGACGCCTTCTCCATTTAACATCAAATGAGTATCACGCCAAAATCCATAGTTTTCATCTTTGCCCAGGTATTCATCTCCGATATTTAATCCGCCAACAAATCCAATATTACCATCAACCACAACGATTTTACGATGATTTCTAAAGTTGAATTTATTATTTAAAAAGGGCAGCCTTACAGGGCCAAATGCTACTACCTCGATCCCCCATTTTCTCATTTCATTCAGATATTTACCGGAAAGAGTCCATGAACCAACAGCATCATAGAGAAATCGTACTTTCACACCGTTTTTTGCTTTATTAATCAATATGTCTTTAATTTCATTCCCCAATGTATCGTGGCGTACAATATAATACTCTATATGTATGTGATCTTTAGCTTGCATTAATGCTTCTTTAATGGCATTAAACGTTTCTCTTCCATTTGTAAGGACTCTGGTTTCAGTAGATAAAGAGATTGGTGTGTTTCCAATTTGTTCAGCAAGATTGAATAATTGCTTATAATCCTGATTTTCATCAGCAATCTCCAGTAATTTTTTTTCTTTTTCTCCGGTTATATCCATATACTTTTGCTTATCTAAAAAATATTTCTTTTTAAAGATTTTTTCTTTCCTAAAATTTCTTCCGAATAACAGATAAAAGAAAAAACCTACTACAGGGAATGCTCCTAACACAATCAACCATGTAACCGTCTGTGTAGGATGTCGATTTTCCATAAAAATAACAAATGCAATGAAAAAAACAGATAAAGTAAACAGTATACTTCCATAATGAATATAATTTCCATTGTAATTTTCCCCATATACCAAACCAATTACTCCTAAAATTGCGATAAACAAAAGAACATTAATAAAATTCTTCATAATCCCCACCTATCCATTTCCTAGCAAAACTTCCATTATCTATACCCCATAATTGATCTATTGACTCAAATACCTTATCGGCATTATCCATTATTACCAAAAAATGTTCTCTTTGTGTAAGGGTTCATAAAAACGAACCTACAAAAAAGCCGACTTCCTTCAGGAAATCAGCCTTCAATGAATGTAAACTATGCAAAGTATTGACTTACAGTTGAGATTACATCATTAGGTATAATCACTTTGCCATATTCTTCGAGCCTATGAATCGTTACCACAGACTCATCTGCATATTCAAGTAAAATTGATAGCATATTATCAATTTCCTCTTCTGCAAAATCTCCGTCCGGGAATTCAACATACAAATAATATATATTTTCAAAGGAGAACAGTTTAGTCATAACTCCTTGGATTCCATTTGTTTTACTTAACGCAATGACATCTTCAAAGTCTTTGAATGAAAGGACAAACTCCAATGTCTCATCCTCTGCTATTTGCTCTTCTATCGCGTGATTAGTTTGAAAATGCTCTTCAAGCATGGATTCAATTTTCACATCAACAGAATTGGCGGGATCATCAATTGGCAAATCGAATTTATGACCATCCTTGGATAAATGGGCTCTAGTGACTAAAATCTCCAACCCTTTTTCAAGAGCTTGAATCTGAATCCAAAGTGGGCCTTCGACAGTAAAATCCTCTTCTTCATGCACTTCATCCATCATTTCCCAGAAAAGTTCCTCACTTCGATCACGATTATACCAGATTTCTTCTCGATCGAAGCCTCGCTTTTCAATATCTCCATATGAAATGTAGAATTTTACAGTATTCTCATTAATGCGTTCGATTTCCATGATTCACTCTCTCCCTTCTGGTTTGAGGTAATTGAAGGGATATACCCCCAAACTAGGTTGTTATATCTTTTCCCTGTTTTAAAAATTGTTAATCATGGATGTACTATTTATAAAGCAGGTGGTAGTTTTATTTTATGACAAATAAAGAATAGTGGGAAACAAAAAGCCTATATTTCATAAAATAATTATGTCTAATAATTTAAGATACACTAAAAAACCCCTTGCTGTCCAGGCAGGGGGTTTATTAATCGTTTATTAATCATTAAAAACTAATTGACTAAGCGCTGTGCTTCCCGTAGTTGAAATGTTCTTACTTTACGAGGTAAAAATCGTCTGATTTCATCTTCATTATAACCAACTTGCAGACGTTTCTCATCAATGATAATTGGTCTTCTTAATAAGCCGGGATTTTGTTGGATGATATTAAACAATTCCTGTAATGGTAAATTATCAAGATTTACATTTAACTTCTGAAAAGTTTTTGAGCGTGTTGATATGATTTCATCGGTACCATCCTCAGTCATACGTAAGATCTCTTTGATTTCATCTAGACTTAATGATTCAGAAAAAATATTTCGTTCTTTATATGGAATATCATGTTCTTCTAACCATGCTTTTGCTTTTCTACATGACGTACAGCTAGGTGATGTGTAAAGTGTAACCATTCCCTGTCACTCTCCCTATTCTTAAAGTTCCCTTATCCCGATTAAGCTATATATTTAACATTTTACAATGCTTTATGTTACGACTTAAATTATAATAATTATAATTAAGAAATATATAAATTATTATACATGATAAATTCTGGAATGTGTAGAGATTTTTTAGAAAATGTTTCCGTATTTACTAAATATTAAAGTCACTATCCTATAAATGAAATAAATGTTATATTAATCCATTCTTTTGTTCTATATCATTTGACCTATACCTGTACAATCCTATATAATCTACTATTTATATACCCGAGAGCAAAGCTGTTAAACCTCTTAAAAAAAAGAAAAACAAGTTGAAAATTAAAAATTCAACTTGTAATTCCTTTTAAAATATCTGATTTATCTTCCTTTATTTTCAGTGCTTTCTCAGTTGGTCTATATTTACCGCCATATAATTCTTCATCTTTATACGTATGCAATTCACTATACACTTCCTGCATTGCTCTTAATACTTCTTGATCCATAACGGCATCTGGTTCCGGACTCCAATATAATAGTTCTAATTCCACATCTTCATTTGTGGCAAGAGAATTTTTGATGTAGGAGACAGTGTTTGCATGCTTAAATCCTTCCCGTTTATAGAAACGTAGTCTTCTCTCTGAATCTTCTTCTGTCTCATCTGCAGGCTCTACCTCTAAAAATATTAGTTTACCCTTCGATTTCAATTTCTCCAAAACCTTTTTGCCTGTTCCATTCCCTCTGGAATTACTCATTACATATAAATAATCTACAAAGATAAAATTCTCTCTTTCTGCATATAATAGAATATGACTTTTTCCTTCATCAAGGAAATAATCCTTTTTGCCGTGATTTAGCAGCATGTTAATATGTTCTTCTGATTTCATTTCCTCTTGCGGAAAATATTCACATAATTTTTGATACCAACTCATACGATGCATCTTCTCCTTGTCTATCTATTTCTGTATCCCTTTCACGGGAAGCGTTCTTTTGCTGTCTCTTTTAATCTACTATATCGAACACTAAGCTTCTCTTGGATCATTCAAATGAGTCTATCATCTTTATGAGGGGAAACTCTCAATTAATATAATGAATTAAAATAATACGAATAAAATCAACAATCAAGGTACATTTTCCCTTTTTCGACACTTATTAATCTATTACAATAGAATTGTAAAGAACTTTACACTCATGAAATACTGGAAGGAGAATCAAAATGAGCGAATATATCACAGATTTTATTTTAGTGGCCTGTTTGATTATTGGTCTGACCGCTTTTATGGGTCCCTTAACAAACGGTATCGGAAATATGATTTTCGGAAGGCGTCAACGTTCTAAATACGTAATCCAATCCAGCCGTTCCACAGCCGGTTTTAAGAAGGTTGGAGGTAAAGGAAACAAAGAAGGCAAACACTAACATTACTTTTTTATGAGAAAAATATCATATTGTCCTCAATTTCGCTACGCATTCACTAAAAGCTATATCGGTATTACAAAGTGATCTAAAAACTGTATTATCCGGATAATGAATTATTCAAGTACTTTATCTAAATATTAAAAAGCTATTTCTTCTATCCATTAAATAGCTATTCATCTTCAGACATCACTCACTTAATCTCTCAATATTAAATCGCAAAACAGAGATAGATTCTCTAACGCTTACTCTCATCATTGCTTGTCTATTTCCTATAAATGCAATTAAAAAGAATTGGCTTTTGATGTGACCCTCTAATGTTTCTTAGCCAAGAGATCCTATCCTATATTTCCATCGTGATACTCTTTCACAATCATAAGCAGCTTATATTCCTCACTATATTTAGCCATAAAAAACTGCACCCAATTGTAAGATGTGTCTAACAATTGGGTGCAGTACATTTTTGGCCAATTCTTTTTATCTGTATGAATTTGATTTATTGCTTATAATTAACTCCGGATGTATAGCGGTTTCCTGCGTTCCATAATAAAAATTCATTGATTCCTTCCTCATTCAAGGCTCGAATTTGATCCTCTACTTCTTGCTTTCCGTATGTCTTATAATTTCCGTTCCCTAACCACGGAGCTGTAAAATCCTGTATCCAAGGTCTTGAAATGGGCGGATTCTCTAAACTGCTTAATTTTTTATTTTCGAGTTTTGCATATTCTTTTACAAGCTTATATGGCTCTAAATCAGGTTTTGATATTCCAAAGTACGATGTCCAGTGACTTGGATAAATCATAGAGGAAATGACATCAACATGCTCAGATATCTTTGAAAAGTTTTGTCCAATACCTGGTGCCTCTGGTAGAGTCGCAGAATAACCAAAGATATCAACAGATACTTTTACTCCATATGGCTCCAATTCACTCTTAGCATACTCTACAAAGTCCGTAACAGCATTTACACGGTGCTGTACATTGTCTACCGCTTTATCTCCATAATTACCCACTGAATATTTCAATTCTTTATCGCGCGTCTCAAATCCTTCTGGGAAGCGAACGTAATCAAACTGAATTTCTTGGAACCCCATTTCAGCTGCTTCTTTCGCAATTTCTACATTATAGTCCCAGACTTCTTTCACAAATGGGTTAACAAATGATTCCCCTCTGCCATTTTTCCATACTTCTTTTCCGTCCATGAAGGACCATTCAGGTTTTTTATTTGCCAAATAGCTATCCTTAAATACCGTTATTCTCGCGATAGGATATATCTCTCTTTTTTCCATATCCTTCAATAATTTTTCCGGATCCTTAATTAAGTTCACTCCGGCCTTTGCATAAGGTTTAGAGGCATCTGGTTTATAAGTTAAATTGCCGCGGTCATCTTTAATATCTATAACCATGGCATTTAAATCAGTAGAGTCTACTAATTTTGCCAGCTCATTATACTTACTGCCACCTGCAGAATTACCTGTTACATAAATGCCGCGAACTGCATCCGGATATGTAAATGAAAAATTTGATTTCTTCATAAACCGGTTCATTCCATCAGGAAGTTCTTTATTTTCCAGAACAATTTTCTGTCCGCTATGCAAACTAAACTCTTTTTGAGGTGTAGCAGCATAAGCTACTTCTGAATAAAGCGCTCCAATTAATAGAATGGACAAAAACACTGTCATTTTTTTTACCATTTTCATTCCCCACATCACTCCTTCGTATCAATATCATTATACCTCCAATTACTATGAAAAAACCTCTCATTTCACTTTACTTCCTAATATAAACCAAAAAGGTTATCCATTAAGGATAACCTTTTTGTTAGCATTCCAATAAAATTCATAATTCATTAACCGGAACTTATTTAATATAAAATTTCTTATATTGCTCTAGTTCCTTTAATGAACATAACACATGATGTCCTGGAGCCACTTCACGCATTTCTAACTCTTCATTCTCAGTATAATTATGAACTTCTGGATTATAAGCTTTTCTTCTGCGCGTACGCTCACTTTCAGGATCCGGAAGCGGAATAGCAGAGAGCAGAGATTGGGTATATGGGTGCATTGGATTTTTATATAAATCTTCACTATCTGCTACCTCAACCAATTTACCATAATACATAACACCAATACGATCACTGATGTATTTAACCATAGACAAATCATGAGCGATGAACAGATAAGTTAATCCCTTTTCTTTTTGAAGCTTTCTTAAAAGATTAACAACCTGAGCCTGAATGGATACATCCAATGCTGAAATTGGCTCATCAGCAATAATAAATTCAGGATCCACTGCAAGAGCACGGGCAATTCCAATCCTTTGACGCTGTCCACCAGAGAATTCATGCGGATAACGATTCGCATGCTCACGGTTAAGCCCAACCGTTTCGAGAAGATCATATACACGTTTCATGCGTTCTTCTTTATTTTTCGCTAATCCGTGTATATCAATCCCTTCCGCAATAATATCCGCTACAGTCATACGAGGATTTAATGAAGCATAAGGATCCTGGAAGATCATTTGCATGCCACGGTTAAATCCCTTTAGCTCTTTACCTGATTTTTTGCCGTGAACGTTTTTTCCTTTAAAAAGGACTTCTCCACCACTCAAATCATAAAGACGGATAATGGATCTCCCTGTTGTTGATTTACCACAACCTGATTCTCCCACAAGACCAAAGGTCTCACCTTTATAAATATCAAATGATACTCCGTCTACAGCTTTAACCATATTAGGTTTATCGACATTAAAATATTGTTTAAGTCCTTTGACTTCGATAATTTTTTCTTTCGTAGCCATATTAATTAACCCCTCCTACTTGTACAGGTTTCTCGAAATTGGAGGCCATATGGCGAATACGCTGTTGGACAAGCTCCGGCGGCGTCACTTTTGGTGCATCCGGATGCAGGAGCCAAGTTTTTGCAAAATGAGTATCTGAGATCTGGAACATTGGCGGCTCCTGATCATAATCAATTGCCAACGCATATGGATTCCTTGGTGCAAATGGGCAGCCCTTCGGCGGATTAATTAAGTCCGGAGGAGTACCAGGAATAGCTATTAATTCCACATCACCGCTATTGTCTAAGCTCGGCATAGAGGATAAAAGGCCCCATGTGTATGGATGGCGCGGATCATAGAATATTTCATCCACAGTTCCTGTCTCAACAATTTGACCTCCATACATAACTGCTACACGGTCTGCCACATTTGCAACAACGCCCAAATCATGTGTAATAAAAATAATGGACGTATCAATTTTATTTTGTAAATCCTTCATTAATTCAAGTATTTGGGCCTGAATAGTCACATCAAGGGCTGTTGTTGGTTCATCAGCAATCAATACTTTTGGATTGCAAGAAAGCGCAATCGCTACCACAACACGCTGCCTCATTCCACCTGAAAATTGGTGAGGATATTGATTCATCCTAATTTCAGGCTGAGCGATTCCTACCAGTCTTAAAAGCTCAATTGCTCTTTCACGAGCAGTGGCTTTGCTTAAATTTTGGTGCTTGATTAAGCCCTCCATTATTTGCTTTCCGACTTTCATCGTTGGGTTTAAAGATGTCATCGGATCCTGGAAAATCATTGACATTTCTTTACCGCGGATATGCTGCATTTCTTTTTCAGTCATTTTTACAAGGTCACGGTTATCTCCAAAAAGAATCTGCCCCTCTTTTATACGCCCTGGAGGGTTGGGAATTAATCTCATTAACGCCTTTGTTGTTACAGATTTTCCGGAACCGGATTCTCCAACAATAGCCAGTGTTTCCCCTTTAAACAGGTCAAAACTAACTCCACGTACAGCTTTAACCTCACCACCATAGGTATCGAAGGAGACATGTAAATTTTTAACCTCAAGTAATTTTTCCATTAGTATTCTCCTTCCCTACTATTTCCGCATTTTTGGATCAAGTGCATCACGAAGACCATCAGCCAGTAAGTTAAAACTTAAGATTAAGATACTAATAGCCAAGGATGGAATGATCAATAAATATGGATATGATTTTAAATATCTAAAACCGTCATTTACCAATGAACCTAAAGATGCTTCGGGTGCAGCGATTCCTAAACCGATAAAACTTAAGAATGCTTCAGTGAAAATGGCACTCGGAATTGTAAACATGGATGTAACAATAATAGGTCCTAATACGTTTGGCAGTAGATGTCTGAAAATTAAGCTTCTATTTGAAGCACCAAGAGTTTTCGATGCTAATACATACTCTTGATCCCTTAATTTCAAAAATTGTCCCCGTACCATCCGGGCCATTCCAATCCAGCCGGTTATAACCATAGCGAGTGTAATCGAAAGCACTCCGGGTTTTTCAAAAATCAGAATCATTAAAATAACAACTATTAGGTATGGAATACCAACAAGAACTTCAATAATACGCTGCATGACAGCATCTATTCGACCTCCAAAAAATCCTGAGATTCCACCATAGGTAATGCCAATGAAGAATTCAATCACGGCTGCCAAAATAGCAATGTATAAGGAAATTCGTGCACCGTACCAAACCCTTGTCCATTGGTCACGTCCAAGATCGTCCGTGCCAAACCAATGATATTTATCTCCAATGCCATTTTTCTCATAGACATTAACACCATTCTTATCTGTACCATCGAATGGAAGCCAACTGATGCTTTCTAATCCTTGTACACGAGGAGGCAGTTTAGAATTCGTTATATCTTGCTGCTTATATGTGTATCCGGACATCATCGGACCAAAAGTGGCTAGTAAGATGAAAATAATAACCATGACAAGTCCGAAAAGCGCCCCTTTATTTTTAACTAAACGTCTCCATGCATCATGCCAAAATGTCAGGCTGGGACGATCGATTTTTTCTGATTCATGAGTTTCTGGTCCGACTACCTTAAACAAATCGGGAGAAATCTTTTCGTTTTTTAGATTATTTTCCATTATTTTTTCCCCCCAGCAAGGCGGATACGAGGATCAACAATTCCATACATGATGTCCACCAAGAAAATTACAATAATAAATAAAGCACTGTAGAAAATTGTGGTACCCATAATGGTCGGGTAATCATTCATATTAATAGAGTTAACAAATTGCTCCCCTAATCCAGGAATTGCAAAGATTCTTTCAATTATTAATGTTCCTGTCATAATATTGACAGCCATTGGTCCAAGAATCGTAATAATAGGAATCAATGCATTTCTGATACCATGCTTAAATACTACACCTGTGTTTGATATACCCTTTGCCTTTGCAAGAGTAATATAATCGGATCCCATAACCTCCAGCATTTCAGATCTCATAAAACGCGCGATACTAGCAATAACCCCTGCTGAAAGTGCCAATGTTGGCAAAATCGTATATTCGAATCCATCCCAGAAAGCAACCGGGAAGATTTCAAACTTAACAGCAAAGAAATACTGTAAAAATGCAGCAAAAACGAAGGAAGGAATCGAAACACCCAGGACAGCAATAACAGTGGCACCATAATCTATCCATGTGTTATGACGCAGTGCAGCAGCTATTCCTAGCATTAGGCCAACAATTGTTCCAAAAATTAAAGCCTGCAAACCTAAATGGGCAGAACTTGGTATACGTGTAGCTATTAATTCAGTAACAGGTCTGTTGTCATATTGAAAGGAAGTACCTAAGTCCCCTTTAACTAAGTTTGTCATATATATGACATACTGCTTTGGTACCGGGTCATTCAATCCGTATTTTTCATAAATAATCTCTTTTTGTTCAGCAGTTAGCTTTTCCTGATTTTTCAGCGGGGATCCCGGCAGCATTTTCATCAAGAAAAAGGTAGCAGTTGTAATAACAAATAAGGTAATAATCATGTAGAGAATCCGTTGTAATGTATATCGCAGCATTAATAGCCCCCCTTTTTCATTTTACTAAAATTATTTATTATTCTGAATTTTATCCTATAACTAGGGAAAAGGAGAGTACATGCCATTTCAGGCATACACTCTCCCATTCAGGCACACGAGCTATTATTCCTCGATTGATACCCACTTGTAGCTGTAATCCCCACCAAATGCGTGGTTGTATAGGTTTTTAACTTTATCTTTCATTAAGAAGGAAAGTCCTCGTTGGTAAAGTGGGCTGATCGCCGCATCTTGTTCAATTAGAATTTTCTCTGCTTTTTGAAGAGCTTCCCAACGTTTTGGCAGATCACTCAATAGAGTAGTTCCAGCTTCTTTAACCAATTTGTCATACTCAGGATTGCTATACTCCATTTGGTTATGAGCTCCGCCTGTTATGAACATATCGATGAAAGTCATTGGATCTTGATAATCTGGACCCCAACCCGCATAAGAGAAGTCATAATCACCTTTAGATTCTAGATCAAGTTTTTGTTTGAATGGTTGTTGTTTAAGGTCAACTGTAAGACCTGGAAGAGCAGTTTCAAGTTGTTCTTTGATATACTCACCAGTTTTCTTAGCAGAGTCACCATCATAGTTTAGCAATTCAAGCGTAACTTTTGACTCGCCAAGTTCTTTCAAACCTTGTTCCCAAAGTTTTTTAGCTTCCTCTTTATTCGTAACGTTCATATCGCCATTAGTATCACGGAAGTCCTTACCATCCGGACCTTTAACAAAGTCACTTGGTACTAAGTAGTACGCAGGCACAGATCCATTGTTTAAGATTGTATCAACAAAAGCTTTTTTGTCATATGCCATATCAATTGCCTTACGGATATTAACATTTGCTAATGTTTTGTTCTTTTGGTTAAAACGGATGAAGTATACAGAAGTATCTTTTTCCGTACCGAATTCTTCGCTATCTTTGTAGTTATCAACGTTTTCAGCAGTCAAACCTACACGATCAATTTTTCCAGTATCATATAAGTTTACGGCTGTATTTGTATCTTTTACGATTTTAAAATTAATTTTTTCTAGTTTTACAGTATCTTTATCCCAGTATTGATCATTTTTAGATAATGTGAAGCTTTCTTCATGTTTCCACTCAGATAAAGTGAATGGTCCATTGTATAGTGTTGTATCTGCTTCAAGACCAAATTTTTCGCCCTGTGCTTCAACAAACTTTTGATTTTGTGGCATAAATGTTCCGAAAGAAAGA
This sequence comes from Bacillus sp. z26, assembly GCF_058313635.1. Taxonomy (NCBI): domain Bacteria; kingdom Bacillati; phylum Bacillota; class Bacilli; order Caryophanales; family Bacillaceae; genus Bacillus; species Bacillus sp. z26. The sequence continues at coordinate 780,781 of NZ_JBZFQM010000002.1, forward strand.
AGAGATTGGAAATATGGGATAGCATTTTTTAATTTAATTTCAATAGTATAATCATCAGTTGCTTTAGCACCTAATTCTTCTAATTTCTTTTTACCAGAATTGATTTCTTCAGCATTCTCAATTACATACAACATGTATGCATATTCTGCAGCAGTTTTTGGATTTAAAGCTCTTTGCCAAGCATAAACGAAATCATGAGCTGTTACAGGATCGCCATTTGACCATTTTGCATCTTGGCGAAGTTTAATCGTGAAAGTTTTACCATCTTCACTTACTGTTGGATCGCCCTCAGCAACACCAGGAACAACTTTATCTCCCTCAGTTAGACGGTATAAACCTTCCATAGTATTGTTCATGACGTTGAAAGAAACAGAGTCAGTTGCTTTTACAGTGTCCATAGACGGTATTTCAGAAGTTTCTACCAAGTTAAGAACTTGTTCTACCTCTTTCTTGCCATTGCCCTTTTCTTTGCTGTTTGTTTCTTTGTCTCCGCCGGAACAAGCTGCCAAGAATGTGCTTAAAGCAAGAATCATTACGAGAAATAATGAGATTTTTTTTGCTTTCATACTAGTAAATGACCTCCCTATTCTTTTTTTATCTCTTCCAAAATTTTCAGAAGATTTCGTTACCAATCATAAAACGTTTCAGAATTTTTTGCAATCTTTTTTTTACATTTTGTTTACGAACTTATGTCATTTAAAAGACAATAACCAACAAAAACCCTTGATATAACAGGAATGGGTAAAATATCCTATTAAATAAAAATAATTTTATTTTTTCTGAAAATTTAACTAAAAGCAATGTAACACTAAAAAATTGAAACGTTATGAATATAATAAAATTTTTAGAATAAACTTTCAACTTTAAAAATAAAAAAAATTAATATAATATTTAAATACATCAAAAAAACCATATAAATCGGAGGAAAGACATGCGATCTTTACAAGCAAAATTTTTACTATTAAGTGGTCTTGGCCTTATGATTTCTATTATCTATTCATTTTTACAAAATCATTTTTTGCTTGCCTTTATTGATGCATACTTCTTGATTGGCCTAGTCTATGTATGTGCCGGTGCAATTTTATACGTTATTGGTGGAGGCTTTTTCTCAATCTTCTCCTACTCCTTTAAGAAATTTTGGAAAATAAATTCAAAAAAAGAAGAATACCTTTCGGAACTTGAAGGTGAATCCGATCAACAAGGCCCAAATATGGAGGTACTTACCTTCTCCTGGACCAGTCCGTTACTTTATTCAGGAATCTTTTCCTGTGTCTTTACATTTATTTGTTCAATAATTTTCTTTGGATAGTTGCAATTTACAGCCGGTTTAAGTAGAATATCATTACTTAATATTTATTAAAGGCTATGACAAAGAGTAGTAAGGTAGTACAAGGTTTTCAGAGAGTTTGTGGTCGCTGTGAACAAACAACCAAGTATACCCGAATGGACTTTTAAGCCTCCTGTAGGAAAAGGTGCAGTATGACAGGACGTATGCCCGCGTTACAGGGCACGAATATCTTTATGGATATTCCTGAGTGGTTTATGTTCTTAAATGTAAACAATTAGGGTGGTACCGCGAATCCCATTCGTCCCTTTTAATAGTGGAGGCGAATGGGATTTTTTATATTGAAAGGAGAATGATGATGAGTATTATATTTTCTGGCATACAGCCAACCGGTCTCGTGACCCTTGGTAATTATATTGGAGCGTTAAGACAATTTGTTGAACTGCAAAATGACGCCCATTGTTATTTTTGCATTGTCGATGAACACGCTATTACGGTTCCGCAGGATCGGCTTGAATTAAGAAAGAACATTAGAAATCTGGCAGCCCTTTATCTAGCGGTTGGCATTGATCCTGAGAAAGCAACGATTTTTATACAGTCTGAGGTTCCTGCTCATACAGAAGCCGGATGGATTATGCAATGTAATACTTCTATCGGCGAACTTGAACGGATGACTCAATATAAAGACAAATCAAAATCCCAGGTCTCAGTTTCAGCCGGTCTTCTTACTTACCCTCCATTAATGGCTGCTGATATCCTTTTATATCAAACGAGCCTTGTTCCGGTTGGCGATGATCAGAAACAGCATGTTGAGTTGACCCGCGATATCGCTGAGCGCTTTAACAAGAAATACGGAGAGGTCTTTACGATTCCTGACATCCAGCTTCCTGCTTCAGGAGCGCGTATCATGGCTTTACAGGATCCAACAAAAAAAATGAGTAAATCCGATCCAAATAAAAAATCGACGATCTCTTTATTGGATGATTTAAAACAGGTAGAAAAAAAGATCAAGAGCGCTGTTACAGATTCTGAAGGAATCGTGAAATTTGATAAGGAAAATAAACCAGGCATATCAAACCTTTTATCTATTCATTCTGCGCTTAGCGGAGAAAGCATTGAATCCATTGAAAAACGATTCGAAGGTAAAGGGTATGGAGACTTTAAAGCGGAAGTAGCTCAAGTTGTCGTTGACACCCTTCGGCCAATCCAGGAACGTCATCAGGAATTATTAAACTCTCCAGAGTTAGATGAAATCCTTGATAAAGGTGCACTTGAGGCAAATAAAGCGGCTAATAAAACATTACGAAAAATGAAAAATGCAGTTGGATTGGGCCGTAAAAGAAGATAAAATAAACTGCATTAAAAACAGAAGGTAGCCTGATGGCTACCTTCTGTTTTGGTATCTAAGCAGGGGGATTTTGCAAATTGGCTGGATTAATCATAATAACGGCTGGATTTATGATGCGTTTGGCTCTATTTCTCTCTCATTCGGCTGGATTTTTCTTTCATTTGGCTGGATTCTGCTCACTCGACTGGATTTTCCGCTCACTAAGCAGGATTACCTTACATAATGGCTGAATATCTGACTGTTGCTCCTCGCGGGCCAACAGGATGTTGGTCATGAAGACGTTGCCACAGGACGTGGCGTATTTAGTCTTCGTTCCTTAATTGAGCTGTTTCAGCTTTTTATTCAATCCAGCTTCAACAGCTAGAAGCTCAGGACATAAGCATGACCTCTACAGGAGGGGAAAGCACCTCCTTCCGAGTCCCTGTCTTATGCTCCTCGCGGGCCAACAGGATGTTGGTCATGAAGACGTTGCCACAGGACGTGGCGTATTTTGTCTTCGTTCCTTAATTGAGCTGTTTCAGCTTTTTATTCAATCTAGCTTCAGGGCCTAACCGCTCGAGGTCATAAGGGTAGCTGCTGCGGGAGAGGAAAGCGCTCTCCCTTCGCACCTCCTCTTATGCTTGTCGCGGCTGACCAAGGCCCTTCAGCCTTTTAAGTAAAAAAGATCGACGATCCATTAGAGCATGGATGGTCGATCTCCTACTTCCATTTCCCAAAGCTTTTCAAAAAATGGTTGTCCTTTTATTAGTCGTTCGCATAACATGGCGTGTTTCTCTGTCCAGCCTATCTTCATTTCTGAATATAGCTTGTCCCAAATTTCATCGAAATCCATTTTTACAACAGTTGAATAGTGCTCCGGTGCCCATTCCGTATACCAATAGCGAATTTCGGCCGTATTGCTTGAACTTTTTAGTTGATCAAGTACCATGAACAGGAGTTGCTTTAGTTGACGTTCCCTTCTCGTTAACCCAAGCATAAAAGCCGGAGAGGGAGAAAGAATATGGTACTCTTTCTTCTTATAATCGGCAACCATTGTCTCGTAATCATATGGATGAGCATCAACATTACGGACCATATCATAGGCCAATTGCTCTTGCCTGGGTATTAATCTGCTCTTACGGATAGGGGTGGTATATCCTATCGTATCAATGGCAATGATACCAGTCCCATCTGTAGCAACAAAACAATAATCCATCGGAATTCTCTCATGATTCTTTCGAACATATGCCTTTTTGTATACATCTTGAAGAAGAGTGGAAGGCAATTCTAATAAATCATTTTCAATGTAATGAAAAAGAACTGGCTCCACTTTCAAAAGCGGAACCTGGTCAAGTAATTCAACCGTATCCTCTTTCCTCCACTCGTGAAAGCTGCAAATGTTATAACTGTTTTCTTCTCCTTCAAACCAATTTACCCAAACATCATGGAGATACAACATTCCCGAATATCCCTCACTTCTATCCTATTTGTCAATCATTATAGGCAAGTTGCTTGTATAATATTCCTTAATTGAGTGGCAAATTAATTTTCCTTAGCTTTTGGATAATCCTTTTAGAAATTTATCTGCAGATAGATCAATCATTTCCTTCGTTGTCAGCGAGTGAAGTTCTGCATAATCTTTAACCAGCTTATAACCTACCGCATACCCAGCCATTTTCGGCACGGTTCCGTGCCCAAACAACAACTTATCATGTAGCGGTTCAGACCTCTTCAATTCAAAATTCGGTTTAAATTCATTTTTAATCAGATTCTCTAAATCTGTTTTTTTCTCACTTGTAGTCCAGGGAGCTAAATAAGCTTCATTACAATATTCTGATACCGCAAATTCTGCAAGGCCTTCCATAATAATAGAGTCAGCCAGCCTATATTTAACCCGATTTCCTAAATGGTTCAATCTAGTCGTATGATGATACTCATGGACAAATAACGCTTCAAGCTCTTTTTCGTTCACGTTCTCTGTAATAAACAAAAATAGTTTATCCACATAAGCAATACCAGACTTATGTTTATTGGGTGAGCGAAATAGGCTAAACACTTCACTCGCCATCGGGAATAGAAATATAGGTATTTCGGGTCCATTCCACGCTTTTCTATATTTTTTGTAATGATGCGCGACCCTGTTCCATACCTTACGTGTCTTCATCTCCTGGAATGTCTTTTTTGTTTTATAATTGGGCCTGTATAATCCTATTCTATTCAAAGCTTCAATCAAAACCTGTTCTCTCATATTCACCGTATCTAAAATATGTTCTTCAATTTGGTCACGATTATAAAAGGACTCATCTAACCATTTATCCGTGCCGATAACTCCCATTCCATTCACCCATCTTTGTTTATATTTGAATAGAGCATTATATGATAGGACATATAAATGGGAATCAATTAGGTAACGATAAAAAATAGCCCCTACCTTTTGGTTACCATTCCAAAAGGGGGACTAATTAAAAATGACTAACTGTCATATTTTTTAAAAACAATTGTGGCATTGTGGCCGCCAAATCCAAGTGAGTTACTCATTGCACAGTCTACCTGGCATTTTCTTGCTTCATTTGGGACATAATCCAAATCGCATACCGGATCTGGTGTTTCCAGATTAATAGTGGGTGGAACGATATCATTTTTGATTGCTAAAACCGTATAGATGGCCTCAACTCCACCTGCCGCACCCAATAAATGCCCGGTCATTGATTTAGTTGAACTTACTGGCAGTTTATATGCGTGGTCGCCAAAGACTGTTTTAATTGCCATCGTTTCATAGGAATCATTGTATTCTGTGCTCGTTCCATGAGCATTTATATAATCAATCTGTTCAGGAGCTAAGTTCGCATCATTAATGGCCATTTTCATTGCCCTTGCTCCACCTTCTCCCTCAGGGGCCGGTGCAGTGATATGATGAGCATCTCCTGTCGATCCATATCCAACAATCTCTGCGTAAATTTGTGCATTTCTAGCAAGCGCATGTGACAATTCTTCAAGTACCAGAATTCCTGCACCTTCTCCAATAACAAAACCGTCTCGATTTTTGTCAAATGGACGGCTTGACGTTTTAGGATCTGGATTAAAGGATAAAGCCGTATTGGCACAAAATCCAGCTACTGACATTTTCGTAATGGGCGCCTCCGCTCCACCTGTAATCATCACATCTGCATCCCCACGCTGAATGACTTTAAATGCATCACCAATGGAATTCGTACCCGTGGCACACGCTGTGACTGTACAGGAATTTACTCCTTTCGCTCCAAGAAGTATGGATACTTGTCCAGCAGCCATATCTGGAATAAGCATAGGTACAAAAAATGGACTGACCCGTCGATAGCCTCTTTTTTGGAATGTTTCATATTGCTGTTCGAAAGTCTCCATGCCGCCAATTCCGGATCCAATCCATACACCAACACGATTTTCATTCTCAGGAGTAATCTCCAATTTGGCATCCTCAACAGCCATTTTTGATGCTGCAACTGCATAATGGGTGAATCTGTCCATTTTTCTGGCTTCTTTACGATCAATAAAATCTGTAATCTCAAAGTTCTTGACTTCTCCAGCGGTTTTGGCAGGATATTCATCAGCATTAACTCGGGTTAATGGACCGATTCCTGAAACTCCCGCCAGGAGGTTCTCCCAATTTTCCTGCAGGGTATTACCTATGGGAGATATAATCCCCATACCGGTTACAACTACACGTTTACTTTCCATCACAATCTCTCCTTGAGTTAGACTCGGTTTTTCTTATTTACCCCAACGCATCGCAACGGCTCCCCATGTTAAACCAGCTCCAAAGCCAACTAACACCAACAAATCACCATCCTTAATTTTTCCAGCTTGTACTTCTTCAGCAAGCGCAATCGGAATTGTGGATGAAGATGTATTTCCGTATTTATGAATTGTTTTGGACATTTTTTCGATTGGCAGCTCCAATCTTTGTCTTGCAGCTTCCATAATACGTATATTTGCCTGATGCGGAATAAGAAAGTCCACATCCTCTTTTGTCAGTCCTGCTTTATTTAGAACATTGATGGATGATTCGCCCATTTGTCTAACTGCAAACTTATAGACTTCCCGACCATTCATAGTGAGATAATCTTGCTTTTTTTGCAAGTGTATACCGCCAGATCCATCCGCACCAAGCTCAAAAGATAGAATGCCCTTTCCCTCACTGACAGGGCCCATTACTGCTGCTCCGGCTCCGTCTCCGAATAATACAGCCGTATTGCGGTCATTCCAATCTGTAATTTTTGAAAGTTTTTCTACACCTACTACTAAAATCGTACGGTAACTGCCTGCGATAATAAATTGACTTGCTGTTATTATTCCATAGGTAAAACCAGCACAAGCGGCACTGATATCCATCGCCGCCGCATTCACCGCACCCAATCTTTCCTGAATCATACAGGAAACAGTAGGAAAAGATTGATCTGGTGTAACGGTTGCCACTAAAATCATATCGATTTCTTCAGCAGTCACACCAGCATCTTGCATAGCCCTGATCGCCGCCTCATAGGCCATATGCGAAGAATCCATTGAATCATCGGCAATTCTTCTCTCTTCTATTCCAGTGCGTGTTCGGATCCATTCATCTGACGTATCAACCTTTTTTTCCAAATCAAAGTTTGTCACCACATTTTCAGGAAGATATTTTCCAACTCCTATTATGCCAGCATTCATCCTTACACCCCTCTTGCTATATTCATCTGATTATATTAATTGATATTATGACTTGGTGCTAATTTTAAAAGATTTCTGTCCCTATTGCAACAATTTTCCTAAAAAGATGAATGAATGTCCATACAAGCAAGCATAAGCAACATACATTATTTAGTAAGAATAAATCGTAAATGAGGTGACTGTCTTGAACGAGGAACAACAGAAAGATAGTACAGGAAATCAGGAGGCTTTTAATCGTTTCATGTTTGGTGAACGCGCTATTAAAAGCCAGACGAATAGTCCTCCCCCTGTAGAACAGCAACCATCCAATATAGATTACACTAAACTAATGGAGCATTCCGAAGTATTGATGACAACTTTCAATGAACTGAGTCCATATTTCAAGAAACTACCCGCGCTATTAAGTAAGTTTACAACTTTAATCAAGTAACTACCTATTGCTCATTTCTTTTTAAACGCCCGTCTTTAAATCCCTTTTCATAAGCTTCATCCATAACCGTAAAGAAAATTTCCATAAACGGCTGCAATTGCTGACGTTCTATTTCTAAACCAGCCTCACTTAATTTCTGTTTAATTTCTGAATAATGTTTCATAGCCATGGCCATATATTCAAGTTTTCTCTTCATGTATAACACAACCTTTCTAACTAACGTAAAAAAGAAAAGAGAGGAGGAGATAGGAGATACAGCAACCTAATAGCGCTTGATTTCCCTAACCCTTATATGCTTCTTAACTAAATTAATCCCCTCTTGCGGGGATATTTTTGTGACAGCCACATATTCCTTCATCCCTTGTCTTTGAGAAATCGGATTCCTCGTTTCTCCGTCATCTACAATAATCTGATATCCAATTTCTTTTAATACAAGTTGCCAATGCTTTTCAATATCAGAGTAAACCTGAAAAATACCATCTTCGATTCTTGATATATTTAAAATAGCTGTAACAGCATCACTTATATAGATTGCATCTCTTCTATATTCGTGTTCATATTGTTCAAAGGGAAATTGATCATGACTGAAGCATTTGTAAAAGAAGGTATTCGCTGGCTGCCATGGACCATAGATGGTTGGCATAATGATGGTGGTATTCACTTGATTGGATATATGATCGTTTTCCAGCCACTCTTTATCCATTACAACATAAATAAATGTATCCTCATTTTTTTTAGGGATTTTTTCTATATATTTAAGGCATTCTTTAGATTTTATATCTATGTCACTGATATAGAGAAAATAATTCTCCTTCCATTCACCCATTAGTTGTTCCTGATTTTTTAGTGTAAAATTTGAATTCCTGCCTAAAAATAATTCTTTTTCTTCCTTTTCTATTGGATTGATCCCAGTGGCCAAATCTACCCCAATAACCTCCAAACCTTCTTCCATTAACTTATTGCATATCTCAAATCCAACAAAGGAAAATGGAGACAGAATAATATGTTCAGGCATATAAAAACCCCCTGTCGGTTTATATAAATGTATTAAACCAAACAGAAGGTTATTCAGTTTTAAAGTTTTTTTTCATATTTTTTAAAAAATGAACTGATTTGATATGGAATAATATATCTTTTTTCGGCTGTAATATACTTAATCTCTGCTAAAGGATGTTTATTCAGGAAAGATTGATATTTGAACGGCAGATGACTTTCAAGCTTTTCGAGAATATGAATAACTAATATCGGTACATCCTCGCTTAATCTAATATCTTGTTTTTCCTCCATCCAATCTGCGAATGTATGATCATTCAAATGATAGGCCTGGTATAGCTCGTTTTTCATTTTTTTTAAGAAAAGCTTATTAGCTTTTTCTTTTGCATAGCTCTGTTTTACGGATAATGTCGGGTTCATTAATACAATGGAGCGTATCTTTTCTTTTAATTTTTCACAAATTGTATTTAATAATAATGCACCGGTTCCTTCAGCTAGGATATGAATTCGTTCATTCACAATTTCCTGGCGGATAAAAAAAGCATATAATTCAACAGCCAAGTCCGCTGCTTCATCATTCCCCCAGTGTGCACTGGATAAATGGGAACTAAATAAGGTATATCCTTTAGCCAATAAATTTTCAATCATTTGCTTTTTGCCAGGATGATCCAGCCAAAAATTAGCATTTTCACTTATATAGTGTCGATCCCCACCAAGTAACATAATCGCAAAACCGCTTGGCTGCTCCGGGTAAAAAATGGTTGTCCATTCTTTATTAAGTTGAAACGTTTTATGATTGATCATAACTTTCCCCTCAAATAACCTTAGTCCATTTTAATGTATGTCGTTATAAATCAATATGTCCGGGCTTATTAACCCTCTTATCAGAAAGGAAAATTTATTCAATTATTTCGCATTCATAAACTCTCTTCATTTGGGCTATGTTATGATAAAACCCAATGTAATAAAGGACAAACCATTTTTACATAATTTATTTAAATTGTTTCCAGGGTTTTGTAATGTATGATAAAATAATAACGGATTGTAAATGAACGGGGTGAGAAAATATGAAATATATTTTGACATTTATATGGACATTTGCATTAACACATATGGTGATTTATGTGACAAGTTCAATGGTTGAGGGCGGTAAATATGATTTCAATACGGCTACCATTCTAAGTGTGGTTATTACCTTATTGATTCTAGTCGTTTCAGCCATAATTCCCAATGATCCAGTACACGAATCCGGACATTAATTTATTTCAAAAAAGGGCTGCTATTTAGCGGCCCTTTTTTGATACATATGTCCAATGACGATCATCATTGGTTGTTTCAGGAAAATACTCTCCTGCCTTTAATTTAACCTTCTTCGGGTTAACGACATTACTGCCAGTCTCCCCGATTTCAATATACTCACCATTGTTCGGTGCCTTTTGACCATGTTTAAAATGACGATTCTGTCCCAAAAAAATCCCTCCTTTTGTTCTAGAATCCCCAATTATTCTTCATCTTATTAGCTTGGTTTGACCATTAAATCCACCAAAAGTGCTTTTTGAGCATGTAAGCGATTCCCTGCCTGTTTAATGACGATTGAATGTGCAGAATCAATAATGGATGATGCTACCTCTTCACCTCGGTGTGCAGGTAAACAGTGCATAAATAGGTAATCTGCTTTGGCGCTGGCTGCTAATTGTTCACTTACTTGAAACCCTTTAAAATCAGCCCGCCTTTTTTCATTTTCTTTTTCTTGCCCCATACTGGTCCAAACATCACTATAAATGATATCTGCTTCGGAAACCGCATCCTCTGGACTATAGAACAATTCTATCTTTCCACCAGTAATAATGGACTCTGCCCTTGCTTTCTCCACCAAGCCAAGATTTGGTTCATAACCTGCCGGCGTAGCAATCGCGATATGCATACCCGATTTAACGGCTGCCATCATCAGAGAATTGGCAACATTATTGCCATCACCCACATAGGCAATCTTAATTCCCTGTAGATATCCCTTCTCTTCCTTAATAGTTAATAAATCCGCCAATGCCTGGCATGGATGTTCCAAATCGGTCAATCCATTAATGACTGGTACATTAGCGCTTGCTGCCAATGTATCCGCTCTTTCATGATCGGTAGTGCGTATCATAAGTGCATCTACATATTCTGATAAAACTTTAGCTGTGTCAGCTATCGGTTCACCTCTTCCAAGCTGCGAGTCATTTCCACTTAAAAAGATAGCATGTCCTCCAAGCTGAAGCATACCTGCTTCAAAAGAGACACGTGTTCTCGTTGAATTTTTTTCAAATATCATTCCTAAAATTTTCCCTTTTAAGGGAGTGTCCATATATCCTCTATTCATTCGCGCTTTTAACTCTTCTGCTAAATTCAGCAAATCAGTCAATTGTTCCGCATTAATGTCCTCAATGGACAGAAAATCTTTTTGGCTGAGTATTGATGTAGTGCCATACAGTAGTTTCATATCTGTTTTCCTTTCAGTAATAATATCGATTAATACTTGATACAGAATAAATAAGCATTATACCGTTGTGATACGTAGAGACATTTTGCATACTTCCTTCAGTATAGCTAAAGCTAATAAAAGCTCATCCTTTGAAACAGTCAGAGGGGGAAGCAAACGAATAACATGTGAACCAGCCGGTAAAACAAGTAATTGATGATCAAGGATTTGGCTGATATATGGAGCGGCCTCTACATGTAATTCAATCCCTATCATCATTCCGTCTCCCCTAATTTCTTTTATAACGGGAAGATCGTCAGCCGCTTTTTTCAATTCATTCATGAACCATTCAGCCTTATGCCTGACTCCTGCTAAAAATTCTGGATTACTTATTTGCATTAAGACCGCTTTACTCGCCGCCAATGATATGGGATTGCCACCAAAGGTAGAACCATGCACACCCTTGCCGAATGCTTCATTCAATTCTTTTTTAGCAATCATGGCCCCTATCGGAAGACCATTACCAAGTCCTTTTGCTGTGGTTACAATGTCCGGTTTTATCCCTTGATACTTTAAATATGCATATGGATAGCCTGTTCTCCCATTTCCTGTTTGCACTTCATCTATAATCAGCAAAATATTACCCTCATTGCATAATTGATAAAGACTCTGGAGAAAAGTTTCTTCAATTGGGATAATACCGCCTTCTCCTTGAATAACTTCTACCATAATCGCCGCGGTATCTTCATCAACAGCTGCACGGACTGCCTCCATATCATTAAATGGAACGTAGACAAAGCCTTCGAGCAAAGGCCCGAAACCCTCATGTATGCTGCTTTGCCCAGTAGCAGCCATAGCTCCAAATGTACGTCCATGAAAGGACTGTTGAAAGGTGATGATTTTTGTTTTTCCAGTTGCTCTTCTGGCCAGCTTAAGTGCCGCTTCATTCGCTTCTGCACCGCTGTTGCAAAAAAATACACCCTCCAATCCGGTAAGTTCATTCAGCTTTTCCGCGACTTCTTCCTGTATTGGAAGCTGAAATAAATTAGAGGTATGCCAAAATAACTGTAATTGATTCTCAACAGATTTTTTAACCTCTTCATTCTGATGACCGAGATTAACCACCCCAATGCCGGAAGTAAAATCAAGATACTTCTTTTTCCCCTCAGCTTCAATCCACGAACCTTCCGCTTTTATCGGGGTAATATCCCATTTTTTATAAACTGGTAATAGAGCAGACATTACATCACCCTCTCTTCAGCTCCAAGGAATGTACCCGACCACTTATTATTGGAGAAAAATCCGGATACACCGCTTGTAATTAATATCATTGACGCACCGTGCCTTTTAGCAGTTAAAGCAGCCTGCACTTTCGGAATCATTCCTCCATATATCATGCCTTGATCAATCATTTCGGTAATCTCATATTCCGTTATATGTCTAAGGATTTGATTGCCATTTTGTATGCCTATAACATCCGTTACAAATATGCACATTTCAGCCTGCAATGCCGCTGCGACTGCTCCTGCAGCGGAATCTGCATTCACATTAAGCTTTTTGCCTTCTCTAGACATTGAGATTGGGGTAAGCACAGGATACATTCCATTTGATAATAGACTCTCCAAAAAATGGATGTTCACCTTTGTGATGGTCCCAACCTCCCCAAGCTCTTCTTTATTAATATAATCTGCTTCTAAAATGAATCCGTCTGACCCGTTTATACCGACTGTTTGAAATCCCCTGGATTGTAACTTATGCACTAGCTGCCTATTGGTCTTGCCTGCAAGGACAAGTTCTGCAATCTCAAGAGTCTTCACGGATGTTTTTCTTAATCCATTTTCAAACTGGACAGGGATCTCGAATTTCGCGAGCATGTCATTAATATCAGGACCGCCTCCATGAACAAATACAAAAGAATATCCACGAATCTCTAATTCTGTTAAGCTATCAAAGAAATCATCGGTTAATTGATCAATAATACTGCCACCGCATTTGACAACGATTACCTTCATCAACACATCTCCCCTTATGTTCGATAGCTTGCATTAATTTTTACATAATCATATGTGAGGTCACATCCCCATGCAGTCCCTGTACCAAGTCCATCTGTCAATTGAATCTTGATTTGAACTTCATCACCAAGTAAATAGTCACGTGCTTGTTCCTCATCAAAAAGAATTGGTGCTCCAAAATGAAGAACTTCCACATGTCCAAAAAAGATGCTAACCCGCTCCTGGTTAAAAGGAATATTGCTTCTCCCCATCGCCCCTATAATCCGTCCCCAATTGGCATCTGCACCATATACGGCGGTTTTAACTAAATTTGAGCCAATAACAGTTTTAGCAAGGGCTTGAGCCTCTTGATCTGTTTCTGCCCCTGTTACGAGCACCTCCACAAGTTTAGTAGCCCCCTCACCATCACGAGCAATTTGTTTAGCCAAAGATTCAGAGACCACTTTTAACAGATCGACAAAACGGTTCCACTCCGGATGCTTTTCTGAGAGCATTTGATTATTTGCCATTCCATTCGCCATCACAACGACCATATCATTAGTTGATGTATCACCATCTACAGTAATTTGATTAAAAGATACATTCGTGACCTTTCTTAATGCTCGATGCAAGGCGCTTTTATCCACATTCGCATCTGTTGTAATAAAGCCCAGCATCGTAGCCATATTGGGATGTATCATGCCTGAACCCTTTGCCGCTCCACCCATTGAGACAACAACCCCATCGATTACAGTTTGAAAAGCACAACTCTTTGTCCTTGTATCTGTTGTCAAAATGGCTTCTTCAAAATGGTCGGCCCCTGTCCCATGGTCTGTCAAATTCAGTTTGGCTATTCCATCGCATATTTTATCGATTTCCAAGAATTCACCAATTACTCCGGTAGAGGCAACACCCACGTAGGATGGTGGTAAATCTAATTTTTCCGCGACTTGTGAACGCATCAGATAGGCATCTTTTAATCCACGACTTCCTGTACATGCATTGGCACAAGCACTATTTACTACAATTGCCTGAAGTTTCCCGTCAAATTTTAAGCTTTCTTTTGTTACCAGGATTGGAGCTGCCTGATACGTGTTTAATGTATATACTGCCGCAGCATTCGCCGGAACAGTCGAATATAAAATGGCCAAGTCATTACGTGAATATCGCAAACCTGCATGGATTCCTTCTGCCTGATACCCTTGCGGTGTAAGAATTCCTCCTTTTACTGCCTTGATCTCTTCATTCATAAGTACATTCATTAGTGATCTCCACTCCCTTTGTCTCTTATGGATAGACTGGATAAAAACCTAACCCTTCTGTTTCTTCTAGCCCCATCATGATATTTGCATTCTGAATTGCCTGACCAGCAGCTCCCTTAACTAGATTATCAATCACAGAAACCACCGTAACTCTTCCGGTTCTTTCATCTAATCGGAAACTGATATCACAAAAGTTTGAGCCATAGACTTCCTTTGTGGAAGAAAAGCAATTTTCACCTCGATATCGGAGAAAGTATTCATTTTGATAAGATTCAAGGAAAGCATTGTTGATATGATCAGCTGTAACATCAGGCTTTACTTTTGCATGCATCGTTACCATAATTCCGCGTGTCATAGGGGTGAGATGTGTAGTAAACATAATCGGAGTGAGCGCAGAATCCCATTCTGTTAATTGTTGCTCAATCTCTGGAATATGCTGATGCTGATGAACTTTATAGATTGATAGATTTTCATTTACATGAGAAAAATGGGTTGAATCATTACTCTTTTTACCTGCTCCTGATACACCTGATTTTGCATCGATAATAATGTCAGATGATTCAATTAATTCACTCGATAAAAGTGGTCCCAATCCTAACAAAACAGCAGTAGGGTAACAACCGGGATTTGCAATCAAACGACTCTCACGAATCTTATCCCTGTTCCATTCAGAGAGCCCATACACGCTTTTGTCTAATAAATGACTAGGTGCAGGTGTCTCTTTATACCACTTTTTATACATTTCGCCACTTTTCAACCTGAAATCGCCGGATAGATCTATAATTTTCACGTCATATTCAGATAATTCCGGGATAAGCTCCTTTGAAATACCGCTGGGCAAAGCTAAAAATACAAGCTCACTTTGTTTTGCAATGAGCCCGGGTTCTACTTCATTTAAAATATGTGGGAGAAGTCCATAATATTGCCTATTCTCAGAATCAAGGCTATTTCCAACACTCGACGATGAATATACAGCCGTTAAACAGAAAGTTGGATGATTCGAAAGTAAACGTATCAATTCCATTCCGCTATATCCTGTAGCCCCTACAACAGAGACATCCATGTTTCCACCCCGCTTATTGATTGTATATTCTGTAATATCTATCTATTATAGTATGTATATTTATAAAATTAAATGTATTTTTATTTAAATTCTAAAAATTGGTCTTTATCCCTAATCAACATCGTTAAAATCATTAGCTTCCATGATTAAATGAGTAATAGGTAGAGCAAGTGCCAATCATTCATATATTATTAATCCTTACCTGTTATGGTTGCAAAAGCCGCTATTCACCAAAATTATGATTAACCACCTACCATTTATGTATAGTTTTAATGATCTTTCCAACCTTTATTTAACAACAAAATAAAAGATACTCTAATTTGATCACTACATAGAGGATCCTTATAGCACTGGACTTTTAATAATTTGCTTCATACTTCGTGATATACTAAAGCCTCACTCTAAAAGGACAGTTCTTTCATTCGATATATGAAAAGGTTTTGTTAAAATGCTATATAATTGTTTTTAGATAAAAAATGAAGGTTAGAAAGTGGGAAGGTTATGAAAATTGATACACCAAAAATATCGTTAGAGTTAACCGAAAGGAACTTTTCTGATATTTTTCATGAGGAAGATCCCATACTAGAAATGTGTATAATCTCCAACTCTGATTTTACAAATGAAGTTGTTGATCGAGCACGCCTATATAATTCAGTGATTACTAATTGTCGGTTTTCTAATACCGATTTTAGTCATATTGAATTGGTAGATGTCTGTTTTGAAAATTGCGATTTATCCAATGTTAACTTAAGTAATTCTTCCATTCATAGAGTAGAATTTATTAACTGCAAATTACTGGGATGTAATTTTCCTGAGTCTTCTATTCGTAATGTGAAATTCGAGAATTCGATATTAAACTTATCTACATTTGGATATTCAAAGCTTGAAAAAGTAATATTCAATGAGGTTTCATTAGAAAACGCAGATTTTTATGACTGTAAACTTAAAAAAATAGAATTTAATTTATGTAACCTGAATGGAGCAAACTTTGAACAAACATCATTAAAAGGAATCGATATTAGTTCTTCTAATTTTGACTCACTTATGATTTCCATAAATGATTTAAATGGATGTAAAGTATCAACACACCAGGCTATTCAATTTGCCTCCTTATTAGGATTAATTATTAAAGAATAGTGCTGATGCTTGATATATGGATTTCCTCGGTATCAGATAGCAATTCTCTCTTTTTTAATCATTAAAGGACCTAAAGAAAACCATTGATAAGGGCTTAACGTATGCGTAAGAAACCCTCAACAATATTCAAAAAATAAAGAAGGAATTCAGAATATGGACTCTATAACATCCTTCTGAATTCCTTTTGTCTACAATCAGAAACTCTTATAGAATTAAAGAGTTTTTGTTTTGTCAATTTCTATCTTTTCATTCTTTTTATCATCATCTTCAATCATACCTTTTGTCGCAGTTTTAAACTCTCTTAATGTTTTTCCGAATGCTCTCCCTATTTCCGGAAGCTTTGATGGTCCAAAAATCATTAGTGCGAGTACTAAAATCAGAATAAGCCCTGGTATTCCAATATTTTGAAGCATATATTTCTCTCCCATCCGAATATAAGTCTGCTAAAATTTAACATTATTCTCATAGTCATCCTAACATTCTCATAACTTAAAGACAATTATCTCTACTAGTATTCATTTACAATTGACTTAATCCCGCAATCTTTAGTATGACTATAGTTTTCTTTCCAAGCGGATCATATCCCTGCATAATATTCCGTTTTCATATATGGGCTCAGGGTAATTCCGACTAAAATAATCATGGTCGATCCCCATTATTCTAAAGCCTGCTTTTTGATATAAAGCCAGTTGATTGAGACTAGAGTTCCCGGTTCCAATTTCTGCAATGCGATACCCTTTAGATACTGAAAAAGAACAGCCATATTCAATCAGGGTTTTCGCGTATCCTCTTCCCTGCCATTTTTCATCGATTGATAGGTTCTTAATTTCAACCCGGTCTGGTGTATTTGGACGGATTATTATGATTCCTGCCACATTCCCATTCAGGCAGAGTTCAAAAATCCAGCCTGTTTTACTATACTCATCTATCTGCTGTTTAGAAGGATCTGCTTTCAATAATAGCTCCCAATGTTTGTCAGTGAGTTCTGTACAACTGCTAATCTTTTCAATCATCACTTGTTTCATCCCCATTAATTAATCTATATGTCTAATGCTCGTATGTTTAGTTCATCTAAAGAGAGACAAAATGTCTATTCTAACCTTAACCCAACTCCTAATGTTTTACCAAATAATCACAATCCGGTATCGCTCATATGAAAAAAGACGAACAGCTGTTTATAACAGTGATCGCCTTTTCATACGAAATTATTTGGTTACCTCATCATGATAAGCAATTAAAATAATATCTTTATCTAATTGCTCACTTAGTTCATCCTGATACTCATTTGATTTAATCTTCATTTAATTGTGCTACGTCATAACGATGCATGATGTTCCTCCTGTATGTGTAATGACAAAGAGAACTTCTCTTTCCTTTTTTATCATTCCCATAGGCATTGCATCCGTTTCATGCTTTTACATTTTTTGTCATCTCAAGCTTAAACAGTTCAACTGCCTTAGTTGGATGTTCACTTAATGAGATGGCAGAAACAACGGCAATTCCATCTGCACCTGCTTCTAACACTTCGCGTGTATTGTCCGGTGTTATGCCGCCTATCCCTACAATCGGCAGTTCTGGATAAAGATCTGCCACTTCTCTTAAAAATCTGGTCCCGCTAGGTTTCTTGGCGTCACTTTTCGAATTTGTAGGAAATATAGGTCCTATTCCTACATAATCGGTTCGATATTTAATGGCTTCTTCCACTTCAGCCATAGTGTGTACAGATACGCCAACCCATTTGTTCCCCATCATTTTCCTAACTTTTTGTACCGGTAGATCATCCTGTCCGATATGAATACCATCCGCATTAAGAGCAATCGATAATTCGAGATCATCATTTACAATAAACGGTACATCATATTGTTTACAAAGGCGCTGGCAGTTTTTTGCAAATTCCAGATATTTAGTTCCTGAGAATGCTCCCTCACCCTTTTCCCGAAATTGAAAAGCAGTGATTCCCCCTTTTAATGCTTCTTCAAGCACTTCTAATGGATTGTTTAAGATATTTTGTGAACCCATTACAAAATAAATACGAAGGAGATGTCGATTCAATTTAGAATCACCTCACATTTTTCATACTGATTATAGGCAAAATGATTCGTCGGCCCATGCCCATGTCCCAATTGCAAATCATATTTGATTCCCATTTGGATGAATTTTTTCGCCTCTAAAATTGCTCCAAGGGTCGAATATTCATTTGCAAGAAAAGCCGTAATCGCTGCAGAAAAGGTACATCCTGTTCCATGCGTATTTTTTGTGTGTACTCTTTCCGATTGCAAACTGAATGTCTCTCCACCCACCAAATAGACTGTATCCTCAGCAACCTGTTGATTATCTATATGGCCGCCTTTAATGACCACGCATTCTGCTCCATAGCTCATCATGATTTCTGCTGCCTTTTTTCTATCATCTGCAGTTACGATGTCTATTCCACTCAGTACTTCCGCTTCCGGTATATTGGGCGTAATCATAGTAGAGATAGAGAATAACTTTTTACGCAGGCTGTGAACTGCCTTTTCATGCAATAGACTCGCTCCGCCTTTTGCAACCATAACCGGGTCAATAATAAGTGGGATGTCGAGATCCTTTAGTACGTGGTATACTTCCTCAATAATTTCCTCAGAATATAACATACCTGTTTTAATCGCTGCTACATTAAAATCTTCAACAAGTACTTCAATTTGCTTCCGAACAAACAAAGGATCAACAGGATAGATTTCATGTACTCCGTTTGTATTCTGCGCTGTTAAAGACGTAATGGCTGATGTCCCAAATACTTTTAACTCCTGAAAAGTCTTTAAATCAGCCTGGATTCCTGCTCCACCACCACTATCAGAACCAGCAATCGTCATAACTACTTTCATATCAAGTCCTCCCCTCTGGATAACCGATTCAATTCATTTAAAATAACTGTCTGGAAATCACCTACATAGTTAGATTGTTTACCGGCCAAACTGCCGATAAGTTTATATTCATGTAAAAGTTCCTGCAAATGGACAAGATTTACCTCCTTGATTGTCAATGCAGCAGCAGAAATAGCACTTAACAAGCACCCTGTACCGGTAATCTGTGTCATGTTGATATGGCCTCCTTCTACCATGGTGCATATGGATCCATCCGTTAAAACATCTTTCTCTCCAGATACAATCACAAAGCAGTTATATAAATTGGCGATTTTCTTTGATTCCTTTTTAAGATCCATCTCACCCGATCCACCATCTACTCCCTTTTGTGTCCAGTCGACACAAGCAATGGTGGCAAGCTCCCCTACATTGCAACGAATCAAAGTAAAATCAATTTCTTCCAAGAATTCCTGAACACTTTCTTTACGAAATGTACTCGCTCCCACGCCAACCGGATCAAGTACAACTGGAATACCATGGATATTTGCTGCCTTTCCGGCTGTCAGCATAGCTTCTTTTGTCCGTTTATTGAGTGTTCCAATATTAAGGAGTAAAGCATCTGCTTTACTGACAATTTCCTCTATTTCATTTTCTTCATCAGCCATAATAGGAGCTGCTCCAACTGCCAATAGGCCGTTTGCCTGTAAAGGTGCTACCACATAATTAGTCATACAATGAATAAGTGGCTTCCTATTCCTAATTTGTTTAAGCATTATCTTAACCCCTCCGGAATCCAACTTTGTTTAGACATCACCATTTCTCCAAAAATCCACTCGTACAAAAAGCTTTTATGGAAAAGTTCTATTAACTTGTTTTGCTTTTGTTCATGGGCATGGCGCACATAATAGTTCAAACTCTCTATTGGCAATGTTCCATCGGCGAGCTTTAATATGAATGGATAATCAAACCTCCCTTTCCAGCAAACATACTCCTCTCTTCGCACTTCGTTGCAAAATGCCATTTTCAGCCCTCCATTTTTTGGTGGACGTATGGAAAAAGACCCTTTAATAGTGTGGGTATTTCACATACTAAAAAAGGGTCTCATATCAACTGATGATATTGCTCCCTACGTCAGTATTAACTGTACAGGTTCAAAGGGTCAGGTTTTACCTTCTCAACTCGCATTCATGAGTCCCCCCGCAATCAAAACTATTTAATTGGAAACAAAAAAAGCTCTTCTAAAAACCTGAAGAGCTTTTCGCACATATCCAATAGGCCTATGTACTAATTGCTCCCTACGCCAGTGTTAACTGACAGGTTCAAAGGGTCAGGTTTTAACCTTCTCAACTCGTATAATGAGTCCCCCCGCAAATAATTTGATTATTTTTACTTTATCAGAAATAAAAGCTATTTTCAATCCAGTATGCTAATTACTTTATGCCATTTGCTAATATGGATTTTGATTCAATCGCCTTTTTTAAAGTTCCCCGTTTCCTCATTACCACTGCATAAAAGAAGAGAGCCCATAAAACAGCTCTCTCCTGAAAATTCTTTTCTCAATTATCGGATGCCCAAGGCAATTTTTGCATAGCGGGACATACGATCCTTTGTCCATGCCGGTGTCCAAACAATATCCACATCTACATTTTTCACTTCCGGCAGTTCTTTTAATGCATACCGTACCTGATCGACAATGGTACCAGCCAAAGGACAGCCCATAGCTGTTAAAGTCATTTTAACTGTGACGTCACCTTCTTCAGTCATGTCCACATCATAGATTAACCCTAGGTTTACTATATCAATACCCAATTCTGGGTCTAAAACTTCTTCTAATGCACTCATAATACTATCTTTCATGTCTTGGTCCATATTCATTCTCCTTCCATTACATTCATGCTTCAATCCTACCAAACTTTGGGCAATCTGACCATTCTTATTCCTTATACAAGCTTCTCTTCTATCCAGTTTACAGCCTCTAACAACCCTTTTCTTGTTACAGCGTGTCCGGCATTTTTTTCAGATATATAAGTAATCATCCCTGTTTCTACTTTTTCTTGGTGTTTATCAATAAATGCACGACTACCTGCAATAGGTACGACCGGATCCATTTCCCCATGCCAGATGAAAAGTGGCCGATTTCTTAATTTTTCAGGTTGCAGGGATAAATCAAATTTTTCAAGAGAACTGAATACTTTCCATTTCTCTTCTTCCGTAAATCCCAAATCAATTCCCTGTTTCTCAAATTCATTCACTTGGTACTCTGCAAACTTTCTATAGGCCGGATTCCCCATCATACTTACTCCAACACGAATCCAATCATATTGAGTTAACGCACCAAGCGTCGTGATTGCGCCCATAGATGTCCCGCCAAGGCCTATACAATCATAAATCGCTAATCCATGTTCAGTGATATATTTTTTAATTATATGAAGTTCTTTTATGGAAGTTATGACAATTTTCCAAAATGACCTAGATAAATTCTGTGTATCCCCATCTTCACGTTCCCCGTGCAAGGACGCCTCGGGCAAAAATACTCTGAAACCTTTTTCTGCCAGGAGGTAAGCATAGTGTAAATTATGTTCTTTGGCGCTGGTGAACCCATGAAGAAATATAAATCCAGGAATAGGGACATTATTCATATCCTGCTTACCTACAATAAGCATGGGAATGTGTTCTACATATACTTTTTCTACTTGTATCATTGTTATTCCCCATTCTTTACATATATTTTACAAACCAAACAATACCAATAAACCTTTATACTTGTTATGATATATAAAAGAAGATTCTAAATGGAATTAATTTAACTTATAATTCTAGAATAAACTTAATTTAGAAGGAGAGCCATATGACAGATAAACATTTAATTGTACTTGATTTAGATGGAACTTTGTTGAAAGATGATAAAACCATCTCTCCTCGTACTAAAAACGTATTGCAAACATTACAAAATAATGGCCATGAAGTCATGATTGCAACGGGCAGACCTTACCGTTCCAGCGAACCATACTATCGTGAAATGCAATTTAAGACACCGATTGTAAATTTCAATGGTGCCTTTATCCATCATCCCCTGCATTCAGACTGGGGCATGCATCATTCACCGCTTGATATTAAAGTTGCCAAAGAGATCGTGGAAGCTTTGAATGATTATCGTTTCCACAATATAATCGCCGAAGTAAAAGATGATGTGTATTTCCATTACCATGATGAAAAATTAATCGATATTTTTCAACTCGGAAGCCCTAGTGTAACTACAGGAGATCTCCGCCAATTTTTACAGTCGGCCCCTACATCCATGCTCATACATTCCGATGAAAATGATGTTGCCGAGATCAGAAAACATCTTTCAGATGTCCATGCTGAAGTTATTGATCACAGGCGCTGGGCAGATCCATGGCATGTTATAGAAATCGTAAAAAGTGGGATGAGTAAAGCCGTTGGTGTTGATTTGGTCGCAAAAGATTTAGGGATATCCAGAAAGAATATTATCGCATTTGGCGATGAAGATAATGATTTAGAAATGCTTGATTATGTTGGCACTGGCGTCGCTATGGGTAATGGCATCGAACAGCTGAAAACGGTAGCTAATCATATTACGTTATCGAATGAAGAGGATGGAATAGCCGTCTTTCTTGAAGAAAAATTCAATATTAAGTCTGCGTGACTAACAATATCTCCTGTTGGTTATGATAAAAACGACTCGTTTTAGAGTCACAACTTGAATGCGGGAGGTTTTTCCATGGGAAAAAGGAATAAATCAAAGCGCTTTGTCCAACAGGGTAAGACCGCTGTTTCCAAACATAGTGAGCGATTCCCATATCGGACAACTATGGAAGAGGCGGAAGCAGCAGAAAATTCTACCTGTGGAGGACTGTAATGCGTAATGAATTATTTAACCGTGCTCAGAAAGCAGTAGAATTAGCCCAGATAAAAGGCTCTAATCAGCAAGAATTAATTACCAAAGCACGCAATGAGCTTTCTTCTGCATTTGCAAACTCTACTCTGGCTGAGCAGGCTCAATTGCATACCATGCAGGATATACTGGATTCCCTAGAAAAGCATTCAAACTAATGAAAAAGAGCACAAGACTAAGGTCTTGTGCTCTTTTTTTAATCTTTACGGAAAGAACCGATAACACCGGTAGATTGAACGATATTCGTAAAGGCATGTGGGTCGACTTCCTGAATAATACTCTGCAAATCATAAAGTTCATAACGGCTGATTACAATCATCAGCATATTTTTATCTTCACCAGTAAAGGCTCCGACAGCAGGAATCATCGTAATTCCGCGTACCAACTTGGAATGAATGGCCTGTTTCAATTCATCGGCGTGTCTCGTTACAATCATAGCCGTAACTTTTATATGTGTTGTATGAATAGCATCAATCACTCTCGTAGATACATATAAGGAAATCATGGTATAAAGTGCCTGTTCTTCTGAATACATAAGACCAGCTATTGCCACAATAGCTCCATTCAGCATTAAAAAGTAAATACCAATTGGCTTATCATTGATCCTTGAAAGAATCATTGCCACAATATCCATACCACCCGTGGATGCACCAAATCGTAAGGTGATTCCAATACCGGCTGCTCCAATTACACCACCGAATACAGCATTTAGAATAATATCATCGGAATAGGATTGCACAGGTAAAATTTCCAAGAATAAAGACATTAATAGAACTGCTATAAAACTGTACATTGTAAATGAACGCCCAACCTTAAACCAGGCTAGAACAGCAATTGGAATATTAAGAGCAAGTAATAATACCCCCGTTGATACATTGATATTCGTAAACATGTCCAATGCTGCAGAAATAATTTGTGCTGTACCCGTAAACCCACTCGCAAATATGTTCGCGGGAATTAAGAAATAGTTCATTGCAATTGCATTTAATAAAGCTCCAATCACAACAGCAAGTACTTTTTTTGTTTCATTCCAAACCAATTTTAGCTCCTCCTTATGTTGACAACTACAAATAAATTCCCCATGATAAGATAGGTGTGTGAACAATTTTGTTTTCTAAAAAAGATTGTAGACTTATAATTAAACTAAGAAAATTTTAAAAAAGTAGGTGTCTATATGAGTGTACAAATTTTGGCCGATAGTGCAAGTGATTTGCCATTAGAATACTTCCAGGATAACAACATCATTCTTTTTCCATTAAAAGTACATCTTGATGACAATGAATATGATGATCAAGTTACCATCAAACCAAAAGTAGTCTACGATGCCATGCGATCAGGAAAATCACCTAAAACATCACAGGTGTCTCCACAAAATTTTTATGAAAAATTTGAACAGCTGGCAAAAAATAAACAACCCGGCCTTTATATCGCCTTTTCTTCCGAATTAAGCGGTACCTACCAAACAGCGGTTATGATGAGAGACGAAGTTAAAGCTGAGTACCCAGATTTTCATTTGGAAATAATAGATAGCAAATGTGCATCCTTAGGATATGGTCTAGTCGTCATGGAAGCCGTACGCAAGGCTGCCAAAGGAGCCACCATGGAAGAACTGAAAAAAACAGCACAGTTTACTGCCTCCCATATGGAACATTTGTTTACCGTGGACAATGTGGAATACCTGGCTCGAGGCGGACGAATATCCAAAACTTCAGCTTTTATCGGCGGATTATTGAATATCAAGCCACTGTTAAATGTTGAAGATGGTAAACTGATCCCACTAGACAAATTCCGCGGCCGCAAAAAACTAATGCAAGCCGTAATCGATACCATGAAAGAACGCGGTGACCAATTAGATAAACAAATAATTGGTATCAGCCATGGTGACGACATCGAAAAGGCTATGGAA
Source organism: Bacillus sp. z26 (assembly GCF_058313635.1). NCBI lineage: Bacteria > Bacillati > Bacillota > Bacilli > Caryophanales > Bacillaceae > Bacillus > Bacillus sp. z26. The sequence goes on from NZ_JBZFQM010000002.1 coordinate 806,075, forward strand.
TTTAAGCAATTGATTGAAGAAAATTTCCACCCAAAATCTGTTTATATTTCATCTGTCGGCGCAACTGTTGGCGCACATGCCGGTCCAGGAACAATCGCTATTTTCTTCCTAAACAAACTATCCTGACTCTGTATTCTGATGTATACATATTTTTCCCTACTAGCAACATACTAGACATATTCACAGTAAATAAATTGCAAGGGGGATAGCACACATGGCCTATCATACTTCAGATAACAATAAAAAAGCCAGAGATAATCAAGCTAAGCATGAATTAAAAAATATCCAGGAAGAGAAAAACCGAAAAGCCGGGAAAAAATCTTTTTCAAAAAAAACTGATCACTTATAAGTAAAATCTCCATCTCACATCTTAACTGTGTATAAAGAGGATTTCAATTAAAATCCTCTTTTTTAATTGTATTTGAACTTATATAGAGGTTTTTTTATAATGAAAATAAAAAACGGAGGGATAATATGGCTAAAGAAAGCTCATTTGACGTTGTTTCAAAAATTGACCTATCCGAGGTATCAAACGCTGTTACGATGGCTGTGAAAGAAATTAAAACACGCTATGATTTTAAAGGAAGTAAAAGTGATATTCATCTGGAAAATGAAGAACTCGTTCTTGTTTCTGATGATGATTACAAAATGGAGCAACTGAAAGATGTTTTAATCAGTAAACTGATTAAACGTGGCGTTCCTATAAAAAACCTTGATTATGGAAAACTGGAGGGTGCTTCAGGCGGGACAGTTCGGCAAAGAGCTAAATTGGTACAAGGCATAGACAAAGAAAATGCCAAGAAAATCAATGCTATCATTAAAAATTCAGGTAACAAAGTAAAATCCCAAATACAGGATGATCAAATCCGCGTGACGGGAAAAAACAAAGATGATCTTCAGCAAGTTATCGCCGCGATTAGGGAAGCTGATCTTTCCATCGAGGTTCAATTTATCAACTTCCGCTAGTAGTTACATAGGCTGAAAGAGAAAAAGCTTAAATAAACTGCACCTCTATTGCCAAATCCAATTTAACAATTGCAGGTGCAGTTATTATACTGGATTTACTCCGAATGAATAATCATTTCTATCTATTTTAAGACCCTCTTCAACTACGTTGCACCCCTCTTTTTATTACCAAACAGCTAAATAATTATACTTTCCAATGTTTCTTTTTCCATAAATGAGGAATAACAATAGGGAAACATTAATTGGAAAGGATGTTGCGAAATGAATGAAGATATAAAAACCGGTAAAGATGGATTTCCAGCCCAAGAACAGGATACTCAACCAGGTGTAACTAAAGAAATGAAACCTGAGCCAAAAGAATTCGATGAAAATTATAAAGGCAGCGATAAATTAAAAGGAAAAGTAGCAATTATCACAGGCGGAGACAGTGGGATTGGCCGATCCGTTGCCCACTATTATGCTAAAGAAGGCGCCAACGTTGCGATTGTGTATTTAAATGAACATGAAGATGCGAATAAAGCAAAAGATTTAGTAGAAAGCGAAGGCGTACAATGTATGCTATTGGCTGGAGATGTCGGTGACAGTGCTTTTTGCCGTGAAATCGTTGAAAAAGTTAAAAGTGAATTCGGCAAAATTGATATCTTAGTCAATAACGCAGCTGAACAGCATCCTCAGGAAAGCCTGTTGGATATCAGTGATGAACAATTAGAAAAAACATTTAGAACCAATATCTTTTCACAATTCTATTTAACAAAAGCCGTCCTTCCTCATTTATCTAAAGGAAGCTCAATTATCAATACAACATCTGTAACAGCCTATCAAGGTAACGCACAATTGATTGATTATTCTTCAACAAAAGGTGCCATTGTTTCCTTTACCCGTGCACTTTCCAATAATATTGCCAGCAAAGGAATCCGCGTGAATGCAGTTGCACCGGGTCCAATTTGGACACCATTAATTCCAGCTACATTCGAAGCTGATAAAGTAGCTGAATTTGGCCAAAATGTGCCACTTGGACGCGCAGGTCAACCATCTGAATTGGCACCTACTTATGTTTATTTAGCAAGTGATGATTCCAGCTATGTCAGCGGACAAGTACTCCATGTAAATGGCGGATCTGTTGTTAATGGTTAATTGATCGACTATTTAGTTCGGTACTATTTTCAAATGAATGGGTAACAATGCCTTGTGATTGTTACCCTTTTTCTATCCCTTTCTTCTAATTTTAGACTATTTCTTAAATCAAAATAATCCTATTAAAATGCCAAACATACAATCTATTACTTTATGCTTTAGGAACATGTTTGATTTCTCCAAAGAGTGGAAAAGTAGACACATAGATAAAAATAATGGAGGTATTTAGTTATGAGTGAAAGATTTGAAAGTGCACCAGGACAGGAACAGGAAGTTCAACCAGGATTGCAGCATAAAATGGATCCTGAACCAATTACCGTTTCATCTTCCTATAAAGGCAGTGGTAAATTAAAAAATAAAGTTGCTATTATCACAGGTGGTGACAGTGGAATCGGCCGATCCGTTGCAGTCTACTATGCCAGAGAAGGTGCTGATGTCGCGATTCTTTATGTCGACAGAGAGCAGGAAGATGCTGAAAAAACAAAAGAGCTTGTGGAAGCGGAAGGCCGTAAATGCTTATTAATCACAGGAGATGTCGGTTCTGAGGAAGTTTGTATAAACGCTGTGGAAAAGACAGTGGAAACATTCGGCAAACTTGATATTCTTGTTAATAATGCCGGGGAACAGCATGTTCAGAAGGAATTTACCGACATTACAGCAGAACAATTGGAACGTACATTCCGAACCAATATATTTGGTTATTTTTACATGGCGAAAGCAGCCTTAAAACATCTTCCAAAAGGCGGAAAAATCATCAATTCTGCCAGTGTTACAGCCTATCAGGGGAATCCATTGTTAATTGATTACTCATCGACAAAAGGGGCGATTGTATCCTTTACCCGTGCCCTCTCCAATAGTATTGCTCCTAAAGGTATTTATGTTAATGCTGTTGCACCAGGTCCTATTTGGACACCATTGATTCCAGCCTCCTTCTCTGCAGAACAAATCGAGGAAAGCTGGGGACAAAATACTCCGCTGGGACGTATTGGACAACCCGATGAGTTAGCTCCAACCTATGTTTACCTGGCAAGTGATGATTCATCCTATGTATCTGGTCAAACTTTGCATGTGAATGGCGGCAGTGTCGTTAACGGATAAACGATATATTATAACAAACGGTGAAGAAACCAGATAACGTTTCTTCACCGTTTTTTTATCAAGTTATTAAAGTAACTCCTTTTTGACAACTGAAGACCGAATAATTAGTTGATGCGGAATAATCATGCGCTTGGTCGGCCCCTTGGGGTTCTTAATTTTAGAAATCAATAATTTGACGGCCTGATATCCCAATGTTTCAATATCAATATCAACAGATGAGAGCGGAGGCTTTGACAATTGTGAAGTTAAAATATTATTAAAGCTTACAACTGAGATATCCTCCGGAACACTGATATCCATCTCATCGAGCATGTTTAGTACACCAAGCGCCATAAAATCATCTGCTACAATCAAGGCTGAAGGAGGCTTTTCGAGATTCATTAATTGTTTGACAGCTTCTTTTCCACCTTCAAGCATAAAATCTTCATGAATCGCATATTCCTTTAAAATTGGTATTCCAGCTTCCTTCAATACTTCTTCATATCCTCTCATCCGTTCAATCGTGACGACAAGATGAGCACTACCCCCAATAAAGGCGATATCCTTATGGCCATTCGACAGCAAATACTTAGCTACATCTTTACCCGCCTGAAAATTATCGTTGTCTACGTACGTAATACTGCTATCATGCATAGGAGGCTTTCCGATAACAACAAACGGGTACTTCATTTTATAAAGATAGTTCAAAACTTTATCATCTATTTTGGAATAGAGTAAAATTACTCCGTCCACTCTGCCGCCATGGATCATTTTTTCAACTTCGTCAAATATCCCATCATCTGATATACCTGTTGTAATTTGCAAGCCATATAAATCTTCATGCGCTGCCTGACTCAACCCTTTCATAACTGTGGAGAAAAATGGATTGAGAAATGATCCATCACCGGACTTTGGCATAACAATGCCTAAAACTTCACTCGATTTATTTGCCAAACTTCTCGCAATAAAATTCGGATGATATCCAATTTCTTCCATAACTTCTCTAACTCTTCTTTTTGTTTTCTCACTTATTCGTGAATTGTTGGCAATTACTCTGGATACTGTCGACGGTGCCACATTTGCCAATTTCGCTACATCTTTTATCGTTATCGCCATACGATTGTTCCCCATTTCCTATTTAGCGATTTGATTGAAGAGATAGACTCTTGATTCATATGGTAATAAATAGATGCTAATCTGTCCGTCCACTTCATCATACTGATTATTATAATTACTAAGAATAAGCTCACCTGTCAACCCATCGAACACCGGAAGTTTAATAGTCTGCTGATACTCACTGAAATTACAGATAACTAATGCCGTTTGCTCATCTGTAAATCTAGAGTACATGTATACATTCGGATCATCCTCGAAATAAAGCTTATACTCACCATAAACAAGACAATCGTACTTCTTGCGCAACCGAATCATTTCTTTATAAAAGGAAAGAATTGAACTTGAATCATAACGCTGATCGTTGACATTAATCGCCTTATAATTCGGGTTCACCTTCATCCAAGGGATACCCGAAGTAAATCCACCGTTTAGCGACTTATCCCATTGCATAGGTGTTCTAGAATTATCACGTCCGTTCTTCCAAATCACTTTCATAATATCTAGATGGTCTCTCCCTTTTGCCGTTTCCAGCTGGTAATAATTCTTCATACTAATATCATCGTAATCATGAATAGAAGGAAAAGCCACATTAGTCATACCAATTTCCTGGCCCTGATAAATAAAAGGAGTACCCTGCATAAAGAAATACATAGTTCCCAGCATCTTAGCACTTTCTTTCCAATACGTCTGATCATTTCCAAGCGTTGACACAATGCGTGGTTTATCATGATTTTCAATAAATAATGCGTTCCATCCTTTACCATGTAACTCAGTTTGCCATTTTGATAGGATTCGTTTTAATGCTACAAGATCGAGATCCACTTTGGTTTCTTTTTCCCATAAACTTAAATGCTCAAATTGAAACACCATATCAAAAGCACCGTTATTTTCTCCTACCCATGGGTCTGCATCTTCGGCACTTACACCACTTGCTTCCGCAACCGTCATAATGTCATAGTTTGAGAAGGTGTTCATTTTTAATTCTTGAAGAAAATCATGAATTCCGTCTTGGATCGTGTACATCTTGAATCCTTTTATTCCGCCACTTTTCACCCCTGAGTCATTCGGATAACCACTCTTCTTTTTAATATGGCTAATTGCATCAACCCGGAATCCGTCAATCCCTTTATCCAGCCACCAATTGACCATTTCGTATACAGCTTCCCTCATCTCCTTGTTTTCCCAATTCAAATCCGGTTGCTTTGCTGCAAATACATGCAAATAATATTGCCCGCTTTCCACATCAAATTCCCATGCACTGCCGGAGAAAATACTCTCCCAATTATTAGGAGGGATACCAGGTCTGCCATCACTCCATATATACCAATCTCTTTTCGGTGAATCCACTGCCGTTTTGGATTCAAAAAACCAAGGATGTTCATCACTTGTATGGTTAACAACGAGATCCATTATAAGCTTCATACCCCGTTTATGAACATCCTCAAGTAATTCGTCAAAATCTTTCATGGTTCCAAATTCGTCCATGATTGATTGGTAATCACTGATATCATATCCATTATCTACATTTGGGGACTGATAAATAGGGCAAATCCAAATAACATCTATCCCCATCTCGGTTAAATAATCCAGCTTACTAATTACTCCCTGCAGATCACCGATTCCGTCTCCATTTGAGTCTTTAAAACTCTTTGGATAAATCTGATAACAAACTGCTTCCTTCCACCACTTCTTATTCAAGCACTTTCATCCTCACTTATGTTAATTAATCTATGGTTGTTATTAAAAAAAATGGAGAGATATTAGATCCCTCCATTATATTTCAAGTATGGTTGTTTTGCTGTTTGCCTTTTTTCCAAGCCAGATAAAGAAAAATAAGAAATGCGATAATAACGAAGACAATAACAGCCATATAAACGTAATTCACGCCACTTTTTTTAGCTGCCAAATAGACTTCTGATGTCTCACGATCCAATGTGATTGAATAGGTATCCTTGCTTTCTCTTACCATATCTCCGTTAAGCCTGCCACGTAACTCTTCATTTGATGCAAGCTTAGTTGGATCGAGTTGAATGGTTTTTGTTTTCGAACTATTATTAATCGCAACAATCATTATTTGGTCTTTATACTCTCTTTTATAGACGGCCATACCATCTTGCTCATCCAAAAGCTCAAGTGTTCCTTTTCGCAGAGCCGGATACTCGTTGCGTAATTCTGATACTTTACTAATATATTCAATTAGGTCCTTGTCTGTTCTAAAATCCATCATCTTTCGATTATCGGGTATCTTATTGCCATTTAAGGCTATTTCAGAACCGTAATACACCATTGGAATGCCAGGTGTTGTGTACATATAGGTCATAAGTAATTCCCATCTTGTACCTGGGAATTGATTATTATCTTCCATTGATTTTGTGAATCTGGGAATGTCTTCATTATCAACCATGATTCCCAACTGATGAGGCTGACTCATTGATTTCAACCGCTCACTCCAGATAGAGAATAATGAATCCATCTCCTGGTCCGGTTTAGCAAATACCCTTCTCAACGCGTTCATTTGTTGATCATCTATTATCCCGGAAATACCTGAATTCTGAAGGGCAACCAAATCAGATTCATTTTCAATAGTCCCGTTACCAAGCAGAAAGAAATCATTCTTCACTGATTTCATTTCTTTACTGAAGGTTTCCCAAAAATCAACAGGCACGTACTGAAGACTATTTAACCGGTAGCCATCAATATTGGTTTCAGTAATCCACCACTTTGCAGCATCCAGCAAGTAGGCAGCAACCTCAGGATTTTCCTGTGCCAAATCAGGCAATCCGTCTATCCATCCAGTCTGTATACCTTCCTTTTGGCTACCCGAAGCCAGTACATTTTTATCATGGAACCACTCTTTTTTTGCTGGTTCTTTAAGCCATGGATGATCAGGCCCAACATGATTCGGATTAAAATCTACAATTACTTTCATATCACGTTTATGTGTTTCTTCAACAAGCTTTTTAAATTCCTCTAATGTTCCATAATTCTCATTAATTTTCTTGTAATCCAAAGCCCAATTCCCATGATAGCCTGATTCTGTGTTTTCAACGATTGGATTCAGTGCGATAGCGGTAAAACCCATTTCCTGCAAATAATCAAGTTTTTCAATAATACCGGCAAAATCCCCGCCCTGGTATGTATTAAAATTATCCAAGTCTACACTAAAATCGTTTTTCGTATTCCCGTTATAAAATCTGTCCACCATGATGAAGTAGATGGACTCATCCTGCCAATCTCCGTCCGCTTTTTCAGCAGCAGATACAGGTACTGCATAAAGCAAGATTAACGGCATCAGCAGTATGGCCATTACCTTTTTCAACATATATCTGTCCCCCCTATTTCTCCCATAAATAACCTTATCCCTTTGTACTGCCAGCCGTCAATCCGGAAACAAAGTATTTTTGGAAGAATAGGAAAAAATTACGATTGGACTTGCAATTAAACCCATTTCAAAAATTATTGAGTTAGTTTCCTTTAAATTATGGGTAGAAATACAATGGTATAATCTGTTTTTTTTAGATTGATATACTGCCTTGAACTGATATAGTTAAAGTCAGGGTAGCGCAAGCGTTTGCATTTATTTTTCGTATATACTGAGAGGAGAAATATCATATGGATAAAGCATCTGTTATACACTTTGCCCGAGATCAATTTATGTACAGTTCTTCAATAAACTCCATCACGATTATGATCATGAGTAAGAAAAATGACATTACAAAAATGGAATTAATACATGGGGATCCCTATGAATTTAAAGAAAGCAAATGGATTTACCAAGCTGAGGATATGAAATACACGGGCAGTGATGAACTTTATGATTATTGGCGCTATACCATTGAACTTCCACACCGAAGAGCTCGATATGCCTTTCGCTTAACTGACACGAACGGAGAAACAGCCTATTTTTCCGAAAAAGGATTTTATGAGGAGCTTCCTGATATCGGCCTACTATTTGCCCTGCCATACCTTCATCATACAGAAGTATTCAGTGCTCCTGAATGGGTTAAAGATACGGTTTGGTACCAAATCTTCCCTGAACGCTTTGCAAATGGTGATACCAAATTAGACCCTAAAGGTACACTTCCATGGGGAAGTACAGAACCAACAACAACCAATTTCTTTGGCGGTGACTTAGCAGGTGTCATTGATCATTTGGATTATCTAAAGGATCTCGGTATAAACGGTATTTATTTCACACCAATATTCCATGCCTATTCCAATCATAAATATGACACGATTGATTATATGGAACTTGATCCGCAATTCGGGACGAAGGAAACATTAAAACTGCTCGTAGAGGAAAGTCATAAACGTGGAATTAGAGTGATGCTCGATGCTGTCTTCAATCATAGCGGCTATCATTTCAAACCATTTCAGGATGTACTTGAAAAAGGGAAAGATTCCAAGTATAAGGATTGGTTCCATGCACACAACCTTCCACTGGATGAAAAGAATCTGAATTATGATGCTTTTGGTTTTGTAGAAACCATGCCAAAATTAAATACAAAAAATCTGGAAGTAAGAGAATACTTGCTGAATGTAGCTAAGTACTGGATTCGTGAGTGTAATATTGATGGCTGGAGACTTGATGTGGCCAATGAAGTGGATTTTGATTTCTGGCGTGATTTTCGCAAAGCCGTTAGATCCGAAAAAGAGGATGCGTACATACTGGGGGAAATCTGGCATGATTCCATGCCTTGGCTGCGTGGAGACCAATTCGATGCCGTGATGAATTACCCATTTTTAACAGCTATATTAGAAATGTTCGCTAAGAAATCGATTACGCCGGTACAGTTCGCTGAAAAAATGACGAAGGTGTATCATATGTACCCTCACACTGTGAATATGGCCGCTTTTAATTTAGTCGGAAGCCATGACACGCCAAGAATTTTAACAGAATGTAAAAACAATTTAGATGAGATTAAGCAGATTTTCACGATATTACTAACCTTTACAGGTACACCATGCCTTTATTACGGTGATGAAATTGGGCTTGATGGTGAACAGGATCCGGGCTGCCGTAAATGTATGCCTTGGGATGAGGAAAGCCAAAATCTGGATCTGCATAAGCACGTACAAACTCTAATCAACTTGCGCAAAAAACATAAAGAACTTGCCAATGAAGGCGATATTCTCTTTGTCTCTCATGATCCTGAAGTAGTCATGTATAAAAGAGAAAGCGAAGACTCTCTTTCCTATGTTTGCATTAATCTTGGCAAAGAACCTAAATCTTTATCTATGGATGAATGGAAGGAAGCCAAACCTCTTTATATGGATTCTAAAAGTCAATGGGATAATAAGAACCAGCTTACCCTTTCAGAAAGCGGGTATACGATTCTATCAGTCTCCAAATAAGTGTAAGGCCACCTAATATGAACGGCCCCTTAAAAGTTAAACACCAATCTAACTTTTAAGGGGTTTTTTATTTATTTTCTAACTTATCTACTCTTCCACATCTTTAAATAGAATTCCACAAAAGGAACTTTTTTACATTGCAGTGCATACAACAGTGCGGGTACACTTAAGAGAACTCTTCTCATAGAGAAGATTACAAGTTCTTTTCATTTTAGCGATTTTAGTCGTAATTTATTAGATTTTCTATGTATAATAGAAAGAAGATTTTTTTAGGAGGATTTAAAACTAATGAAAATAGCGCTAATCATTTTATTTAGTATAGCAGTCGTTTTGCTCCTTATTTCATTTCTTAAAATGAAGAAGCAGGAGAAAAAAGAAACAAAGCAGCTGGATACCTATTATGCTGTCATGCTGGATGAAACAAATAAGTTGCAGGAACAAATCAACAAACTAGAACTACATGAAGAAGTTACGGCTAATGAAGCTGGTATCATGGGATATCACACTGAGGAACGTCAAGTCATGATCAAAATGCTAGATTTATACAAACGCGGCTATTCCACAAAAAGTATTGCCTCTATTACCAAACTGACAGAGGATGAAGTGTTAGGAAGGCTTGCTGCATATGATAGTCCAAGCCAAAGAAGGAGGAAAGCAGTCCATGACGCCTAAAGTTTTAAGCAGTTTTGCTGCAGGAATAATTGTAGCAGCAGGTGTATGCGGTGCTGTGTATTTTTCCTCCTCCGAAGAAGAAACAGTTACTCAGGCTTCAGAATCTCCGAAAAATGCCGTTACTAAAGAACTGACAGAAGATGAAATGAAGGATGAGTTATCTTCTTTGGGTTATGTTATAAAAACAGAGGACGAATACTCTGCTGAACTGAAAGAAGCAGAGAAAACAGCAAAAGAAACCTCAGATCAACAGGATCAAAAAGTTATCTACAAAACAGTAATAAATGTAGCTAGCGGAATGACCAGTATTGATGTGGCAAACGCCTTGGTTAAAGGAAAAATTATAGACAATGCTTCCAGTTTTACAAAAACAATTGAAAGCAGGAAGTTAGAAAACAAACTGAAACCTGGCGTATTTGAAGTTGATAGTACAATGTCACTAGATGAAGTAATTAGCCAAATTTTTAAATAAGAAATAACAGCCGGGGACCGTGGTAAATGTACATTCCAAATGGTTTCCGGCTTTTTAATATCATGCCAACCCTTTTCTAACCTAGAGGTTCTTCTCCAAATCTTTCCCATAAAACCGGAAATAAATTTTCCAGATCCTCTTCTTCCCACTCAAATTCTATATCAGGTACAGGCTTCAACCCCTTTTTTCAAGCACATCCAAAAACTCATCATATATATTGTCATCCCATTCCGTATCACCTGTCTTGATGAGGGTATAGGCATCCAATCCAACAGTTAACAATTCTTCATTTTGCGGGAACCCTTCATCATCAAGGTTAACTTCACTTATGTATTCAGCTAAAAATTCAGGATTTTTCATTACTTTGTTAAATATCTCTTCTCCCTGGCCAATCAACCATCCACGAAAATAATCAAATGTATCGTCAGAACATCCGCCCATCAAAACAAAAGCTGCTCCCCATAAGCGAGATTGATAACTAGCGTACATTGATTTTTGAAATATAAATTCAAATTTTCCCATGACCATTTATAACATATTTTTTAAGAAAGCATTAATTATAAGTCACATTATATGCAAATCAAAAGGCTGCCGATAGGTTCTCAGGCAGCCTAAGTTAATTCAAGAATCTTCCAAAATGATATTATAGTGTTTAAACCATAAATGCACCTGTATCAAATAAGCAAGTAATTGTGGACCGGACATTAATTGACCATACCATGGCGTTTTAAATGAAGATCCTCCTGATTCTACAAGGGCTTTCAGCTGATCTCTGTCAAAGAATTCGTATAAGGGGGAATCTGTATCCTCCAGCAGTTCTTCGAGCCACTTCTTCACCAGCTTTGTATAAAGGGGATTATGTGTTTTCGGATATGGGCTTTTCTTTCTATACAGGACTTCTTCTGGAAGAATTCCCTTCAAAGCTCTTCGTAAAATGCCTTTTTCACGGTTATCTGCCATTTTCATATCCCACGGTATATTCCATGCATACTCCACCAAGCGATGGTCAGCAAATGGAACCCGTACTTCCAAACTGGCTCCCATACTCATCCTGTCTTTCCGATCCAATAAATTAGTCATAAACCAAGTCATATTTATATAAAATAACTGCCGCCTTTTCGTTTCTATATCAGATTCCCCTGAAAGTAAAGGCGTCTCAATTATACTTTGTTGATATTTATCCTTTACATACTCTTCAATGGAGAGTTTATCTTGCCAGTCTTTCCTAAGTAATTGATGCCGTTCATGTATAGAGCGCATCCATGGAAAAGTATCATTTGATAACTGTTCAGGATTATGAAACCACGGATAGCCTCCAAATATCTCATCCGCACATTCTCCAGAAAGGCCGACGACATACTCTTTTTTTATTTTTCTGCAAAACCAAAGTAAGGAAGAATCGATATCAGCCATCCCTGGTAAATCTTTTACCATCATAGCCTCACTCAGATTGGTGATTAATTCTTCCTGGCTGATTACACAATAATGATGCTTTGTTCCAAATTCCCGGTTCATTAATTCAATCCAATGCCCATCTGCATTTGGCTGGAATTCATTCGCCTGAAAATGGGCAGCATTATCTTCATAGTCAATTGAGTACGTATTGAGCGCAGGTTTTCCCTCCTTTTGAAATTGTTTGGAGGCGATGGCTGTTATCGCACTTGAATCAAGACCTCCTGACAGGAACGTACATAGCGGAACATCTGAAACCAATTGCCTCTGCACAGCATCTTTCACCAGAAAACGGACCTTTTCCGCCGTTTCATCCAGATTATCGCGATGTGCTTCACTCTTCACATTCCAATAACGTTTAATCTCTATTCCATCCTTATTAAAAGTTAACGTATGCCCTGGACGGAGTTCCTTGATGTTTTTAAAAACCCCTGATCCCGGTGATCGAGATGGACCAAGTCCAAGTATTTCGGCAAGCCCTTCTCTTGTCAGAATCGGCTTAATTCCTGGGTGAGCCAGTATTGCCTTTATTTCAGAGCCAAACAGAAATTGACCATTTTGCAGGGAATAAAAAAAAGGTTTTACCCCCATTCGGTCTCTTCCCACAAATAATTGTTGTTTGGCTTCATCCCAAATCGCAAAGGCAAATATCCCATTAAAAAAATCCACGCATTTTTCTTGCCATTCCATATAGGCAGTTAACAGAACTTCAGTGTCCGAATGGCCAGTGAATGAATATCCTTTTAATAATAGTTCTTTGCGAATATCTTCTGTATTGTAAAGTTCACCATTGTAGCATAGAACAAAACGATTTCCATTTTTTTCTCGAATCATTGGTTGTTTTCCACACTGTGGGTCGACAACAATGAGCCTTTTATGTCCCAAACCAACATGTTGGCTATCCCATATATTCGTATCATCAGGTCCACGTTTAGAGAGTGTATTCGTCATTTTAACGAGAATCTCTTTCTCATGATTAATAGATCGATTAAATTCAACCCAGCCAGTAATACCGCACAAAATACATCATCCTTTCAAACAAGCAATGGCCCAATCCTGCTATCATGATATGCTCCAGACACAAAGTTGTTAATTGTCCAACTTTAAGGAATAGAGTTATAAAAAAAGATGCTTATGTAAAGAAATAGAAGACAGTGCCAAAGATTTTATATAATGACAAAATGGAATGCAGGACTTGAGTTTTACATATGACTCTTTTATCTGCACTTGGAGGCGCACACATGAAAAATCAACTTAGAATTCAACTATTAAGTCAGCAGCTAAGAGCATATACAGAAGGAATTTTTGAAAACATTAATGATCAATGGGTCTTTTTCGATGAAGAAACGGATGAGGCCTACCCACTCGAGGAATATATGAATAACGAGATATCCATCTATCGCAATAATCGCTGGCGTAAGGGCACTTTGGTTGAGGACGGAAAGTTATTATCAGGCAAAGAAATTATATTTATAAAAGATGAAGATCAGGTCCGGATCAAAAAAAACTTACAATATTCTTTAGAGCGTTTACTTGAAGATTTACAGGACGATGCCTTCTTTCAATTCATCACAACGTTAAATAGCATGAATTTTTCTGTCTATGATTGTATATATGGATATAATCAACTATCCTTTTCATCCGCGGCGCAATTAACGGGCACGAACTTTTTTATCTTTGATAATAGTGACTATATCTGTTCCCTCCATCATCATTTTTTCGAGCACAATAAAGAACACAACCGCTTCGAATTCACCCTGAATACGGGCAAACGGATGGTCATCGAAAAGCTATTAAGAAATAAAGACTAAGGAATGAGGCAACATCTGTTAATCCACATCTCCAATTTAAAATGATATGACCAAAGGGACTTCCGTCTGAAGTCCCTTTGGTTATATACAAAAAAACACCCATCTAAAAATATGAGTGTTCCCTTCCATTACTTAATCCCAAAATATTCAAGCAAGTATTTGGTCTTCTTAAAGTCGAACCCGTTGGCAAATGATTTGTCTTTTCGGACCCCTGTTCCAAAATGGTACTCCTTTGCATCCAGAAATGAATGTAATTCCTTGATATTCTCTGTATCAAGGCCACCGCCTACCAATATCTCAGGACCTGACCATACATCTGATAAAGCAACCATCTGCTTTAATTTTTCCCTACCTTCATAAGCGCTTACCTTACCGCCGGAAGTTAGAACCCTTTTTACATGTCGGGAGTACTGACAAAGAACTTCAAGCCCATCTGCATGAGTTTTGAGTTCATCGAATGCCCTATGAAATGTAATATCCAAATGAGGTACTTCCTTTATCACTTTCTCCAAAAGAGCTTGGTCAATTTCTCCATTCTTCAGACAGCCAAATACAATTCCACCTACACCCAAATCTGAAAAGGCTTGAAGATCTTCCTTCATTGACATCCAATCGAATTCATCATATTCAAATGAATAGCCGTGCGGGCGCAGCATCACCTGAACAGGAAGCTTCACACCTTCGATGACACGCTTTACCGTCCCGTAACTTGGAGTCAATCCGCCTTCCGACATGGCAGACACTAACTCCAACCGGTTAAAGCCAAGCTGTTCTGCTTTAATGGCATCTTTTTCATTTTCAATAATGCATTCCAAAATCATATGATCACCTGCTTCTCGTTCATACTATTAAATCCACGGATTGATATCCCGGAGAAAAAATTATTTCATAAACTCATTATAACAAAACGAACCGTTAATTTTTTAGGCGATACTTATTATAAGAGTTTTTAGTTAGAATTAACATATTATCATTTAATGCAAAAAATATAGGTTTGACTCACTCCATCAATTTAGAAAGATATGTCCCTAATGAATGACAAAATCACTTTTTTACAAATGGGGCTAAGTGTTAAGTTCTCATTCATTGGAATTATAACAGCGTTGCACGCTTTTTCATAAAATTCCAACGGGCCAGCCTGCCCAATAATAGCATATTCATAGCCCTTTTCTTTCATCTCTCTTAAGCAATGATGAAGGAGGGTGTATCCTATTCCTTGCTCTCGGTTTGATAAAGAAGTACCCATCGGACCGAACAATCCCTTCTTTTCTACATCAAAGCAAGCAAAACCATTAATCTGGTTTTTTTCTATAGTGATGAAAATAGGAATATTTTCTTGTGAAAATCCGTTTTCAACCGATGCGTTCCATCTGTTTCCGAATTCATTTTCTACAAAAGACTTTAACCATGCAGCATCATTTTTCTCTGCTTTCCTACAATTTATATTACTTGTTGAAATGGTTGGGAATTCATAATCCTTTAGAGGAACAATCATATCTCTTGGAGATGATACTATTCCAAGTATGCCTGAAACATCTAATCCATCCAGTAAGGCACTTGTTAAATCGTCATTGCTTCTAAATAGCGCATCAGCTAAATGGCCCTCATTTAAATAAACTTGTTTAAAATGTTTCATTCGGTTACACGCACTTATTAGTACCTGTTCAGTCGATAGGGAAATATTTATTGTAAAGGGTTCATAACTAATTCCTTGTTCGTATTTATTGGGGTATATTTCCTTAACTCGCTCATCTACTAAATCCAAAAGTTTTGGATATCTAAGAGATAGCTCAGCACAGACACCTGTCTTCTCGAGCAATATACCTAATACTAAATGGACTGGATAAACCATATTTGTTGTTCTTTTGGCCTCTATTTCTGCCTGTTTTAAAATCCTTAAAGTACGTCCAGTGTATTTCAGGGACCTTCATCTCCCTTCCTAGTTTTTTAAGAATTCTAGAAGAGTAATTGAAACACCTCTTATTATAAAGATTTTATACAAATTCCTTTAGTAAAAGGGAGATGTTTTCTTCTTTATGGATTAACTATATGGCTAGCCTTCCTACCACTAACCATTCTTCCTATGAAAATAATCAAAATAAAAAGCCCAGTCTTCATCGACTGAGCCTCTCTCTTATCCGAATATTTGAATACCAAAAGGTAATCTAAAGCCAAGCAATAAAACTAAAACAAATGCAATCCAAAACTGGATTAAGAATGATTTGTGATTTTTTCCTTTTGATCTCTTCACATTTGTCATTTCCATTGCAGCGATTACCCAAATACCAATAATCGTCTTGGCGATATACTCTCCACTAATATTGGAAACTTTCATTAACAACATGATACCAGTTGCAATAATTAATATGTATAGCACCCTATTAATCATCATCATTATTTTTAAATTTTTACCTGTCATCTTTAAAGACACTAAGAACACAATAATAGATAACACCCACATGAAAATATGTTCATAAGTTCCACCCATAAAATCCCCCACTTTCAACATTATTCAACATAATAGTAGCATAATAGCATTTAATGTACGACTATTACGTCCTTACTCTTTACGTATTGTTGATTTTAATGTTCCAATTGCTTCAATCGTTATTTCGATCACATCATCGTCTTTTAAATATCGCGGTGGTTTAAAACCTTTCCCTACCCCAGCCGGTGTACCCGTTGCAATGATATCTCCAGGCTCTAATGTAATTCCTTTAGAAATAGTTGCAATAATTTCATCAATCGGAAACAAAAATAAGGATGTTCTGGCATATTGCCTTGTTTCTCCATTCACTTTTGTTTCAATTTCGAGATCTTCCGGGTGCGGTACTGCATCTTTTGAAACAATCCAAGGACCTATCGGACATGTACCATCCAGGCTTTTCCCCAGGAAATACTGTTGATGTCTGGATTGCAGATCACGTGCTGTAATATCATTTAAGATGGTATATCCGAAAATATAATCATAGGCTTTTTCGCGGGATATCGAGGTTCCCTTTTTACCGATTACAATAGCCAACTCCCCTTCATAATCCAGCTCATTTGTTACTTCTTTATGAAGTGGAACGGGTTGTTTATGGGCATTAACCGTTGTTGGAGCTTTCGTAAACACAATCATATCTTCTGGCACAATGCCTCCATCAAACTCCGTTGCATGTGCTGCATAGTTTTTACCTACACAAAAGATGTTTTTGCTCGGCCTTGGCAATGGAGCTAACCATGTCAATGAATCTATATTTTTACCCTCTATTTTCTTTGCAGCCTTCTCCCACTTTTCAAGTTTCGGCAGCCATGATTCAGATTCTTCAATCAATACTTGCAGGGATACCGGCAGTCCTTCGAGCTCCGGGCAGCTTTGTTTAATTGCTTCCAAAGAATAAAAAGTATCATGATCAATAAGTCCGGCTACAGATTGTCCATTTTCCTTAATCGTTGAAAATTTCATCTTTCATTCATCCCTTCTAAGATAAGTTAGCAAGCCACTTTTCTAACTGTTTCCTATTTCTAAAATGGTAAATCTGTTTGTCATCTATCTTTTGAAGCTTCTCACGTAACCTCGGTGCCTGTTTCTTTTCAAATCCCCATACCCATTTGATAAATTCCCAATCAACCTTTTCTTGGCATCCTTCATTCAGATCTGGTCGTGTCTTTCCATGATACATAAATCGCCGTTTAATCACGCCATATAAACAAGACCACCTAGAATAATCGAGGAAAATAACCATGTCTGCTTGATTTAAACGAAGATCCATTGTCCGATTAAAATTGCCATCTATAATCCATAAGGGCTTACCGGCTAGACTGCTAACAAAATCATCCCATTCGTTTTCCGGAGTTGGAATCCAGCCTGGACGCCAATAATAGAAATCCAGATGATAAACGGGCAGACTCAATACTGACCCAAGTTCTTTCGCCAAAGTAGACTTGCCTGTCCCTCCGCTTCCGACTATCATGATTCTTTTCATTGAGAAGCACCAACCTCCTTTTCCCGTTTGAATGATGGTTTATCCCAGTACGTAACGATTCTCCAAACATATTCAATTGGTCCCAATCTAAAATATCGCAACCAATATTTTGCAAATACCAGTTGGAACAGGATAATCAGAAAAGCGAGGATGGAGCCCATAAATGCTCCTACATCTCCATATAATCCAAGTCCATAGGAATAAAAGAGTAACGTACATATAATAGAATGCATGAGGTAGTTCGTAAGTGACATTCGTCCCAGCCTGACAAAAGGAACAGCTATTTTTCTTACCTTAGGAGATTTTTCATAAAGAAGGGTAATCCCTGTAATAATAGCCAATGTCAGTAAAGGGCCGCCAAAAGAATCCTGCAAAAATTCACTCGCATAATTTTGGCTCGACAGATACGGATACATTTTTAAAATAAGTCCTATCGGTAAAGATACCAGGAACATGATCCGTATTTTTTTATAATGGACTTTCAGATTTGAAATCCATCCCAGCTTAGCAAATGCCATTCCTGCCAGAATACATGGAAAGACTGATAAAAATATGAAAATCATATTTGGCAGTCCATTGACAGCAACCCAGTCATTAAATCTTAGGGAAAAAATCTCTGCGGACGTCCCGCTTGAATAGATCTCAATGGCTTCATTTATTTTTGAAAAATCAGTTTTTAACAACCCTGATGTTGGAGTCATTAATTCGATCAGCAGCATAAGTAACCCTAATATTCCATAAGGAATGGTATATAACCATACCGATAAGTGAAGCAATGTTTTACCTTTTAATCGATAAACAAGCAGCAAAAGAAATCCACAGATGGCATACGTGATTAAAATATCCCCATGCCAAATTAGAAATGCATGAATCATCCCTAGCAAAAGTAGAAATATCATCCTTCTCGTAAATAAAGCAGGAAATGAAATTCCCTTTTGTTCTGCTCTATTCATTAAAATAACCGTGCCAAAACCAAATAAAAAAGCAAATAACGGGTAAAAATTACCCTGTGCAAAAATATCAATTAGGGCGTATGTATAGAAATCTACCTTGTTCTGCCAATAATCATATTCAAGATATAAAAACGGTGAATGAAAATCAAGCATGTTTACAAGCAGAATTCCAACAATTGAAATTCCACGCAGAAAATCTATGACATGTATCCTCTTTTGATCTGTTATAGATTGCAAAACTACCTCACCTTTCTTCCAATAATTTCTTTTAAAACTAGTGTAGCAGTTTCTGTGAAAAACCCCTATTAAAATATGTATTCTAAAAAGCTGGAGGTCCCTCACCTTTGGAGCCCATTACACATATACTGCAAAGAATTGTTAAGGAAGGAAGACACAGAGATACCCAAGGAAGGTGTTCATATGCCAGGTATTGTAGGTATTGTCCAGATTCTCAGCATTGGGAGCAGTGGTGTATTTAATGTAGGGGATATTTATAAAGTTACTCCCTACTCTAATGCCAAGACATTTTCCGGAGCGGGATCTTTTAATACGGGTGACTATGTAGCTGTGAACAATCCTTATAGTGCTACAAATACGTTTGATGCAGATACCGTTGACCAACCAATTGCATTTACGTTATAGAGGTGAAAGAAATGAACATCTTTATTAAACAAACCATTATGATTAATACAATTAAAATTAACGCAATTGCCAATGCTTCCGTCCTGCAAATTGGAAGTGCCGGTATCATAAAGTCAAAATCCCTTATGACCAATTCCGGCGGATTTGAGGCACCGGCTCCAAAAGCGAATCATCCCTTTTTTGCGACTGAAGAGAATACTCCTCAGGTCCAAGTCCAGGATAGGAAAGGATGAGTCATTTGCCACAGGATGTAAGCCAATTCCTTTACTATTTACAAAACACGCTGGAGTCCCAGCAACAAGCCATTTATAAACTTGAAGAAGATATAAAGAAATTAAAAGAGGAAATAACAGTAGCAAAACAGCAGGCGCCGATTCGAGTGGACCGAATTGAATATAAATTTGACCAATTGAAGGTGGAAAGATTAGAAGGCACCTTGAATATTGGCTTAACTCCATCAGATTTAGAAAAAATTGATGAATTGGCAATCGATCATCACACCCCTCCCGGTCCATTTCTTTTTCCAGCCAGAGACGAATTTGTCCATCAATTATCGAGCGAGGTCTTACTCGACCTAAATAATAATAAGGACGAAATCTTTAAAAGAGCCGAAAAAATCTGCGAGCAAAAAGCAGATGACACCATGCGCTCCTTTATCATGGAGGACATTGCCAGACAGCTGCCACAGCGCATACATCATTATTTAGACCAAACGCCCCCTCATAACCGAACAGAGCATAAAATTCCGGATATACGGGAGCAAATATCAGAAGTTATGAAAACGGATATAGAAAACGCCATCATCAGATTTATGGAGGTTTATCCTGATTCAATGAAGGAGCAGTGAGCAACGTGATGAATTTCCATGTCGTGAATGAACAAATAAAGGTTGGCTGTATTAAATTAATTTCAGTATCAAGCTCTTCAGTCATTAAAATCGGCGACACTGAAACCATGCAGCTTTTTTCGGCCTCTGACACCCCATTAAATGCCATAGAGTTTGGGCCGTTACAGCCCATCGTCAATCGATAGAGAGGATTTGCTATGTGGAATAGGACATCGGTTGTCGACAATATCCATGTGTCCATCTTATCAAGGGGAGCTAGCTTTGATATTGGCGAAATCCAGTATTATTATTCAGTTGATAATGTCCTTGCCTATCAACGAGAACAGGAACTCTTTTACGGACAGGAAGGAAATTTTGGTGATTACGCAGTCTTCTACTCTGTACCGGACTTCGAACCAATTGATGAGATGATTCAAGTTAATTTCGAACATCAAAATCCATATCTTTTTGTCGATTGCATCAGAACACAGGCTATTTCAGCCTCCTCTTTATTACAAATCGGAAACGGACGATTTATCCGTTCCGAAACCAGAGTTATGAATGTCAGACAACTCATAAATAGGCCTAGAAATGAAAGAAGGGAGGAAACTTAATGCCTGCTTTTGTCGGTTCCGTTCAAGTTCTCAATGCAGGAAGCGGAATTATTCAATTCGGCGACTCCTTTGTTATATCACCAAAATATGCCAGCAAAAGTGTGAATGGTTCAGGTTCCGGAATTAACGGAGGAATCATTTTTGATACAAACGGAATTAGCGGAAACTCAGTTATTGGTATAAGTGGAGTTGATCAGCCAATCTCAGCGAACAATTAAATCTCTCACCTTCTTCCGGCCTTATAGCCGGATTTTTTTATTCTCGGCAATTTACCTGCCGGCTGCTTTTTAATCCAATTTAAATATTTCTTTATTTCAGGGTCATCCCTCAGTTTCTCAATCGTATTAAGTCTGACGGCCAGCTCCGAGTTTGGATAAAGGGCATGAACTTGTTTATGGCAAGGAATACACAGCTTGGAGGTATCTTCGGGACCTCCGCCAAATTCCCGTGGAATTAAATGGTGAACCGTTCGTTCCACATGGTCCCGTAAACACAATTCACACATACCCATTCTTGCTTTCCTCATTCAATCACCTCCCATTTTTATCACACACTCTTAATTTTAATTCGCAGAATGCATGACAACTTGTTTAACAGTAATCTCTATACTAGGAAATCAGGTTAAGGATAACCATTTACTAAGGCATCATATTTTTAAATTAAATAAATAATGATCGTAAAGCACGAATCATTTTTATTTTATCTTGCCATTCATCATACAAATCCATTCTTACTGTTCAGTGTGAGAACCGGTGAAGGATTCTATAAATATCCTAATCCAGCCTATCAAGTAAGAGACTTTTTACAGCCTTAATACAAGTAAATTAATTCGAGTTAGTTTTGAATAAAAAGTGCCTCCCATTACAAAGGTCGTTTCAAATTTATAAGAGTGAATATACATAACTTAAAGTAATACGCTTTAAATAGAACTTAATTATTGTTTGAACCAACCTCACCTGACAGGAAACCTCTTTGATTTACCAAGAGAAAACAAAAAAGGGCGACACACCACGCATGGTTTCCCATACATCTATGCCGCCCTTAGAAATTAAAGTTTTAATACATGTGTTCCATCAAAGAACAGTAAATATCTTTCTGATACTTTTCTTTTCAGAATTTGTTCAATGGCTCTTGTATATAATTGAATCTGTTTTTCATATCTTTCTTTTAACACAGGCTCTGCTTCTTCAAATCCATTTTTAAAACGATCCGTGATTGCGTCTGTTTTATAATCAAGCAATACGAGGCCATTTTCATCTTCAAACAGGCAATCCACTATCCCCTGCACAAGAATGTTCTCTTCACCAGCCTGCCAGTCCTGATACGCTTCATGAGCTGGAAATGCCATAGTAAATGGTATTTCCTTACGCACTTTTTTAGCATGCTGCAGACGTTGTCCCAATTCACTCTCAAAAAAGCTTAATATCTGATCAACTCTAATTTCACTGACTTGTTCCTTCGTAGCAAATTCCTTCATCACCAAAAACTCGAGCAGAGTCTGAATAGACTCTTCTGTGACCGGTTTCGTAACATCCAAGTGCTGCATTACCAAGTGCATCATGGTTCCTTTTTCAGCAGGTGACATTGTTTTTTGCTGCATAAAGGCTGGTCTCTTTAAGTTCATCCGTTTAAAGGTGGCCTTTACTAAATCAGTTGCACTGTACTCATCTTTTGAATCATTCATTCGTTTCAACTCGGATACAGACTGCTTGGAGCGCCCTGTAGTCGCACTTTTAAATCGATAATCCCATTCGATTTGTTCCCTGACCTGTTCTTTATATTCTGATTCAATCGCAATGGGCTCCATTTGCTCAATCGATTGAAATAACAGTTTGCTCTCCAGGCTCTCTTCTTCTTTTGACGATTGCAGTGTATTCGCCTTTCGAACATGAACCTGCCATTCGGATGGATGAGCAGCAATCTCAAGCATCGAGTCGCCGGCAATTGTCCCCTCTTTAAACATGCGATGCCTAACCAGGGAAGGCCCAATCCAATCCATATAGGAAGTAGCATTCGCTCTTGTATAATCCGGAAGCAGCCAACCTTCTTTATTCTCAAATACAGACCATTTCTTAAACGATTTTTCAGCATCTGCCAGGGTTCCTATTAAGTACAGCTTCTCTTTTGCACGGGTTAACGCAACATACAGAACACGCATTTCTTCCGCTATATTTTCGAGGAGCTGCTTTTTCTTAAAGGCAATCTGCGGCAAGGAAGGATACGTGATTCTTAATTCCGGATTCACATAGCGAAAAGCCAGCCCCAGATCCTTATCCACTAAATAGGAACGTTTTAAATCCATTTGATTGAATTTTTTAGATAGTCCTCCCAGGATTACGACAGGGAATTCAAGTCCCTTACTTTTATGAATCGTCATAATTCGGACGACATCTTCCTGTTCACCCAAGGCACGTGCCGCACCCAAATCACTGCCTCTTTCTCTCATCCGATCGATAAATCGGAGAAAGCGGAAGATTCCTCTAAATGAGCTTTCCTCATATTGTCTGGCACGATTATATAAGGCCAATAAATTAGCCTGCCTTTGCTTACCGCCAGGCATCCCGCCAACAAAATCATAATAGCCGGTATCTCGGTACAGCTGCCAAATTAAATTGGACAATGTCCCCTGACGAGCCTGGTTTCTCCATTCGTGAAGATAGTCAAAGAACTTCACCACTTTTAAATAGACAACGCCATATTTTTCAAAGGACCCAGTCTGGCAATAGGCTTTTAATGCATCATAGAAGTGTCCCTTTGGTAAGGTAATCCGGATATCGGATAAGTCCTCCTCATCCAACCCTACTATAGGAGAACGCAGCACAGACGCGAGCGGAATATCCTGATACGGATTATCGATAACTTGAAGAAGTGAAATCATAATGGCCACTTCTGTCGCCTCAAAGTATCCTGTTGAAAGATCAGCATAAACAGGTATACCCTGTGCCCTAAATTCATCCATAATTTGAGGGGCCCACGGCATGGAGCGCAGCAAGATAACAATGTCCCGATAGGTAATGTTGCGGTATGTTTTCGTTTTGGCATCATACACTTTGCGGCGTTCACCAATCATCTGTTTGATCAATTCAGCCATTTGCCTTGCTTCTAACAAAACCGTCTCGAGATCTTCGTCTGTTTCATCATTATCCTCGGAACCATAATCCGTTCCTTCTGCTGCTTTATCAATCAAATACAGCTCCACCGGATACTGCTCATCCTCAGGATAGGCTGCTCCTTTTTTCAGTTCAGCTGCTTCATCATATTCAATTTCACCAACCGTTTTCCCCATCAATTGTTTAAATAAAAAGTTGGTACCGGCCAATACTTCACTACGGCTTCGGAAATTTTTATTTAAATCAATCTTTATTCCGGTATCAATCGGTTCTGTCGAAAACCGACTGTATTTTCCCATGAAAAGATTTGGTTCAGCCAGCCGGAATCGATAAATCGATTGTTTAACGTCACCAACCATAAACATATTGCCGGTTGATTCACCGTCCTTTGTGACAAGCTGTAAAATTGTTTCCTGCACCATATTGGTATCCTGATACTCATCGACAAGTACTTCCTTGAACTTCTCGCGATACTCCAATGCAACATCCGTTGGCTTTAATACTCCATCCTCATCAATTGCCAGGATTTCAAGAGCCATATGTTCCAAATCGGAGAAGTCAACAATCCCACGTTCAAGCTTTTCTGCCAGGAATCGCTCTTGAAACGCTATGACCAGCTCGGCAAGCGTCAACACATATGGCTTCATATCAGCTATATCCTTCAAAAAACTATCCGCTTTTCGAAAGAATAAGTCGCTCGAGATTCCATTGATCAATTTCTTAACATCATCTCTCAATTTCTTGGCTTGACCCGCTAATTCCTCATCACAAGTCCCTTTGCGAACCGTTTTAGCCTTTGCAAAGCTAGCCTGCGAAAATGTATCCGCCATCGATTGCCAGTCTGCTTCAAGCGATTCAGATAATTTGTTAAGCAGCTCTTCATCAAATTTAAACGTTTCGCCAAGAGCCGCCGGACCATCAGGCAGTAAGCTTAATTGATAGCCTTCATGCGTCATTTCCTTTGCTGCCGCTAGGCGCATCATAATGTCAAATTTCAAGACAGGATAGAAAGGCAATTGCTCAATCTTAGTATGTTCCCCTACCTCATACATATCGACAAGGCTGCGGAGCCACTTTTGCGGGTTGGGGTTGGACCGTGAGAAGTCATCCAATACACGAATGATATCCAGAATCGTACGGTCACTGCGGTCATCCGTAAAAGCATCGACAAGTCGGAAAAATGGTTCATTATCTGAGATTCCATACTGCGTTTCCAATACATCCTCAAGAACTTCATCTTTAATTAATTCGATTTCCGTTGAGTCCCCGATTCGAAAACCAGGATCGATATCCATTAAATAATAATGGCTTCTCACCACATCCAGGCAAAAGGAATGCAGGGTTGAGATATTCGCTTTATTCAACAAGCTGAGCTGTTTCCGTAAATGCCTGGATTCCGGATTCTTCTTAATTTCCTTCTCCAGCGCTTCGGCAATTCGGTGGCGCATCTCAGCAGCTGAAGCATTCGTAAAGGTAGCAATCAGTAAACGATCCACGTCAAGAGGGTTATCTTCTGAAATAACCTTTCTGATAATCCTCTCAACCAGTACGGCCGTTTTACCACTTCCGGCCGCTGCAGCTACCAAAATATCATTTCCATCCGCTGTGATCGCTTTCCATTGGTCATCTGTCCATAAAGCATCTGCTGGTTTTACGGGAATTTGTTTCTGGTTATTCATCTTCTTCTTCCTCCTCCCGTATAGCCTCGAAGATTTCTTCTTTTTTAGCTGGTTTAAACACTCTGTATTCATTACTCTCAAGAGAAGGATCAAACTGACAAACCGTTTTATAATTACAGAATGTACACGGTAATTTATTTTGCAGGCGATAAGGTTTAATATCAGCCACACCGCTCGTAATCGCATTTCCTGTATCGGCATACATTTTCTTCATATGACGGCTTAAAAGAGAAAACTCTCCTTCACTTGCGATCCGAGAAGCTGCCGTGAAATGCCCGTCCTTTTTAAAGCCAGCCGGCACAATCAGGGATTCTCCATTTTCTAAATCACTGTCCATCATCTTAACAACCTCGTCATCCCCTAAAAGCAATCCTTTCATTTTAAAGCTTTTAAAGACTTCCCGTTCAATCTGCTCTAACGTATAAACCCCGTTATTTTTAATTAATGGATTGTGAACATGGAAATAGAGGACACCGGCAGGCTTAGCTTGTGCCCCAACCAAGAGTGGTGAGTGCGTGACTACAATATCCAGGTAGGTCAACATTTGCAAGGCTATTCCATAATAAATTTCTGTAAAGTTCAAATCCTTCGAGCTCGATTTATAATCGACGATTCTTAAATAGGTTCCATCATCTGTGGTTGCCTGATCTATCCGGTCGATACGCCCAGCCAGCTCCATCTTAGTTCCATTTTTAAGATCAAAAGTCAGAGGCGGCAATGTACCACGACTGCCAAATCCAAGCTCAAGCCCAATCGGTGAAAACTGGCTATTTTTAGCCTGTCCACTTAGGGTAATAGAAGCTCTGGCTACAATTTGCTCCAGCTTTCTTTTTAGATAATGGAACCGGTTTGATGATAATAAGATTTCATTTTGCAGCTTGGGAGCCATGACCTCTACTGCTGTTCTGGCTAATTGGATACACTGTTCCCGTGATAAAGCGCCCCAGCTTGTACCGCGCTCAATAATTTGTTCCGTCATCCACTGCAAAGCACCGTGGAACATTTCACCGATATCAGGAGCTTCTAAACGATAAATATCCCGTTCCCTAAGTTTTAAGCCGTGTGAGGAGAAATGCGCAAATGGGCAGCTATTGAAGAGCTCCATTCTCGACACACTGCCCTGGATTGTCTCTCCATACAACTCAACTGCTTTTTGATCAGGGATTTTCTTTGCTTTATTTTGATAGGAAAGTGCAGAAAGGACAAATGCGGCTTGATCCTTCATTGGACCCTCTTGTACATATTCGTTATATACATCCCACCAAACAGGTGATACTGGATAATTTCTTCTCTTCTGCTGAAGCTGACTTGCCAAAAATGACAGCGTTGCTCTCGTCTGAACCACATACTCCAATTGCAGCGCATCACTCATTTCAGCCGGATCATGCACAAAAAAGGTTTCTTTCACCGCACCGAATAAATCCTTCACACGTTTAATATAAGAGGACGCTAATAATTGCTTTCCTTCATCATCAGCCAGTGGATAGGAAAAATAAATATAGTCTGATGCAACCAGAAAAGCCTTGTATGCAGCAAACTCCTCATCCAACAATTTGGTGCTCGATGTTGGGGCCAGCTTAATTCCGGAAGAATGCAAGGTTTCCCGATCAGCATCCGAAAGAATTCCCCCTTCACTGACTTTTGAAGGAATCACTCCTTCATTCAAGCCTGCTATGAAAGCTATTTTGACATTTTGGGGACGTGATAAATCCATATTGGCCACCACAACTTGGTCAAGAGATGGCGGAATTAATGAAAAGTTCAACGTTTCCATCCCGCTCTCTAGGATTGCAGCAAAATTCTTTAACGTAACCGGCCTGTCCCCAACAATTTCTACAAATTGATCCAGCAAATCAATGACACCATTCCATACCTGATCGTGCTCAGTTGCATAGATGAGCCTGCCTGCTTTTTCATCACTTTGGGCTTTTCTTTCAAGCTTTTCCGGTATATTAAGCTCATCTAAATACATGTATAGAGCCTGAGCATAATCTGTACCATTTTTTGCCTTCTTAAAACGATTTGCAAGACGGCGGATGGGCTCTGCCACTTGTTCTTTCGTTTCATTTAACAAGGCTTCCATTTTTAACTCTGCATCTGTCTGAGCACTGTCCACCAGCTCAAGGCCGCGGTTTCTTTTATATGTCCATTCTTGTTTCTTAATCCAGCGGTCACCATAATAACCTCTCGACAATACATAATTTTCGAGCAGGGCAGCGTTCTCCCGCTCCTTTGGTATATACGCATCTTTCGCAAATAAAAGATCTGTTTTGATTGCCCGAAACATCGGTTCATAACGCCAATTATTCGTTACGGCTTCAAGAGTCGACCGTACTAACTCAACTAGAGGGTGATTGAGCATCGGCCTCTTTTGGTCAATAAAGACAGGGATGCCATAGTCCGTAAAGACGGTTTCAACCACTTCAGCATATTCCTGACTGTTTCTCATTAACACAAATATATCTCTGTACCGATATCCCTCTCGTACACTCTTCAAAATTTTACGCGCGATACCTTCCACCTCAGCCCTTCTGTTTCCGGCTGGGCAAAATTCAAATTGCGGCGTACGCTCGAATACGGGTGCCGGTCTGTTGGCAAACCATGTATCCAAATGCTGCATAGATTCGTTCTGTATAAAACGATGCGGCTCTTTAAATACACGATCCTCCTCAACCTGTACTCCGTTTTGAAGTGCGATTTGATACAAATCAAAATAAGTTTCACCTGTCATTCTAAATAAATGCAATGGATCAGGTGCCAAATCTTTGAATGGCTGATCCAATGTCAAGGAAACCGTCACATTCCTGCAGTGTTGCATCAAGCTTGCCATAATCCCATATTCTTGAGTTGTAAAGCTGTAAAAGCCATCCACATAAATTTCAGCATCCCGCAAGTAGGATGATTCAGGCATCTTTTCTACCAGTAAATTAAAGTAGTCCTCCGAATCAACGTACTGTCCTTCCAATTCATGTTCAAACCCATTGTATAAAAGAGATAGATCATCAAGCTTCGAACGGAGAATCGGTGATACATCACCATTTGTCTGGTTTAGCATCTCATCAGGAGTAAGACAGTATCGCTTGCACTCCTTCAACAAATCACTTAATTGAGTAATAAACCCCTGCTTATCACTCGAACGTTGAAAGGTCTTTAATTCGTCCTTTTTTTCCTCCATGATTTTACGGATCACCATGTTGACACCGACATTATTTAAATGCCGTCTGCCCATGCCGCCTGTTTCCTGCAGAACCTTCCATGCCAGCCGGCTAAAACTGAACACTTGGGCACGTATCATCCCGCCGAGATTTGGCGTATTGATTAATTCCAGCTCAGCCTGAAAAGTCATCTGATCTGGAACAATATATATAATTGATGGACCTTCCGGATCATGCTCCAGCTTAGCCCTAATATCATTTAAAATGGTTTCTGTCTTACCAGTACCTGTTTTTCCAATATAAAATTGCAAAGACATTAAATGTGCCTCCCCCCTTTATATCTATCTCTCTATTTTATCATAATTAATATCGTTTTCTCCTCAATTGACTCTATATCCCATCATTGTAAAAAATGGTTTATTTTAATTGTGACAACAATTTTTTTTGCTAAATACGCAGGAAATGAGAGAGAAGGAATTAATCTTATGGAGAAGACAAAAAAGACACTAATTTAAAAATTACAATCTGTGAGAGACTACTTTCACTACAAAGAAAAACAATGACCATTTGTATTCATGATCATTGTTTTAATTAGTTCCATATTAAATTGTAAACTATTAGTAATTAACAAATATAAAGCAGAAAAGCCCAACGTGTGTAAGCTACAATAGATATTCCAGCCATTCCGACCGACGAATCCCACTCCTTCTCCTTCCTTGATCTCTCAAACGTAATATTTTCAAATAGCTTTGTTCCGCCATAGTTTTTTTCAATTTGTTGTACACTGCATACAATCATGGTATGAACTCCTCTCATGCTCATACCTTATACATAAAAAGAAGCCATTAGAAAGTCGATATAAGACTTCCCCATGGCTTTCGAATTCCTATTTTATCGAGGGTATAGAGACTTATTATCGTTCTTTATTCATATGAATTTCCTTAAAAAGAAATTGCACATGAAAAGTAGCACGAAGCAATGACAAATTTTTAAAAGCCATTACAAACATACCTTCACAGAACGATTCACTCTACACCTCCTTTAACGAGTTAATTTAATTAAAATTAAAAACGTCCAGACAATTATTAACAGCTGCTGTTTTACTCTTCATAGATGTCTTGCCATTCTACGAAGGTTCCTTCTGGTCCACACGGTTTAAACGCATCTCGACTTGTTTACCTATAAGCCATAACAGGACAATGACGATACCAACAATAATACTTTTAACCGGTTCGCGAATTAAAGACATAATGTCATGGCCAATATAACTAATAGTAAAGATCATAACCAATTTTCCCGCAAAGACTGCAAGCATATATTGTTTTGGACTAATGTCAGATAATCCACAAACTATATTTACAATCGCGGAAGGAGTAAATGGGAAACAAAGCATGATAAATAGCGGGCCAAATCCATGATGATTGATCCAACGCATTGCCTTTTGCACAGCTGCATGTTTATGTACAAAGGATAGGGCTTTTTTCTTTCCATATTTTCTGGACAAATAAAACACAACCATCGCGCCAGCCACAGCCCCTGTCCAGGATAAAAGAAATCCAAGCCACAAACCAAATGCATTGGCATTAGCCGTCACAAAAACAAACAAAGGCAAAAACGGAAGAAACGCTTCAAAAAAAGGGAGCAGCAATCCCGGTATGGGACCCAAGTTTCTATAATCACTTATTAATTTGGCTAAGTGCTCCATAGTTAGCCAATCTGTTAACCAATTAAAATCCATAGTCTCTCCTCACAAACAAATGACAAATTCTGTTCATACTCTATAGATATCCCCAATTATTATGGATTAAAACAATCATTATATTTATTATATCAGATTGCTTTAAAGAGAGAATTAGTTAGAAAATAAACTTGTCAAAAATGTGAAAAGCGATTATTCTATACAAGAACATACGTTCGTTTTTTACAGACATTGAAAGGACGCGATATACATGACCCGCATCCCTACAGAAGAACGCAATATAATGGAAAAAGCGATTTATCTACCAATGGTTCTCACTGTACTGTCACGAGACCTCCAAGTAGTAAAAGTATCGCCCTTCAAATTAAAACAACCTTACTTATTACTGATTGATGAAACGATGAAACAGATCCAAGCGGAATTAAAACAAGTAAGCCACTATATGAGGCAGCATCAACTCAAAGTGGAAGAAACAAAAAGAGACGAATCATTCACATCTTTTTTATTTCTTTATAAAGGCTATGAGGAATATCATAATTATTTCAATCCCCGTATCCGCAATAAAGTACAGGAATTACTGGAATATTATTTTTTAAAACAGTGGACGGATGAACTGAAAAAATAAGCGGCGTTGTTAAAGGAATTTATTAACGTTCTCAATCTCTATATGGAGACTGGTTTAAACTATTTGTTTGAAAATCAGATTTCCGATCATTCACTTGGATGGCATTATATAAATAATTTGTCTTTCGCTCTGCCTCTGCAAGTTTCTGAAGGAGCTTCGACTTTAGCAATGCTGTTCTGAGCATTTGGTTTTCAATGATACTATAAGATACCGGTATTACAATAGATTGTTGATTGTGGAAATTGATTTGTGTTTTAGTCGCGCTAATCTTAACTCTGGATACGATGTGCTCATAAGAAAGCCAGATGCACGATTCTTTCGCAGGAGATGTAGTAGGAAAAAAGAATAAGCGATTTCCCGGCTCTATTGAAATGGGAACTTTATGTGAAATACCAAGAAGTGTTTTCGTTGACTGGCATCTCCCAGGATAGTTTGCACCAAAGTAATCACAACTGGATTTAACTACTTCAGATGGTCTAAAAGGTACTAAAATTTCTTCATCAAATTCAATGATTTTAGAATATGTTTTTGATCCATATTCAACTGGAACGATAGCAAATGTAAATGGACTGATTTCGTAATCCTCTCTCCTGCTTATCACATTTGTTTCCATGGCTTCCTCCTTGTATGAGCCTACATTTAAACTACCATTTCAATATAACATAATATTTCAAAATAATTGGTTTATTCACCAAAATTTCAAATTTAACCCAAAACTCTTGTGATTTCTGAGGTTTTTATTTTTTATATATTGGGTATTTTATATAATAACTATATTAACCTATTATAATAAATTTTCTGAATTATTTAAATATTTGGTTGATTTTTCTTTTTATCTGACTTATAATAAAAAAAAGCAACGGGGGGATATCCATGAATCACGAAAAAGCAAATACAGATTTCGTAAAGGCTGTTGATGTGACTGTTGACCAGGCGACCATGGAAGACGTACTTATGGATATGATGATTTACGAAGCCCAACTAACCCATGCACAAAAGAAACTAAAAAAAGAAATTGATCAGGCCTTAGACAATAGAGACAAAGAAGCGTTTATGAAACTTTCCGCCGAGCTAATTGAATTGGAGAAAAACTTTGGTCACTAAGCCAAACAACTTGTTAAAGTAAATACTAGTATAAAAAATCACAGGGCAAGGATCCTTTAATCCTTCCCTGTGATTTTCTTGTTTTCAATCTTTTAATCTGTGTTTGACTCTTACCAGTACTTAGAATGAAAACGTTGATTGAATCAATTACTTCGTAAATGCAATGATTGTATCAAACCTTTCCTTACCTCCTATCCGGACTTGAACCTCTTCTTTAATAATCTGATGATACCCTTTTGACAAATGCATTGCCCCATACTTCCATCACAAAGCACCCTCTAATTTACATCCCCCAAATATACGGGGACAGGTTCTCCTTTAGTATATTTGATAAGATATCCCCTCATTTGTTGCGGATAGACTCTGTAGGTTAATAAATCACTTAATGACAGCCATTCAACTCCTATTTGACCGTCGTCCGGATTGGTTCCATTGTGCACCATTGTATGAGTACCTTTAATTGTACACAAAAACATATATTCAATTTGATGGGTGTCATAATCAAAGGCAGCGTGTTCATGGTTTTTACCAATATATTCACGGATCAGGATTAAATCGTCTATTTCAACGTCCTGCCCTATCTCTTCTATACATTCTCTTTTCAACGTTTGATGAAAGGTTTCTCCGTACTCTTGTCCACCACCGGGCAATATATAATAGAACCCTTCATGATCTTCTTTTTTGATAGCGAGTAACTGATTGTCCTGAATAATAATGGCTTTAACTGAATTTCGAATAGGCATTTATAGATCATCCTTTATGGTGTATTCTCCAATCAAAAAAGAGCTAAGGAAATTAAAGCCCCAGCGTTATTGAATCGGAAAGGAGTCAGAGTTTATATAACGTTCTCTAATTATATTGGTGTGATGCCGCTCATGTCCGGCAATGATAACAGCCAGAGCACTGACTGTTATTTCGAAATTGTTTGCTGATCCTCGGCACAGCCAATCCTCATTGGTTAGACTCTTCACCAAGACAATCGTAGACTGACGAACGATTGAAAAACATTGAAGAAGCTCGTCCATTGATTGTCTCGTAAAGACTGCTTGTTGAACATATTCCTCCTCATTAAAACCCGGGAGGTTCTGGCTCTCTCCCCGTGCAATTGAAAGAAGCCTATATGCCATGATTCTCTCAGTATCAATCATATGGCCAACCATGTCTTTAATACTCCATTTCCCCTCGGCATACCGGTATTCTGCCTGGTTATTTGTAATTCTCTTTAGAAAAACAACAGTCTCCTCCATTTGTTCAGTTAAGATTTCGATTATATTGCCTTCAGGAACCAATTCTACATACGGTTGATAATAAGCGGCATATTCACTGTGTTCTAATTGTTTCCTCATAGTCCTTCTCCTTTTATCTACTCCCTTTATTTATTCCACTTTCTTCGCTAGATTCCTCTATTGTACAAAAGCAAACAGAGCCATCTAATGGCTCTGCTTTCTATCCTATTTTCTTGCTTATCTTCCCATTCAATATTAAAGATTACAAAGACTATTCTTTAAACTTCTCTGCCCTCTCAATTCTCTCAAGCATGGTTGGATGGCTATTACGGAGTATTTTAACCAGCAAAGGCGGATTCATTTGACTTAGTCCCTTTTCAGATAGCTTCTGAAAAGAGGAAATGGCCGCTTCAGGATTATTAGTCATTTTTAACGCATAGGTATCTGCTCTTGTTTCCTGTACACGTGATACATAATTCGTAATGGGGTTTGCGGCAAACAACAGGATAGATGTAATCAATAAAAAGAGCGGTAATGAGCGAATATCACTCATCGATTCTAAATGATATAAGTCTCCTCTTTTTCGTATCGCCCTCTTCATCCATTTATCCGTCAGCCATAAGCCAACCAGCATAAGAATCAAATAGCCGCCAATTCCGATGTATATATGCTTTTCCACATAATGAGCCATTTCATGAGCCATGATAAAAAGAATCTCATCATCCTCAAGACTATTTAATGTAGTGTCCCAGAGAACAATTCTGGAATTTGAACCAACCCCTGTCACATAAGCATTTAAAGAATTGGTTTTCTCCGACATATTGACTTCATACACATGCTCAGCAGGAATATTCGCTTTTGCCGCCAGATCAAGAATTTGCTCCTCCAACGCTTTATCTTTAAGCGGATAAAAATCATTGTAGAGCGGATCGATGACGACCGGTTGAATAAACATCACGAATATCGTAAATGGAATGCATAGCAGCCAGCTATACAGCCACCAGCGAGCAGGGCTTTTCCGAATGAGCCAGTACAAGACGAGTACGACAATTAAAGTCATTCCTAAGTCCACCCAGAACTCAATCAAGTTATCTTTCATCCAGGAGGAGAAGACTTGAGTGGATATGCCATAGGCAATCGAAATTTTATATCGAATGTATGAGAGCGGCAAAAAGACAATGAATAGAAGGAGTGAAAGCCAAAAAACATAGCCGCCAATTTGAACGAAACGTCTTTTCCAAGTTTGCTTGCCCCATTTTTCAATTCCTTTAGATAGTCCCGAAACAAGGACTATCGCATAAAATAACCACTCAAGCGGTGTACTGATAAAGAAGAAGAAATTCCGTATCTTGGAATACGATTCACTTTTTTCTATCATTTCTTTATTCATAAATGTGTTGGGATCAGCACCGGTTCCCTTCACCGAATCAGGAATAGCTGTATGGGCACCGTGAAAAAGATAAACATATATTGCTAATGCGTAAATCAAAAACAGGCCAATTATGAACAGAGTCCATTTTTTTCGCAAAATTACCCCTCCTAAAAACATTCCTTCTATATAGTTTACAAGCATTCGTACAAGTTAGAACTCTTATTCATTCTTTCTCCATTCCGCCACATAATAATCATACATTCTCACATGTTTCAATAACTTCACATTAACCATCATATATATAATGGTAAATATTGAGGACTAACAAAACGAGGGGAACTGTTGAATGTTAATTTACTATTTAACTGGTTATAGATAATTGCAAATGGATTTTCCTAAGGGAGTCACAATGGAATCCACTATCGGTACAAATTATTCTTTCAAGGAAATGCCACAAAAAATACGCTTATTGGAATTTATGTCTACGAGTCCAGAAAAAGACTGCCAATTGACAGTCTTTTCTTATGCTCTTGGCTTCGTTAGTAGAACTTGGACCCAGCACAATTAGAATCTTCAGCTTTGCAGCCTACATAATCTGTCCCGAGAAAGTCTAGCAACTCCTGATTTCGGTCATGAAATTGTTCTAAACCTTTTTTATGTGATTTCCACATAATCTCCGTATTTTTTTCAAAACTCTTAAGTTCAAACGGCGGTCGATAAACGAATGCTTTCCCTTCTTGCTCCAACTTTTCTATCAAATTCATTGTTTGATTATAATGATGCGCACGATTCTCCATGGCTTGAACCAGTTGAGGATATTTCTTACGCAATAGCTTCACTGCCCATTTTGTCTGACTGTCGAGCTTCTTCCTGTAGCCCTTTGGTCTGGTCAAAATGATGACATGTTTTTCATAACCATCCGCTATCGCCTTTTGGATTGGTACCGAATCAGCTAATCCTCCATCATAGTAAGGAATATTATTTATTTTGATTTCAGGAAACAGAACTGGAATAGCACATGTGGCTCGTAAAATAGTAGCCCCTTTGTCCATTGTTTTGCCGTCCATGTATTCTACCTTTCCGGTATAGGCATTTGTCACACCAAATAAAACCTTACCTTGGTAGCTTTGAAATGTCTCCCAATCAAAGAAATCCAATTGGTTAGGAACCGTATCATATGCAAATGTAAGCCCAAATAGGCTTCTCTCCGTGAGAAAATTACGCACTCCGACATAACGCTTATCATTCCGGTAAGTAGATATGAAGCGAATCGTTCTGTTTTTTTGCTCAGAAATATAGGAACATGCACTAATGGCACCCGCAGAGATTCCCAATATGTAAGGAAACATAATCTCTTTCTCTAAAAAACCGTCTAAGACACCCGCTGTATATACCATGCGGAATGTTCCGCCCTCTAAGATCAAGCTCGTATTTTTTATATTGATAGGAATCATCTAAAAGTCTCCTTTATTTGTGCTCATATATATGTTTATAGATGTTGTTTAAGCCATAAGGAACCCCATGTTCTCTTCATAACTCCTCATCCATAATTATTTGTAACGCATCAAAACTTCTATAGCGCTGGTTCATCTATACTATTTTTCTCGTAAAAAGGAGCTGTCCCGAAAGCCAATGAAGTATGGCTAATAAGGGGCAGCTCTTTCTTT
Source organism: Bacillus sp. z26 (assembly GCF_058313635.1). Lineage (NCBI taxonomy): Bacteria > Bacillati > Bacillota > Bacilli > Caryophanales > Bacillaceae > Bacillus > Bacillus sp. z26. Next base: position 842,770 of record NZ_JBZFQM010000002.1, read on the forward strand.
CTATCAAAATGTTATGATAATAAATAATTATCTTTTCAATACAATCCGGTCACATATCAACCTACCATAAGGACGTTTACGATGTAAATAATTATACCATTGAAAAAATTGAACGACTGATCTTCAACAAGTGAAACCTGCTATTACCCTTTGTATTTTATTATAAGGGAATTCATATATTTAAACTCGAATTAGAACAAATGACCTTTGTAATCAACTGAAATGAATAACCCGGGTGAATTTAAAAAAAGACGGCCACAATCAGTCGGCCGCCTTACGCTCATGATTTCTGATAGAGTAAAAGAGGGCGCTTATGACCCCACCAATCAACCCGTCCATCATATCGAACATCGTGTCCTTTGGATCGCGCCCTTGGGCGGTAAAATGGAACCATTGATCACCTGCAAACTCGAGCAGCTCCCATGCACCAGCTGAGCAAAGCGCAAAGATAACCATAAGACCTGCCAGAAATACTTTCGACAACTTCCGCATAAGCTTCTCACCAATTATCTGCTTGGTTAGTACCAATGCCGCGTATCCGAGCCAAATGCCTGAGGTAACATGAAGGAAATCATCAAAATGCTTAATCGCATACCCTCCACCAAATGTTCCAATTCCGACTGAAATAAAAACAAATAAATACGTCATGATCATAAGTAGCCCATCAAGCGGCTGCTTTGCCTTCCATTGCCAGCCCCCCATAACAAGTAGGCTCACACAAGTCAGAATGCCCATGAACCCCTTCGTACCGTCACCTTTAAAGAACATGATCATTGTTCCAACTAACATCAACAGAGTAACTGCTAAAAATGTAGCCTTCTCCATTTTCATCCTATTCATCACCATTTCTCCTCTCGCTGCCAAATGTATGTCTTCTAATAAAATATGCTGTATGTATAGATGCGCCTTAAAAATTAAAAAAAGCCATGCGAACGGCACCATTCAGAGGAAAAATCTCCCTTACACAAGGTGGTCGCAATACCATAACTCCCAGATTGATAGCTGATTCTTTTTGGAAAGTACATATAAAAAAGGCATGCTTCTTAAGTTTTAAAGAAACATGCCTCCTTCTACTATTCTACTTCCAATAGTAATGACTGGATATCCACATCGTTTTCAATCATATTGTTCTCTTTCATGAATTTTACCGTTTTTTCCATACTTTCAATATCAGAAGGTTTAATTTCCATATTGAAGTCATACATTTTATACATTTCTTTTACACCATCCAGAGGTAGCTCGGTTTCTTTTGCTGCAATCTCCATAACTTCCTCATAATTTCCATCGATGTATTCCAATGTTTCTTTTTGTACTTGTAAAAATTTCTTTACTAAGCCAGGATTCTTCGAATAGAATTCTTCACTAGTAGCCACTACGATTGTTCCATCAACCAGTCCATCACCATTGGTAACAACCTGATACCCATCTTGAATCATATTATAGGCGGCCGGGCCAGCCAGTAACGCAAAATCTACTTCTTCCGCCACTAACGCCGCTTGTGCAGATGGAATATCCATTTGTACAAATTCGATATCCTTATCTGTTAAACCTTCAGTTGCTAAATAATTGATAAGCAATTCATGTAAAACTGTTCCTTTTGGACCTGCTACTTTTTTCCCTACTAAATCGGTAGGTGATTTAATACCTTTAAGGTTTGTAAATAACATAAAAGCCTCAGGAGAACGACTATACATGCTCAAAATTTTGATATCCGCACCATTCGATGCAGATAATATGACAGATGTGGCACCTACTGCATTCAGGAATTGGATATCTCCCGAAGCTAATGCTTGAGTTTGTTCAGGACCGGTAGTTAAATTGGAATATCCAAATTCGATCCCTTCTTCCGCAAAAGAATCGGCTAACAATCCTTTTTCTTTTTCAACAATGGAAGGAATATTTAAAGGAGATTGCACGTAAGTTGCCTGCACCTTATCCACTGAATACGTGTTCTCATCGTTATTTTTTGTGTTTTTCTTCTCAGAATCGCTATCTTTTCCACAGGCAACAATAACTGAAACGCTCAGTAAAACAAGTAAAGATATTAACCATTTCTTCATTATTTTATGTCCTCACTCTCACGCTAATTTTTCTATGATGTCTTTCTTTATTTCTATTAGAGATGGCGATAATACATCTCTGGGATATTCATACGACTCCAGATTAAATTGAGCATGAATTTTCCCATCATTAACTATAAATATATTTTGCCCGATTGCTATAGCTTCTTCGATACTATGCGTAACAAAGATGATACTTTTCTTTTTTAGTTGGTAAATTCTTATTAATTCTTTCTGCATTGCTTCACGTGTGAAATAATCGAGTGCAGCAAATGGTTCATCCATTAATATGATGGATGGGTCATAGGCTAATGCTCTTGCTAATGCAACTCTTTGTTGCATGCCACCGGATAATTGGTGTGGATAGGCTTTCTCAAATTTCTCTAACCCTATCAAGCTCATTAACTCTTCTATTTCGTCAGAATTTATCTTTTGTTTTTCTAAACCAAATGTAATGTTCTTGGATACAGATAACCATGGCATTAAACGGGGTTCTTGAAAAACAAAGCTAACTTTTTCATCACTATCAATGGATATTTCTCCTTGATCGCATTGCTCAAGATTAGCTAAGATGCGTAGAAGCGTAGTCTTCCCACATCCGCTTTTCCCCAAAATGACACTGATGCTATTTTGAGGGAAATTGACATTAACATTTTGCAATACATCATGCTTTTTCCCATCCACCATAAAGCTTTTATAAAGTTGATTTATTTTAATCCCAGCTATTTTTTATACCTCCCCTACGAGTGAATTTCTTGCTTACGAATGAGAAAACTTTATCGCAGAAGACTCCAAGGAGACCAATCACGAGAATTCCGACAATCACTTTATCAGAGCGGGACATCGTCTGCGCATCTAATATGAAGTACCCTAAACCGCTCGAAGCAGCAATCATTTCTGCACCAATAATGGCTCTCCAGCTATATCCAAGACCAACCTTCATCCCTAAAAGAATATCTGGGACAGCAGACGGGAGAATGATTTTCAGAAAACGTTGCCCCGGAGTTAATCCTAAAACCTCACCGACCTCCAGAAGCTTATGATCACATGAACCAAACCCCTTTTTTATATTTAAAAACATTGGAAAAAACGAAGCTAAAATGATTATGATCGTTTTGGATTCTTCTCCGATGCCAACCCATAAAATTAGCAAGGGAATCAGGCTCAGAGGAGGAACATTTCTGAAGAACTCCACAATATGATTGTAATAAGGAGAAAGAGAGGGCTTTAAACCAGCAATGATACCTAGGATAAAGGCGAATATAAAGGCAATTGAAAAACCGACAAGTACTCTATTCAAGCTTGCAAAGATATGAATAAACAGTTCTCCCGTTTGTACCATTGATACAAAGGTATCCCATACTTGCGTTGGACTAGGCAGAATATAGGCGCTCCATATCTCGAAATAGCTGCATAAATACCATACGATTAAAATAACAGCAATCGGTATCAATCTTTTTATTATATTATTCATTTGTTATTCGAACTCCATCTCCATTATGGCAACCACCTCGGCAATACAACATTTCTATTAATTGTTTATCTTGCCTAGATGCATCCTGGAAAAAGCAATCAATATCATGCTTAGATGCAAGACTGACCACATTAGGGATATTATCAAAAAAACCTGGCGGAATCGGACTATTTTCAATTGGTTTACTATTTAATCTGATATGATGTTCTCTGCAAAACTGAGTCCATGTTTGAAATATCGTGTTTTTTAATACTAATTTGTTTCCTAGATCTCTTAAATCTGTACAAGGAGTGATGATATAGAGTTCTGCATCATCGTCTTTATATCTATTAGCGAGTTCTTCCGCACAATGAATTAAGATTGGATGGATAGTAGAGTACTCCAAACTAGCATGATCATAACGAGTTTTTACATAGGTTATAGCTTTAGGACATCTATTGTCACAAAGAAGCTGCTTACAGCTTTCATATCTCTCTTTATTTTTATCTTTCACTATTTGTAAGTGATTTTCTTCACAAGCAACAATTTGAAACCCTATACTCTCTAAAGTAGAATGTAATTCTTCCAGATCGTACATCTTTAAAACGACAGGATTTAGCCAAATATATTTTTTCACTTCCTTCTCCTTTCTTATTAGAAAGCGATAAACACTAATGCCTAAAAATTATTGAGATATAATATTATCATAATTGATAATGATTATCAATGTAGCTTGTACTATTTTAACACTCTACACTAGAGTCTTAAAATTATTCTTCAAATCTATCTAAAATAAAAAATCTCTTTAGTGCTAATTGATCTGAACCTAAACTAATAGATATAAATTGAAAGGACATACCGTATTAACATAATATGGTATGTCCTTTGTTAAATCATTAAAACACTGAATTAAAACTGCATTTCTCCTGTTAAAAATCCCGTAATAATAATTGCGATAAAAATGGCTAATAGCCAAAAGTGAAATATCTTTAGATAAAGAAATAGGTTTTAGATGCTTTTTTAACTTATCATATAAAATAAAATCAAGGATTTATAGGAATTACAATAATTATTGCGATTAGATCCATGTAAGTAAACGGCTTACTAAGATAACTATCTAAGTAAAAATTAGTTAGTAAAATTACAATAATGAGTATACACTTTATCCCCAAATGTTTAATAAGATTCATATTCTGCACTCCATACCCTGAATTAACCTATTTCAATTGTCGTATGACAAATCCCTTTCTCATACATACAACGCCAGCCATCTCTCAGAACTTTATTAGTAGAAAAACAACTGTGGCAGTGATCCCTCCTTATCGTCCGAAAGTATGCCCGCCATTTAGAAAAACAGTCTGACCTGTCATGAATCTTCCTTCTTCACTGGCTAAGAATACAACCCCTGGAGCTATATCACTGTCCGGGTTACCAAGACGGCCCAGAGGAACTGGCTCCATTGTTTTTTTATATCCTTCTGGATCATGTTCCATCCATAGTTTCGCAGCAGGTGTCAGTGCGCCTGGAGAAACGACATTTACCGTTATGCCGAATTTACCGAATTCACGTGCTGCAACACGTGTTAAGCCACGAATCGCTTCTTTTGCGGAACCATAAGCAGCGAATTTTTCCATCCCATCGATGCCAGTATCCGAACACACATTGATGATACGGCCATAACCCGACTCTTTCATATGAGGGACACATTGTTGCATAAAGTAAAGTGAAGCGACTGTACCTGTTTTCCAGGCCAGTTCCATTGCTTCGTATGTTGTTTCAAGTATAGAAGCAGTAGGTTTTGAGGCCTGTGCATTATTGATGAGAATATTTACAGCACCCAACGTTTCAACCGTTTTATTGACAACATTTTTTACTTGCTCTTCATTCGAAACATCACATTGAACAAATAATGCTTCCGCACCCATATCTTTTAGTTCTTCAACAGCCTTCGCCCCTGTTTCAGCATTGAACTCAGCGATTGTAATTTTCGCCCCTTCTTTAGCGAGCGCTTTCGCGAACGATAGTCCCAACCCCTGGCCTGCTCCTGTAACAATAGCTACTTTTCCGGCTAATCTGCCCATAGTATAATCCCCTTTACATAGTTCGTATTGATTGATGCCAACATATTGATTATAGATGATACTTGATAAAAATTTATAAGAATCTGAATTTCGATCTATACGAATCCTTATATAAATAGTATTTGCATGCATATCATACGTTCAGAAATAATCTCAGCTTTTTTTCCTGGTGCCTTCATCAAAAAAACGTTAATCCTGATAAGGGGATCAACGCCTTGTTTGTTTAAAAACATTTAGCTCCTCAAATGCTGAAAAATTAAATAATCAAAGGGAATAGATTATAAAATAACCTTAAGGTCTAAAGCTTCTATATTATCTATCTGAAATTTTCCTCTTCCATTCGAAATGATAGCTTATTTAAGATTATTTTTCTTTTAATTTTTTCTGAATCACAATTAAGCAAGTTGAATCCGGTAATGGAACGGGACGATATGTTTCATCTAAAAACTCTATCTTCGAATCCAAGGCATGTGTGTATCCTTTCTGCAAATAATGCTGGTTGACCAAGATTTCGGCATCCTCTCCTAAAGTCTCCTTGATTAAAACTTCATATTCCGAAGGGGTCAAATAACCAAACTGTTCTTGAACTTCATGCGGGTAGGCTTCTTCTCCCCATGTGTAGGTATAAAGAAATTCCATGCAATCATTGATCCGCATTTTAACTTCATTATGTCCCGCCACTTCATAAGAAATGGCCCGGCCTTCAAAATCCTTACTATACCGCTCAAGAATCTCTAAATCGTCGGAATCTCGGAAACGGATAATTCGTGAGACCTCTTTTGGCTCAGTCATAATACCGTCACGGATGATAATTCTCCCACCTTGACGTAACATTCGAAAAGCACCTTGAAGTGCTTTTCGAATAGTTTTCATATTAAATTTGGTTTCATCTGTCTCAATATAAGAATAGAGCTCATGCAGGATAGAACAAAAAATGATCGTATCCACAGGTTGATCCAAATCCTGTTCAAGATCTAACGCATTTCCGAACTGAACTGTCCACGGTAATTGCTCCTTTTGAATTCGTTTTTCGAGGGACTCTATCACATTTTTGCTAAAATCTATGCCGAATGCGTTCGCCTTTGGATATCGTTTTACGATTTCATCCAGCAACGCTCCGCCTCCCGGACCGATATCCGCAATGTCCGTTCCTGTGATATAGTCCAAGATGACCCTTTTGAAATCAATGGTCTGATTCATAGTCTCCAGATACTCCTCTTCGTTGTGAAAGCGGTCAAACTGATCTCTTCGTAACTCAAAGAAGTCATACAAGAGGAGTATAGCTTTTTCAAAGAAAGTTCCATATTTCTCTGATTCCACGCAAAATTCAATCAGTTTCTGGCTGGGTGGGCTAAAAACAAAACGAAAGAACACTGTATCGCTCATCTTTCCTTTTTTCTCCACCAGAACCGATACATGCGGATTATCTTTAATTTCTCCTGCCAACAAATCATCAAATGTACATTCAGACAAATACTTTTCGAAGATTCTTTTTTTAAATAGATTGACTTTTTTCTTCCCTTTATGATCATAATACAGTTCCTTCATGAGTTCGGAAAAATTAATATGACTCACCTGCTCTAAGGAACTTTTTCTGCTGATTATAAGAAAAATCTTTGTGAACTCCTCCAATGTAAAATCCTTTAATGCTGCTTCCACATACCATAAATCACGAGAATCAAGCAGAGTTTCTATCTCCTTTTGAAGACGGATATCACGGAAAATTCGCTGAAATTCGTTATCGAAATTTTCTCCGTTTTGAATAGATTGCTGACGGAGTTTTCGGAGACGTTCTTTCCACGTGTCTCCCTGCGTGAAATTGCCCTTTACAATAGATGTCACGGCTTGTTGAACGTCTTTTTCAATCGTTTCCCATAGAGATGGACTGACCGCTGCAATAATACACTTATTCAAGAGCATGAGCAATTCAATGGATTGATTGTTTTCCCCTCCGCTCCAGCGGTGCAAAACCGGATAGAGGGATTCATTTTTCGTCAGCAAAGATTCTCCACGTATATACTGCCCCACCAAACCATGAGTGGCGATGAGAGCAGCAATCAATTCCGTATGTTCATCTGGCTTTGTCGTTTCCATTTGATAAATCTGGGCGGAACCGATATTGTGAACATACACATTGACCCCTTCCGTTACCCATCTTTTACGTTCTGAAGGGGATCCGCATTTAGCGACTTCAGCCCAAACCAGTGTTTCTTCTATTAGGTTAGTAATCTCTTCAGAGAAGTGAGATTCATTTGCTAAGATTTCGAGTGTCTTTTTGGTATAATCCCATACCGGATTCTTTGGAATCCTCTCTAGCGCTTCCACGTTTTCCATGTTGACGGGGTGTTCTTTCGTTAATAGTAAGTACTTGGCCCAATGATTAGTTTTTAGCCATCCTCGCTCCTTGCATTCGATTTTATTCATGATTTCCACGCTTTTTACCATCTTTCTGCCTCAAACCTTCCTAGTATTCTCTACATTTTTCAGTAAACCTAATTATCTGAAATTCTACTGTATATTACTCTAGAACCTTTGCTTGATTACTATCCTCTGTGAGTATAGACGTAACAAAACCTATAAATTCTATCCGGTTCTTTTTAATAAGAGGTGTAACTTTTGATAGAATAATAAAAAGGAAAGAAAAGATTATGCTCGTGTTTGTTTAGAACAATCTCTTAAATATGATTAGCAACAGTATACAAAGACTTCTTTTCCCTTTAGATTTATTTCTTTTTCAAATTGCATACCAATTTTTTTAGCAACTTTTTGAGACGCTATATGATCTTTTTGAATAAGCGCAATCATTTTTTCAATCTTAAGTTTGTTTTTTCCATATTCCATTAACACTCTGGCTGCTTCAGTTGCAAACCCTCTCCCCCAGTATTCTTGCGATATCCAATAACCTATTTCAATTTCTTGTTTACCATTTATAATTTGGGGCACCAACCCTGCATGGCCAACGCGCTTCTTACTTTCTTTGTCTAAAATGAGTTTCAAACCATAATGAGGATCGAAGGAATATGTATCATAAATCCATTCTGTAAATTTTTTGATTCCTTCATTATCTCTTATTTGTCCGTTCCCTATATAGCGCACCATATTCGGGTTGGTCAAAAGTGACTCAAGAAAAGCCAAATCATGATCATTGTATGGTCGCAACCATAATCGTTCCGATAAGATTTCCATCATAAAACCTCACTTATAGAGCCATTTTGATTTGTCATACATGGGTAACTGCCTATATTCTCATACTTAAATTCGCCAAAAAAGGCTCCAATCCTTCTTGTATCCAATCTTCATACACCAAGTACATTGATTTATATTCTTCAATGTAAAAGTACGGGCAAATAAAAAAGCAGCCCGATAATTTATTTAATCGACTGCTTAGTTAACCCAGTTATACTGTTTAACGATCTTGTATAAGAAAAAATTCAAGTTATCCCAATGCTACATCAAGTATCATCATTAATGTGAAGCCAATCATTAAACTCATGGATGCTAAATCCTTATTACCCTTTTCTTGTGAACTTGGAATTACTTCTTCAGCTACAACAAATATCATGGCTCCAGCGGCAAAGCTCAGGGCATAGGGTAATAACGGTTCAATAAAGGCGACGGCAAATGCCCCAATGACGGCAGCAATTGGTTCAACCATACCTGAAAATTGTCCGTAGAAAAAGCTTTTCCTGCGAGACATCCCTTCTCCTCTTAAAGGCATTGAAACAGCCACACCTTCAGGAAAGTTTTGAATCCCGATTCCAAGAGCAAGAGTTAAAGCACCAATTAAAGAAGCTTCCGTCCCGCCATTTGCAAGAGCACCAAAAGTAATCCCAACCGCTAACCCCTCTGGGATATTATGAAGGGTGATAGCAAGAACCAATAGCGTACTCCTTTTCCTATCTTTTCGATGATATCCTTCCGCCCCACTAATAGGGGTATTTGGATGGAGATGGGGTAGGACCTTATCAATTCCCCATAAAAAAAATCCACCTAATAAAAATCCTAATGCTGCCGGAAACCAGGCCCCTATGGCATTATTCTCTGACATTTCGATGGCTGGCCCCAGAAGAGACCAATAACTGGCAGCAATCATTACGCCACCGGCAAACCCCAACATACTGTCTAATAATCGCTGGTTTATGGTCTTTGTCGCAAATACCAGAGCGGCTCCAAGTGCAGTCATTCCCCATGTAAATAAGGTGGCTAGAAATGCTTGTGTTATTGGATTGAAATTTTGAAAAAAATCTACCATTATAAAAAACTCCTATAAAGACTAAAATTAGATTAAGCTTGAAAAAATCGATAAAATCATAAGCGTATAGAATCTTAAGCGTCTTTTATTCTCAATTAATAATTAGCATGAAACCAAATCTGATTGAACGCAATAAAGTACTATATCCCCACTTACAGCTGCGATAAACCTATTATTGTCCTCTGAAACATATTCCTTAAACGCCAATTTGGATTTAATAGTACAAGGCAGTACTGGTATACGACAAGAAGAATCCCGATGTAAATTTTATCCTTCATATGTTTTTTATGGCACTCTCTTTTACTTTTTCATTTCAATCATTAAAATAATCTTCATTTATCTTCATAAGGAATACAATCTTTTTCAAGTGATCGTACCTTTGTTTTTAATCCCTCCTTTTCTATATATTTATACTAATATGACAAAACTATTGTCTGTGCTACTATAAAGAATTTAAGAAACAAATTTGGATGTAAAATTACGGATTTTTGTTATTCGAAATAAGACTACTATTCAAGGATATATTTTTGAAAATATCCCCTTTTTATTATTATTTATTTGAAATCGAGTAATTATTACCATCGTATTAATTGGTACAATTTTTCAATACACAACAAGAATAGGAAGGAGATATATAGGATACTTCGAAAGTTGGCAATAAAAAAAGAACCACTTACATAAACGTAATGGTTCAAAAATAAATAAAAAAATCAATAATTATAAGATGAATCATTTGCTGTCAAAATCAAGCTGGTGCTTTCAGTATTGTAATATGTATCAATCAGATGCTTCAATTCATTCATGGCTTGATTAGCCCTTTCCGCTTGCTCTTTGTTGATCGATTCAATGAAAAGGATAGCATCGGTCGTATCACGAGTTAGCATTGTTCTTTGAGCTTCTCTCCAATTTAAACATCTGCAAATAGCACCAACTTGATCATAATAAATGATTTCCTCCGGTAAAGCCGGTGAATCATGATCAGCACCGATTGGCAGGAATGGTTCTCCACCCTTTGCTTTTCCAAGATGCACATCACCAATAATTGAATTTATATCCTCGCCACCACAGGGAACTGCATATTTTAGAGAAACACTGTTGTACATATCCACCAAAGGATTAATAGGCAAAAATTCTTTATTTTGATTGACTCTTTTTAACAATGCTTCAATGGATGATCGAGTACCCTTCTTCGTTTTGAAATTGCCAAATGCTTTACGCCATTCAGCGATAACTTGATTTTGGCTAAATGTATCTTCTGTTAAAAATGCAGTAGCTTCTTTAGTCGCTCTATTAAGAAGTTCAGAGAAATAATCATAATTTTCTTCTAAATACTTATTTTTTATATTTCTTACAATTAACATATTAATTTGAGCATTGGGGAACACCTCCCAAAATTCAGTATCAACTATAAACTTTCCCATTACATAACCCTCCACTTCAAAGCTTTTAATAATGAAAGGACCTACTAAAAATCAAATCAATAATTTGTCGTTCATTATCCATATCTCAAGTTTAAACAAATTTTAATTCAATGGTATTTTCTCCTTTTCCCAAATACCCAGCCGTATAACCTTCTTCTTTTTTCCAATGGTTAATTCCAATCTCTTTTAATCAGGCAGTTTCCAAGTCCGTTTCTTTTAAATTTCACTCTTAAAATAGCCGTGCATCGAGAAAAGGCTTTGTTCCTAATACACCATTAGCTAATTTGCATCCTCAAGGAGTGGTGTCCTTAAGAACTTCCCTTAATTGTAGTGGCGAAATGGTTCCTTGATGAAAAAATAATTGCCATCTTCCATTAATTAATTTCCATATAGAGCTTCGAAATGTGTTACGAGCTCTTGTTTTATCTACAATAAAATAGGTAGATAAAACGACATCTGATGCTAACGGATAAATTTCATAATTATAGAGTGACATCTCAGTTAAAGCAACTCTGGTTTCAAGGCATGCTTTTTTATCAAACATATAACCCGAACTACCGATTTCAAAAAAATCTTCAGCTAGTATTTGATCTAATTTTTCTCGACTATTACGGACTTCAAAATTAATATGACTTTCCTCTAGTTCTTTTAAAAGCTCTTTTAAATTTACATCCATTGGAATTGCCCCTTTACTATACGTTTTACTATGATTATCCAATTTCTCCTGAGTTAATTGAATATTTTTCTGTATTTCTTCAAATGTTAATAAAAGAGGTGAGGAAAATGAAAAATAATCAAGGCCAATCCAATGATTAGATTCAGCTACGAAATCAGGGAAAGACGTAAAAAAAAACGGTGATTCTCTTTTATAACAACATATCCTCACTGTAAATAGCCGCCAAGGTTCACCTTTCTAATCGAATAATGAATAATCAAAATTACAATTGCAAAATAGAAGGAGAAAACGGATGACAGAGTATAGTAAGGATGCTATTCAAATAAAAATGGAGCAAATTTTATCTCATACATGCGGCTCTTTTGAAAATTGTACGGAAGCCAATATACAGACTTTTTTAACACAATGCTATGAAGAAAACATTGATCCGCAATATTGCTTAAGCTGGGTTTCGGAACATAATGCAAAAATCCCCAATTGGCCTAATGTATCTAAAATTTCTCAGGAGTGGATTAATGGACACACCTCCACTGGCTCCGCCTTTCTACTCAACCTTGAAGACGAGATGCACTTCGGCAAAAGCTAAGCTGTCCACTGGACAGCTTTTCTGGCGCTAACTAATATGGCTATGATAAACAATGCATATCTTCCTCATTTCAAAGCACCAGTTTTTTTAAAATGGCCAGATTTTCTTCAAAAAATACAGCATGTTTTTCGATTCCGCGCTTCTTACACCACCCAATACTATTGAAGGCATCTGTAAAGCGATAAAAAGGTAAGACAATTCCTAAATCAATTAAAGGCCGGATACTTTTATAGCCTTTTTTATAAGCTTGGTATAGGGAATGATCATAGTTTAAAAAATCACGATACAGTTTAGTGAAATCGATTTCAGTTGAACCAAATCGTACAGATTCAAAATCGATGATTCCTGAGACTTGATCACCATCCATTATGATATTTGCCGGGCGAAAATCCATATGTACTAAGCTAGGCCCATCTGGATCAGGGAGTAGTTTTTTCATTACTTCAAACTTTTCTATGGATTGTTTATATAAACTTTCATCTAGAACATCTCTTACATGTTCAGCAAAACTATAAAATTTAGCTTCTATAAAATTAGACCAGTTTGGAAATTCATTTTGTATGGCAGTTAACTCCTTCTCGGCAGGTGGCTGTGTGGAATGCATCGAAGCATGAATAACCCCGACTTGATAGGCTGCTTTTCGTGAAACCTGGTTGGTTAAGGATTGTCCTTTTAATTCGGATAATAAAAAAGCACCCGGACAATTCTCATCACCAGACCAACAGTCTAACATCTCCGGAATTACAACCCTTCCTTTCAAAATCTCATACGCTTCTAATTCCCGCTGAAACTTCAATTTTGTATATGGAATTTTGATAAAAATATTTTCGGCATTAAGCAAATTACATTTATAGACTGTTGAACTATAAGAATTCTCAACCTCATTTATGGATAATACCTGCAATCCAAATTGTTCAATGACACGTTTTATGATCAAAATCGCCTCCACATTTTCCTTATACATGTTTGAAATCAAAGACATAAGATAATCTCTTGATAAAATAAATTCACATTAAATCAGCTTTTACTATTTTCTTCTAAAGACTTCTCTTCTTTTTGCTTATCTTCATAATCCTTTGCATAGCCCCTTAATAGCGTGGATAAAATTGCCCCAGTTATTGTCAAGAATATATTTAATGAAGGGTTTTCAAACATCCAGATGCAAATAATCGAAGGTACACAGAAAATAATTAAAATGGTATACATTTTTTTGTTAGTCATCTCTATCTCTCCCTCTTTATCTGGTGAGATTTAATGGTTATGTTGAAGAAAGACTTCTTTTTTAAAGAAGATTTTCTTTCATTCAAGTTTGTTTCGCAGCCACATACGTTTTCAGCATGTCCTCAAACAAAGTACGAATTATTTAAGGATAAATACTCAATATTCAAAAACTCAAATATACTGCCATTTGTTGATAAGGTGATTTCTTTTTATGATCTATGATCTGGAAGTGGATAAAGAGGATTTAGATGGATATTTATTATCATAATGTAAAGTAAAAGCAATCTTCAGAAGTCTCTCTTCCTCCCTACAGCAGCATTTGAAGTAGAATTATCCACCACTTTATACTGAAATGATTCGACTCGCGTTCTTCGATTTTCACGATGAATCCAACACGCAGTGCTTTTCAAGATTTTTATGGTCCCAAAAATAAAAGATGAAAGATTTCGATAATTTTACTTACGGTATTGATAGTGTATATGTGGACTCATAATTAGTACAAACAGAATTAATAGTTATAGTCTGGGTCGTTTTAATTATGCTTGATTATACGCGTACTAACGGCCTAGTAGTGGAGAATATCTTTATTTTAAAGATTTCTTAAATACATAACTTACTTTGTCATAGTTCATACGCTCTTCATAAAAACGATGTGCATCTTTACGCTGTAACCCTGATGATAAGGATATAGTTTCATAGTTGTTTTCCCATGCCCAATGATGGACATATGTAAGTAGTTGTTCACCATAGCCATTTGAACGCTTATTCGTATCCGTTACCAGATCACATACCCAAACAAATCGGCCATTATAAAGGGTGATCATCGGTTTAAAACCAATTACCGCAACAATTTGACCGTCATCAACTAGAGAATACATTTTGTATCTATCGTTTTCTTGTGCATCCAGCACTAAATTTACATATGTATATTCATCAAGATGTGTTCGTAGCTGCTTCATAACCGGAAAAGCTTCCAGTATTTCATTTTTTGATTGAAGTTCTTTAATCATGACTGTAACCATCCCCCTTTTTTTACATCTGAATATTCCGTTAATTTTGTTTAATATATCTCTTGACTTGCTCCCTATATCTAATAATGACTTTAACTAATCTCCCTCATAAGGTTCTTACTTTTTTCCTAATGAAAATCCGTGAAATAACTGTCCACCAAAGGGTTTTAATACACCTTCAACTAATTGTATGACTTGGTTTTTCTCACCTGTCTGATAAAAACAATCAAAAGCTTCTACAAATTGGTTTGTGAAATGTTCGTCTAATTGTTTTAAAGAGCGAACCATCCACTTAGATGTACCAATCCATTTTCGATTTGTTCGTAATACAAATTCACTTACCAATTCAGCAAGCGCATTGGCTATAAAAAGCTCCTCTGCCCGATTCGTACAGCCTTTAAAATCATCAAGAACATCCGTAATAAAATAACGCTTTATATTAATCATTTCGGCTGACCATTCTTCTGGACCTTTTCCCAGTATTTCTTTAGCTTCTTTTTTAATTGAATCAATTATTCCATCATCCTTTAAAACTACGCCTTCCGAAACCATTCTTGGCAGTGAAGGCCTTGCTCTTTCACAATCACTTTCAAAAAACGGTTTATAAGAGGTTAAATTATGTACAAAGATTTCAATAGGCCAATCAAGTTCTATTAATGATTCTCGATAAGATGAACTGATACTTTTGTCAAAAATAACAATATCTAGGTCAGATGTTGCAGTTGCCTCACCCCGAACAACACTGCCTGCCAATAGAGCTCCCTCACAGTTTGGAAAATAATTTTTAATAAACTGTTGGGCGGCTTCAATTGGGTTTAACTTTTTAATTGGATCCATTGACGCACCTCTGATTCGATAAATATCCTTATTTGATTCTCCACCGAGGAAGAAAACACCTTCTAATTCACGCTTTTTTTGTTAAGAAAAATGAACTGGTTCACAGCTTTCGATTTATAATTATTTCATAGTTTCCCATTCTTCTCTCAGTAACCCCATTCTAATAGAATCATAATACTCATTATTATAGAAACGACACTTTCTTAATCTCGCTTCCATTTGCATCCCTAATTTTTCGCCAACTTTAATCATTCTGTGATTACCAGACCAGGTTGTGTATCCCACGCGTACTAAAGGCATTGTTTCAAATAAATGGTCAATCCATATTTTTAAAGCTCTTGAACCATATCCGCCGTTCCAATATTGAGGATTATATATTCCGATGCCCATTTCTAACCACTTTGATGGTTCATGTTCCCAATAATAACTAACTGTACCGATTATTTTTCCTTCCACTTCTATTCCCCAGTAATTTTTTTGATCAATAATCTGTTGGCTTTTCTCCAAGAAATCATCATAGGTCATCGTCTTATGTTCAAAATAAGGAGCATCCCACTTTTTCCATTCTGGAGATTCTTCTTTATACACCATTTCCCACAAAGAATATAAATCTTCTTGTTTAATTGGCCGTATAACTAATTTATTTCCCTCAAACATATGTATAACCTGCCTTCCTTTGAACATTCTTGTATGCATGCCAAACCAATATACTAAACTACCTTCAAACTGGTATATAAATTGAAGCCATTTCTCGATTACTTTACAAGATTCATAAATACCTACTCAATAGCAGTCAATCATGGATCCTTCCCATATAATACTGACCATCCGATAGATATATATTTATCCTTTTTCAAAAACTCATCCACTTCAATTATAAGGATTGATTGCTTTTCGATTTGATCTCCAATCGTAAACTTTAAATAAACTTTCTTATTAATAGCCTTTTAACCACGTATGAATCCGCCTTCTGAATGAATGACTTGACCAGTTAACCACTCCCCATCCTCGGACACAAGGAAACCAATCATACGGGCGACATCCTCAGGTACACCGATCCGTCCCAATGGGAACTTTGGTAAGAGCTGCTCCCGAATTCCATCTGTCATACAAGTTGAGTCGGTTGGACCCGGGTTTATGGCATTTACCGTAATCCCTAATGGAGCTAGTTCAGCAGACAATGATCGAGTAAATGCAGAAATGGCTCCTTTTGTAGCTGCATAGGCTAATTCACTAGGCATTGCGCCAAGTTCCTGTCCTGATGTAATATTAATGATTCGTCCTGTTTGATATCCAGCTTTTTCAAAGCGCCGAGCAAACTCCACACATAGTAGAAAAGTAGTTCTCATATTAACAGCATAGTGATCATCCAGTATTTTAGCATCGAAATTCAAATATCCATCTCTTGTAGAATGAGCAGCATTATTGATTAAAATGGACGGTACTCCTAATTCCACAGAAACGTGGTCCAATATTTCATATGCTGCATTAACATTCGCTAAATCGATCTCCATGCTATTGCAACGAACTCCGCTTGTTTGTAACTCATTACAAAAGTTTTCTGGCCATTCCTGATCTGCCCTCCAGTGCGTAAAGTAGATATCCGCTCCCTGTGACGCTAATTTCCGGCATATGGCAGTTCCAATATCTCTTGAACTGCTCGCTCCTGTTACTACAGCTGTTTTCCCATGTAAAGAAGTCATCATTTCCCTCCCCTAAATCAGGTATATGATTAATCATAATGAACAATCCAAATTTTTACAACAGACATAAAATGCAGCTTATATACAGTGATAATAAAATTATTTAATAGTGATCAAAAAAGATAAGAGCCCTGCTACATTTAGAACGTAGCAGGGCTCTTTAAACTTGTTTAAAGTTATATTTTTTTACTTTTATAAACCCTAAAGAATGAATATTAAAGTTGTTTATTTACTATAGAACGAACGCACCTGTTTGTTTACGTACTTTCTTTCACATAAATAATTTTCCTTATGAAATCTTACTGTCATGCTCCCCCTTTTTATCCAAGAAGGAAAGCATTACGTAAAAAGATCCAACCCACTCCTTGATTTCCATATAAAATCCAACACAAAAAGGAATTAATCCTTCTAAGATCAACACCCCAGTTAGTTTAAGTATATTCTTTTACAAAATTAATTGGCATTAGCTAAATGTTTCTTTCGCTTCAATATTTTATCTTTTAGGGCAGCTAAGGATTTAGTTCTCCCTCTTTTCCAAAATTTCCAAACTTCCTTTTTTCTGTTCTTTAAAATGCTCTAACTGTCTAGGAACATTAGTTACCCTGTGATATTTTGCATAGAACTCTTCCCACGCTTTTCCATCCAGACGATAATATTTTTCCAGAATATCTATGTAAGTAAACATTGCCTGTTCCACCACAATTTCAGATAACTCATATTCGCTTGGCAATTCCATATCCAATCTATCGCATAACAATTTTTGTAATCTCTTTGCGTACTTTATCTGTCCCTCAGGTATATCTAGGTTCTCATATTCCTCTTCAATGCTCATGATTATTTAGTTCCTTTCCGATTAAAAAAAGCGTAACAATTAATAAACTTATTATTAACTAAAAAAAGATGCTCGACAATACCTTCTATTATATTAAAATAATATAAAATTCACTTCTACTCAAAAGGCAAGTCAACCTATTAACTACTAAATATTATTAAAAATCATGATTTAAACTCAATTTCTTCGCATATAAAAAGCTATTATGAATAAAGATTGTGCAAAACGATATAAGCTTCTCTTAGAGATTTATGTATTCTATAGAATTTGGTATTCTTCCATCTACTAATCAATCGTTCTAGAAGCAAAAACTCTGACTACAAATCTATACTTTTTCATTGGAATTTTTTGAATATTGTAATATATTATTAGTGACCCCTATAATTGACTTATGATTAAGTTGAAAGTAGGGATATAGATGCAAGGCAATGAAAAAACATTAGGTTATGTACGAGTAGTCATTGATGAAAATGGAAAGGTAGCGCATATTTGCCCCAACACTTTACACCATCCAGACCCAAGTGAACAAGAACGTTTACAAAAAACGATTACGGTTGAAAAATTGGATGAGCTTTTATCTAGAAAAGATCATTCCTACATTGATTGTCAGGTTTTAATCGTATTCTATGAGCACAATGGCCAATTATCTGTAGAGCATTCCTTGACGATTCAACCAAAATTCAAAAGCTTCTGGAGAGAAAGAATCACAAAGAAAATTGAAAAGCATCCTGAGAGCATGCGCGATGAAATCCACATCCAGAGCCGCATCGATTTGTGGGAGGGAACATACAAAGAGACCTTTGTTCCAACGAGAAAAATTGGCTAAAATAGATAGAAACAGCAAGCTTAATGCTTGCTGTTTCTGTTTGTTTACTCCTATAAATATATTATCCCAATAAGCTGCGATCAGAGATTTGCGTATTACGTTTTAGCTTTTGGAATTCGTTCATTAATATATCAATCGTTAGCGTTTGTTTAGAGGAATGGTCTGCTTCGTAAAGAATTTCACCGCTATCCATCATGATTAATCGGTTACCCAAATCAAGAGCCTGCTGCATATTGTGGGTAACCATTAAAGTTGTCAATTTATGCTCTTCCACGATTTTCTTAGTAAGATCTGTTATCAGCTCTGCCCGTGATGGATCAAGCGCTGCTGTATGCTCCAAGGGGCCTATCGCGTTCACAGACCATCTTTTCCGTTAATTTTCATAACATTCTTCTTTAATATACTGTTCGATGTAGCCTCGCAAATTACCAAGCTGTACATCAACCATTGTTAGATTGAACTTCAATCTGCCAAGTTCCTCGTCCTCCACATACATAGCCTTCATATTGTGACTATACTCGTTTTTTAAAGGAACTAACATACGTCCTAAAGTATCAATCGCCTCAATTACTACAACAAAATGTTTATGGTGATCCATAGCCTTTATAAAACTCGTAGCAAAACACTGATTATAATCCCCTCGAAAAAATTTCCATCTTATTCCACTTAAAGTCTTGACATAGAGTGCACTCTAGCAGTTAAACTTTAAACTAACTTCATTAGAAAGGAGAAATGTACGATGTGGATCTTCTTATGAGTATGCAAATTAGTCAACTCGCCAAAGAGACTGGATTATCAATTCACACGCTTCGTTACTATGAAAAGGAAGGTATTTTCCCGCCCATAAAACGTAATGAAAACGGGATTCGGGTTTATGATTCCGAAGACGTTGAATGGATCAATTTCGCTTCCCGCCTTCGCGAAACGGGAATGAGTATTGCCGATATGAAGAAATTCGCACAACTCGTCATTCAAGGAGACGAATCTAAAAACGAGTGTATTAAAATGCTTCGTCAACAAAATATGCGAATCAAAAATCAAATGGAGCAATTAACACGCTGCACGGAACTCATAAATTACAAAATCGAGTTATATTCTTCCCCAGCAGGGGATTAGAAGGAGAAAATGAGGATGAAAACTATATTAATTACTGGTGCATCGGCAGGAATCGGGAGAGCAACGGCCTTACATTTCGCGAACCAAGGATGGAATGTAATTGCAACTATGCGTTCTCCTGAAAAAGAAACGGAATTTACCAAAGTCGAGAACATTTTGGTCACCCATCTCGACGTTGAAATCAAAGAATCCATCCACAACGCGATTGAACAAGGGATCGAGAAATTTCAGAATATTGATGTAATTATAAATAATGCTGGTTACGGTTCATTTGGTGTCTTTGAAGCTGCAACAGAAGAACAAATCCAAAGACAGTTTAACGTCAATGTTTTTGGCCCGATGCAGGTAATAAAATCGATCCTGCCTCACTTCAGAAAGAATCGTCAGGGACTTATTATCAACATTAGCTCCGGAGGAGGAAGACTCGGACTTCCGTTGTTTTCTCTTTATAATGCTTCCAAATTTGCCCTAAACGGATTTACGGAAGCTCTATTATACGAGTTAGCCCCACTCAATATTCGGGTAAAAATCGTGGAGCCGGGACGAACTAATACCGATTTTACAGGCAGATCTATGGACCCGCTGCAAGATGCCCAATTGACGAATTATAGTGAAATCGAGCAAAAAATTGGATCAGTGTACCAAAGCTTGTTTGACCCTCAACAAGTCGATTCCCCGAATCTTGTTGCCGAATTGATTTACAAGGCGGCAACCGATCCTTCCAGTCAATTGAGATACCATACCGGCGAAGAAATAATGAAGGAACGTGAAGAACTAAACGAAGATGAATTTATTAGCAATATGGCACAAAGCTTTGGTATTGATATTCCATAATATTGCAGTAAAGATGTCAAAGTACATCACTAATAGACGATGATTCTAAAAAGATATAGCGGGTAAAATATAAAAGGGTTAGCCATAACTAGCCCTCTTTTTTAACTCTGTATATACTTAAATCCAATTTATGTACCGTAATATGTATGAAGAGATCGCTGTTGTAATAGCCGACCAAACAATTAAGCTAAACCCCATCCAAGTAACTAACTACTCTGATTTTAGAAGAGCCGAACCTAAGAGTCAGTAAAGTAGTTATATCCGTCCCTAGTATGAAAGGAACCCCTAAAGCGAATAACGGCAGACCATGTTTTTCACAAATATGTCTGGCCATTGTTTCTATTTTTGTAAGATCTATTTTCCTCTTCTTTGATCTACGTTTATTAAACCATTCAGTAATTTGTCTGAAGTACATCGCATAGGCTATAACCATAACAAAATTACCTAGAAACGCAATAATTGCAACTGCTAACGGTGCCATTCCCAATGCGATACTTACTGGAATAACAGAAAACACATCTAAGAATGGTAATAAAGATATTAGAAATAATACGATATACTGCCATACGATGATTTTATAGAAAGATTGTAAAATCAGGTACAACATAATTTCAATAAAAAAGTGAGTAAAGGCTTTTTTCAGCGATAATGATTTAGAATAAAAAAATTCCCGCATCACTGCGGGTACAAGTATACGTTCTTCTTCTATTTTGTTTGTTGCAGCATAGCATTTTTTAAGGCTCTGCGGAGAATTTTACCTGTCGTATTTTTAGGAAGCTCTTCCATAAAATCAATTGATTCAGGTACTTTATATTTAGCTAAATGCTCCTGACAATAGTGGATTAACTGTTCTTCCGTTAATTCAGGATTTTTGGACACTACAAAACATTTGATGACTTCTCCAAGATTTGGATCCGGAGCCCCTATTACGGCTACTTCCGAGATTTCCGGATGGGCGAATAAGACTTCTTCCACTTCCCTTGGATAAACATTAAATCCACCGACAATGACCATGTCTTTTTTTCGGTCTACAATATAAAAATAATCTTCATCATCTTTTCGAGCTAAATCACCCGTATATAACCATCCATCTTTTATTGCCGCTGCAGTTTCTTCAGGCATTTTATAATAGCCCTTCATCACGTTTGGACCTTTGACAATTAATTCACCAACTTCACCCGGTTGAACCTCTTCACCCAGTTCATTGACTACCTTATTCTCCACATGAATAATTGATTTACCAATAGAGCCAGGTTTTCTTGGTCGATCGATTGGATTAAAGCAAGTTACAGGGGATGCTTCAGATAAACCATATCCTTCTGAAACAATTACATTAAACTTCTTCTCAAAATTCGTTAGTAAAGCAACTGGCATAGCCGAACCTCCGGAAATACAGAAGCGGAGAGTTTTAAAGCTATTTAGATTGTCTCCCGGATATTGTAAAAGGTAATTGTACATCGTCGGTACACCTGCAAATAGTGTTACTTCATATTTTTCAGCCACTCTGAATACTTCTTGAGGACTGAATTTAGGCAAAATGACTAATGTACCACCATTCAGCAATGGAGCATTCAAGGAAACCGTCAAACAAAATACATGAAACATTGGCAGCACGGTAATAACGCGATCATCTTCATTTATCTGCAGGTAATCCGCCACATCTCTGGCATTACTATAAAGATTTTTATGCGTAAGCATTGCACCTTTTGGTTTTCCCGTAGTACCTGAAGTATACAAAATGAGTGCTATGTCATTTTCCTCGACTTCCGGAGCAGAAAAATCTCCAGTTGCCATTTGAAGCACTTCTGTAAACGTTTTCATTTTATCGGTAATCGACAGGTCCTGAGGCAATTCATCTGACCCCTTACCGGTTGGACAAACTATGACATGATTGATTTCAGGCAGCATCTGTTTCATCTTCTCAAACATAGGTATTAGTAAATCTATTGTGATAACTGCTTTTACATCTCCGTTTTTTAATATGTATGCTATTTCATCAGCTGTATAGGTTGGATTAATCGGAATGGCCGTTGCCCCCAATCTCATTAATCCATACAAACCTATTATGAAATGCGGTGAGTTGCCCAATAATAGAGCGACATTATCTCCTTTGTTCACTCCCAACCGTTGAAGACCCTCTGCGAAATGTGTCACTGCTCCATTTAATTCAGTATAGCTTGTTTTCTGATCCATAAAAATATACGCGGGTTTTGTTTTAAACTTTTCTGCCGTCTCTAGAAGTTGGGTTGATAAATTCATATTATTCCCTCCCCTGATAGAAAGGTGTAAGTTTTGTTAAAATATTCTAAATACACCCAATCTTTATTATAGAAAAAGAACTAGGCATAAGCAACTATTTAAAATTAGATATATGGATTGACCAGCCATCCATATTAGAGAGCAACAAACAGTATAAAAGACCCATTCTTTAATATATTTCTACAAGAATAACACGTTTTTTTAAAATAGTTATTTAAGAAAATATAAAAAGCTTCTTAAGGCTTATTAAACCCTCAGAAGCTATTTAATCGAAAGTATTTTTCAAGTCATAATTTCATTTAATATAAAAGATTAACAAATTCCTCTGTTGTGATATTTCCGAAATAGTGGCTAACATTTACATCTTTCAATGCTTGTCCAATTTCAGCTTTAGAGAACCTCACACCAATTAATCGCTTTTCAATGTCTTCCACATCACCGACTCCAAAGAAGTCACCATATATTTTACATTCCTCAATTTTCCCTTTGGCTACATCTAAGCGAATATCAATTTGTCCAACTGGGTAACGATGAGTATGCTGAATATTAAATTTAGGTGATTTTCCATAATTCCAATCCCATTGTTGATAACGTTCTTCGGAGATTTCCATGATTTTTGTCCAATCTTCATCCGTCCATTTATATTCCTGTATGTTTTCCGTACCACCAAAAATATGTTCAAGCAGCTTTTGTCGGAATTCTTCCATGGTCAATGGGTCAGACAGAAACTCAGATATATTGGCAACTCTTGAGCGAATAGATTTAATTCCTTTAGATTTTATTTTATCTTCTTTTACCTTTAAAGCTGACACTACATTTTCAATTTCACTCGATAGCATTAACGTACCATGGCTGAACATTCTTCCCTTAGTAGCAAATTGGGCATTCCCTGAAATTTTACGCTCTCCAACCACTAAATCATTGCGGCCGCTCAGCTCAGCATTTACGCCTAATTCTTTCAATGCTTCAACTACTGGTTCAGTGAACTTCTTGTAGTTATGGAAGCTTTCACCGTCATCTTTCGTGATAAAGCTATAATTTAAATTTCCGAGGTCATGATAAACCGCTCCGCCGCCTGAAAGTCTGCGAACAACAATAATATCGTTCTCTTCCACATATTCCTCGTTGATTTCCTCAATCGTATTTTGATTTTTCCCTATAATAATAGAAGGCTGATTGATGTAAAATAATAAATACGATTCATCAATATTTAAATGTTTTAGAGCATACTCCTCAATGGCCAAATTAATGCGTGGATCTGTTATTCCTCTATTATCTAAAAATAGCATGAGTCATTCCCCCTGAATTAAATGTGAATTTTTAAACCAGTTTTGGCTAAATCAATCTCACCTGTATATACTTTAGCTGCTTGCTTTACTAGATCATTCTGATTACCGAAGTGAGGCAAATGCGTCAATATCAATTTTTGTACATTAGCATCCCTGGCTATTTGTCCAGCTTGGATACTGGTCAAATGTCCAGCCTTTTCAGCATCCATGCCTTCATAAAAATTACATTCGCACAGTAAAACATTCGCTCCCCCGAAAAAAGGAACCAATTCGGGAAAATAAGCCGTATCTGCCGTATAGGCCAATTTTTTGTTCTCAGCTTCTATCATATAAGCATAGCATGGAACAGAATGTTTTGTTTTAAGTGCTTTTATACGGAAGGGACCGATTTGAACAGATTGGCTTTCCAAAAAAGGTTGCCATACTGTTTGGTTTTTATATGTCAGTGTACCAGCTGCCGCTTTATCTTCTGTGTGGGCATAAATAGGCAATGGCTTTTTTTCATTCCCTAACATTTGATCTATTAACAGAGCATGTTGTAGTACTCCAATGTCCGCAATGTGGTCCGTATGAAAATGCGACAAAAGAACGGCATCCAACTCACTTGGTTTTATGTATTCCTGCAGTTGAGCTAATACTCCGCTTCCGCAATCGAGCAGTAATTTAAATCCCTCATGTTCGATAAGATAACCCGAACTCGCTTCTTTTTTTCCGGGAAACCCTCCCCAAAATCCAATAATCGTTAAGCGCATTCTACCCCTCCATTTTAGATCATTCCAGCTTGATTTTGTTGCACAGAATGGAACTTTACCTTTTTACAAAACAAAAGGAATAAGCTCTTGCATTCATCTATCCTTTTTCACTTTGTGCTTGCCCTCGGTGTCCCATTTCCTTTACAGAAGAGTAAACCTTAATGATGGAATCTAATAAGCTTCACACTCAATATATAACAATTAGCCTATTTTTTCATCTTTTTCAAAATTGTATTAAAACAGCGTTGACTTTCCAAATCTGTTATAATACAATGACATTATCAAACAGTTATATAACAGATTAAAATAATAAAATCTGTTATAAATCAATTAAAAACGGAGGTTTTAAACATGGTACGAAACGTTATGGAATTCTTCAGAAACTTGCCCCCTAAGAAGTGTTCAGAATGCGGTGATAACATTGAAGAACAGCACGAATGCTACGGAATCGTCTGTGATAAATGCCTGCGTCATGTATCTGAATAGTCTTTGATTAATGTTAGCAGCAATCCCCTTTAACACCGGGGTGCTCATATCGACTGTAATCTTACAGTCCCTTATTTTTTAAATTCCCTCTATTTTGCGATTTGCAAAAAACCAGCCAAAACCATTTGGCTGGATATTTTTTGTTGTTATTTACTAGCTGTAAGAAAAATTTAATCCTATATACCTTAGATTGGTCACTTAGGACCTAGGGTTCCTTCTTTCACTGACCGTGCCAATCGCTTAATATCAATATTTAAAACAGATTAAAATCTTTATTTAATGTTGTTTGAGTAGGTGTTAGAATAATCAGTAGGAATCCAAACATTCCCAAATCGAATCCTTATGATACCTTGGAGAAATAACGCAAGAGTTATAGGTGAGTTGAATTAACGATAGATGAGGTGTCTAAAAACAAATGGAAGACCATCCCAAAAGAACTGAAAAATTTAAAAGAAAAGAACCCTCAGAGATTTTGTTTTATGTTGGAAGTATGTTTCTATTAACTGAATTTCTTCCTAGCCGATTCAGCTATAATTGGGCAACCATCAGTGTATCCTTGGGTTTATTTCTACTAATTCTTACTCTTAATCTGGTTATTAATAGAATAAAGGGCTTTTATTATACAAAGTGGATTGTGTTTATTCTTATTTTTATTTCAGGTGTAGGGTTGCATCTCTTCAATACCATAAATGATATTTGATCTACTATTATTCGAATGTTTATGCGGAAATAGCCGTTTTAAATGAAAAAATATAGAACAGTTAGATAAAACCATAAAACCAAAAGTATAAGCTATCGTTTTGATCTTTCTTTACTCAAAACAATAGCTTTTTTATGTATATTGGAATCAGGAAATTTGATGAATTTTAATTGGACTTTATTTAAGCCAATATTTCTTGATCCTATCAAGGAGTAAAATAACAATTTTCCTTTTCCATGTGATTTCCTTCCTCACAAAGGGTATAAAACTATCATGACGCTCATATATATCCATCAGATACTAAGGAGTGATTGAATATGATAACCTGGATGTTGACCTTTGTATTCTTTATTTTGCTTTTGGTATCCGGTGAAACAGCTGTAAATATCTATTTAACAAACTTACTGAAACTATCACATGATCATGAGGATGCAACTGTGAAAGAAAATTAAAGGATTATTCAGCTGATTCTTTCTTTAAGTATAATAATATACACAAAAATAAAAATCCGAGAAATTCCTCTCTGACAAAGGAATCTCAAGGATTTTTTAGTTTTACAGATTTTTATTTTCAATATATTTGAGGACTTGGTTCATCGCAGCAATCCCCTGATCAATACAATCAGGCATTCCGATACCATTATAGGATGCTCCGGCTAAATAAATACCCGGCAGCTCTTTAGCCATTTTTTCCTTGATCGCTTTCAACTGATCTAAATGGCCAACCTCATATTGAGGCATTCCTTCATTCCAGCGAGTGACGATTGTGAAATCTGGTTTTTCAGTAATTTGCATGATTCTGTTCAAATCATCTAAAACAATTTGTTCAATTTCACCGTCCGATAAGTCTACGACTACCTCATCACCGGCTCTTCCTACGTAGCATCGTAATAAAACCTTGCCGTCAGGTGTAGTATGCGGCCATTTTTTATGAGTCCATGTACAGGCTGTAATGGTATAATCGCTGTTTCTCGATACAAGGAAACCTGTACCATCAATATCCTCTTTAATCGCACTGGCATCAAATGCCATCGATACTGTAGCAACTGATGTGGAAGGTACTTTCTTGAACGGTTCAAACATCTCATAATCGGGCAGAATTTGCGGTACAGTCTGATGGGGAGTAGCTAAAACAACAGAAATAACAGGCAACCGCTCCCCGTTATTTAATTCCAGCATATACCCATCACTTGTTTTAAAGATTCGATCTACTCTCGTACTTTTAAGAATCTGCTCCGCAGGAAGCTTTGCTTCAATAGCATCCGTCAACGATTGCAGCCCTTTCTTAAAAGTGCGGAACATCCCCAACTTGCTGTCACCTACTGGTTTATTATCTTTGGACACTGTTTTTTTAGGACGATTTCTTTTTGTACCCAACACGATACTTCTGTATTTTTTCTCGAGTTCAAGCATATCAGGAAACGTAGACATCGTGCTTAATTTATCGAGATCTCCTGCATAAATTCCTGAAAGAAGCGGTTCTACCAGATTCTCCACCACTTCATCCCCAAGGCGGCGCCTTAAAAATTTCCCTAACGGCTGATCACCTGTTTCTTTGGAACGTGGCAATACAAAATCCATAGCTGCTCTCATTTTACCCGATAGAGAAAATAACCCTGTCGTAATAAACGGTCCTATCTCCGTAGGGATACCCATAACCGATCCGCCCGGAATGGCATGCAGTTTATCCTTTACAAGAATATAAGATTTACCTGTTGAGTTTGGAACTATCGTACTTTCGAGTCCTACCTCTCTTGCTAAGTCTGTCATACTCTTTTTTCGTGCCAAGAATGAATCAGGACCTCTTTCAATGACAAACCCGTCACGTTTCACCGTTTGCATTTTACCGCCTAGCCTGGTTGTAGACTCTATTAAAATAATATTATAAGGCAAATTGTCTTCATTTACTTTTTTATTAAGGTAATAGGCTGCCGCCAGTCCTGCAATGCCACCGCCAATGATTGCAATATTTTGTTTAGTCGAATCCACTTTTATCGCCTTCTTTTCATTGTTGGTTAAGGTTTATTTTTTTCATTACGGCATCAACCATAGCATTGATGAAATCAGGATGTGTATTCGGCATAGCTGGACGATAGTATGTTGCTCCTATCTCATCCGTAACTACCTTACACTCATAGTCATTGTCATAAAGAACTTCCAAATGCTCTGCTACAAAACCTACCGGTGTATAAACAAAAGCTTTATATCCATGTTCATTATAAAGATCTCTTGTAAGATCCTGAACATCTGGTCCAAGCCATGGATCAGGGGTGTTGCCGGCACTTTGCCATCCAACAGCATAGTTCTCAACGCCGGCCCCTTCAGCAATCAGTTTCGCTGTTTCTTCCAATTGTTGTTCATATGGATCGCCCAGTTGTTTGATTTTTTCCGGTAAACTATGTGCAGATACGATCAATATTGCTGCTGATCTTTCTTCCGGCGTCATTTGATTAAATGCTTCTTTTACATGGTCAACCCAATATTTAATAAAGTTTGGTTCTTTGTACCAACTTTCTACAGAAGTTATACTCATGCCATATTTATCCGCAATTTCTTTCGCACGGCCATTGTATGATTTAATGCTGAAAGTGGAATAATGTGGTGCCAGAACAATACTGACTGCCTCAGTGATGCCATCAGCGTGCATTTGTTCAACAGCATCTTCAATGAACGGCTCAATATGCTTCAGACCAACATAAGAAACAAATTCATATTGATCCTGAGCTTTATTAAGCGCTGCTTCCAAGTGAGCCGCCTGATCATTTGTCGTTTTTCCAAGCGGTGAGATTCCACCAATCGCATGATATCTTGATATTAAATCTTCGAGCATTTCATCAGATGGTCTTCTTCCATGACGAATATGCGTGTAATAACGTTCAATATCTTCTTCTTTATATGGTGTACCATAAGCCATTACCAATAAACCGATTTTTTTCTTTGAATATGCCATTATTTCGCCTCTCCTTTAGATGCAATGATAGATGCAGAATATTCATGTATAAAAGCTGTCAATCGTTTTAAAACTTCTGGGTTTACTTCCGGGAAGACTCCGTGGCCGAGGTTAAATACATGTCCTGGTTCCTGTAATCCCTGTTCGATAATCTCTTTTGCTTTCTTCTCAATAACATCCCAGGAAGACGATAGCAATGCCGGATCGAGATTTCCTTGTACTGTTTTGTTTATTCCATTATTTCTTGCTTCTGTAATGGATAGTCTCCAATCAAGACCGACCACATCGAGAGGAAGGCTATTCCATTCCTTAGCCAAATGGCTTGCACCCACACCAAACATAATCAATGGAACTTGCTCTTTCCTGAGTTCTGTGAATATTCGATTCATGATTGGTTTAATATAATATTGATAGTCTTGAACATTTAAGGCACCAACCCATGAATCAAATATTTGGATGGCTTTTGCTCCCGCTTTTACTTGAGCTTTTACGTAGACAATAATGGTCTCTGCCAGTTTATCCATTAAAGCAAACCATGCCTTTGGTTCGGTATACATAAAAGCTTTTGTTTTCGTATAATTTTTAGAAGGACCGCCTTCAATCATATAACTTGCGATTGTGAAAGGGGCTCCTGAGAAACCAATAAGTGGTACGGATAATTGCTCTTCGGTCAATAATTTAATCGTATTAAGAATATAGGGAACATCTTCTTCCGGATGCAATTCACCCAGCTTTTCTACATCAGCTAATGATTGAATTGGATTGGAGATGACTGGTCCAATTCCTGATTTAATATCAACCTGTACGCCAATTCCAGGTAGAGGAGACATAATATCTTTATATAGGATTGCTGCATCTACGTTGTATTGTTCGACCGGAAGTCGAGTAACATAGGCAGCTAATTCCGGTTGATGAGTAATTTCAAATAAGGAATATTTTTCTTTAATTTTTCGATATTCAGGCTGAGATCTTCCTGCCTGTCTCATATACCATACTGGAGTGTAATCCACCTTCTCTTTATTGATTGCTTTTAGGAAGGTATCATTGAAATTTTGTCTCAAAGCCGCTCCGCCCCTCTTTTTTACCATATATTTTATATTTTTTTCCTAATTTACATCGTTTAGGCATCAATAACAACTATATCCTTTCAGCCTAACCTTGTATATAATCGTGAAAAAATTGTCAAAAAATAGACTTAATTTTAAGCATTATAGTTAACTTCCCTTTACCTAATCGCAATTTAGTTTATGAATTGCCTAATATAGGGTAAATAAAATATTACAAATTAGAATAATTACTATTAACTAACAACTCCATTATACTAAAATATCTAATCAGGGGGCAAACAATGAACTTCTATATGACGACCGGAACCTTCAGTTTTTTAAAAAGAATACAGGATAAGCGGACAAATTTATCTCTTATTTTGTTGAACAATCCTAAAACAGCCGCTCTGATTCATGAAACGGAGGAGAAAACAATCTTTTCTTCAGCAAGGAAGTTCGAAGTTTTGGATGGATTTGGTCCACTTAAACAAGAAGGATTTTTTGCCCTTTACAATATACCTGTTTCTATTGAAGATCGACCTGCATTTGAGTTTGAACTTAAGAATAAATTGGTGGCTGTAAAAAACCAAGATGGAGTCAATACCATGCGTTTATTGCGGCCTATTAAATCTGATACCTATGTCGTTATGACGAGCTGGAAAAACGAGCAAGCCTATGCAAAATGGGATTCAAGTACGCTATTGACGAACAAATTCAAACTATTTAATACACAGGTTATGTTTACAGGCAATCCTTACACAGCTACCTTCCATGCCCATAAAGAAGAAAACAATTAACAGAAACAGGAACTAAGTAACTTATTAAATTCATCCGTACCTTTAATGATAATTAAACTGACCTATTTTCTATATTGGCGGCTTAATTATTTTTTAACCCTTTTTTTAGATCTCAATCTATTAAACTTATAGAAGTTTTACCAATATTAGTTTGAAAATGGGTGATTATGTAAATAAGGATACTAGATGTCATTTTATTAGGGGGATTATATGGAGAAGGAGCTATTCCAACGATTAGAGGATAATTTTAAAGAAATGGTAGCCATTCGCCGTTTTTTGCATAAGCACCCTGAACTCTCCTTCCAAGAAAAGAAAACGGTACAATTTATTAAGAACTTTTATAAAGAATTAAATGTCCCCATACGGAGTAATGTAGGAGGCGGCGGTATTGTCGCAACCATACACGGTAAATCCCCCGGAAGGACTGTTGCTTTACGTGCAGATTTTGATGCTTTACCCATTCAGGATGGTAAAAATGTCCCTTACCGCTCCACAGTGCCAGGAGTTATGCACGCCTGCGGTCATGATGGGCACACAGCTTTATTGCTGGTCTTGGCAAAGGCAATTAAAGAAATGCAGCATATGTTAGAGGGAACCTATGTCTTTATTCATCAGCATGCAGAGGAGCTTGCCCCCGGTGGTGCTAAGTTTATGATTGAGGATGGCTGTCTTGAAGGGGTAGACGCCATTTTTGGAACTCATCTATGGTCTCCATTCCCTACTGGATCCATATATATAAGCCCTGGACCGATTACGGCTACCGCAGATCGGTTTAAAATAACCATTTACGGTCAGGGTGGTCATGGCGCAGAGCCACATAACTCCAAAGATTCTTTGGTCATTGGGGCAGAAATCGTTTCCCTTTTACAAACGATAACGAGCCGAAAGATTGATCCGATGGATGCAGCCGTTGTATCGATTGGGAAATTTAAAGCAGGAGAAGCATTTAATATCATTCCTGACAAAGCCTTTTTGGAGGGGACTGTCCGCACCTTTACATCAGAAATACAAGAGCAGATCATTGAGGAAATTGAACGGATTGTTAAAGGCGTCTGCCTGGCAAATAATTGCCATTATGAATTAAGGTACTTCAGAGGATATCCTCCAACCATTAATCATCAAGCTGAGGCAGACTATATAGAATATAAAGCCAGCGATATCGTTGGCAGCGAAAATATACAAAAAATGATGCCACTGATGGTTGGTGAGGATTTTTCATATTATCTCCAGCATGTCAGAGGAGCCATGTTTTTTACAGGCGCTTCTCCGAAAGGATCAAATCATCCTTATCCACACCACCATCTTTTGTTTGACTTTAATGAAGATGCCATGTTAATCGCTGCAAAGACCTTGGGCAGTGCTGCCATCGGTTTTCAGGAATGGCGCTATTTTTGACTTTCCCAGCGGCGGATTCGATACTCATAATCCAGAAGTTTTCCAGGGTTATGGACAAATAGGAAACAAAAAAACTGGCATTCTTTTTTCACGCCAGTTTTTCCCTCTTTATCTTTCTTTTTTCATCTATTTTCTGCTTGCTTAAACCATCTCATTCGGTAGGCATATTTTGCTGTTTCTCCCAATTGTTCAAGCAGCTGATGATTAGCCCAGGCTCCTACTATTGCGCCAATACCCGGTACCAATTGCATCATTTTTATAAAGTCAATGGAATCACGATACTCCTGCTGAAAGCTTCGCCAATCCATTTTCATGTATGGCTCTTTTTGATTTTTCCAGTCTTCTATTACTGGGAGAAGCTCTTTTCTTTTCTCCACAGAAGAAAAAGCGAGTTGGAAAACAAGTAGGATAAATACTCTTTCTTCCCATTTTTTCGGGTCATATCCATATAGCTCAGAAATACTGAATAAATACTTTATTTTTATCGAAAGAAGCAGAGGGAAATCCGAAAGACCAAGTAATAATCCACCAGCCCCTGTCCCTGCTCCTTCAATAACTGCCGTTCTTCTGTATACATTCAGCATAGATTGAGCGAATTCTTCTTTTTCTTCAAGCGTTTCCCCTATATGATCCACTTTCTTAAAATAGGTGGAACTATATAATACACCATCTACCATTGTTTTAATGGAAGTGCTAATTATATCATGTACTTTTTGAGGTATTTTTTGATTGATGGCCGTTTGAGCTTGTTTGGACAGCCGCATGGCCATACTTGGCATTACGCTAATTTTTTTCTTCCATAAATCCAATTCCTGTCTAGCTCTTTGCTCGTACCTTTCAGATAACATACATAACCCCCAATGCCGCTTACATTTTTTTCATTGCAAATGGCCTGAAAATAAAAACGAACGCAAAACCAATAACCAGTGTTAAAATAGCCAGTTTAACCCCTTCACCAATAAGAATTGTGACAAAGAAAATCAAATTTTGAATAACCAAAACAGTAATCAATAGCTGTAGAACGGCCTTTCTTCTATAATCTGTATGCAACGGATAGAGATCCATCACCATTTTTTGATCATGATGATGCCAAATTGGCAAGAGTTGCAAACCAGTCATATACAAAAATAATACTGCAACAAATAGCGTCCCCCAACCGAGATCTACGAATAAGAATAAAACAACCCCAATGACTGTCAACCTTACAAACAGCCCTAGGTAATCATTTGCTCTGACAAATGTTCTGGCATATAAGTAGCTGAACGGATTATTAGACTTACCGGACAGCATCTTAATCACACTGCCAAGCCAGCGCCTCTCCGAAATTTTTTCACGCAATTTTGGGACATCCGTAAACAAATTGGCTATTCGATAAAAGGCAGCCATCCTGCTGTTTTCCAGCTCAATCAGCTTTTCCCAGTGTATACTTTCTTTTCTTGTGCTTTTCCAGTAATACAAGCAAAGCCCTCCTAAAAGAAACAGCACGCTCGCAATAAAAAAGAATGATTCATTCTTAACAAGAAAATACACAAAAGCTGTATTTAGAACGAAACGGATTAAACCATCAATAAGAGTAGTACTTTTTTCTCTGTAGTATAAGGCAAACCAGCGTGAACATAGATTAATCCCCTTAACGATCAGTAAAGCTAGGAGCAGCCACAAAAAGGATACAGTTTGTTGCATCGTTTGAATATACATCGGCATTAAAATAGCCAGTGCCATAATAAGGATATAGCCCTGCATGACTAAACTGAATATAATTGATTTTTTTATATAGGATGATAATTTTGACTCGATCGGCAACAAAAATACAATATCCGGATCTCGAAAAAATGTTGTAACTGGGCTAATCGTAATAATCAATCCTAAGATAATCGCCATAATCCACCCTGTTGGAAAATCTGGGGTCAATGTCTTAAGCCATTCACTGTAATAATACCCCGCTCCTCCAAGCAAAATAATCATCACAAAGACTAGGTGTCCATTAAATATGTACCGTAAGTATTTGGTTGTTTCCTTCAAATAATTATTAAATCGGTCCTTCCATAATGTTTCCTTATTCATGGCTATCTTCCTTTGTCAATTGCAGATAAATATCATCCAGAGAAGCCCCAGGCATGTTAAATTGATTGCGTAAATCTTCAATATTCCCTTTAGCCCGTACCTCACCTTCATGAAGAATAATAAAAGAGTCGCAATATTTTTCTGCCGTAGCCAGGATATGGGTAGACATTAAGATCCCTGCTCCCTGATCTTTCATATCCTTCATCATATCGAGTAAGGATTGGATGGCAAGCGGGTCAAGCCCAACAAATGGTTCGTCAACAATATATAAAAAAGGCTCAGCAAGAAAAGCACACATAATCATTACTTTTTGTTTCATCCCTTTGGAAAAGTGAGCCGGAAACCATTTCAGCCTTTTCTCCATTCGATATTCCTTTAATAGCTTCTCCACTCTTTCTTTATAAACAGACTCTTCTATTCCATAAGCCATGGCAGTCAATTTTAAATGCTCTTCTAATGTCAGTTCTTCATATAAAATAGGGGTTTCAGGCACAAATGAAAATTGTTTACGGTAGCTGTCTTTATCATCCTTAAACTGGCTTCCATTTATCCTGATTTCTCCTTTTTTCGGTGTCATTAAACCAATAATATGTTTGATGATCGTTGATTTCCCTGCCCCATTTAATCCAATCAATGCGACAAGTTCATTCGGTTTCACTTCAAAACTCACGTCTTTTAATACAGGGGTCTTCGTATAACCGCCTGTTATATGATTAATTTCAAGCAATGACATAGAGACAGTCTCCTTTTCTTTTTCTTCCTTTCATTGTAACAAACGTGTCCTCAAACGGAAAATGCTAAAAGTAATCACAGATTTTTTTATGACATTTCTATGTATATTAAAAAAAATCATGGGCAATCTATAATCAGAGGGGAACAACATTCACTTTACTTCATTGATAAATGGGGTGTTGGTTCGCGATAACGTATGGCTTTAACCTAGGGTTTGATCAGTGTACTTCTTTTTGAAAATGGGGTGTTCGCTAAAGGCCTATAACCTGAAATTGGGATTAATAATTCCAAATATTAAGGGGTTGGTTGCATTGGACATAACATGGGAAAACGACAAAATTGCTCCATCTAACGGATTGGAGTAATAGTCAGAGAAGATTCTGTACGAATATCCAGGAATTAAGCTTCCCCTCAGAGGATGGGGCGTAACATTTTATGTTGCGTCCCTTTCCTTTTTTCCCGTTTCTGTCTGTGCTACACTAATACATAAAGAATGAAGAAATAGAAAGGGTGTTGACCATGGAAGGTTGTATTTTTTGTAAAATTAGCAAAGGCGAAATTCCCTCCGCAAAAGTTTATGAAGATGAGCATGTGATGGCCTTTTTAGACATAAGCCAGGTCACAAAAGGACATACCCTCGTCATCCCGAAAGTACATAAAGAAAATGTGTATGAATTGACACCTGATATCGCAAGTCATGTGTTCCAGGCCGTACCTAAAATAGCTCGTGCTCTAAAGCAAGAATATCAGCCGATCGGACTGAATGTGTTAAATAATAATGGTGAACATGCGGGCCAATCCGTCTTCCACTTCCATATCCACTTGCTTCCTCGCTATGGCCAAAATGATGGATTTGGCGCTGTTTGGAAAACACACACAAGCGAGTATACCGGTGAAGACCTAGCTAATATTGCTGCGTCAATCAGTCAGCATATTCAATAATCGGAAATTAAAACAAGTTGGCTGCCTTTTAATAAGGCGGCCGTTTTTTGTTCGTATAGTTCACAATCGTTAAGACTGACTGCCTTCTTTTATAATTTAGATCTGTTTCTACATCCAAACCATCTATTTACTATATATTACTATTACAAACTCACACATACTTAAAATCCTTCTCAGATCATTCATATCATAATTGGCTAATACATACTTTATTGTTTAAATTACAATAAAACGGAATATTCAGGAGATATAAAGAATTGAGCATTAATAAAAGAATGTACTATACTATACCTATATTATTTAATTTCTAAATAATATAATAGAATTTTACATAATCGCCAGCAAAACTGGAGTTTTTGGTATAAGCCCATATACGTTTTGGAAGGATAATTTATATGATTTGTATGATTAATATACTTGTTACGCTAGATATAAATTAATATCCAATGATAAGCTGGATATGGATTATGTGATAAACCACACCGTTTTCCTCCACTTTTGCGGAAAGAAGAAACCGTGGAAACATAACTACAACGGCAGATTTCATGCTCTATATAAACACTATGATAAGTTGGCATTTAGTGAGGCGTATGCTGTTGGACAAGAATTACTCCAGTCTGCCTTAAGTGGTAAATCCAGTCTTCTCTAAAATTATGTTTCAAAATAAAATTAGACTGTCCAAAGCATCTTGAATGAGGTGCTTTTGATTTTTTAGAATGTGGTTAGAATCTCAATTAAAATTGAATAGTATTTCACTTATAGTTTATAAACTAGTCGACGGCGCTTAACTTAAAAAGGACAGAATACAGCGGAAAAGTTAATTAAATCAACATCAAGCAAAATATCTATTAAGGGAACCCGAAAGATAAAAGAAGCTAGAGAGCATGACCCGCATAGGAGTTCTTTAATTTCTTTTGTCATCAAGTCTGACAGGCTCTTAATAGAGCCTGTCACCTATCTTTATTGAGCTGTATATCCACCGTCTACAAGGATAGTTGTGCCAGTAATGAATTCATTTTCTGCAAGGAAGACAATAGCGTGGGCAATTTCATTCGGTTGACCTAAGCGGCCAATTGGATGTTTCTCCACAAGATTGTCATAGTAATCTCCCAATGCCTCTTTGTTTACCATTCCAGATTCAACATAACCAGGAGCTACTGCGTTTATACGAATACCGCGGTTTGCATATTGGATAGCCGCTGATTTTGTCATCAGGTTAACTGCACCCTTTGAGGCGTTATACGCAAATGCGCCAGGCTCACCTACACTTCCTAAAATTGAGGAAGTATTGATAATCGCTCCGCCACCGGAATTTAGCATCTGATTGATCGCGTGCTTAATCCCAAAGAAAACACCGTCCTGATTAACACGAATCACTTTTTGATAATCCTCATAGGACAATGTGTGAGTTTCACTCAAAGCCCCAATACCGGCATTGTTCACCATGATATCCAGTTGACCATATAAAGTTACAGTGTCCTTCACAAGATTTTCTACAGACGACTCACTGCCAGCATCTACTTGAATAAATGTCACCTCAGATCCGTCTGCTTTTAATTCCTCTACTCTTGCCTCTCCTGCTTCTTCATTATAATCAGCCATAACAACCTTTGCCCCTTTATCAGCAAAAGCTTTTACAGCGGCTAACCCAATACCGCTGGCTCCTCCAGTCACAATGGCTATTTTTTCTTTTAAATTCATCATAGATTCTATTCCCCCTTATTTTACAAGCGCTTTCATACCATTCTATCATTATAGAGAATAAAATATAGTTTATTTGGTTATATATGTAAATTTAACTATATATAACTTAAAAAGGCTGGTAAGCTTCATTCTGGTTGTAGCTTAAAGCCACCTGAAAAAGGTAAAGTAATGAAATGTATTTAGTATATAAACATAAGCGAGGGTGAAAAATTTCAAAATCTACTAATTTAGATAGTTCACTCTTCTGAGCTACATAGGAAGAATATGTTCATTTCTAAATAATCTGACACCCTATAACTAACAAAATAGTCTGATTTTTTATTTATCTTTACCATTATTTGAGGTAGAATATGAGATGATTTACACCCTTTAGTTCATAAAAGCACTACAGAATTCTAATATAATAATTACGATATCGGAAGGGGAATGAAGATGACACGTGCTTATAATTTCAATGCCGGGCCTGCTGCTTTACCGGAAGAAGTTCTATTAAAAGCTAAACAGGAATGGATGGATTTCGATGGTAGCCATATGTCTGTTATGGAATTGAGCCACCGTAGTGAAGAATATGGAAAAGTACATGCTAAAGCAACGATTTTGCTGAAAGAGCTTATGAATATTCCTGAAAATTACGAGGTATTATTTCTGCAAGGTGGAGCGAGTCTTCAATTTTCCATGGTACCTATGAATCTCCTGTCTCCAGAAAAAACTGCAAGCTATATTTTGACTGGATCCTGGTCCGAAAAAGCATTAAAAGAGGCGCGTAAGATTGGCCGAACAGAGATTGCTGCTTCTACTAAGGAGACAAATTATAAGCGAATCCCTGAAAATGATGAAATTACTTTGGATCCTAATGCTGCCTATTTGCATATCACCAGCAATAATACCATTTATGGCACACAGTGGAAGGAATTCCCTCATACACATTCAGCCCCACTCATTGCGGATATGTCCAGTGACATACTAAGCAGACCAATCAATATCGCTGATTTTGGGCTTATTTATGCAGGTGCCCAAAAAAACCTTGGCCCCTCAGGTGTCACAGTCGTGATAATCCGGAAAGACTTAATTAAAGAACAGCCACAATTACCAACCATGCTCTCTTACGATACATATGCGATTTCCCAGTCTTTATATAATACTCCTCCGACTTTGGCTATCTATTTGTTGGCTTTAGTTCTTGAGTGGACAAAAGATAAAGGAGGTGTTGAAGCAATAGAAAAAATCAACATCCAAAAAGCTAAAACCATTTATCAGACTATAGACGAGAGTGCAGGATTTTATAAAGGCCATGCAGAGAAAGTAAGCCGCTCAAACATGAATATCACCTTTACCCTGCCTAGTGAAGAATTAACAAAATTATTTATTCAGGAATCCAAAAATGCTGGCTTTGTCGGTTTAGCCGGTCACCGTTCAATTGGTGGATGCAGAGCATCAATCTATAATGCTGTTCCATTAGAGCATTGTCAAAAGCTATCCGAATTCATGAATAATTTTAAAAACAAGCACATTCACGTGTTAAATATTACTAATAGATGATATACTCTAAATAACCTTTTCGCGATTGGCAATGAGCGCACAATCGGAAAAGCAAATGAGATGAGATGAGAATAGGAGAGATGAGAAGTGAATACAAAAATTATGGTGACTTTATCCCTATTGGTTGGAATTGGGGCTGTATTGCACACCGTCATGCCAGGAATTGTGTTTGGCATGAAACCAGATTTAATGCTGATTATGATGTTTCTTGGGATATTCTTATTTCCAGATCTTAAAAACACGATTCTGTTGGGAAGCATAACCGGAGTTATTTCCGGATTAACTACTACTTTTCCAGGAGGATTAATTCCAAATCTGATTGATAAATTTTTCACCGCATTACTTATGTATGCTATTTTTAGCTTTGTACAAAGATTAGGAAAGACATTTACCATTTCAGTCACGCTTACTTTTATAGGCACACTGATATCCGGAATGCTATTTCTTGGATCTGCCTATCTAATCATTGGATTACCTGGCCCATTTCTTGCATTGGCAGCTGGAGTAGTCTTACCTGCAACAGTTATTAATACTGTCGTAATGGCCATTATTCATCCCATTGCCAGCGGCATTTTAAAACGATCAAATATAGCCATTAATTAATAGTTAAAGAGGATGGAAACCATAATAGGCTTCCACCCTCTTTTTTATTGTTCTTTGATGATTAGAATCTCCACATTAAGATTAATACTAAAA
The DNA here is from genome assembly GCF_058313635.1 of Bacillus sp. z26. Lineage (NCBI taxonomy): Bacteria > Bacillati > Bacillota > Bacilli > Caryophanales > Bacillaceae > Bacillus > Bacillus sp. z26. Next base: position 883,028 of record NZ_JBZFQM010000002.1, read on the forward strand.
GAAGAACAGTAACCCATATTCCACTCATATGAATTCTTTTCTTTAAGACCCGTTTGGCTGGATACACTCCTCCTCTTCCAAGTGAAATAATGGAGTAAAACAATATACTTATAAATGCACTGAAAAGGATTAATATGAGTAAAAAAATCGCCACTTTTCCTCCTCCTTTTCATCTTCCTATCTAAGTGTATGCACATCCATTATTTATATGAAATAACATAATAAGGGATAAATAAATAAGAAATAACTCAAAATATAAATGAATATTTTCCCAAAAATAGTTTCCGAAAATAGTTTTTTACGTTTAAAATAATATAAAAAAAGGAATTGTTAAATATAAGGAATAATTTTAAAGGGAATTTTAACTTTATGTAGAAATCTGTTATGGAAAGATAAAATTGAGGTGAATAGTAATGAAAGCAAAATCTTTATTGATCGGTTTTATTTCTGGGCTTACAGTAGCCGGAGTCTCTGTATTATTTAGTACACCCAAGTCCGGAAAAGAGTTACGATTACAACTTAAGCAATCGAAAGATGAGACTATGGACCTTCTTCTAAATGTAAAAAGAAGTGTTGTCCAATTGAAAGAAGAATGTGTATCCGCAACAACTGTTAGTAAAACACAAATTCAGGACTACGTAAAAGGTGTAAAAGAGGCATTGGATGAATGGAAACAAGACAGCCAAGCACATACGAATGCTATTAAAGTTCAAATTAATGATGTTGAAGTAGCCATCCAGGAGCTCGAAACAGCTATTTCTCCGCTCACTACAAAATAAAACGCCACCGAGAAAATAAAGGTAAAAAAACTAAAAATTTGGCAAATTACCATTTTTGTTATTTAATATTTTATAAGGATAATAAATAAAGAAAAGTAGGTGAGCGTATTATGACTGAAAGTTTGAATTCCATCAAAGAAGCTATGCTATTTACCCAACGCGTTGCTCAACTTAGCAAAGCTCTCTGGAAAGCAATTGAAAAAGATTGGCAGCAGTGGATCAAACCCTATAATTTGAATATCAATGAACACCATATTTTATGGATTGCTTACCATCTTAAAGGTGCTTCTATCTCGGATGTTGCTAAGTTCGGTGTCATGCATGTATCTACAGCTTTTAACTTTTCTAAGAAATTAGAAGAACGTGGTCTTCTTAAATTTTCAAAAAAGGAGAATGACAAACGTAATACCTATATTGAGCTTACGGAAGAAGGAAACCAACTTTTGCTTGAACTTGTAAAAGTATTCGATTCATCTAAGAACTCTGTCTATTTAGGTGCACAACCGCTGAAAGACCTATACGGGAAATTTCCGGATATGATGGAAATGATGGCGATTGTGAAAAATATATATGGAGATGACTTTATGAATATTTTTGAAAAATCATTTGCTAATCTCGAAAATGAATTCACGGATGAAAATGGAGTTCTGGAAAAAATTGAACACCAAAAAGAGCCCATTCAATAATAATAGTTAAAAGCGGAATGACCAAGTAATTTACTCCGCTTTTATCTTGAATGGGCTTGTGTATTTAGTCACAATGTGTTTTATATATCTCCGATTCTCTCCCTTCACATTTCCCCTTAGATAATTAAATATTAAAATGATTCATACTCTTTACATAATTGGTACTTTTTTGATAATGTAAGAGAGATACTAGCGTCAAGGAGGATAACAGAGTGATATCTCTCATTTTGTTTTCAATATTTGCCCTTTCTATTTTGTACTATATAAATAAATTATCCGAAAGCTTCTGTATAAAAAAAGAAATACCAGAAGCTAAACAGGCGAAATTTTTTCGTACGATTAATATTCTTATTACCACCCTGTTAATCTCTACTTATATTGAAATAACCTACACTATATAAAAGACGAATGCCTTTCGGCACTCGTCTTTCATTCCTTTTACAAATTACAAATGCCCCGGTGTTTAGATGAGATTCAGAAGATACCTGAAGCCTTCTTTATAACCTCATAAGCCACTGGTTAAACAATATGGTGTAGCTTATATAATGTTTAATTGGCACAGATGGCCATTTATCATGTGCCATTCTTTTGTAATTCATTAATTAGTTAATCCATGATGCCCCAATAATAACCAACAAGATAAATAAAACTACCAATAAAGCGAAACCTCCGCCGTATCCACCAGACATGTTGTATCCTCCCTTCAGTTACATACTTGCTTTAGTTAGTACACGTATGATGCACCAACAATCACGAGTAAAATGAACAGAACTACGATGAAAGCAAACCCTCCACCAAATTCTTGACTCATGACCACACCTCCTTTTGAGCTGCTACCGTATCATATTCAAATCCAGTAAAAAGGAATGGGCCTTTTGCTTAGTTACTTGCTTTTTTTCGGTGATTATTATCCATTTACCTAAGGAATAAATTGCATGTTTCTATGCCTAATCACCCTATAAATCCACGGTAATTGTTATAATTGTCAAATAATATTAAGGCTTATCCTTTTTTTAACATAGGTTTTATGTTATAGTTAGGCATGTTATAAAATACTTTTTATTTTGGCAACATGCTAAAAGGAGTGTAGTGGATGAAGAAATGGTTAATTACGTTGGCATCAGCGACTTTACTTATGAGTCTTGCAGCCTGCAACAACGAATCGGATGAAGCAGTGGTAGAAACTAAAGTGGGAAATGTTACTAAAGAGGAACTCTATGAACAATTAAAAGATCAATACGGGGATCAGGCAGTAAAAGAACTCGTATATAAAAAAGTTCTCTCTGATAAATATAAAGTAACAGATAAAGAAGTGAATGCACAGGTTGATGAAACCAAAGAAAGTCTCGGTGAAAATTTCGAAGCAGCTTTAGCACAGTCTGGCTTCAAAGATGAAAAAGCCTTTAAAGAATCCGTAAAATTCAACCTTTTACAAGAAAAAGCAGCTCTTGATTCAATTGATGTAACGGATAAGGAACTTAAAGATTATTATAATAATAAATATAAAATCGACTTAAAAGCTCGCCATATTCTTGTTGCGGATGAGAAAACAGCGAAAGAAGTGAAGGCTAAACTTGATAAAGGCGAGAAATTCGAGGATTTAGCAAAGAAATATTCAACAGATACAGCCAACAAGGATAAAGGCGGAGACCTTGGCTGGTTCGGCGTTGGACAAATGGTAGCAGCATTTGAGAATGCAGCATATGGCCTTGAAGTCAATAAAATCTCTGAGCCTGTCCAAACGGAGCATGGATTCCATATCATTCAGGTAACAGAGAAAAAGGAAAATGATAAGCCTTCCTTTGAAAAATCAAAAGATGAAGTAACAAGGAATGTTAAACTTGCTAAAATGGATTCCGCGAAAGCTCAGGAAGCCATTCAAAAAGTGATTGATGCTGCAGATATTGAAGTAAAAGATAAAGATTTAAAAGATGCCTTTTAATCTTAAAAAACTCGACCGAATGTGGTCGAGTTTTTTTATTGTGCCATTGCTTTTTTTCTTTTTTCTTCTTCTATTCTTTCTATATAAACATTTCCCTCCTGTTCAATCCAGGTTTCATCCACTTTTTGTTCTTCCCTGATTGATTTGATGGTCATAAAAGCACTTAAGAAGATGCCAGATATAATCAGTCCAATAAAAATTGACAAGCTTGTCTTCTCCCTCCTTAAGGATTTAGTATCCTTTTTAAAAATATATGCTTTAAAAAAAGAAATATGCTTTCCGTTAAGCGGAAAGCATATTTTATGACGTGATTCTATTTTATATTGGGTTTATAAAGACTCCGATTATCAAGAGGGAATATTCGCTCTGTAAATTCTCCCGGTTTTACCCGATCAAGTGCACGATCCATCATATTCATCTTTGCATCTAGGTTATCAATATAGTGTAAGATTTCTGCCTCTTTAACTAATGGCGGTTTTGGACTGCCCCACTCCGCTTTACCATGATGGCTCAAAACGATATGCTGAAGGATAAGGACTTCCTCACCATGAATATTTAATTCATCAGCTACCTTCCCAATTTCATTCACCATGATGGAAATATGACCAAGCAGATTCCCTTCAACCGTATAGGTAGTTGCAATCGGTCCTGAAAGTTCCTTAACTTTCCCTAAATCATGAAGAATAACGCCTGCATATAATAAATCTTTATTCAATGTTGGATATAGCTCAGCAATTGATTTTGCTAAATTCAGCATGGATACAACATGGTATGCCAGCCCTGAAAAGAATTCATGATGGTTCTTCGTGGCAGCAGGATATTCCAAAAACTCATTTAAATATTTTTTAACCAAATGTCTCGTTATACGTTGGATATTAGGATTCGTCATTTCAAATATATATTTTGTAATCGTATCAGACATCTCATCTTTACCTAAAGGAGCAGTTGGCAATAAATCGGCAATATTGACCAACTCATTATCGTTCTTCATACGAATAGAACGAATCCGAAGTTGCAGCTTCCCTTTGTAATTTTGCACATCACCTGTTACACGTACAATCGATTCAGGTACATACAGTTGTTCATCTTCAGATTTCACATCCCAAAGCTTTGCTTCTATTTCCCCGCTTTTATCCTGAAATATTAACGATAAAAAAGGCTTACCGTTACTTGCTGTCCCTTTTATAGCATTCTTTATGAATAGATGAAGATCAATCGTATCTCCAACTTCATGATGGGCAATTCCCTTCATGTATATCCCTCCCCGGTCAATTCCATATTCATTATATCACGCAAAATAAAATTATTAGCTTAAAATCAACTTGTTAATTGAATAACAGCCTGCTTATCAAACATAGTTGCTATATGTTCATGGCAAGTGAAAAAGAGAACTTGATTCCCCTCTCTACTAATATGCTTTAATAGAGATATCATTCTCTCCGATCGCTTATCGTCAAAATTCACAAAAGTATCATCCATGATAAGCGGCCATTCTTTCCGTCCATCAATTGTTCCCGCTAAAGCAAGCCTTATCGAAACATACGTAAGTTCCGCCGTCCCTCTGCTCAAAGTTTTAGAGTTGACCTGCATTCCATCATGGTCCAATAATGAGAGCCCCTCTCCATCATCTGAAAATAGGATTTTTACATATCTTCCATTCGTCAGATTACATAAATACTCATTAGCCTTTTCAATAATTGCCGGGAGTTTTTCTTGCTTATACAATTTAATAGATTCCGCTAAAGCTCCCTTTGTAATACTGTAGGTCATCCACTTTTTGGCCATTAATTGAAATTCTTGTTTTACTATCTGATGATTGTGAAGCAATTCCTCCACTGTTCCATCTTCTTCAAGCCTTGTAATCTCATACTTTACCTCAGCCAACCTTTTTCTTAACCGATTTAATGTAGTTTCACAGCTATCAAGCTCACTCTCTTTTTCTGCTATTCTTTCCCTTAAAACGAAGTCTGTAACAGTATGGTAACGATTGAGATCCGAATAGTTCCCGAGCTGCCCAATCAATTGTCTCTTGGAAGAGTTCAGCTGATTTCGTTCTGCAGCATCTCTCCCACGTTGATAAAACTCTTCTACATGATGACACTCCGCTTCCTGGAGCAGCTCCTGTTTTTCTTGATTAAGCTGTATGCAAACATCTTGAAGCGGCTCTATTTCCTCCTCAAGCTCCTCTAACTTCTCGTTAATCATATTTTTTTGCCTATAGGCCAATTCATTTTCCTTATACTTTTGAACAATGGAGTGATTTATTTGCTCAATGCTTTGGTTAACCTCCACACCAAACTCCTCTGCAAGCTTATGAATATATCGGATATACTCAACCTTTTTTTCTTTATTATAAGAGAGCAATGATCGCAACTTGTTCTTTTCCAACATAAGATTTTTAATCTTTTCAATACGCTCAAAAGCATCAAATAGCATAGTACGGGAAACATCATCTGGAAGTGACCATTCATTTCCAAGTGATATCAATTTATTCTCACAAGCTGCCAGCTCTTTTTCCCATTCTTCAAATGCATCAATTAAACTGTCAAATCTCGCTTCCTGCTGCTCTTTACGCAGTGATTCCAGCTTGTACTTTTCTCGATTTACCGTATCCTCTTCAAGTACGTTTAGTTGCATCCGGTAGCTTTGTTCATCTACGGAAATCACTGGTGATTGCTTTACAATTTCCTCATAGTAAGCAATTTCTTTATTTATTTCCTCCGATTGCAGCTGATTACCCATCATGGAATTCATAAGTATAATGAGAACAATGCTGACAACTGCCACTATCATTCCACTGCCCATTGGCAGGTGTCCCCCTATAATGAATAAAAGGACTGCCAGGATTGCAGCAAATAGGACAAACCCAGAGATAACCGTCTGTTTTTTCTTACCCTTTTGCTCAAATCTTAATGCTTGATCCCGTCGTTGCTTTAATCGTCTAATGACTTCCTTTGCTGACTTTTCTTCCAGAGCTGCCTGATCTACATAATGATACTGTTCCACTGTTTTCTTCAGTCTTTCTCTTTCATAGTCGGGCAATAATTTTTTCTCATAAATATCTATGATTTGTTCAATTTGTTCCAATTTTACCCGTTCTTTTTCAAGCTGTGTATCAAGCTCCAATTTCTTCTTTGTGAGTGTATGCTTCTCTAATTCAAGCTGTTTAATTTCTTCCTTGCGAAAGATACTTGTATCAAAGCCTTCCATTATTTCAGGGTCAAATTGTGTATGCAACTCTCCCTGCAGCTTTGTAATTTTATCCTCCAAATGCTTCCATTCAATTGATAGGGTCTGGATTTCTTCGTTTAAGTTGCTCAATTTATCATAATAAAATTCAGCTTGACGTACCTTCTCAGCACTTCCAAGCCACTGTTTATTGACACTTAAAGCATTTTTTTCATCCTGGAGGTCTTTCAGTTTATTTAACTGAGTCTTTAATAATGTTTCCTTTGCCGTCCTTTCAGCCTCTACCTTTTCCATACGCCCCATCCCATTTACCGGAAAAGGAGATTCTTTCAATTCATCGAGGCGGGCTTGAATTGCGGCTAGTTCATGAATGCTTGGCAGCAGTCTCTGCCAATCTTTTAAATGTATTAAATTGGTTTTGATTCGATCGATTTTTTCTTGATTAATAGATATTTCGTCAATCAATTGCCTATCTTCAGCCAAAAATGTATTATAGCTTTTTTCTCTCTCCCTTGCTTTCTGAATGGCCTGGGAACTCTGTTTTAATTCTGCCAGTTTTTGATTTATAAGTGGTTTTTTACCGCCAGGCTTAAAGAGGCTATCCATTTGCTTCTGCAGCCCCGCTTCCATATCCCAAAGCCTTTCGCTTCCGCTCATACCTGCAAAAAAAAGATATTTCCCTAATTGATCTTCCTCCAGACGATAAATGTCTTGCAGGCCGTCTAAATTAAAGGAATAAATGGATTCATAAAATCCTCGGTCCACTCCCTTTAACCATTCTTTTATTTTCTCCTCTCCCCCGACTTTACCGGACCTGTCATAAACCGCACAATCAGCACCCTGATGTCCTTTCACTCTTTCAATCATTATTTCCCCTATTTCAGGCAGCACAATGACCAGCTTCCCCCCATATCGGCTGCCTCCTATCGGCTCATAAGAGGGAGTTGTTTGGTTTTTTGCAGGAAAACCAAATAGCATCGCATGGATAAAAGAGAAAATAGTGGATTTACCAGCTTCATTTTCTCCATAGAAAACATTTATATCTGAAGTTAATTCCAGTTGGTAGTCAACAAATTTACCAAATCCATATATATGTATTTTTTTTATAATCAAAATATGTTCTCCTCATTTCAACGATTTAAACGCTTCACTAATTCTAACGTTGCCTCGTCCAAAATTTGCTGCCACTCGCTTTCTTCCCAAGATTCCAGGTACTTTCTAGCCGTAGAATGCGTAAAGAGAGCTTCTCCGTATTTCATATATTGTTCAGAATTCATATTGGCAGTATTCCTCAAAAGTTCATCCATAAACGTTTCAGATACCTCATCATTTCCACTTGTATAATGGGGTGGAATCAATGTACAGGAGTGAATCCATACAGACGGCTCATTCATATCCTCTTCACCCTGAATTCCTTCAAGTAGGCTGTCCATATCGAAGTAAAGCCATTCCTGGCTAGGATCGGCCGAGGATGCATCAATCATTATATTCAAGAGAATATACTTATCTGGCTTAAAAGCATCAGCTTTTGCCCTTTCCAGACCAGCTATGAGTTCATTTATAGACGAAATATGATTGGCAAGAATAATTTCCGTCTTCCATTCCAATGTAGAAACTGGTACAAATTCTAAAATAGTGGCTGATCCAGACATGGTAACCATATAGAATCCTTTTTCACCTGTCTCTTTTTTGTTCCTGCCCTGAAGACATCCTGGATATATGGCCGGAGGGTCATGAAGGATTTCCATTCGTTTATGAATATGGCCAAGGGCCCAATAATCAAATTGTTTACTGAGCAGCTCACTTCTCGAGAAAGGAGCATAGTTTCCGTGGACACTCTCACCATCTAAATTCCCATGTAAAATCCCAATATGGTAATCACTATTTCCGGTTGGTTTATATTCCTGAATGATCCGATCATGGATATGACGTTTATCATAGCTGAATCCATACAGGTTCACGCTGGTTCCATCATCCTCTTTGATAAATTGTTTAACTTCTACTTCACGTCCATAAACATAAACATTTGGGGGTAAACTAATATCAAAATAATTTCCATTTATATAATCATGATTTCCATGAATTAAGTATACAGGGATAGAATGGTGATTCAATCGCTCCATTTCCGACTTGAATTTTAATTGGGCCTTCAAGTTTCGCTCTTCATGATCATAAATATCTCCGGCAAAAATAACAAAATCGATTCTTTCCTGAATGGCCTTGTCTACAAGTTTTGTTAGGGCAACATATCCACTGTTTTTTATTTGATCATAAATGGCACTATGCATATGTTGAAATCCCGAAAAGACGCTGCCTAAATGAAGATCTGCTGCGTGTATAAATTTTACGCCTCGCATTGTACCACACTCCTTCCATGCCATTTTACTACAAACAATTGCTCAATTTACCGTCCTAATCAAAAAAACACAAATCTAATTATCTCATATGTTGACTAAAATTATTTAGGTCATGCCTTTTTATAATCAGCGTGGGATTACAGAGTCTCTGTAAACCAGGTAAGGTGAGTTAATCACGAAAAAGCATAAAAAACTCACTCCCTATACAAGGAAGTGAGCAAATTTTTATTTATTGCTGTTTGTCAAATCGAGTGCCTTTTTAATATTTTTATACGAACTGGAATTTCCATACAACAGTACTCCACCTTTATATACTTTGGCTCCGATATAGGCTAATAACCCAATCGTCACAATCAGAATGGCAATACTTATTGCAATTTCAACATTAGATATTTCAAGCATTCCTACACGCATAAACATAAGCATAGGCGAAAAGAACGGTATATAAGAAGTAACCGTTATAAATTTTGCTTCCGGATTAGTAAGCCCTATCATGGCAAGCATGAATCCGAGGACAACAAGCATAGTCATTGGCATAATCATTTGTTGCAAATCCTCAATCTTACTTACTAAAGATCCAAGACACGCTGCCATCGTTGCATATAATAAATACCCTAAGAAGGTAAATAAAACCGCATAAATAATCGTTTTTGACCTCATATTATCAAAGCCAAACGCTTCGAAAATTTCGCCCATCCCACTGCTGGTATTTTTAAACGACATATAGCCGACCAACACAAATATCGCGAGCTGAGTTAATGTCAAAAGAGCAATCCCCGTAATTTTCGCAAACATTTGCTGAATGGGTGACACACTCGATATTAGGATTTCCATCACTCGGGAGGATTTTTCAATGGCCACTTCATTGGCAATCATACTGGCATAAACGACTACAGAGAAATAAATCACAAATATCATCACATAGACAAGACCACGAGCCTGATCAAGCTCTTCTTCTGATTTCGCCTGATCATTTAATGGGACGATTTCAAACGAAACAGGCTTGTATATCGCTGCGAGCTGTTCATCCGTAATATTAACCTTCTTCGTTAACACACTTGTTTGGATCTGCTGCAAAGCAGTTTGGATTTCTGAACTTTCATTCGAATTGGCGATCGATTGGGCCTTAAAGATACCTGTCGGAACATCATCCTGTTCCCTCAGCACCAAATACCCTTCCAGATTCCCTTCTTCTTCATCTTTCTTTGCGTCAGCTTCGGTTTTATAGGCTTTAAGTCTTAATTCACTTCCACTGCTGCTCAGTTGTTTTTCCAATGCAGAATAAAAACCGCCTGATTCTTCCACAACCCCAATTGTCGTATCATCTTTGTCAAACAAACCTACAATCCGATCCAGATTCATAAAGGCTAGAACCATTAATAAAATAATACCTGTTGATACGATAAATGACTTACTTTTTACCTTCGATATATACGTTTGAAATGTCATAATCCAAAATTTATTCATATTGAGCACCAACCTTTTCAATGAAAATATCCTTCAAGGATGGTTCTTCCAATTCGAACTTCCGTATAAAGCCGCGTTTCACTGTGTCCTGTAAAATCAACTCAGCATCCTTCTCATTGGTAATTTGCAAATGGATCCCTTCTGTTACTTCTGTTGCTTTTGTGACCCCAGGATAATCATTCAGGAAATCCAGAGCAAAATCAGCATGAATGACAACATTCTTTTTACCAAAGGAACGCTTTATATCCTTTAGTGATCCTTTAACAATTGCCTGCCCATTTTGAAGTATGCAGAGCTGTTCACATAATTCTTCTACATGTTCCATCCGGTGGCTGGAAAAAACGATTGTTGTTCCATTTTTTCTTAGATCATGCACAGCTGTCTTTAATACTTCTACATTTAAAGGATCCAAACCGCTAAATGGTTCATCTAAAATTAATAACTCAGGTTTATGTATAACTGAAGCAATAAATTGTATTTTTTGTTGATTCCCTTTAGAAAGATCGCCAACCTTTTTATCGTAATACTGCGGAACATTAAAGCGATCCAGCCAATCTTTCGCTTCCTTTATAGCATCGGATCTGTTCATCCCTCGTAAACGAGCCAAATAAATTAATTGATCACCTGTTTTAATTTTCGGGTACAATCCTCGTTCTTCAGGAAGATACCCGACCCTTGAGCTTGTAGAATAATCAATTTTCTTTCCCTTCCAACTGACGCTCCCTTCTGTTGGATCCAACAAACCGAGAATCATCCGAAAAGTTGTTGTTTTACCGGCTCCATTTGCTCCAAGCATCCCAAATATCGTACCCTCTGGCACATCAAGTGACAGATTATTCACTGCTGTAAATTCACCGAATCGCTTTATCACATTATTTACTAGTAAAGTCAAATAAAGTTCCCCCCATTATCAATTCCTATATTTATTTTATTATACTTCGTCTAATAATTGAAAGGTAATTCTAAACTTTACAAATTTTAACTTTCTATGCGAAAATAATATCATCTGATAGATCAGTGTAAATTTAGGAGGAATAGAGATGAAAACCTATAAATTAACCGTATTTGAGACAGATGGTGAAAAAGTATTGGATGAATCGTTTCAGGCAGAGAATGATGATATGGCCAAAGAAATGGGACAAAAGCTGCTGGCTGAAAAAGGATACGAAGAAAAGACACATCGATGCACCTCACCGTTAGGCAAGCTTATATTATTTCACAGATAAAAATAAGGTCTGTATAATTCCATTCTACTCGGAATTCCACAGACCTTATTGCTTATTTTCCTTTAAACCTCGGTTTTCTTTTCTCTACAAACGCCTGAATACCTTCAGCATGATCTTCCGTTTGTCTCATCACAAATTGTGAATGTTTTTCTAATTCGAGTATCTTTAACAATTTTGGACGGTTTGTTTCAGCAAGAATTTTTTTTGTACGAATCATAGACTGAATTGGTTTTGCCTTCCATTCTTCTACTTTTCTTCGAACCTCTTCTTCAAGGCTATCCCTCGCTACCAGATCAACCAAACCAATTTCTGATGCCTGATCAGCATTCATTACATTACCTTCCCAGATTACTTCCTGGGCTCTTAATTCCCCAAGCCTACGTTCCAGGAAAAAATGTCCTCCGCCATCAGGAATTAAGCCAATCCCAATGAAATTCATGGCTAATTTACTCTCCCGCTCCGCAATAACGCAGTCAGTAGCCAGGGCAAGGCTGAATCCGAGTCCCGCCGCTGCCCCATGAACGGCTGCAATTGTTAATTTAGGCATCGTGTACATAGCCATGGCTAGTTCATTAATACAATCCATTATTCCGTAAAAATCTTTTTCATTGCCCAGGTTAAACATGGATTTAATATCACCGCCTGAGCAAAATCCGTTTCCATTCCCTTTAAGAATAATGATTGTAATTTCTTCATCAAGACTTAAAGCTTTCAATTCTTTGTTTAATTCCACGAGCATCTCTTTATTAAGAGCATTTAATACTTCAGGACGGTTTAATGACACTGTAGCGACAGTCCCTTCCTTTTGCACAACTACGCTCTTGATAACAGAGGCAGGTTTCACTGGCAAAATCCCCTTTCAAATTTGATATATTTTTATTATAAATGTTTTTGTAAGCGTTTTAATACTAAAAAATGTAATAAATTAGAGTTTTTTGTATATTAAACAAATAAACAACCGAGTTCTCGCCAAATCGGAAAACTCGGTTGTTTATTTATCGCGTTAATAAAGCTTTTAAATACTCTATTTTTTTATTTGTATAATGTTCATATCCTTCATTATAGGATTTAGGATCTTTTGGATTGGCAAAATGAGTAATTTTCCCGGAGTCAGGGTCTATAAATTTGCTGGCCGCTCCACATCCAAGTCCTAAAATTGTCTGCTGTTCCTCCATAATCAGTATATTATATAGACTCTCCATGCCAGGTAAAGCATACCCGACATTCTCAAGGTTACCTAAAATATTCTTTTGTCTATATAAATAGTATGGATGATAACCATGGGCTTGGGTCCATTTTTCAGCTTCATTCATCATTTGTTCCACTTCTGTACGATCTGCAACCTTATAGCGCATTTTATTTCTCGTCATCTCAGAAGCCCGCTTAAAGGATAAGGTATGCACAGTTAATGATTCCGGCATCAGTTTCTCCGTTTCATCCAGACTGTTCTTCAGTTCATGGACACCTTCACCCGGAAGTCCGATAATTAAATCCATATTCACATTATTCATACCGGCATCTTTTGCCATCTTATATTTTTGGATTGTTTCCTCTACTGTATGATGTCGCCCAATTGCCTTCAATGTTTCTTGTGTATAGGTCTGTGGATTAATGCTGATCCGGTCAATATTCCATTTCTTAAGAACCTGTAACTTTTCCGGTGTAATGGTATCCGGCCGGCCTGCTTCCACCGTGATTTCCCGCACTTTTGATACATCAGGGAATGATTCATATAACTCTTCATATAGCATGTCCATCTCTTCAGCTGAAATACTTGTCGGTGTCCCACCGCCAAAGTAGATGGTTGTAATTTTTACTTTATTGTCCTTCAGCCATTTACCGATTTCTCTCATTTCATAATGAAGTCCTCCGAGGAATGAGGTCACATTTCCCTGACGTCCATTAATGGCATAGGCAGGGAACGTACAATATGCACATTTAGTAGGGCAGAAGGGAATCCCAATATAAATGCTCACTTCCCTCTTCAAATCATATAAATCAGGAATGACTTCTAATTGGCGGGCAGCTATTTCTTCCAATAAATCCAATTTTTCACCTGAGATAGAATAAGAATCACTCAACTGCCTTTTTGCAACCGATGCATCTATATTATCTTTTACATATTGATGCCATAATTTAGTCGGACGAATACCGGTTAATAATCCCCATTTCTGAATTACTCCTGTATATTGCTCAAGAACCTTTAAAAAAACATATGAAAACGAATGCTTTCTTTGTTTAAAAATTGCCTTTTCATCCGCTGAGTCCGTGACATTCCTATTAAATGTGGATTCGTATACATTATTGTGAAGAGAATCCTTTAATATTGCATCCGTATATAATGTATGATCGATTATTTCTTGGTTTAAAGTAATCGTTAAATCTGAAGGTGTTTCATCATTCGTAAGCAGTGTTGCTTCTTCAAAAAATAAGTCTGCAATCAAAGACAGAGGTCGATACAGCCTTTCATCTTCAATGCCATTTATTAAAATACGCATGCCTATCCCCTTTTCAAAAATTCAATCCATCTCAGTTTACTGAACATGTTGTAAGTGGTCAATCCTGAATAAATCTTCTTCCTTATCATAACTATTTAGGTTAACTGATATTCAGTTTTGGATGGTTCTTCAAAAGCAAAAAGGATAGCCGGTGCAGCTATCCCTATCCGTTTGGTATATTATCCATTATAAACCATACATTAATCAATCTTGATATTCATCTTTTTTAAGAAACCAATGGGATGCTGTCTTCTAAATACCTCTTTAATCAGGTAGGCCACGCCCAGTTCATCATTGCTACGGGTGATCCATTTCGCTGAACGCTTAACATCGACATCAGCATTTGCTACAGCTACTCCTAGTCCAGCTCTTCGTACCAGTTCAGATTCATCCAAATCACAGCCAATTAAAACTACTTCACTTGCTGATATGCCTCTGCTTTTTAACAAGTAGTTGAATGCTTTCTCTTTCGTAGCCTGTACCGGCAAAATTACTAGCTTATTCGACTGATCCTCCTGTATCGTTACGTTATCAAACATTGCTTCAATACCGGCTTTCGCATCTGCTCTATCCTGTTTTGTATCCAAATAGATATCAACTTGCAGCGGAGACAATGGATGACTGTGTAAATACTCTTCCAGAGAGTCTACAAATTGTTGTGCATATATAGCGGTTTCTCCCGGAGTCCATTTGATTCTTGTAAAGAGTGGTGTGGGCATATCTACTCGATTTCCAATTGTTAAATCCTCATGTATCAAACGAATATGTCCGCCTAATTTTTCCAAAAAGCGCACAATATCAAGGGTTGTATTTTCCGATATTCGTTTAACAAAAATAGGATTTTTGAGATTTTCCAGAATGAATCCACCCTGATGTGAAATGATATGCGGATTACACTTGAGAGCTTTTCCTGTTCGTTGTGCATAGTCATAATTACTCGAGCTTAATAAGGCCACTTCTACTCCCTTTTTAGCTACATATTCTATCGATTCTCTTGTAAGAGTATGGAGTTTTCCATTTGAAGATAATAGTGCACCATCCATGTTAATCATTAACATTTTGTATACCATGATGTTCAATCCACCTTTCATGATGCCCATATACATTCTGTATGCGGTTTTTGGCAGATTTATAACTTTTTTATAAAGAAAAAAGAACCGCTTTAGCTTATGAACTTAGTCCCTCACTAGTTTGCAGTGGAGAATGTTCATGCGCTAAACGGTTCTTTATATGTTTAGGATTGTGTTCCGTACAAATCTTCCAATGGTTTTGTGATAATACGATTTAAATCTGTAAGAATCACACTCATTTTTTGTTCTGCTTCCATTAATTTAGAGATAGCTTCATGCTGTTGCACAAGCGCTACTGTTTTTTGAGCCTGCATTACCTCTTCTTCTGTAATTTCCTGACCCATCATTTGTTTTTGCTGAAGATTCATTTGTATGTCTCTGAAATTATTAAACATCGTTCTTGCTTCTTCATCAGACATTATAGCATTGTACATATTCTTTAATTCTGTATACTCCGCACTTTCACGTATGCCTTTTTCTACTGAATAAGCTAAATCATATAAGTTAACTGCCATGATATACCTCCTGTTTTCTTTTACATTGAAGTCTTCCTTACTATACCATTATCAAAAACATTATACATCCATTGTATGTTCTGCAGAACGATTTTAATTCATGATAATCATAAAGATTCCTTGGAAAACCCCAATCAATCCGCCCAATAAAGCTCCTAAATACGTAATCATTTTCAATTCGCTTTTTGTGATAGACAGCACCATTTCTTCCAGACGTTCCACTGGAAACGAAGCAACCTGATCACGGACAATTTCCTGTAATTTCAATTTTTCCATGATAATTGGTACTTTCTTAACCAGAAGAGTCGCAAGTGCATCAATTAAATTTGGCAGCAATCTCCCTTTAACAGTCTCATTCCATTCACCAGTTAATTGAAGGAGTGTCAGATTAGATAAATCAATCTTTTTATAACCAGTTGAGATTCCTTTATGAAGCAAGCTTTTCATTTCATCCAATGTATAAAATTGTTCTACTTCTGAAATTTGCTTTTGTTTTATTTTATGCCACTCATTAAGCAGGATTTGCGTTAGCGTATCCTTAGTGCCTGGATTTGAGAGGAATTTAATAATCTCTGGCTGAAGTTTTTCTCCCATATTCACATTACCTAACAGCATCTGTATAATTCCGCCGAGTTTTCCACGTTCTTTCATGAAGTCATCAGCCATTTTTTGAAGCCTTTCCTTACCTTGATTACTTGCAAAAAAAGCAATCGCTTTATCCAATATATATTTGGAGGTATCCGGTATTTTATGTTCTATTTTTCCCTCTACACTTACTGGAATAAAGGTAGCTAAAGATTTATGCTGATTTTGGCTGTACCAATCTTCTAACCAATCAAATGACTGAACTTCCAGTCTTTTTATGATTGTATCCGGAATATCAGCCATCCCTACTTTTTCAAGCGCCTCCTCTATAGAGATATCAGAAAAAATGGTCTTATCCAGCATATTTTCACCAATTCTCTTAGCCTCTACTTTGACGGCTCCAGTAAGCAATTTATTTTTAATACTCTCAGGAGTGATTAAGTGTTCAACAACCATTTTCCCCATTTGATCTGCCAATTCATCCCGTCTTTTCGGTATTAATCCGGGGGTAAATGGCAAACGTTTTCCAAAAATATAAATAGCCTCATATGGGTGGAATAGCATTTTAATAGCCAAGGCATTAGTAATCCCGCCAATAAGGGCACCCACTACTACCACAGTGACGATTGTTATAACGATATTCATACAGTAGCTCCTTTTTAACTTCCTTTGTGTAATGATTAGTTTAGACTTCTTACTTGTTAAAATGCAACCTTCAAAACCTGGTTTCAACTTATATTATATCGTTCTTTTATTCATAAGGTATTAATAAATATGAATCGTGTATTTAAAACGGTATAATAATTATTATTTCTATCAATTTAGAATTTGAGGTGTATCTATGATTAGTCATTTTGATTGGAAATCATTATATGAAACAGAAAAAATACCTGGTTGGAAGTTTTCCTTTTACTATGAAAAAAAAAGGTGTAAAGGAATTTACCATAAAGACGGTTCCATTACCTGGGTTAACACCATCATCGAGGACGAAACGAAGAGAGAATTAGAATCCCGAGTACACGAATTAATGCTTTATCATATATATGATAATCAATAGACTATGATATAGGATATATGGAGGATTATTATGAACACTGACTTACTTAAACTCTTTCCCGACGCAATCCGTGTTCCAAATCCACTGGAGGATCCGTCTTATTATTGGTATATAGAAAATCCGAATGAATATATTGGTATTCCCAAAAGGTCTGTAACGTCTGATCAAATAGCCATATTAAATGCTTTTATGAAGCCTTTTTATCTTCATACTGAACAGTTGAATAAATCAGCCCAGCAAGTTCAGTGGCATAGCCTTTTATATCAGCAAGACTCTGAACCATTACATAAAATAGATGATAGCTCTTACCGATTTATCCATTATCATCTGCCAAACAGTGATATCAATATTGCAGACTTTTCCGACGCTATAAATGGTTTCTTTCATGCCCCCGTTATATGTTGGAAAGACCCCTATAGCGGCGTCATCATCGAAAATACCAAATCAGTCATGCTTACAAATCAAGATTTCAACGCTATCATTCATACTCTTGAGAGTGATTTATATGCATATATCCGCTTATTTATCGGAAATAATTATCCTCTTACCGAGGACATAATGACAAATTTCGATTCCGAAGATACATGTTTTAAAACAATATGTCTCTATAATACAAAAGACAAAGTCATCACGTTTTCTTCCGCATTTCTAAACCTTTTATTAATAGGTAAAAATCAAGCTTTATGTATTACGCTTGCTAAAAATTTGCTCGGCACGTTAGAAAACGAAAAAGATTTGCTCCGTACTATTAAAATTTATATTGAGGCCAACGCTAATGCGACCGTTGCCGCCAAACAGCTATTTCTCCATCGAAACAGTCTGAATTATCGGCTTGCTAAATTTTATGAAATCACTAATCTGGATGTCCGCAAATTTGAAGATAGCTTATGTGCCTATCTGGCCATCCGCTTACTGGAGCAAACAAATTATCATTAAGTGCAACCCGCCCATGTCCTAATCGATTTATTTGTGCAACATGAACATATATTTTTAACTATTAGACTAGTAAAATAAATTGTGAAAAGGGTTTCATTATTAAATGGTTTTTTAAGGAGGACATTATAAAGATGGCTGAGCTAAAATTAGAACATATTTATAAAGTTTATGACAATAAAGTAACTGCAGTTACCGATTTCAATTTACACATACAGGACAAAGAGTTTATCGTGTTCGTAGGCCCTTCTGGATGTGGTAAATCCACGACCTTACGTATGATCGCCGGATTAGAGGAAATATCTAAAGGTGATTTTTATATTGATGATAAACGAGTAAATGATGTACCGCCAAAAGACCGTGATATTGCAATGGTTTTCCAGAACTATGCCCTGTATCCACATATGAGTGTGTATGATAATATGGCTTTTGGATTAAAGCTACGTAAATTTGATAAAGCTGAAATCGATCGCCGTGTGAAGGATGCTGCGCGTATTCTTGGACTTGAAGAATATTTAAATCGTAAACCAAAAGCCCTATCCGGTGGTCAACGTCAACGTGTTGCATTGGGCCGTGCCATTGTTCGTGATGCTAAAGTATTCCTTATGGATGAACCTTTGTCAAATCTTGATGCTAAATTGCGTGTACAAATGCGCGCCGAGATTGCTAAGCTCCACCAAAGATTGAATACTACTACCATTTATGTGACGCATGACCAAACTGAAGCAATGACGATGGCTACTCGCCTTGTTGTTATGAAAGATGGCTTAATTCATCAAGTTGGTGCACCTAAAGATGTTTACGAAAAACCCGAGAACATCTTTGTAGGTGGATTTATCGGATCTCCTGCTATGAACTTTCTTTCTGGTTCTTTAGAAGATGGCTATTTTGTAACTGGCAGTACACGCATTGCTGTTCCTGAAGGTAAATTAAGCTATCTTCGTCAAAAAGGCTATATAGGCAAAGAAGTAGTACTTGGTATTCGTCCAGAGGATATTAATGATGAACCTATATTCATAGATGCTTCTCCAGGTTCAACAGTTACCTGCCAAATTGAAGTAGCAGAACTCATGGGTGCTGAAACAATGCTCTATACACAAATTGAAGGCCAATCCATCGTAGCACGCATTGATTCCCGTACTGATATCAAACCAATGGATACCTTGAAATTAGGACTTGATATGAACAAAGCTCACTTCTTTGATAAAGACACTGAGGTTAGAATTCGCCCTTAATATTTGAGTTAAATGAAGCCAATTTCCTTTATGGATTTGGCTTTTTTGTTTCTTTTCAGATACGGTACTGCCCTTTCCTTTTTACCAGACCTCTAAAAAGACCCTAAATATCCATTTCATGAATCGATATTACTTTATCTTTTCCACATTGGCTGCAAGACAAAAGATGTCTGCATATAGACTGGTTCACCGATTGAGGGTCACCATCTATTTCCTTCTGTATATACGTTTCCAGATATGCACTGTAATCATCGTAGTAATCCATAACCTTTCCAAAATCATCCATATTATTATGACATGCTATACATGGATATACGATGGAGGTTAGACCATTGCATAAAGGACATTCCATACAACCCGCCCCTAACTTCGTCTTTCCATTAGCGTTTCACTTAATCAGATTTTTTATGTTTATCTAGGTCAATTAATATTTACCTGTTTACACAATGTCAGTCCCCCAATTTTTTCTAATTATATCTGTGTATAAATTAAAATGAACCTTTCCATACTAGCTACTAGAAAGACGAAAACTTATAACCTTGGGTCAAGCCGTTAAAGGGCTTTGGGGATTCCACACGATAATCTCCTACTAGTCGGTTCAAATCCGACTGACCCAACCAAACTAAAATTAATTTTTATGGAGGAGCTTATACATGAATCAAAATAGATCAAACAGCAATTCATCTAATGAATTGGTTGCTCCAGGAGCAGCAGAAGCAATCAATCAAATGAAATACGAAATTTCTAACGAATTCGGGGTACAACTGGGTGCTGATACAACAGCGCGTGCGAACGGATCTGTTGGAGGAGAAATTACCAAAAGACTGGTTCGTATGGGCGAACAACAAATCAGCGGTAAATCTCAATCTTAATTAAAACTTCATAATTTAATGGACAAAACCCCCTTCCGTATATTCCGGAAGGGGGTTACTTTTCGTTATTTAAGATTTCTGTTTGACCATATCTTTCGGATTCACCCATTGATCAAATTCATCCGATGTTAAATAACCTGATTTTAAGGCTGCTTCTTTTAATGTACTATTATCTTTAAAAGCAAGCTTGGCAATTTCAGCTGCTTTCTCATATCCAATATGCGGATTCAATGCTGTTACGAGCATAAGTGAGGATTCTACATTCTTTTGAATACTTTTTATATTCGCCTCAAGTCCTACCAAGCAATTAACCCTGAAAGATTTAAGAGCATCTGACAATAATCTGGCTGATTGCAGGAAGTTATACGCAATGACAGGTTTGAACACATTCAATTCAAAATTACCCTGGCTGGCTGCAAATCCAATAGCTGCATCATTTCCAAATACTTGTACTGCAACCATTGTTAAAGCTTCACTTTGTGTCGGGTTTACCTTACCAGGCATAATAGAGCTTCCAGGTTCATTGGCCGGGATCGTAAGCTCTCCAATTCCACTGCGAGGGCCGCTTGCCAACCAGCGAATATCATTGGCAACCTTCATGGCATCCATAGCCAGTGCTTTTAATGCCCCGTGTGCATAAACGATTTCATCATGGCTGGTTAGTGCATGAAATTTATTTGGTGAAGAACTGAAGCTATAGCCAGTCTGTTCAGAAAGATAACCCGCTGTTTTATCGCCAAATTCCATATGTGCATTAATACCCGTTCCAACAGCTGTACCACCGATCGCCAGGCTCAGTAATTTCTCTGAGCTTTCTCTAATCATCTGTTCAGAACGTTCAAAGCTATATCTCCAACCGCTTATTTCCTGGCCAAGTGTTAATGGAGTAGCATCCTGCAAATGGGTACGTCCAATCTTAACAATGTCCATGAATTCCTGTTCTTTTTCTTGAAGCACTTTTATAAAAGCAGTTATTTCAGGTAGTACATTTTTATGAATTGCCTCATAGGCAGCAATATGCAGGGCAGTAGGATATGTATCATTAGAACTTTGCGACATATTTACATCATCATTTGGATGCAAGGTTGCTTCAGACCCATTTTCTTTCAACCATTCATTCCCTTTACGTGCCACCACTTCATTAATATTCATATTACTTTGAGTACCGGACCCAGTTTGCCATACTTTAAGAGGAAAATGATTATCTAAATTTCCTTCAATAATCTCATCACAAACATATGATATGGCATTCTTTTTTTCTTCAGCTAAATTACCTAATTCATAATTGGAATATGCCGCCGCTTTTTTCAGTTCTGCAAAGGCATATACAATCTCAATCGGCATTAATTCTTGTCCAATCTTAAAGTTATTACGGCTGCGTTCTGTTTGAGCTCCCCAATAACGATCAGCTGGAACACGTACTTCTCCCATTGTATCTTTTTCAATCCGATATTCCACCTTCATCATCCCCTATTTAAAATTATCTCACTATTAAGAACATACTCTCTATTATGGCAAACGGTCAAATGATAGCGCTTAAATTTTATTCTTAAAAGACTCCTGTATTCCAAAGCGCATGTCTAATAAAAAAACCAAAGTCATGACAATAGCTATACCAAGCGTGACAAACCCATCTATTATGTATACAATTATCAAGTTAAAACAGATAATTAACCTCTTATCTACATAAATAGAAAATAAAAATATCTCATGTTGAAAACTATACCGAGATTATTCCAGTTCACCATAATATCCCCACACTATCTATTTTTTGTTTAACTGATATAGCATCGGGTAAATAGTATATATATCCTTCATAAACACAGATGAAAAGGTGAGATAAATGGAAAAATATGAAATGGGTTCTACTGAACTTTCTATTGACAAACAAATTACACTACCACAATTAATGTGTATTGCACAATATGCCAAAAACTATGATGGATCAATAAATCTGGAGAAAAATGGCCAGGAAATTGATGTTAGAAATATTTCTTCATTAACAGCATTTTTCTTAACATTAGGTCAAGATGCTCATATCAAGGTTCTTGTTAAAGGGGAAAATGCACAAGCTGCAATCGATCATATCGAAAATATCTGTCTGGAAGAGAGTACTGAGTTAACTCCATCAATGTCTTAATCCAAAATACAGAAAAGCACATTTGAAACCGTAACATTTACGATTTCAAATGTGCTTTTTTCATTTTCACTTAACTGATAATCCGGATCCATATTTTATCTGAGGAACATCCCACGCTTAATTCTTCCAGCGATTGAGCCAATCCTCAAAACTCTTATTGATTTTTTCCTTTTGCTCAATCCAATAGTTTTTAAAACGATTCTTTTCTGCTTCCTTCTCCATATCATTAATGGTTGGGACATCAAAAGTTTCACGTTCCATATTTTGCAATGCACCTGTCATAATTTCTTTAAAAACAATATTTGCACCTCTTGTTTTATCTTTTAAAAGATACTGATTAACTGTCGTTCTGTCATATCCCATCCACACTGCACCAACGAGGTTAGGAGAATAGCCGACAAACCATTCATCTTTTACCGCATTTTGCGCTGACACTCCATTTACCTGAGTTGAACCTGTTTTACCGGCTATATCTCTATTCTGTACTTTTGCATTTGTTCCGGTTCCATCTTCATGCTCTACGACACCCTTAAGCATCGCTGTCATATTTTCTGCTACTTCTTTTGTCGTAACCTTTGTTTCTTTTCCTTTAAATTCATCTACTTCTTGTCCATTGGCATCTTCAATCTTTTGGATAAGATGCGATTCCTGACGTATTCCTTCATTTGCAAAAACAGAATAAGCAGAGGCGATTTCTAAAGGAGATACACCTTCATGTAAACCTCCTAAAGCCAGACCAAGATTTCGATCCTCCTTTTTTAACTTAATGCCAAACTTCTCTGCATAATCTATTCCAGTTTGAATACCTATTTCATTTAAAAGCCAAACAGCAGGGATATTTTTAGATTTATAGACAGCCTCAAACATAGGGATCTCCCCCTCATACTGGTCATTATAATTCTTTGGGTTATAATCTCCGGCAAATTTCATTTCCTCATCTATAATTAAATCTGCGGGTTTATATCCCTTTTCAAGAGCAGGCGCATATACCGCAAGCGGCTTCATAACTGAACCTGGCTGGGCCTTTAATTGGGTTGCCCTGTTGTATCCAAGAAAAACATGCTCCCCTCTTCCCCCCACCAGTGCCCTCACGCCCCCTGTCTTGGGATCAAGTAAAACTGCACCGCTCTGCACAAGCTCATTTGTATTTGAACCTTTGGCGAATAAATCATCTTGTTGATAGACCTTTTCGATCGCTCCCTGCATACTTGTATCTAATTCAGTATAGATTTTGTACCCGCCCGTTAATAACTCATCCTGGACAATTCCATATTCTTTACTGGCTTCCGCAATCACTTGGTCTACATAGTATGGATACATGCCTTTTAACGGGTCGCTTAATTCTGTCAATTTAATTTCAGTATTAACTGCTGATTCTCTTTCTTCATCCGTAATAAAACCGCTATTTTTCATTTGCTTGAGCACGACCTTCTGTCTGTTTTTAGCGGCATCATAATTTTTATATGGATCTAAAGAAGAGGGTGCGTGTATTAAACCGGCCAGCAAAGCAGCCTCTGATAAATTAATTTTTTCAACTTCTTTACCAAAATATACTTTGCTGGCATTCTGAATTCCCCAGGCTCCATGACCAAAATAAATTTGATTTAAATACATTTCCATGATTTCATCTTTTGTGTATTCACGTTCAATCTGGCTGGCAATTGCAACTTCTTTCAGCTTTCTTTTTAACGTTTGTTCAGGAGTTAGCAACGTTATTTTTGCCAGTTGCTGCGTAATGGTACTTCCACCCTGTACGACTGAGCCTGCTGTGAAATTTTTGTATGCAGCCCGAATAATTCCTTTATAATCAATCCCAGTGTGTTCATAAAAACGTCGGTCTTCTATCGAAATCACTGCATCAATAACATGTTGCGGAATTTTATCGATTGAAACACCTTCCGTTTTATTTGCTGAAATTTTACTTGCCTCTTCTCCATTCATGTCATAAATAATAGTTGGCTGCATAAGTTCAGTTTTTAAATGAGACAAATCTACTTCCTGATTAAAAAGTATATAAAAAAATACACTTATGATAAGACCTACAAAAGATATTCCAAGCAGAAGAATCTGTAATAGACGAGAATGGTCGAATATACCCAGTGCTTTTTTAAAATACTTTTGACGCATCCTTATTTCCCTCCACTTATAATCAATTAAATTTATATGTATTTTTACATATTATACACAAAAAATAAAAAAACAACTGATAGACAGTTGTTTACCTTCACTCTATTTTCATTTAATAAACTCATTATTCGAGGCTTCAATTTCCTTATGCAATATCTCCATATACATATAAACAATTTGCTTTACTTTAACATCTGCTCCCAAAACATCCAAATGAGTTAAGCATTTTTTTATAATAGGGTGAATACCTTGGGGTTGTTTATCTTTGAACATCCACATCACCTCTTTTTTCTATAACACAAGAATACAGGAAATTTACCGGTATGACCACTGGTCTTTTGTCATATTTATCTAATTATCGATTAGTTTAGAGATATCGTACAATATAATCGTTTTCTCCAGCAAATTAAGTAAAATCAGGTCATTTGATACTTTACACTTATTGCTACAGAACAGCATCTTATAGGCAGATTGATACAGAGATACATGTAATATGTTTCCATCCATCTGATTTAGGATAAATAATAAAGGAGAGAAAAAAATGGAAGGGACTGAATCTATATGTTCAAACATATATTAGTGGCGTTTGATGGCTCAGATTCGGCAAAATTAGGTTTATCAATGGGACTAGATCTTTGTAAGAGTAATGAAAACTCATTGTTGTCAGTTGTATATGTTTATGAGGAAACTAATGAGGCCTCTATTCCAGATGAAACATTTGTCACTTCCAGCAATGCACCATTCTATGCAGACTCCAGCCAGGGTCAAACCATCTTATCAGAAAAGAGTCATCTAATAAACAACAGCACATCTACGAGTACTCAGCTTGAGGAAATTGAAAGATATGTAAACAGTCTTGAAGATAATAATTTGATTCATTCACATTTTGTTGTACTCGAAGGGGACACGGATGATATGATTCTCCAATACGCAGAGAAAGAAGGTGCCGATTTAATTATTGTCGGCAACAGCAGCAGTTCCGGCCTTCGTAAATTATTCCTTGGAAGTATTTCCGAAAAAATTATAAGTAATTCCAATTGCCCTGTTTTAGTCGCTAAATAAAGACTAAATGTACCTGATCCTACTAATATGACCTCCTGCTTTTCTGCAAAGAAACAGGAGGTCATCCATTTGCCTTCTCAAATCGAAAACTCCTTAAATTAAAAGAGACATTCCAGGAAAACTTCATTCATATGTACCGCAGGAATCTCTCTTATTCCAAACATTATGATTGCAGAACTTTATTGACTAATTCTTTAAATTTACTATGGACATCGTTTTCATTTAATGAGCTATAAATCCGGTATTGATCCTCGTCCAGAATCCGGTAGTGTTCACTTATCATATTTTGCTGCAGAACATACCCTCCTTCAAGCAGAATATCTTTCCACCATACCTTGCCGCCAAGCATTTTTTCTTTTCTGTAATCAATTCTTTCTCTTGAAACCGTTTCAATAACTTCGAGTGGATCCCCGCCAAATAATGTCTGCACAGTTAAGGTTTCACGAAACAATGAAACGACAGCCACAACAGTTGTCCAGCTTGCTTCATTGCGTTCCTTTTCGATCTGCACCAATGTTTTTTTGGAAATTCCTATTATTTCAGCCATCTTGTCTTGTGTATAATCAACCTCCACACGGATTAATCTCATACGTTCAGATATTAGACGAATAATCTCATCCTTACTCATAAACATCCCTCTTCCCATCTATAAATTAATATTTTATACTCTCCACAATCAATGTTCACTACTACTATTATAATAGAAATAAATGGAAAAGAGGTACTATAATGTATATATTTACTAATTTTTTTATATTCCCTTGTTCTTCTTCCTAAAAACCTACTTAGAATAAAAGTAAAGGTCAAAAGAACCAGTCTATACTAAAAATAATAATTCATTAAGAATAGAGAAATAGTACACAGTAGGTATAAGCGAAACACAAAAAGGCTCTCAATGATGTTGAGAGTCCAGATATAGTGATTTATTCATTTATGAATGATGTGCGGGCTTTCTGAGGATGACTCGCGGTGCGGCAGCAAATAAAAGCATCATAATAAATCCGCTAACAATCACACTTGGCAACATGTAGGATAAATTATACAGTAACGAAAATACAGCGACCGATTGGCCATCGGCCGAACCAGAACCAAAGAACACGATTCCGGCAATAAAATGAGCGATAAAACGCAGAGTACTACCGAGTAAGATTCCCATTAGGACCATACCAGAAGTTTTCAAGTCCTTCTTTCTAATTCCTTCTCTTTCAACATACTTAAACACAAGTCCTGCTAAGCCAACTACCGTATAGGCAACAATATAATCAAGGAGCCCTTGAATAGGGTGCATGATATAAGCAGTTCCTGATAATATTTGCAATAGACCAAGCAGTAATCCAGTTGTTACACCCCCTTTGACACCCCAGCGATACGCCATTAAAAAAACAGGTACCATAGCAATTGACACGCTTCCTCCCTGCGGCCATAAACTGAAAGACAGAACACTGGCCAATAAATCAAAGATAAATGCCAAAGCAGAAAAAACAGAAATCTCCACCATAAATAATAATCGGTTGTTTCTCATTGTACTTCCCCTTTCTATCAAGAGTTTTGAATAGTCATCTCAAGTCTTGATCGGGCATAAACAAAATACAAAAAAGCAATGCGCGCACAAAATGGCTCGCATTGCTTACATTTACATTCATTCAGCCACATTCCTACGCTAGTGTTAACTAACAGGTTCAAAGGGTCAGAACTCATTCGTTCACTCTCAGCCACTGGCTCCCCTTGTGGAATACTATTCATTTCTTACATCGTACTAATTTTGCCATCTATAAGCAAGCATTTACTTTTCAAAACTAAACTAATTAGGCAGTCATTTCTTCTACTTCTATTTCTGATGCTTCATTTTCCCTTTCTTCACGTTTCTTTTCAGATTCAGCAATGATAAGGGCACAGGATGCATCTCCTGTAATATTAACTGCTGTTCTAGTCATATCAAGTAAACGATCAATACCCAAGATCAATCCTACACCTTCAACCGGAAGGCCAACCTGTCCAAGAACCATGGTCAGCATGATTAATCCCACACCTGGTACTCCCGCTGTTCCAATACTTGCAAGAACAGCTGTTAATATTACGGTAATTAATTGCGTCATCGTAAGTTCCACGCCATAGGCTTGGGCAATAAATACAGTGGCAACCCCTTGCATGATAGCTGTTCCATCCATATTAATGGTAGCACCAAGTGGCTGTACAAAACTGCTGATGCTTTTTGGTACTTTTAACTCTTTTTGTGTAAGCTCCATAGCTACCGGCAAAGTTGCACTGCTCGATGAAGTACTAAAACCTACTGTCATAGCTGGGAAAAACTTCTTGAAAAATTCAATTGGATTACGTCTCGCAAATATTGCAATGGCTCCCCCATATGTGAAAATGGTATGAATCAGCAATGCCAATAGAACGACGATCATATAAAGACCCATATTTCTAATAGCTGGGAGACCCTGATTGCCAATAGCAGTTGCTATCAAGGCAAAAGTCGCATACGGTGCTGCTTTCATAATAAGGTTAACTAAATACATCAGTACCTCATTACCTTGCTCCAAGAGGTTAATAATACCCTTTGTTTTCTCACCAAGAGCCGTAATGGCAATCCCAAAGAAAATAGACATTACAATTACTTGGAGCATATTTCCTTCAGCCATCGCCTGAATTGGATTCTTTGGAATGATATTAATGAGAGTTTCAGAAAAAGAGGGGGCTGTAGTGGCTGTATATTCAGCCGAGGCAATATCAAAATTACCTCCATTCCCTGGTTTAATGACTAAGGCAAGGAATATACCAATTGTGATGGCAAATGCAGTTGTAGACAGGAAATAAAGAATTGTTTTACCACCAATCCTGCCGAGTTTTTTAGGATCACCCAAACCTGCTGTACCCAAAGTGATTGAAATGAGTACAATCGGGACTACTAACATTGTGATGGCATTAATAAACAGATTGCCAATTGGTGAAAATGCTACAGTATTTAAGATTTCAAATAATTGAGGTGAAAAAATATTAAGAGCTAATCCTACAATCGCACCAATAAATAATCCTAATATAATTCTAATTGTAAGGTTCATAGATGCCCTCCTTCAATTTTTTATATTATCAATTTAATAATCCTCCCTAATAAGGAGGATTTATCAAAAGTACATCTAACTAATCAGATGCATTTTTTATTATTATAATATAATAATAGTAGATTATTCCTAAGATGACAATGGAAAGAATTACAGGAGGGATTTATGGTGTTACTGAGTCTTAATTTGAGCTAAATTGGATCTAAGAACGATGTAGGAAATAATAATAAGTATCGTATTTCATGGGATATTTTTTCTTAGTTCTCTTTATATATATATAACGAACATTTTCCATTTTCAACAACTCATCCAAAAAAAAAAGACGCAATATATACGTCTTTTCGGAAAACAGCTTGCCGTTTATCAAGTTATATATATATTATAATTAATGATTTTTTAAATCTACTTGCTTCTTGTACTCTGATGTATTTTCAGCCATTATTTCATTACCCAGAACAAAGGGACCTGAAATAAACACATTCGTAAATATTTCATTACGCGATTTTGTCTTTTCAATGATTACTCCCTGCACTTTGAATTTAGATACGATATCCACCCACACAGTCTCCACCTCTATTTTATACTAATCGATACACATATACCCATGCCGTCAACCCTCAAACCTGAATATGAGCATTTTATTTGACATATACAAATAAATATATTTCATATCGAAAGTATATGTATATAGCACTATATTTATGTTATCTATGAAAATAATTCCACTCTTTAAATTTTACTAAATTACTGAAAAAAAGATAGTCCCATTTTTCATTTTGGAGAAAATACAAGTAACGAATAAATTGGGATTAAAAACAAATGCTATTCATTTGAATATTTAATATAATGGTTAGTAATAACTCTTTTTCCAATACTTCTCTTATTAATCAAGGGGTGATTTACATGGGAAGTTGATGGCCAAATACATTCATATTATCGATATTATAAATTTAACCGATTGAGCTAAAACACCAGCTAATTACTACAGGAGGTGACTCCTTGACCGTCATAAACGGTTAAAGGAAATTTATTGGACATATGGAATTTGGTTTTTATAGCCATTTTGATTGCGTTAACCGCTTTTTTTGTTGCATCGGAGTTCGCAATTGTTAAAATTCGATCTTCACGGATAGATCAATTACTGGAAGAAGGAAATCAAAGGGCAATTAGTACAAAAAAGATCATTACTAATCTGGATGAATACTTGTCTGCCTGTCAGCTCGGAATAACGGTTACAGCACTTGCACTTGGCTGGATAGGTGAAGATACATTTGCCTCTATCATATCTCCGTTCATGTCTATATTGTCATTGCCGGATACCGTTTCGAAAACCCTGACCATCATTCTGTCTTTTATGTTAATAACATTTATTCATGTAGTTATTGGTGAATTAGCACCAAAGACTATTGCCATTCAAAAAGCGGAAGCAATTGCTCTTCTTATCTCTAAGCCACTTATGACGTTCTACAAAATAATGTATCCATTTATTTGGGCGCTTAATGGTTCCGCCAGACTTACTGCAAAATTAGTCGGGGTCGAACCTGCATCGGAACATGAGATAGCACATACTGAAGAAGAACTGCAAATTATTCTTTCTGATAGCTTGAAGAGCGGCGAAATCAACCAATCTGAATTTAAATATGTAAATAATATATTTGAATTTGATAACCGAATCGCTAAAGAAATTATGGTACCACGAACAGAAATGATTT
The DNA here is from genome assembly GCF_058313635.1 of Bacillus sp. z26. Lineage (NCBI taxonomy): Bacteria > Bacillati > Bacillota > Bacilli > Caryophanales > Bacillaceae > Bacillus > Bacillus sp. z26. Next base: position 913,545 of record NZ_JBZFQM010000002.1, read on the forward strand.
CCTTATCAAAAGATAACCTGGTAAAAGATTTTATTGATGTATTTCATGCAGAGAAATTCACCCGCTATCCGGTTATTGATGGGGATAAGGATCACATCATCGGATTAGTGAATGTAAAAGAAATACTGACAGATGTTGTCCAGCATAAACAGGTTACAACGGTTACTTTGGAACCCTATATCAGGCCTATCATCCGTGTTATCGATACATTTCCAATTCGTGATTTATTAGTCAAGATGCAATCCGATCGCATCCACATGGCCGTTTTAATGGATGAATACGGCGGAACTTCAGGATTGGTTACTATTGAAGATATTGTAGAAGAAATTGTTGGAGAAATCCGCGATGAATTCGATGCTGACGAAGTACCTGAGATTCGTAAAAATTCAGATGGTTCCTATATCATTGATTCAAAAGTATTACTGAGTGAAATCAATGACTTACTTGGCACTGATTTAGACGATACCGATATCGATACAATAGGCGGATGGGTGCTAACTGAAAATTATGATGCTAAGCTGGGGGATACTGTCGATCTTGGGAGCTTCGAAGTTACCATCATTGATATGGAAGACCATCATATACGCTATGTTGAAATCAAAAAAAAGGTTAGCGAGTTTCAGCTTTTAGAAGCCTCGCATAAAAGTATCGTCAAGAACGATAACGTACTGTTCTCCTAAACACAAATGAACCATTTTTTAAATACTGGACTGTACCTTCAATTAGGATAAAATTACTTAATTGGAGATGCAGTCTTTTTAATTTATGTCATCTATCTCAAGACCGCTACAATAACCTGCAATCATTTAAACAATAATGTACTTTTTTAGGTAATAAAAAAGCAGAACCCCTATCAGGTTCTGCTCTATAGTCATTCGGTTAGTACGGTTGTTTTTGTCTTATACAATTTATAGAGCCTTATAATATTTTGGGAAATCGTTTTTACAACAGCATAGGTTGGGACGGCCAATATCATCCCCATTATGCCTGCTAAACTTCCGGCAACCAATAAGATCATGATAATGGTCAGCGGATGAATATTAAGTGATTTCCCAATAATTAGTGGAGATATTAAATTTCCATCTAATTGTTGAACAACTAAAATCACCACAATAACAAAAATAGCTGTTAAAGGAGACTGAAATAAACCGACAACCACTGCAGGTGCAGCACCAATAAATGGACCTACATATGGAATGATATTAGTAACAGCAAGTACCAACCCCAGTGTCAGGGCATATGGTAAATCCAAAATTAAGAAACCGATAAAACAACTGGCACCAACAAAAATACAGACAACAATTTGTCCCTGTATATAACTTGCTAATGTCTCAGAAGTTTCGTGAATGATAACCATACCTTCTTTTCTAAAAGAAGCTGGCAAAAATCTCATAATCGCATTTGGAAGCTTATTTCCATCCTTCAGCATATAAAAGAGGATGAACGGTACTGTTATGATAATTAATGTCAAATTCGTGATAAAGGAGAAAACGGCCGAGACTCCAGTCGTGATATTCTTTGTCACATTTGTTGTAAATTCAAGCAATCGGTCTTTTAGTTGGTCGATTTGCACAAAATCCTGTTGGATTACATACTTAACCAACGGGGAATCAGATGCGTCCTCAATAATTTTTATAATATCATCGATAAATTTTGGAGTATTGACGACTAAATCCGTTATTTGCTCTGAAACAACCGGTCCAACTGTTGCTCCTCCAAATATGAATAAACCAATCAGAGCTATGTATAGTATCAATATTCCTATGATTTTTGGGATTTTACGCTTCACCATAAATTTTAAAAACGGATTTAACAAATAAAACAAAAACCCTGATATTAAGATTGGAAAAAAGAGCGTAGAAATGAAGATTCCAATTGGGTTAAATAAAAAAGAAATTTTTGTGCTAACAAAAATGACCAGCATGATCAATAGAATTTCCAATGTCCAAAAATGTAATTTTGATTTCAATTATATCCTCCTCTCCTTATATTCGTTTATTGACCATTATATCTCATTTATCAACCGAAAAAAACATTTCATAATCCAAGCAGACAAAATGGCAATCAGCAAGCTCTTGCTTGCGATACAAATAAGCCGGAACAGTTAAGCTCCGGCCTACTCTACAGCTAATTAGAATGCCCAGTTTCCGTTTCGAAAAATAGGTTCCATAGTTCCATCTGCCAATTCTCCATCAATGTCCATTTCAGCTGATCCAATCATAAAGTCTACATGAGTAATACTGATGTTTACACCATTTTTAGCTAATTCTTCTTCATTCATCTCTTTGCCTCCTTCGAGACAAAAAGCATAGCCTGAGCCAATAGCTAAGTGATTGGAGGCATTCTCATCAAAGAGCGTATTATAAAATAATATATCCGTATCGGATATAGGAGATTGATGAGGTACTAATGCAACTTCCCCAAGGTAACGTGCTCCAACATCAGAATCAATAAGATTCCTAAGGACTTCTTCTCCTGTTTCAGCCTTTACATCCACAATTCTTCCTTTTTCAAACGTTAACGAAAAGTTATTAATGACATTGCCGCCATAGCTTAAAGGCTTCGTACTTGTAACCGTTCCATTTACACCTTCTTTATAAGGAACTGTGAAAACTTCCTCCGTTGGCATATTGGCCATAAATGGTACACCTTGGCTATTCACACTTCCTGCTCCGCACCACTCATGCTTATCAGATAGTTCAATCGTTAAATCCGTTCCAGGAGCTTTATAATGAAGAGCTTTATATTTTTTTGAATTTAAATAATCTGCTTTTGTTCGCAAGGTCTCATCATGCTCTTTCCACGCCGCAACTGGATCTTCACTATCAACGCGGACAGCTTTAAAGATAGCATCCCAAAGCAAATCGACACTGTTTTCTGACTCTGGGAAAATTTTATCTGCCCAATCCTTGCCAGCTGCAGCTGTTACACACCAGCTCACTTTATCAGATTGTGTGGCTTGTCTAAATTTATTTAATGCTGTTCCTGCTGCTTTTTGGAAGTTAGCAATTCGTTTTGGATCAATACCTTTTAATAAATCAGGACTTTGAGAAGTAATAGATAAGAAGGCCCCTCCCTTTTCTACCAAAGTCTCACGTTGAGCCACAATCCATTCAGGAAATTCATTAAAGGCTTCATCGGGAGCCAATTCATATTTAATACGGCTAACTTCCTCATCCCCCCAATCCACATATACATGTTTGGCACCAGCTTCGTATGCATGTTTGACAACTTTTCGTGTTAAGGGTGCTGATTCTATTGAAGATGAAATAATTAATATTTGTTCATTTTGAATATTGACGCCAACTTTCACAATCAATTCTGCATATTTGTCTAATTTTTGCTCAAAATTCATTATTTCCAGCTCCTTTAAAACATCATTCCCATTCGTTACTATTTTACCACGGCCTTTTAAAAAGAACAGATGAAGAGATTTTCTCTTCCAAAAATTATAAAAACAGTAGACATTTCCTTATGTTCTTTAGCCAGTTCATCGAAAAAATAGTGTCGTCATACTTCTTCCTGTATAATATCCTTCATCTTAATCATTACACTAAATCACCCGGCTATGGAGTGATTTAGTGTAATGATTATATTTTGTCTCGATTACCACTACTCTTCTAGAGATGTCTAACATCACTTTATACTGCTGCCTTCTTCATCAGTAACAGGACTTTTCTTTGTCTCTTGCTTGATCATATGCAAGAAATTCTCCACTGTTTTTGCCAAGTATCTTTCTTTTGACCATATAACACCCACCGTGGATGTTAAATCTTGTTCTTCAAGCTGATAGCTATATAACTGGTGCATATCATATGTCTTTACAACTGATTCCGGCACGACGGTGACCCCGAATCCTTGCTTTACTAATTCGAGTAATAGCTTAATGTCTGAGCATTCACTCTTTACAACAGGCTTTATGTGCAGCCGCGAAAATTCACTGACGATCATTTTATAGATTCCCAGTCCTTCATTGCTTGGCAGAATTAATGGTTTCTTACTAATACTCTTTAATGAAACAATCGGGTTGGGACCCTCTATTTTTTTATCCGTCAAATAAACAAATGGCTCCGTTTTAATGGGCAATATATTCACTTCATGAGATTCAATTGGAAAAATAACATATCCAATGTCAAGTAGCCCGTCCTTAATCATTTTTGTCAGTTCCACAGAATTACCTTGATAAATGGTGTAATAAACATTTGGATATTTTTGATGAAAGTCATTCAGATAACCAGCCAATTGATGATCAGAAAAGGTGTTTACTCCTATGCGGAGATTACCGCTTAATCCCTCCACCATTTCTTTCGTTTCCGTTATCATTTCTTCAAACACTCGGATGATATCTACAGCTTTTTGATAGAGTGAGACTCCAGTCTGAGTTAATTCAAGCGTGTTTCCTTTCCTATTAAAAAGGATTACTTCCAATTCTTCTTCCATCTTCTTCAGTTGTTGACTGAGGGGTGGTTGGGCCATATGCAATCGTTTTGCCGCTCTAGTAATTTGTTTTTCTTCCGCAATCGCCACAAAATAACGTAACTGTTTAATATCCATTTCCTTGCCCTCATTTCTACAGTTATATCAAAAAGATATACACATAATACAAAATAAATATTTTTCATATACTTAGCACAATGATAGCATAGGAAGGTAGCTTTTTAAAAAGGAGAACGACACAAGATGGAAAAATTATTTAAATTGGATGCTCACGGTACAACAATAAAACGTGAAATCCTTGCTGGCTTTATATCTTTTATCACCATTGTTTACATCATAATTGTCAATTCTAAAATCTTATCAGAAGCCGGTATTCCATATGACGCAGCTATGATTGGCACTATACTTACCTGCGTATTCGGCTGCATTATAATGGGACTGTGGAGCAATTCTCCCATCATTCTCGTCCCGGGAATGGGGATTAATGCGATGTTTACGTATACAATCGTAATCAATGGTGGCTATAGCTGGCAGGAAGCTCTTGGAATTGTTTTTCTTTCAGGCGTGTTTTTTATGCTCATTGCTTTTACGCCATTGGCTAAAAAGATTATTGATGCAATCCCGCACTCCTTAAAAGTAGGAATTACTGTTGGGATCGGAATTCTATTAATGTTTATCGGTTTTGAGCAAAGCGGAATTATCGTTTCCTCCCCTGAAACCATGGTTGCTCTTGGAGACTTAACAAATGCAGAAACCTTGTTAACCATTCTTGGTCTTATAATTACCTTTATTTTATTTACTCGTAATGTCCCGGGGAATCTTCTAATCAGTGTTGCTATCATTACCATTCTGGCCATTATCCTTGGAGTCGTAAACCTTGATGAATTTGAATGGACACAACCATCATTCAGTGCGTATAAAGAAGTTTTTGGAGCTATGTCATTTAACAATTTCTTCTCAGTTGGTTTTCTGTTAACTGCATTTTCACTGGCAATGGTTGTAACCTTTGAAAATATTGGTTTGATTCATGCGCATAATGCATCTATCAAACAGCCTGAAAAAAATAATAAAGCTCTTAAGGCTAATGCTGTATCCGTCCTTACATGCGGAATATTCGGCTCAAGCCCTACTGTTGCCACTGTCGAAACAGCAGCTGGAATCACAGCAGGCGGACGAACAGGATTAACAGCTGTCACAACAGGTTTATTCTTTTTAGTTTCACTGTTTTTAATACCGGTTATAAAAATCATTCCGAATGCGGCTATATCCCCCATCTTAATTTTAATAGGGGCATTGATGATCCAAAATATTGCGGAAATTGATTTGAATGACTTAACCGAGAGTTTTCCTGCTTTATTGGTCATTGTTTTAATACCATTGACATTCAGCATTGCAAATGGAATGGCTATTGGTTTCATCGCTTATCCATTGATCAAGTTATTTTTAGGTAAAAAACGCGAAGTTTCTGCTCCGCTTTATATTATCGCTCTATTATTCACACTCAATTTTGTCTTTCAATATACTTCAATTTAATGAATAAGCAGGACAGGCTATCCAAGCACCTGTCCTGCTTATTATTTCCTATTAAATATTGAATGAATGAATAATATAGGAAAGAAGGCCAGTTTACAAATAAGATGTAAACTGGCCTTCTTCTATTCAGGGAAGTATGGATTTAAATGTATGAGAACTTCTTCTACATGATCGAATTTTTTCATCAGAGCGTACTTTATCTCCCTGGAAAGATCATGACCTTCCTTAATCGTTTTATCCTGGTCGATTGAGATACGAATATCCATCATGATGTAATGGCCATGCTCCCGTGCCCTAATGCGATCAATCCGTCTGACTTCCTTAAAACTAAGGATGACGGATTCGAATTCCTTCATCATTTCCGGTTGTACATTGCGTTCAATCAAGATGTGAAAAGCTTCTGTTAACATTTCTTTTGCAATCTTGAATATTAGATAGGCAACAAATATACTTGCCACTTTATCTCCATACATGAGAAAGGGAATTCCCAGTTTATCGCCAAGATATGATACTAATATCCCGATTGCAGCAGCCAGCGAAGCAACAATGTCTGCCTGGTGATCGTAAGCCACTGCTTCGATGGCTTTACTGTTTACCCGTTTGCCAACATTCATTGAATATCGGAATAAACATTCTTTCGCAACATATGAAAATAAAGCAACCCAGAAGGCAATCATACTTGGCGTTTCAACAGGATGGAAAAACCCTGCTATACCTTCGTACACAATATATACTGATACTAATAATAACAAGATTCCAATAACTCCGGAAACGATTACCTCAGCTTTACCATGTCCATATGGATGCTCCGTATCAGCCGGTTTATTTGAAACTTTTAGTACCAATAATACGATAACCGCCGCAAAAACATCAGCTGCCGAGTGAATCCCATCTGCAAATAACGCATCACTGCTTGCAACTATCCCAATTGCGATCTTCCCAACAGTCAGAATTATATTGCTCCAAATACTAATCCAGGCAACCCTTTTTGCCATCGACTCTCTAAGTTCCAAAATAATTCACCCCATACTTATTACACCTATATAGAAAACCTTCTATGAAAAGTGTAAAAAAAGTTAGCAATACCATACGCAAAATAATATTTTATCTTTTTCATGAAAGACACTCAACATATTTAGCTTGCCCCAAAAAAAAGAGATAGCTTTTGCTATCTTTAAAAGTATCTCTTTTTCCAAAAAATAATGGTTGTGATTGACGATAATAGTAAGGCAACACAAATCACACCTATAAACGCATAAGGGTTATTTTGAAAAGGTAAATTAACATTCATTCCATATATACTGGCTACTATAGTAGGGAATGACAGAATAATTGTTATGGAAGTTAAAAACTTCATCACTATGTTCAGGTTATTTGAAATAACCGAAGCAAATGTATTCATCATACTTGTTAAAATAGAGTGATATGTTTCTGCCATCTCAATCGCCTGAGTGTTTTCAATAATAACATCTTCTAAAAGATCCTTGTCTTCTTCATACATTTTTAAATGATTTAATCGCAAAAGCTTTTGCAAAACAATTTTATTTGATTTTAAGGACGTGGTGAAATACACCAAACTTTTTTCTAACGAAAGGAATGCATATAACTCTTCATTTTTCATGGACTGATGCAATTCTTTTTCAATATCGTCCGTTTTACGGTTAATTTGTTTCAAGTATCTTAAATAATAGCTGGAAATATGAAATAAAATTTGTAGAGCAAACCGTGTTTTTTTATACGTATAGAATCCCTTCATTTTTTTATTAATGAAGTCAGTAATAATTGGATTCTCAATAAGCGAGATAGTGATAAAACACTCATCGGTTACAATCAGACCAATTGGAAGAGTTTCATAAAGTGGAAATCCTCCATCATCATACGTAATATAGGGAAAGTCCACAATAATTAATATATGATTGTCTTCTCTTTCAAGCCGCGAACGTTCTTCATCATCCAGCGGGTCTTTAATAAAATCTTCAGGTATATCCAAACGATCCGAAATTAACTTAATTTCACTTTCGCTGGGGGCAACCATGTTTACCCAGCATCCTTTTTTTAATTCATCTATCTTTTGTAATTTACTAGTTGTATCTGAAATATAATATTCTAACATAATTTAACCTCCTCTCATTATGAGGAAGCAACAACTCTTTTTAAAGGAATGACGATTATCTTTCCCCACCTATTATAAAAAGTACTGTTGGTTTCCTCAGGCAAGCTCGTGTCTGGGTCACCCGAATCGTAGTTACTCAATAATCTCAACTCCTTTGCGGATAGTTATGCCTCTTACATCTTATACCTAACATTCAAAGCTGTGCAATGGGAATTTAATGATTCATGAAAAAAGAAGAACACAGGAGTCTTGCTATACTTCTTTATCAATCGTGAGCATTTATATTAGATGATCCTTCACTGTTCATCTTTCAACATTTTTTAGTGAAACTCTTCCTCCAATCTTTTTATAAAAAGGTAGATTTCCATTCTTCATTCCTTTTACCCTACCCTTCCTTATTATTTTCATAACATTATTTAAAAATATAATAGGATGTGAACACCTATTTGTTGATCTAGTTGTGAAAAAAAACAAAGCATCCCCTTTATCATACCTGAGGGATGCTCTGTTCAACTATTTGTTATTTCTATACTCTTTTTCCGTCCCGTCATTGAATGTAATATCCACATCAATCACCTGATAATTATTATCTAATTCAAACGCTGAAATAACTTTGGATAGAACATCATCCTGTGATGTATTAGCATCAATATCTAACTTTTTAAATATTGGGTCTAAGCGATCAACGGCATCATTGCCTTTTACTCTCTCGTTATTGAGATCATCTTCAATCGAAGCTTCTACCCCTTCGTTATCATTTTCGTAGCTAGCCTCATATTCTTTATTATTGTCATATTTCACTTCAATATCGAATTCTCTAAAAGAGTAATCTGATTCTTTCATGCCAGAATTATTAGTACCCGTGTTATTGTCTGTTGCTGTATCATTCTTGTTGTTTTCTGTTGATTGATTGTCATTTGTTTGTTTATTTGTTTGCCCGCCATCATCATTATTGCAACCAGCTGCAAAGATCATGAGTACACACATACAAAGGATAAGTGATAATTTCTTCATCTTGTTTCCTCCTAAGTTGTATTATGAAGCATTTATTTTAGTAATCCCCCATTTCAACAAAAAATACACCTCTTCTTTTTATTTGCATGAAAGATAGTACCTCTATCCTTGATACAAGTTAATCCACCCTACCCATTAGGTAAAATAGAATGAGATTAATTTCTGTATATTGGAAACTAAAGTGAGGGTAAGACCTTTGTCCTTGGGGTATATAGGATTATGGCAGATATCAGAACTAAACAAGGAGGTTTATAGAATGTTGTATACATATCGTAAAATAATCTTGTCGATTTGGATTATTTTCACTCTGGCACTGGGGTTCTTTGCTCTTAAAATGCCCGGAATTCTTCAAGGCAGCGGTTTTGAGATGGAACAGTCCTCCTATGCTAAAACGAACGAATTATTAGAAGAAAAATTTGACCAATCAGCTTCTCCCTATATTATCTTATTTGAGAATAAGGAGAATCTGAAAGAAAAAGATTTTAAACAAAAAATTAATACTGTATTAAATGATGTAAATGAAATTGACGGGATAAGCTCAATTGAGTCACCTTTAGAGAATAAATCACAATATAAAAAGGAGATAGCCTATGCCTCTATCTCTTTTGATGAAGACAAACATGAACCGAAAGATTATATTAAAGCTCTAAAACAGAAAATAAGTGATCAGGATGTTTTGATTTCTTTGACAGGCACTCATGTTATTGAAGAGGATATGAACAAGGCTTCTCAGAATGATTTAAAAAATGCTGAGATGATTGGAATTCCGGTTGCCATGGTTGTATTGTTACTGGCTTTTGGAGGGCTCGTCGCTGCCTCCATCCCGCTTATGACCGGAATTGTTGCAGTTGTCTCTTCTATGGGAATCATCTATTTTATAGGGACTAGTGTGAATCTCTCTGTATTTGTTCTGAATGTCGTTCCCATGATTGGGCTAGCTGTCAGCATCGATTTTGCGCTTCTTTATATCCATCGATTCAGAGAAGAAATTGAACATCATGAAGTTAAGAAAGCGGTAAGCATTACAAATAGAACCGCTGGCAAAGCAATTGCTTTTTCGGGAACATGCGTAGTTCTCGGGCTTTCCGGAATGTTTTTCATTGATATTGATATATTCCGCAGTATCGCAGTCGGCGGTATCGCAGCTGTTTTCATTTCCGTGATTTCAGCCCTCACCTTCCTTCCAGCTCTATTAGGAATTATCGGCAAAAACATCAACAAAGCTATGATTCTAAAAACAAAAGCGAACTCTGACAGTAAATGGAGGAAATTCGCAAACTTTGTAATGAAGCGCCCAGTAATTACATCCTTGACTGCCTTACTCATTTTAATTGTTGTCGCAACGCCTATTCGTAATATTGATTTAGAAATACCAGATGCTGAATCATTACCATCTGATAGTCAAACAAGAATTGCTTATGAGAAATTCGAAGACTCTTTCCTTCCAAGTGATCAGTCGAATGTACCTATAGTTTTGGAAGCAAGAAATCAAGAGGACATATTATCAAAGGAATCCCTTGAGAATATAGAAACCTTTATAAATAAACTAAAGGAAGATGAACTTGTCGATGAGGTTGATTCAATTTTTACTTATACAAACACAAAATCAGCAGATGAGTTATATCAAACCTTACAATCTGAAGAGGCTAGTGAAAAATTGGCTCCAGTTCTCGAAAAATTAGTGAACGAAGATACTACCCATATAACCGTCAAACTTGATGCTGCATACAAAACTGCCAAAGCTAAGGATTGGGTTCGAGAGGCAGAGAATCGTGACATTCATCCAGAGCTGACTCATACGATTGGCGGTCAGGCTAAATTTACACAGGAAATTTTCGATGAAATACTGGAGCAGGTTCCTAAGGGTTTATTACTGACTATTGTGGCTACCTACTTAATTTTATTAATCGCATTCAGGTCCGTACTCATACCGTTTAAAGCCATTCTGATGAATATCTTATCCCTTGGGGCTGCATTTGGGATCATTGTATGGATGTTCCAATATGGGAATTTAGGAGTCGAGCCTAATCCAATTGCCCTGATGATTCCGATTTTAACGTTTGCGATTGTTTTTGGATTAAGTATGGATTATGAAGTCTTTTTAATCTCGCGTATCCAGGAAATATATTTAAAAACTGGAGATAACGATAAAGCAACCCTTGAAGGTTTAACAACAACAAGCAAAATTATTACCTCGGCTGCCGCCATTATGATTGCCGTTACTGGCGCCTTTGCCTTCACAGATATTGTACCGGTCAAACAAATTGGGGTCGGCGTAGCGTTGGCTATCTTTATTGATGCCACTCTCGTTCGTATGGTCCTTGTTCCTTCACTCATGAAACTGCTGGGTAAATGGAATTGGTGGTTCCCTGGACAGAAAAAAACAAAAAAAAGCATTGATTAAATAAACATCAGACTCGCACCCTTGCCCACTATACATTAAAATTCAACTGAAAGGATTTACCAATTTGGAGGTGTCCCACAATGAACAACCATGAAATTGATTACAAGATTTATGGCGACGATATGCAATTTGTAGAAGTGGAACTGGATCCGAAAGAAACTGTAGTAGCTGAAGCTGGCAGCTTAATGATGATGGATGACCAAATTCAAATGGAAACCATTTTTGGAGACGGTTCTTCTTCTCAATCAGGAATGATGGGCAAATTATTCAGTGCTGGAAAAAGAGTTCTGACTGGTGAAAATTTATTCATGACAACTTTTACGAATGAAGGAACTGAGAAAAAACATGTATCATTTGCAGCTCCCTATCCTGGAAAGATTGTGCCTTTGGATTTAAGTGAATTGGATGGAAAAGTAATTTGCCAAAAGGATTCCTTTTTGGCAGCTGCCAAAGGTGTATCAGTAGGTATCGAGTTTCAGAAAAAAATAGGGGCTGGCTTTTTTGGCGGGGAAGGCTTTATCATGCAAAAACTTGAGGGTGATGGCCTGGCTTTCGTGCATGCAGGAGGTACTCTTCATCAAAAAGTATTGGCTCCAGGAGAAAAAATACGGGTGGATACTGGCTGTATCGTTGCCATGACTAGAGATGTCGATTACGATATTGAATTTGCCAAAGGAATTAAAACTGCCTTATTTGGCGGGGAAGGCTTATTCTTTGCCACACTGCAAGGTCCAGGAACAGTTTGGGTGCAATCACTTCCCTTCAGTCGCCTTGCAAGCAGAGTATTTTCTGCTATGCCTTCAAGAGGCGGATCAAGCGATGAAGGAAGTATGGCAAAAGGACTTTTTGATATGTTTAATGGGAAATAAAGAAATAGCAGTATAGGAGCCCAATAGAATTTTTCTATTGGGTTTTTTGTAATTATTTTTTATTTATTTTGAATAATATGGTAATTTAAATTAGAGGAATAATTAATGGATTACTTACTTCGAGAATTACAATTGCCCTTTAAACAATCTCCCTTTCTTCTGTCCTTAGTCTTTAAAGTACACATTTAGGAAGTAAAATTACAACCGTGCTCCAGCCTTTCCTTGTTCCAAAATAAACTAGTTTACCTATAGTAAGGGGTGAAGTGTTGATGTCCATTTATTCCTTATTCTTTATGATTACCCTTCCTGTCCCTGTCACTGATGCATTTAGAAGAGAAGTTCATCCTTCTTTCTAAGCATTAGAAGAAAAAATCAAGTTTAATGTGTTATAATTATATTAATATAATAAATTTTCTGAAAAGGTGATGAGTTATGAGTATCTTGAATAAGTTTCGTCCTACCAATCCCACTGAAGAACTTCTTTTCAAAGCACTTGATGCTGATGAAAATACTGATACGGAAACAATCATCCAACTTTTAGAAGCCGCCTTACAATCAGACACAGATAAAATGCCGAAGAGGGTAAGTAAGATGCTATTCCCTGCAAAAATTCTTTTGGCTGACCAATATATAGAAGTAAATAATCTGCAAAAAGCCAGAGAAACATTTAAATCTGCCTTATCACTGGCTAAAACAGATATGGATAAAATGCATGTGCATGAAGCTCTTGGAAAGATGGAGTACTTACTAAGTGATTATGAAAAATCAGCAAGCCATTATCTTAAATCATTGCATTACGCCTCTAAACACACATCTGAAGATGCGATGAAAACCGTTCATTCCCATTTATTGCATCAACTCGGCCATGTATTACTTGATAACCATCGTACCATTACAGAGGAACAAAAGAAGCAAGCAGATGAATATCAAAAATATTTGCTGAATCAGCCAAATGCCTATAACTTAACGAAATTAAATTTTTATCGGGACATTGGGATGGATTGGTGGAAGGAATTCCATCTATTTAACAATTAAATAAGCCAGACTAAATATCGTCATTACAGTCTACTTGGATTTTTATCGAGATGATTAAATTGTCTCGTCGCCTTGAATTCAGTTTTGAATGGTCAGTTGTTTCCAGTACTCTTAAAATGGAATTTTTAACCTACCCCTCGAATCGAGTATAATAATAGGGCAGGAAAAAAGTAGAGAAGGCTGGTTAATATTGATGATTTTACTTGAGAAGGAATTTTGGAAATTCAATATAGTTGGAATCGTTAATACGATTAACTATTATATCTTGTATTTAATATTTAAAGAGGCTGTTCAGATGGACTATCTATATGCCCATTTATTTGGTTTCTTTATTAGTATGATTGGCTCCTTTTACCTGAATTCCTTTTTTACATATCAGACAAAACCAACTTTAAAAAAATTTCTAAAATTCCCGTTAACCTATGCCGTGAATATTACAGTGTCAACCCTTGCCATTTATATTCTGGTTCAGTTACTTTCTATACATGAGAATATTGCTCCGGTAATTGCTACAATCACTGCAATTCCATTTACCTTTGTCATATCAAAAATGATTCTTGCCAAGGATTAAATCGATTTGTATTATCCTGAATAATGACTTGGATTTTAAAGCATCATTACAATTCTTTTTTGGCACTTTAAATAAAATAATCCTATAAAAGCAAATACACCGCTTTTATAGGATTCTATTCTCAGAAGCTTTTACTGATGTTGCGTATGGATGAATTTTATATTTCTTGTATCAGCGCCTACCAGTAATAAGGAGTGGGTACTCATTTTTCCACTCGCTAATTTCTTTACTCCATTCAAAAACATCCCATCGGTAATGGCCGTTGCAGAGAAAAGGCAATCATCTGTGCGGACAATTTCATCCAACTCAAAAATTTGGGTTGGATTTTCAATTCCCATCTTTATGCAGCGATCATATTCTACTTGATTCATCGGTACTAGCTGTCCTTGGAAATCCCCACCGAGACATTTTAGTGCTGTCGCCGTGATGACACCCTCTGGAGCTCCACCTGTACCTACAAGCATATCAATCTCCATTCCATCGATTCCGGTTGCTATAGCACCTGTAATATCTACATCAGAGAATAACTTCAACTTCGCACCAATTTCGAGAACTTCTGCCATTAATGTATTATGCCGGTCACGGTCCTGAATCATAATGGTTAGTTCTTTTACGTCTTTCCCCAGTGCTTTCGCAACTGACCGCATATTATCTTTTAAGGAGGCATTCAGATCAATACACCCTTTTGCACCTGGCCCAACAGCCATCTTTTTCATATACATATCAGGAGCATGAAGCAGACTTCCACTTTTCGCAGCAGCCAGCACAGCCATTGAATGATTTTTCCCTTTAGACATTAAAGTGGTCCCTTCCACTGGGTCAACCGCAATATCAATTGCCGGGCCAATGCCGCTTCCTAGCATTTCATTTATATAAAGCATCGGTGCTTCATCCATTTCACCTTCACCAATTACGACTCTTCCACACATATCAATTGTGTTCAAATGGTGCCTCATCGCCTTTGTCCCTGCACCATCCGCTTCGATTTTATTTCCTTTTCCTATCCAGGGATATGAAGCAATGGCTGCCTGTTGTGTAACATGCAGTAACTCTTCCGCAATTTGCTGTACGGTGTGTTTCTTACTCGTATACTTGGTGAATACCATAATCAACTTCCCTCGTTTAATAGTATATTTACACCTATCCATTTTAGAATCCATCTATGCCAATAAACAAGTTCATAATTTTGGTAATACTATTGCGAACAGGAATGGATTTGATTGTGAAGGAAATGCATACAATAATAAAGACAGCTATCTTTACAGATAACTGTCCTATCACTCAATATTCACTTAAGAATTGATCAACTAATTTAATATAATTTTCTTTTGGGTAACCCATATAAAGTCCTGAAGCCAATCTTACTGCATCTCCAAAGAAAAATCTCTCATAAAGAGATTGCCTCGTTCCAAAGGCACTCATGGACATATCCCATGCCAACCGAAAAATCTTCACTTTTTCTTCAGCTCCAACAATCGCTCCCTGTAAATATAGATCAAGATCCGCTCCAACTTCTGACGAAAAATCCGCTTCTGTTGGAATGGCCATAAGCCCACTTGCTCCGATTAATTGCAGGATTTCTATACATCTTGGATACAAACGAGCAAATAATAAAATGGCTGCCTGCAACGGATTCGCATCGGGTACCATTGTTCCCCACTTATCTACTTTAGCATTCAACTCTGATGCCAAGAGCAAAGCCTTTAAAGATTCCAAGCCTACATATATTTCACTGATTTTTTCATGTATATGCTGATACTCCCCCACCTGTATGGAGTCGATCATCTTTTGGGCAACCCCCATAATCATTTCCAGCTTGATGATTCTTCTACTTGTAACCTGATGGACTGCCAGTAGATGCCAGCTACTTTCCAGATAAATTTTTTCAGCTATGTTAGGATTCTCATAAAACAGTACTCTGTCCCAAGGAACCAGCACCTCATCAAACACAACAATTGAGTCTACTTCATCAAATCGGGAACCAAGCGGATGATCATAAGCCGAATCCCGATAGCTAAACGGTTCTCTGCCTATAAATTTCAATCCCGGCGTGTTGCTTGGTATAGAAAAACCATAGGCCAAGTCTTTATTATGTCCGGCGCCATTTGCAGGAAAGACAAGTATTTCATCCGTAATTCCACCCTGTGTAGCTAAAAGCCTGGCACCATTTATAACAATCCCATCATCTTTTATTCCTGTAGTCTGTGCTGATATCGTTTGTGTGAAATTTTCAATGTAATAAGATGAGCGATTTACTTGTGGATTGATAAATGTATGAGTGAATGTTAAATCTTGCTCGCGTGCATTCTCAAATATCGTAAGCATGTTTTTGGTGAAACGTTCATCCTGCTCTGAAAAAATAGTCGCTGCAGATGTAAAGGCCATCATCACCGTATTCATATAATCAGGTGATCTTCCCAAAAATCCACCATTCGATTTAGCCCATATTTGTGTCATTAATCTTCTTTTTTCTAAATCCTCTTTTGTTTTTGGTTCCAAGAAAGAAGTTCCAACCAAATTACCAGTAACAGGTGAGCGAAATGTCATGATATCCTTATTGGATTCCTTTAACTGTAAATCATATAACCCAGCCTGACTCTTCATGACTCCTTTAAAAGCTTGATGTTCAGAAATTTTTCCATTCACTTTTTTTCCATCTATCCATATCACAGCATGAAGATCATCTATTTTTTTAATGTATTCTGATCCAGATCGTACCGGCATATCACAACCACCCTTATTTAATCAGATACACTAGACTATGAACATACCTATCCAATATATGTTCAATTCTCTATAAAATATCCAAAGGGCTTGCTTTTCATTTCAAATGTATAAGGTGCGTTACCCTTTACCTGCCTGGAAACCTGGATATTGTGTCATTCCACCATCCACAAATAAACTTAATCCTGTTACATAGCTTGCCTCCTTCGATGCAAGCCATACTGCACAAGCCGCAACTTCTTCAGGCTTACCGATATATCCCATAGGAATGAGATCAAGGACTTGCTGCTTTGCTTTTGGATCATTGAATTTTTCTTCATTAATTGGTGTATTGATGGCTCCCGGACAAATATTATTTACACGAATTCCTTTTGGTGCATATTCTAAAGCAAGAGTTTCACTCATCAATTTCACTCCGCCCTTACTAGCTGCATAGTGAACAAAATGAGGCCACGGAATCTGCTCATGAACAGATGACATATTAATGACAGAACCTTTTATTTGATGGTCAATCATATACTTGATTGCTTCTCTGCTTCCCAAAAAACATCCGGTAAGATTAGTAGAAATAACTTTATTCCAGTCTTCCAAACTTAATTCATGTGAAGGTACTTCATTTTCCATCCCGGCATTATTAATCATGACATCAAGCGTTCCAAACGCCTCCACGGTTTCTTTTATTAATCTCTTAACATCCTCTTCTTTCGAAATATCCGCTTGAACAGTAATTGCATCCCCACCACAAGCTTTAATCTTTCGAACGATCTCATCTAAATCCTTTTTAGTCGATCGATAATTAACGACTACTTTCGCTTTTTCTTCTCCAAAACGGATAGCCATAGCCTTTCCAAGCCCTTTACTCGCTCCCGTTATAACGACAACCTTACCTTCTAAATCTTTATACATTGTTGTTTCTCCTCTCAACTATTATTTTTTCGTATATCCTAATAAAACTCCTCCGGCAATAACAAGGAAACATCCTGCGATTACCATCATTATTCTTTTCTTACTTTTTTTCTCTCCTAATAAGAATATCCCGCCAAGAGTAGAGATTACGATACCTGTTTGAGATAATGAATAACTCGTAGCTACACCGATTTTTGGCACTGACAGGAGAAGCGCAATATTACCTGTAGCCCAAACAAGGCCAGATAGCATATTACGAATCGAATACTTATTAAATGCACGCTTCCAAAATGATATTAAAAGACCGACAGATAGCATCCCTGTTGCCTGTGGAAGTATAGCTGACCACCCATCAATTTCATACCATCTTATTATGACAACATAGCCTATATATCCTAAAGACGATAATATCAACGTGATCATGCCTTTTTTAAACTGGTTTCCTTCTTCATCGCTATCATTACCAACTGAATTAAGAACCACGCCAGCAATTAAACAGCACAGAGCGACTATTCCAATGGTAATTTGAATCTTTGTACTCCATTCATTAAAAACTATAAACCCGAATAGAGAAGTACCAATTAATTGCATACCCGTTGATATTGGCACTGTTTTAGAAACACCTATATACTTGACACTTATAAACTGTCCAGTTTGTCCGATTGCCCACAATCCACCTGAGATTATACCGACAATCCAAACCGTTCTATTAAACTCGGGATCAGAGAAAAACAACATTATAATAGCAAAGAAAAATGCTCCCATTGTAATCCCCAATGTTTGACTATATGGATTACCACCAAGTTTCACACTAATTAATACTAAACTGCCCCAACATACTGCAGCTATTAACGCTAACAAAATTCCCGACATGTATATCCCACTTTCTACCCTTTTAGTATCTTTTTACTTTTGCATAGCTATAAATTACCCCTATTTACCTATCAAGAAACGTTAGGCTGATTTCCCTATTAATCTTTTACTGATTTCTGATTGTTTGCTTATCATGTAAGCGTAGTTATTCATGATTAATAAATGGTCAAAATACTTATTCTTTAGAATCGATACCTCTCGCTTTGTTATGGGTAATTTCTATTTTAAGAAGGAATTTGAATTGAAATGGGAATTAGTAAATTTTTCTAATAACAGGATTGATTAATTTTAGCTTTTTTATCCGTCGAAAGTCGTTTGTCCCATCTAAAAAAGCCAAGGTAATCTTTTTTAAAATATAAATCAATATAGTGTTGGAATATTCATTATTTTCAATTTTAATATTGCAATATTATTAGAATGGTATAAAATTACATAATGGGAAATGGGAGGGTTTATGCATGGGGTTTAAACAGTTTCACCGTACGATTAAAATACGGATTATAGAGTCTTTTTTAAGTTCAGCCATTGGAGGTATGGTTTTTCCATTCATGGCAATCTATTTATCTTCACATTTTGGGGTAAAAAAAGCAGGACTCTTATTGCTGATTAATGTGTTTGTCGGAATAGCCATTAATTTCTTCGGCGGATATTTTTCGGATAGTTTTGGCAGAAAAAAATTAATAGTCTTTGCTGAGTCCCTGCGGTTTTTGGCATTCTTGACCATGATGATTTGTAATTCACCTTGGTTTACAGAACCACTGATCACTTTCTTAATGATGACCGTCAATAGTATTTGCTGGGGCTTAGCCGGACCGGCAAATCAAGCAATGTTGATTGATGTCAGCCGCCCGGAGGAACGTAAATCGATGTATACAATCATGTATTGGGCAAATAATCTTTCCATTGCCTTTGGTGGAGCCATTGGCGGCTTTATGTTTAGAGAATACTTCTTTGAATTACTCCTCGCTCTATCTTTTGCTTCATTAATGGCATGGACCTTGATTACATTCTTTATTGATGAAAGCTACATACCTGACAGAACTGACAAGAAAACATCAACCCAGCATGTTAAACAATTATTCTTAAATTATTATTCTGTTTTCCAAGATAAGATTTTTGTCCTTTACGTATTAGCAGGTGTCTTTGTTCTATCTATGGAATTTCAATTAACAAACTATATGAGCATTAGACTGTCTGAAAATCTGCCTATTCAAAACTTATTCGGACTTGAATTTGGCGGAATCGAAATGGTTGGATTCCTGCGTACAGAGAATACGATTCTCGTCGTCATATTGGCCCTATATGCCACAAAACTTATTTCAAATTTAAACGATAAAAATGTATTAATCACTAGCTGTATTATCTTTGTGGGTGGTTATGCCGTGATTTCTTACTCCAATAATATCTGGCTTCTGTTCGGAGCAATGCTGATCGCAACCGTTGCTGAAGTATTGCGTGTGCCTGTCCAGCAAAATTATATGGCTAATTTACCGCCTGAACATGCAAGGGGTTCCTATTTAGCAGTAAATGGTATGACCTATAATGTCTCTAATTTAATTTGTTCTCTAACCATTACACTAAGTGCCTATCTTTCTAATCTAGCCACATCCATTTTTATTACGGGCATTGGTGTAGCCGGCATTCTAATCTTCATTAGAATCATTCCAGCTTTGGATCACAGAATTCATCCTGAAACTGAGTCGGCTAACAAGGCATCGATGAGCATAACAGAATAATTGCAGAACTAACCCGTCTACAACAATAACTGGATTTTTCCTTCTTGAGACACAGAATTTTCATTTTCATTATGTTAAAAAAGCTCAGAGCCTATGTCACTGAGCTTTTTATCTGTCCAAGATATTAAAATGAACTATTTATTCAATTAAGTCATCCATGAGAGATTGTACACGTTTTTTTCTTTTTTCGGTTTCATTTAAATCATGCTCATAGTTTCCACCCTTTTCAATTAGTACATCTCCAGCCTTAACATCACTGGGTAATTTGCCTATTTCAATATCTACCATGCTTTTATCAGATTTCTCGCAGACTGCCAAATGGCCTTTGAATCGATTAATAATTAACCTCATCTCATGTTCCTCCCTTATTTAGCTATTTTGAGTGGTATATGTACATCGGTCTTACTGAATAGAAAAAACAACGACTAGCTAGTACTTGATGGTGGGCATGGCTGGATTATGCTTGAGTTTGGCTGGATTCGTGGTGACTTCGGCTGGATTTTTCCTGTTATCCGCTCTATTCCCTTCCACTTCAGCTCTATTCCGCTCTCCTATGCTACACTTCTTATTTGTCTTTTTAATAAAAGACTCAAATTTATCCCTGAAAGATGCGATTGTTTGGATAATGCTTGAGTTTGGCTGGATTTGTGGCGATTTCGGCTGGATTTTTCCTGTTATATGCTCTATTCCCTTCCACCTCGGCTCTATTCCACTCTCCTATGCTACACTTCTTATTTGTCTTTTTAATAAAAGACTCACGTTTATCCCTGAAAGAAGCGTTTGGTTGGATTATGCTTGAGTTTGGCTGGATTCGTGGCGATTTCGGCTGGATTTTTCCTGTTATCCGCTCTATTCCCTTCCACCTCGGCTCTATTCCACTCTCCTATGCTACACTTCTTATTTGTCTTTTTAATAAAGTACTCACATTTATCCCTGAAAGATGCGATTGGTTGGATTATGCTTGAGTTTGGCTGGATTTGTGGCGACTTCGGCTGGATTTTTCCTGTTATCCGCTCTATTCCCTTCCACCTCGGCTCTATTCCACTCTCCTATGCTACACTTCTTATTTGTCTTTATAATAATAGACTCACATTTATCCCTGAAAGATGCGATTGGTTGGATTATGCTTGAGTTTGGCTGGATTCGTGGCGACTTCGGCTGGATTTTTCCTGTTATCCGCTCTATTCCCTTCCACTTCAGCTCTATTCCGCCTATTCATATTAGATTTCACAAGAAATACAAAAATTATAGTTTAATTGAATGATATGATTATTCCAACCTCATCTGGAAAGGAACGATTCCAATGATTCTAAAAAGCAGAGAAATACCGGAGAAAATGAAGAAACTTGAAGCATTACTTAAACGATTACCCACTGCTCATTCGCAGCGAACGAAAGTAGAAAGGGATCTTGCCAGAATAACCGCTGGATACAAAGGAGAAGGTGCTTTAGATTACTATTTAAGTTTCCTCGAAGAAAAAACGTACTCTATTCTTCACAATGTTCGACTCTCAACCAAAACATATTTCTTCCAAATAGATACTCTACTTCTTACTCCATCTTTTATTCTCATCATTGAAGTAAAAAATATCTCTGGAACTATTCTAATTGACCCTGTATTTAGACAGCTTATCCGTACAATGAATGGCACAGAAGAATACTTCCCGCACCCAGAAGATCAAGCTTATCATCAAAGATTTCAATTACTGAATTGGTTTCAACACCATAAAATAGTATTCCCACCGATTGAACTACTAGTCGTATTTACTAATCAAAACTGTATTTTAAAAAACAGTTCATTTCCTCAGAATAATCAATCCTCCTCTATTATTCGTACAACAAGTCTTTTGAGCAGAATTGAACAAATTAAAAGTAAATACTCAAAAGAACAACTTACCAAAAAGGAAATCCGTAAAATAGCATCTCTTATTAATAAACATCATGTATCTCCTACTCTTGATATTCTGCCTAGCTATCAAATTGAACGAAAGGAACTCATATTTGGTGTTCAATGCCCTGAATGTACCTATTTTTATATGGTACGAAAGCAAAGAAAATGGTATTGCACTCATTGTGGGACAATTTCAATACATGCACATCAGCAAGCCCTACAAGATTACGCACTTATCATAGGACCATTGATATCTAATAAAGATATAAGAGAATTTTTATGCATCTCCTCCACCTCAATTGCAAGAAAAATTATGCAATCTTCTAATATCCCTTCTATTGGTACAACGAAAGACAGACAATACCAGTTAGAACCATTGCCTGAAGAATTTTATCCTCATGATTAGAAATAAGTACATTTAAGTGAAAAAAAGAAAGACAGACTATCCTCATCCGTCTCATCAATTTCTATTCCTTAATAATATTAAAATAATTTCATCCTTTAAATTTCCCGGGCAATAAAAAAGGTTTCTAAGTTCCATACAGACTTTTTATAGGTTATTTTCAATCCTGCTCTTTCCATATTATTTTTGACTGGTACTGTCGAATTTTGCTTGTTAATCATCTCAAGTTCTTGAAATTCAGAAATAGATTGAATCAGTTTCACAAATAAAACAAGGTACTTCCATTTGTGGGTGTCCCTTCACGTTAATTCCTTAATATATATGCTACCTTATCAATAGCTTCTTTCATTTTTCGACTATTTTTCAAGTACATCTGTTTGGCTTCCTGATCATCGGTTGAATGGGCAAATAATTCTAAATCTGCCTGACATTTTTTCATTGTGGCATATAAAAGTGGTTTCTCCTGAAGAGAGGGTACCTTAATTTTGTCATCGAATAAATCTATGGTTAAATCGCCATAAGCATTTATTTGCCCTAAAAACACATTATCCAATGACATATCCATTTTTGCTAGTTCATTATGTACCCAAGAACGGCTTTTTCCAATGCTTACAAGTGGTTCGTCTAGGATAACACCGTCCATAATAACCGTTCTTGTCTCTTTTTCCTTTGGCACCTTTATGTTCATATCCTTTGGTGTTAGTGGTCTGTTTTCTCTTTTTAAAAGGACATTCAATGTTCCATTTGCCTCTAACACTGCGTATTCTACTTCTGCAATGTCGAAAACACCATTTTTACGTAACATTTCTAAAAATTCATCAGCAGTAACTTTCTCTTTTTTTAAATTATTCTCCAGAACCTTACCATCCTCCATAATAACTGTACCTTTCCCATCAACAATATCACGGAATTTTTTGCTTCTAAGAGTGATATGATTTGAGGCATAAGGAATGGCTGCTGTGGCAACTATGGCAAGGATGCCTAGATGGATTTTTTGGTCAAGACCCGTTACAACTTCGGCACCGATATTCCCTATCGTTATTCCGGTAACATACTCAAACATAGATAACTGAGCTATTTGCTTTTTCCCAAGTATTTTGGTGATCACGAATAAAATTAGCAAAAAAAGTACAGATCTTACTATGACATCTAACCAATCAGGCATTTTCAATTCACATCCTAAATGAGCTAAAGTACTTCAGCTCGTTAATCCATCGTATGGACCTTTTTTTTAATATCTGTAACAATTTCTCCGACAAGTAGCATCGCTTCGTGTAAATCTTTGGCAGACTCTTTATGGAGCGTCTGTAATGCTAAAATTGATAGACTTGCTTCAATCCCTTCAAGACTGGCCAAGCATGTTTTTAAGGTTGTCATATTTTCTACCTCCTTGAATAAGGTGTCCATCCATTTATCTTTATTCTGTGATGTGAGATTACTTTTATACATTCCTGTGTAAAGTCTGATTTCATCTACCAACAATGGTTAATTAGCAGTACAACTATATGTATTTATACCTCGAAAATAAAAAGAGCATATTTCATACGAAATATACTTCAAAAATTTTATTCATATATATTATTATTTGCTATTTCCTTCAGCCTATCTATATCTTTAACAAAAAGTTTACCATTCGATCTGCTGATTATTTCATCATTGCAAAAGTTTTTAATCACTCGATTCAAATGTCGATAGCTTGTTCCAACCATATCCGCAATATCCTTTAAACTTGAGCCTACAGCTTCTTCATGATAAACCGGTCTCTCACCATCTGTAGTTGTTGATAATAAAAAGCTGGCTAATCTTACTTCTACAGGATATAAAAGATTTAATGTGGCTGCATCAGTTTTGGCACGGAATCTACGTGTAACCACATCCAGTAAGAATGACAGGAATCTTGGATCGTTCCCTACAGTATTTCTAATTGTTTGGTACGGTATTTTGAATACGAGACAATCAGAGCTAGCTTCAATCGTGTGAAGCACAAGCGTACCTTGTATATACTCAACGTCCCCAATAATTCCCAATGATTTTTGAAACCGTAATATTAAACGTTTATCATCAGGTGTAATGGTGTATATTTTAACTTTGCCTTCAACAAGGAAATACATATCGTTGATTTCATCACCTTTGGAACAAATCAACTGTCCTTTTCTTATTTGCAATACATCAATATCATTAAATTGAATGCCAGAGAAAATCTCGCACATATTATACTTTTTTAGATACTTTAAAATAATTATCTCTTTTTCAGCTTTTTGCATCAGATGCTTCACCTTCAATTATTTTACCTTCATTAGTCAATCATTATTATGAAATACGAATAGAAGTATAGCTATTATACTGTAGTTGGTAAATATATAATCATTTCCAAACAAAACAGAGTGACTTTAATACAAAAGCCACTCTGATTTATATCTATTGGTTGTTAAGCAATCAGAATATGTTCTTTAATCGTTTCAATGACACCTGCTTGATTATTAGTTTTTGCTTCAAATCTAGCAATCTCTTTTATTTTTTCATGGGCATTTCCCATTGCAAAGCTATAATACGCACTTTGCATCATTTCAATATCATTTAAATAATCACCGAATACCATTGTTTCGTCGGGCTGTATATTCAAAAGCTCTTGGACTCGCTTTATGGCAATGCCTTTATTGGCACCCGGATTCATAATATCCATCCAATAATAGCCACCGATTGTCACTTGATAATCATTTTTAAACTGAGTAAAGTATGTTGCACTGTTTTGCTCAGCCCCTTTGAAATCAAGAAGGCT
Source organism: Bacillus sp. z26 (assembly GCF_058313635.1). Taxonomy (NCBI): domain Bacteria; kingdom Bacillati; phylum Bacillota; class Bacilli; order Caryophanales; family Bacillaceae; genus Bacillus; species Bacillus sp. z26. Next base: position 938,832 of record NZ_JBZFQM010000002.1, read on the forward strand.
TACCTTTAAAATCTCATCCTCCACATGCATTAAATCATCGACCAACTCACATCGAGCATAATATTTATTAACTTCTACAAGGGCCTCTGGTGCTGAATTTTCGATATAGGCCGCTTTTTTTCCACATAGGACGATATGTACTCCCTCTATATCTCTCGCCAATTCTACAAATTTCTTTGCTTCTTCTAATTTTAGTGTTTGGGAATATAGCTCTTTCCCTTTATACACGACATACGTTCCATTCTCCGCAATAAATAGCATTTGTTCCTGTATATCGTGGAATCTCTCCACAAGATTATAATACTGACGTCCACTAGCCGCTCCAAAAATGATATCTTTCTCTTTTAATTTATGAAAAACATCATAAAAATCCTTAGGAAATTGATTATGATCATCTAAAAATGTACCGTCCATATCTGTTGCTATCAATTTTATCATCCGACTACCCTCTCTCTTCTCGTTGCTCGTTATAAACTGATTATAAATGACTTCCATCTTTTTCACATGATTCAAAACATTTTCCATTCTATAAGTATACAATTTTATTTTCAGAAAAATTATATATTTCTTTTAATATTCATTTAGGACATATGTCCTTGTAAGTCCATATATTATGTCAGTATAATTCTTCAAGGTTAATGGTTATAAATTTCACCATTGAGCAAAATGAAAGTAAATAAATAAAAAGATTGAGGGGTTTTTTTAATGAGCATTATTCTCGGTATTCTCGGAATTGCATTGTTAATAGGAATTTCCTATTTATTTTCCAATGATAAAAAGAATATCAATTTTAAAGCTGTTGCCATCATGATTGGGATCCAGTTAGTCCTAACTTTCTTATTACTAGGTACAACTGTAGGTCTAAAAGTAGTTGATGCGATCGCTGGAGCATTCAATAAATTATTGAGTTACTCCCAGGAAGGTATAGACTTTGTGATCGGCGGATGGATTCCTGAGGGAGGTTCTCCATTCTTCGTAAATGTCTTAATGCCAGTTATCTTTACTTCTGCATTATTATCTGTACTTACACATTACAAAATTCTTCCTTATATTATCAAATATATTGGCGGACTTATTTCAAAAATCACTGGTTTACCACAAGTAGAAAGCTTCAATGCTGTTAACTCTATATTTTTCGGTCAATCAGAAGCCATTCTTGCAATTAAAAGTCAAATTGGCAAACTAAATTCCAACAGACTATTTATTGTTTCAACATCAGCAATGGCAAGCGTATCTGCAGCGTTAATTGCATCCTATATGACTATGCTACCTGCAAAATTTGTCTTAATCGCTATTTTCTTAAATATGTTCAGTGCATTAATCATTACTTCCATCATGACACCTGTTAAAGCAGCGAAGGAAGATACTGAAATCGATATTGAAGACATGGTTCAAACTAAAAATGTATTTGAAGCCATTGGTGCCGGAGCATTAGACGGTGGGAAAGTAGTCGTAATCGTAGCAGTTATGCTAGTAGCATACTTAGCGATTTTAGGACTATTAAATGGAATTGTCGGCGGAATTGTTGGTATTGATTTAACTACCATTGTTGGATATATCTTATCTCCAATTGCTTTCATTATGGGTATTCCAGCAAGTGAAATGATCACAGCTGGTTCTGTAATGGGTACAAAATTATTAGCAAACGAATTTGCTGCCATTTTACAATTCCAACCTTTAATGGCAGACATGTCTGAGAAAGCAGTTGCTGTTATTTCTACATTCTTAATTTCATTCGCTAACTTCTCTTCTATTGGGATTATTAGCGGATCCATTCAAGCGATCAATGGCGCAAAAGCAAAAGAAGTAAGCTCATTTGGTTTTAAATTATTCCTCGTAGCTACAATGGCTTCCATTCTTTCTGCTACAATAGTAGGTCTATTTATCTAAAATCATTTGGATAGGATTATCAGGAATTACCCGGTATCCTATCCTTTTTTATTTAATCACCTTCGATTTTGCTGTCACAAAAATTCCCTTCTCCCTTTCTATGATTTCCTCTATCTTTCCTTAAATTTCCTTTGGAAAATTGTAATAAAAAGTCAGTGAACGGTTACCCTAATTCTATTCAAGTAAAAGGAGTGGATAATATGGGTAAAGACAGACAGGAAAAGAAACTAAGAAACAGCAAACGCGTTGAATCTGACCGTAATCAAGCTCTACATAATAATGGTTCTACGCGTCTGGATACACCTGATGAAGCACGAAAAGATCAATAACCGAGTTATTACTTTGGTTAAAGACACTATTTTATCCTATTGACCTTAATGCCTGGAGGATTCCCAATGTTTTATAATCTGATAAAAACCTTACATCTCGGGATTATTGGTGGTGCTCTTTATCTATTTATAGAGTTACTATGGCGAGGACACACACATTGGACAATGGGAGTGCTCGGGGGCATTTGTTTCACTTTGTTCGGATTGCTTACTCTAATGAAAATCCCCCTATATATGAAAGCTTTGGCTGGGACTCTATTAGTGACCTTCTTAGAGCTATGCGCCGGTCTTATTTTAAATCTATGGCTAAAGCTATCTATATGGGATTACAGTGCGCTTCCTTATAATCTCTATGGACAGATTTGTGTGCCATATGCTCTATTATGGTTGCCTTTATCAATAGCTGGTATCATCTTGTACCCCTGCTTATACTCTTGGTTGTTCCAGAAACATTACTCAAACCTTCGAATAAATTAAAAGGACCAATGCGCTTCATTGGTCCCTCACCTATTCAATCAATCATCAATCTGAATTGTTCTTCTGTTATAATAGGGATTTTGAGAGATTCCGCCTTTCTATATTTGACGGTCCCTACTCCTTTTGCCCCTATCAATAAAAAATCCGTCTGGTTTGTAACTACCCCTGCCAGTGTTCCACCCGCCTGTTCAATTAATTTCCTGAATTCGTATCTTCTTATTGAAAGGGTACCAGTAATAACGACGGTTTTCCCCTTTATTCCATGCTTTCGTACCTCTTGATTGGATAAAGGTTTATTTCTACATTCCCTGTTTATACAATATGAATGCTCATCATTGCTTTCTAATTTATCCCCACAATCAGGGCAAATATCAGGTTGGACCACGCATATTTCAGAACCTGTCCGTTTTCCTTTCTCCACACCTATGATAGTGTGTACATCTTCCATTAAGACATGGTCACCAATACGAATATCCATTGATTTTATCATGGAAAAGTTGGGCAACCTGAGGGTAAAATAACGTTCGCCAGCCATATCATTCGCTTTTATTTTTATAACAGTCTCGATTTTTCCAGTTGAATTAACTTCAGGATTAATATCATAAACTGTGAGAATCACCTCATCCGGTGAAAACGGTAATATGAACTCTTCTTTGCACCTAGGTGTATTAGCAGCTAGTATTTGTAGACCTGATATGGAATAACCAATCTCTTTACGATGGTACTGATGAAAGGTTTTATAGTACCTCAGCATATCTTTATAGGTATTTCCTAGCTGTTCATGATAAACGACATTAAATCCCTGTTTCATTAGAAACTCCAAACTTTCCAACTCGGTATGAAAGCTGCCACTATCCAATCCATCGATATCAACAATACTTGAGACAATTACCCTTAGTTTATTCTGTGCACCATCCATCTGCTGTACGATTATTTTCTTCGTTAAATCCTTATGATCTAAATACTCACCTTTTATATTCTTCTTTTCGAAATCTGAAAATGTGTGAATGACGTTCGCCCTAACTTTTACTAATCCACTAAACGGAATCTTGTCAGGTACATCCACACTTGACCGAACCGCTTGAGTCACATCAACTTCGCAATGGTCCTGATCCATAGTTATCTTCTGAAGCTCCCGCTTTTGATAGGTTATATCGACTTGCAACCCATTAATAAGTAGTTTAATCAATAGCGGAGAGGAAGTTTTTTCTATATATTGTTTTAACTTTTGAAAGAGTTTTTCTGTATACATTGGTCTGCGTCCTTTAAGATAATTCAATCTGACTTGCGGATTACTAGTCTATCTATATTTTAGCAGGTTATTTGCCTATTTTATTTACGGAAATTTTCTCCTATCCTGATACATATAATGGAGATCTTCTCCTATACAAAGGGTCAGACCAAGAATTGCAAACTGGTTTTAACTTTGAACTAGATAAGTACATTTTCTTTATCTTGCTTTACAGGTAAATTAATGTAATCACTTTACCTAATACCATAAAATTACTTTTAACTTAAGAAAAGGTAAGTTCGATTTTAATGGACTATATACCATCTGAATAACAAAAGCCCTTGAACTCCATCCATCAGGAGACCAAGGGCCTTTTTAGGTTATTTTCGTTCTTTTCTTTTTCGAATATACCAGATGATACATAGGACAAACAGCAAGGCAAGTAATACATAAATAACATTTGAAAAAATGTCCATATATTTTACAATTTCATGCCAATTTTCTCCTACACTTGCTCCAAGTGAGACCAAAATGGTATTCCATACAACTGTTCCAATCGTTGTGAACAGAAGGAACAATGGGAAATTCATATTGGACATCCCTGCAGGAATAGAAATCAAGCTTCTAACTAATGGGATAAGACGACAAAATAAAACGGTCCAAATGCCATACTTATCAAACCATGCATCAGCCTTATAAATGTCTTCTTTAGTAAGGCGAAGAATTTTCCCATACCGATCAATGATTTTCTCTAATCGACTGACATCAAGCAATCGGCCAATATAGTATAGTATGACCGCACCAGAAACCGATCCAATTGTCGATACCGTTATGACACCAACTACAGTTAAACTAGTTTCATTGGTCATAACTCCTCCAAATGTTAAAATCACTTCAGATGGAATCGGAGGAAATACATTTTCTAAGGCAATCAGGAAAAATACTCCCCAATATCCATATTGATTCATTAAATCCGTAATCCAAGACTCCAATTGGACCATCCTTTCTATCTATCGGTTAAATATTAATGACCAATCAGAAATATTCCTATAACAAAAATACATTTTACTATTATAATAATTCCTTCATTGGACAATCATAGCAATCCTCATTATACTATAACATCATAAAATAATGAGAATGTAAAATAATTACCTCTAACAAATACTCTTTGCTGGCTCTTGATAAACCTTCCTATAACCGCTTTTCCTATCTATTAAATCCGTTGATGGAGCCAATACAATTAAAACACACTTCTGATAAAACAGGTTAAACCTGGGGTTATTAGATACACAATTAAGCCTTAAATACATGTATTGGCTAGAAAACTCCTCTTCAATCCACCTAATCATTACATACCCCATCCTTACTAGCATATAATTTTACGCAAGAATAAAGGATTAGTTTGAATAGATAGGAATGCCCTTATTATCTCCTTACAACCCATAACAGATAGTCAAGACGCTCGTCCTATAAATAAGCTGAACTCTCTCCACTACACTAATATATGCGATCTGATATAGAAAAATGAGTTTTGTGAAAATCATTACAGCAATATTGCCCATTAGGTAAAAATAATCTAAAAAATAAAACAGCTGTGGTTAAAACAGCTGTTTTTCTATCAATCTATGACTGTACTTCCGTTTTCTGTTCATGCCACACAAGCGAAATCAATAGGCTGACTCCTAATAATACAGCGGCAAACATATACGGATAAATGAGATTAACATCAAATAGGATTCCTCCGATTGCCGGTCCGATAATATTTCCAACACTCGTAAATGCTGAGTTCATACCGCTGACAAATCCCTGGTCACTTCCGGCGATGCGGGATAAGTACGTCGTTATAGCCGGTCGGATTAAATCAAAAGCAAGGAACACAATAAACGTTACCGCTAGTACACTCCAATAAGCAGACGCTCTTGTTAAAAGGAAGGCAAAAACTGCTCCTACCAGTAAACATAGCTTAACAAGCCAGATTTCCCCTATCACTCTTGTAATTTTCTCGAATAAAAACACTTGTGCGATGACACCTAAAATGGCGCTAACCGTGATAAGCATCGCAATATCCTTAGCTGTAAATCCAAATTTATGATCGACAAATAAGCTGTACATAGATTCAAAGGTAGATAGGCCAAGGGAAGAGGATAAAATAATTAAGAATGGGATAAGGTAAATAATCGTTAATAGCTTATGATATCCATTCTTTCCAGATCCTTCTTTTGACGAATTCGTTTCGACTGTCCGCTCGGGTTCACTTAACATGATGATGGAAAAGATACCTGCGAAAATCCCTAATCCAGCAGCAAAATAAAAAGGCACACGCGTACCAATATCCGCTAAAAACCCGCCAATTCCCGGCCCAATGATAAAGCCAGTATTAATAGCTGCTGATAAATATCCCAACGCTCTTGGGCGTTCCTTAATCGTGGTAATATCCGCAATAAATGCCGTTACTGCTGGCATAATAAATGCCGCACTAATTCCGCCTAAAACCCTGGAAAAGAATAATACCCATACCTGTTGGCCTAATCCGAAAATCAACTCTGATATGCCGAACAGAAACATACCGATTATGATCATACGCTTTCTTCCGTATAAATCTACCCATTTACCCGCAAACGGTGATACGATAAGTTGAGCTACCGCAAAGGCTGAAACAAGATATCCCATAATCGTACCATCCAATCCAAGCTCTCGCATAAGGGTTGGCATAACTGGGATTACAAGGCCAATCCCTAAAAATGCAATAAATAAATTACTCAATAATAGTATTAGTACTTTATTCTGATTCTTGTTGCCAGACATATCTTTACTCCTTTACTTGTATGCTAGTTCGAAACTCCTACTAATTAAAATAAACCCTATAGTAACTATAAGGTCAAGAAATTTTTATTTGAACTTTCAATTCAACGATAAAATCATCTTCATTGATTGCCGTATCGGTGAAAGGCATGTACAGTTCATAGACTATCTTTTCGGTTTGTATTTGATGATTTAAAATATAAGAATAGAGGGTCTCATAGCAGGATTCATATACATCATCCGCTGAATGAAATGCAATACATATGTATTCACCGGCAGGCAATTCGTCCTTTTCCATAAGTTCGTTCGATAGCGATATTTCTTGGTCGGATAAAATCGGTGTAAATATAGAAGTATATTTCCAATCATGTATAGAATCATATTTTTCTAATGGATACGTGGCACAGTATACACTGTCGAATACGGTTCCATGGTCTTCTAACACTTTCATTAAATGGCCGTATTCTTTTACAGGAATACTGGTTGCGGATGAAGGTGCTTGATTATAGATGAGGATGCGCTGTTTATCATATTTTTTTATATACACTTTTTCTAATTGATTAGAAGAAGGTTGATTCAGGATTTGCTTTTTCTTATACCCCAATATGGCCTTCACATCCTCAAGCCGACGCAACTGCTGCTCAATTTTACTTTCCTGCTCATCTAAAAATTCAGCCATTTCCCCTGCTGATAGCTGTAAAACAGATTTTATCTCATTCAATGGAACCCCAACATGCTTAAGTGATTTAATGATATCCAGATAAAACAACTGCGTATTGCTGTAATATCGATATTGGTTATCAGGATCGGTATAGGAAGGTTTAAATAAGCCGATTTTATCGTAAAAACGTAATGTCTGAACGGATATATTCGTAAGTTTTGACACTTCACCAATCAAAAAATATTGTTTCTCCATTTCTGGCTCCTTATGGTCTGTTTCATGTATTTAGACATACTTCATTATAGACCATTGAAGAACATTTATGAGTCAGAGTAAATCGGCTTACATCAGACTTTAATTAGTTATCCTTTCAAATTCCAGCTCCAAAAGCCTCTGTTTTATATCAAGTCCTCCGCCATACCCGACCAGTTTTCCAGTAGAACCGATAACCCGGTGACAGGGTATAATAATAAAAATCGGATTTTTATTATTTGCCATCCCAACTGCACGAGAGGCACCAGAATTCCCCAATTTAACTGCTACCTGCTTATAGCTTCTTGTCTCGCCATAAGGAATCTCCAACAACTCTTTCCACACACTCTTTTGAAAAATTGTACCATGAGGGTTCAGTTTTACAGAAAATTGCTGCCGTTCTCCTTTAAAATATTCTTCTAGTTGTATAGCTGCTTCTTTTATTAACCTTGTTTCCTTGATCTCCGCCTGTATCCGTTTTTCACCTAAGAACACATCTGTAATTCCTGTTCCATCTTCTGCTATCCCTACTTTACCAATTATGGTGGTATAGTAATAGACATATTTATTATCCATATAGAAATCTCCCTTCACCTTCTGCCTAAAGAAAAAATTCATATATTAACCGCTTCAATTTTAGTTTCTGATCCATGTAGATCTTCTACCTGTATTTCTTGATAGAACGTGCGAACTTCTTTTTAAAATATAAAACAGGAAGCCAATTTGCTTCCTGCTCAATATTAATCTTTTACTCTCAATAATCTTAAGCTATTCAATGTCACCAGTAACGTGGCACCCATATCTGCAAAGATAGCAATCCATAAAGTTAACCAGCCGGGGATGACCAATAGTAAGGCTACAACTTTAATAACCAATGAAAATGTAATATTTTGTTTAATGATGGTCAGTGCCTTTCGGCTTAACTTAATTGTATAGGGCAGTTTACTTAAATCATCTGACATTAAGGCAATATCAGCTGTTTCCAAGGCTGTATCTGTTCCAGCACCACCCATGGCAACTCCTAAATTAGCAGCAGCCAAAGCAGGAGCATCATTAATACCATCACCAACCATCGCCACATGCAGATTGTTTTCACGGAGTTTTCTTATATAATTCAATTTATCCTCCGGCAGCAAATCAGCCTGTATATCTGAAACTCCTACTTCATTACCAATTGCGGAAGCCGTTCCTTCATTATCTCCTGTAAGCATAATTGTTTTCTTAATTCCGATTTGATGAAGCTTCTGAATGACTTCTTTTGAGGATTCCCTTACTTCGTCAGCCACTGCCATGATCGCCAATATTTCTCGTTCCGTACCGAGTATCATAATGGTTTTACCTTGAGTTTGAAGGTTAAGAATATGTTCTTTGTATTCTTCTTTCACATTAGTAGACCATATTTCCTCAAATAAGTGCAGGCTTCCTACATAATAAGTTTCTTGATTAACATTTGCTTTAATTCCTTTCCCTGTAATGGACTGAAAATCTTCTACCACTTTATCTTTGTAATTCAGTCCCATTTCATCTGCCTTTCTGGTTATTGCTGAAGACAATGGATGCTGTGACCCTTTTTCAAGAGCCGCTGTGATCATTAATATGTCATTTTTATTTTCACCAAATGTGATAAAATCTGTTACAGTTGGAACCCCTTTTGTAAGGGTACCCGTTTTATCGAAGGCTATCGCATCTAAATGGCCGGCTTCTTCCAGATGAATACCGCCTTTTATTAAAACTCCATTTTTGGCTGCATTACCAATTGCCGTTACAATAGCAACCGGTGTTGATACAACCAGGGCACATGGACAACCAACCACTAGAGCAGCGAGTCCCTGATACACCCAAATACTCCACTCTGCATCAAAAAATAATGGAGGTACAATAGCTATAAAGAATGCGATCAAGATGATTGCAGGAGTGTAATACTTTGCAAATTTATCAACAAAAGCTTGAGATGGCGCTTTTTCTGCCTGAGCTTCTTCGACTAAATGAATGATTTTCGATAAGGTTGTATCTTCTACTCTTTTTGTGACTTCTACTTCCAGTAGTCCTTCTTCATTCAATGTTCCTGCATACACATCATCATGGATTGTTTTAACGACCGGAACACTTTCACCTGTAATGGCAGCCTGATTTAAAGTCGAAGTTCCTTTTATCACCTTACCATCCATCGCTATTTTTTGACCTGGCTTAACAATCATAATGTCGCCAATCCTTATGTTTTCTACATCAATCATAATTTCGTGATGCCCACGCCGAATCAGGGCTTCTTTAGGGGCAATATCCATTAAAGATTCTATTGATTGTCGCGCCTTATCCATTGAATAACGTTCCAATGCTTCACTGATGGCAAACAGGACAACAACCGTTGCTCCTTCGCTCCACTCACCAATAAGGGCTGCACCAATGATTGCAATCGTCATTAACGTGTTCATATCAAAGGTAAAACGGATTATATTTTTCAGTCCAGTTATAAAAAGTGTATAACCACCAATCAGAATTGCAGCTCCATACCCAATTGTAGGAATAAGATGCTCTTCACCGTATATGCGACTTAAAACCAAGCTAATCACTATTAGTACGGCGGATATATAAACTTTATAGGTTTCTTTTTGCTTCCAAAATGGTGTCTTTTCAATTTTCTTCTCTTTTTCATCACGTATTTTCAAGTGTTCAAAGGCACCCGCTTTTTCTATTTCTTCCATAGTTGCTGAGCCCTGCACATAAATTTTAGATGCTCCAAAATTAACTTTAGCATCTGTAACTCCTTCTAGATTCTTTACATTATTCTCAAATATACCTGCACAATTAGCACAAGTCAGTCCCTCAATTCGATACGTTTTTTGATCAGCATTGACTTTTTCGCTCATTTTATTTCACCTCTTTTTTATGCATCAAGGCTATCATCATGATTTGTTTAATATGTTCATCATCCAATGAATATAGTGCTAATTTACCTTCTTTTCGATACTTAACAATATCCTGTTTGTAAAGAGATCTTAGATGGTGAGAAGCAGTCGCTACTGATGAACCAATAATATTCGCTATGTCACATACACATAATTCTTCATCTTGGCAAAGAGCATACGTAATTTTCGCTCTATTTTCATCAGCAAGCGCTTTAAATAATTGAGCAACACTGCTCAAATTCTCATTTTGTATATCTGCCTGAATACGATCTACCTTTGTTTGATCAAATGTGTATACATCACATGTATCCTTTTTTCTCACTATTTCACCCTCTTCATTCAAACCTTCGTTTGATTATATTATATACCCTCCATACTTATCATTCAAATATATGTTTGAATAAGAAAAAGGATTGGACTATTCTAGTTTTGAGCTTAGATAAATATCTATTTTTACAATATATTTCTTTTTAAGATAGATGATTTATATTGGGGTTCCTAATAACAAAGACGTCCACTTGTTAATGTGGTTTATCAAGAAAGAAAAAGACTGTCGACAATGTCGACAGCCTTCGTATGAGCTATGCTAATCTTTATCATACAAGAATATTAGAATCACAATTCAATTGGTTCATTCTGAATTTTACGTTTCCATCTTACCCTCATATTTGGATAAGCAATTCCGCATAAAATAATAATAACACCCATCCATTGTATAGCAGTTACTGTTTCATTGAGCACCAAAGCAGACATGAATACAGCCATAGGCAATTCTGAAGCACTTAAGATGGTCCCAAGCCCGCTTCCTATCTTAGGCATACCTATATTAAAGAATAATGGTGGGATTAAGGAAGCGCATAAACCTGCAACTATACTATATTTAAATAAACCATCCATCAATGAACCATTTAGAAGGAACATTGGCGGGAATACTATTAAAATAAGTAATGCTGCCCCCGTTGTCATCATCGCACTCTTATAAATGGGATGAATTTCAATATTGCTGCGCCCACTCACCACAATGAAGGAGGCAAATGATGCTGCAGATAAAAGTCCCCAAATTATACCCGCGAGAGAAAGTTCACCATTACTTGCCATGACACCTGATGCAAGAATGGATCCTAATAAAATGACTACTGTGGCAATAGTATTTTTCTTACCAGGAGCCTTTTTGTCAAGTATATATTGTAAAACAAAACTAATCCATGTAAATTGTAACAGCAAAATGATGGCAAACGAAGCATCTACATAAGTCAACGATTTATTATAAAAGATTCCCGTCAGACCCATTGGGAACCCACTTATTAATAAAGTTACCATTTGCTTACCTGAGAGCTTAACCTTAGGTACAAATATTGCAACAATCCATAGCATAACAGCACCCAAGAAATACTGACTCCCCGTAATTTCACCCTGTGTAAATCCTTCCCCATAGGCAAGTTTCACAAAAGTAGAAACCACTCCATACGAACATCCACCTAAAAAAACAAGCAAAGCATACTTCCAAATCCCCAAAATAAAATCCCCCTTAATTAAAAAGCTGAAACGGCTTGTTCAGGAGCGAGGAGCATAAGACAGGGGCACGAAGGGAGGTATTTTCCCTCCCGTAGTGACCATGCTTATGTCCTGAGCTCCTAGCCGTTGAAGCTAGATTAAATATAAAGCTGAAACGGCTTGTTCAGGAGCGAGGAGCATAAGACAGGGGCACAAAGGGAGGTGTTTTCCCTCCCGTAGTGACCATGCTTATGTCCTGAGCTCCTAGCCGTTGAAGCTAGATTGCATATAAAGCTGAAGCGACTGTCCAGGCCTGACAAGCATAAGAGGAGGTGCGTAGAGAGAGTTCTTTTTCTCTCGCAGCAGCTACACTTATGACTCGAAGGCCTAGGAGCTGAAGCTAGATTAAATAAAAAGCTGAAACGGCTTGCCTAGGAGCGAGGAGCATAAGACAGGGGCACGAAGGGAGGTGTTTTCCCTCCCGTAGTAACCATGCTTATGTCATGAGCTCCTAGCCGTTGAAGCTAGATTGCATATAAAGCTGAAGCGACTGTCCAGGCCTGACAAGCATAAGAGGAGGTGCGTAGAGAGAGTTCTTTTTCTCTCGCAGCAGCTACACTTATGACTCGAAGGCCTAGGAGCTGAAGCTGGCCAAAAATAAAAAACACCCACCCCTAATAAAGGGATGGGTGGCGAAAACAACACATTCAAAAATCCACCTGCTGCACAAAAGCTCTGCAGCTTTTAAAAATATAATATACCTTACAGATTATAATCACTATTTATATGGATGTAAAATATAAACTATATACTTCTTTTGAACCTTTAGCTACCCTTTAATAGAATAAGTCATAAACATACAAAAGACATTGCGAGTTCCGCAATTCCTTATATGTAATCTTTACAATCAATTTAACAATTTTGCTTCTTTATCTTTATCTCATAAAAATGCGTCCAACAATTATTTTGTTGAACGCATTTTTAAAACATTATTTATATCTTTTTAACAAATTCAGATTTCAATTTCATTGGTCCAAAGCCGTCTATTTTGCAATCAATATCGTGATCAGCATCTACTAGACGAATATTTTTCACTTTTGTACCCTGTTTTAAAACTGATGAGCTGCCTTTAACCTTTAAATCCTTAATAACTGTAACAGTATCCCCATCATTTAAAACATTTCCGTTAGCATCCTTGTACACTTTTACCTCTTCACTTTCAGTTTCTAACGTCCACTCATGTCCACACTCTGGACAAACTAAAAGCGGACCATCTTCATATGTGTATTCAGAATTACATTTAGGGCAATTTGGCAATGTTGTCATATTTATTAACCTCCGCAGAATTAACTATTATCATTCAATAGTATTCTCATTTTACAAACATAAATTAAATTTCATGTTTATATCCATAAAAAAGATTATAACCATGACAACCGGCCATTAGAAGTAGTGTTTTATTGGTAAATAACCACCATACTTGTCTGTTGAAATAAGTTTTCGATATAATCCCAACTGCATAACTTCTTTTTTTAACGGTTCAGAGCAAAAAAATTCTATTCGGCAGAACCAAATAAAACTCTTAATGCTTTTGGTAGATACCTTTTTTTATAAATAAATGAAATGAAGTTGAGAATGAAGGCAGGAATTTTTTTAGGGAAATATTGTTTAGAGTACATCTGGAAGTACGCTCTCTCTATATCATTCCATTGATTATCTTTTTCCTGTTGCATGAATCGAGCAACATCAATCACTTTGACTTCATCACTCGAAGTAAGAATGATATTTTTAAGGTGTATATCAGAGGGATTCAATCCTACTTCCTCCGCCAATTTTAAAGCCTTGCTTATCTCTTTAAACTTCCTTTCTGGAACAAAAATACCTCTTTGTAAACACTGAAATAATGTATAGCCCTCTATAAAATCAATGACGATATAATTATTACCATCATCATATAACGTTGGATAATATTCTATATGCTTCAATTTACGGTAAATAGCCGCTTCCTCAAAAGCTATTCTCTTTATGTGCGGAAAGTATACTTTTAAAGCTAAATCTTTATCTTTAATTTTAAATACATAGGCACTCCTGCCTGTACCAATTAGTATTAGATCTAGACTATATTTCACTAATCTTGGTTTGAGCCCATTCATTTCAATCTCTACGCTATCCGCTAGAGCTTTATACGTTATCATAAACACCTCATTTTAAAATAAAATCCCCATATCATATAAGTCCAAAACGATCTAGGCTTATTTGAAATGGGGACTTTCCTTATTAATATTAAGATATTAGACTCATTATACTATATACCTTTGGAGATTATTAAGATATCTGCTTTAGTACAAGAAATATAAATAAAGAATACTTCGAATCAACAGTTTATTTGTTTTAAATAAAAAAGACTCTCCAAGGAGAGTCTTTCAGTTATAGGTTAGGTTATTATGCTTTTTGAACGTTAGTAGCTTGAGGGCCACGTTGACCTTGTTCTACTTCAAACGTTACACTTTGACCTTCGTCTAAAGATTTGAAACCTTCGCCTTGAATTGCTGAGAAATGTACGAATACATCTTCCCCATCTTCACGTTCGATAAATCCAAAACCTTTTTCTGCATTAAACCATTTAACTTTACCTTGTTCCATGTTTGTTGCCTCCCAGTGTGTACATCACACAATGTATTACTATCCTTGCTCAAATCACCTTAGACGAAAAACAAAATCACTTCTAAATCTGTCTAGAACAAAAATAATTCTTCTTTATAGTAACATGTTTTTCAGGATTTGGCAATTTTTAGAATTGCAATGATGTACTTAATAATTTCACTCTTTATCTTCCCAGTTTTTCATAGTCTTAAACTTACAACGTGTTTTTGTTAACGCAACTCCAACCATCTTTGTTATAGAGCTCTCAAATACAAACAGATTAACTTATTATCCCAGCTTTAGATTTTCTTAATTTTTTATAAACAGGATAATAGTCTATTTTATTTATCTGCTCGTTCTTCTGATTGTTTACAAGCGATACAAAAAAATAGACAAGCATCTGTCTATTTTCATTATTTTTAGAAAATAATGAAAATACCGCAAGTTAACAAGCAGACCATAAGTATCTAACAGGTATGTTAGTTATTAAGAATCAAAAAATTATTATGCTAGTATATAATCATGAATTAAATGAGGTGACTATTATGAAAGAGACTATTGTAAATACAAACTTAAAAAGTATGATTAATATTGAAATCTTAAAGGCTGCAAAAGCTGTTGACACAACAACAGATGCTTCCGAATATTATTATAAAATTATGGAATATAAAAGAGCGAAGAAATTAAAAGAACTAAGATCCGAATTAAACAAAGGAAATGACTATGTCTTAGAAAAATTAAATCAATTATCCAGCAAAAACGCTTCTTTTTATAAAAGTCAGCAAACGAGCTGACTTTTACTTTATCAATCATCATTTCTGGCCAGCTTATGAATACCCTGTTCTTATCCCTTGTATTAAACCAGCAAAATTAATTCTTCATTAATATAAAATTCTTTGTAAATTCACTCTCATTTGCAGATATCACATTTTTTAAATCCTTCGTTCGTAATACATACTCTTTAATCCCTATAAATTCTGATTCTGCAATCAAGTAAAACTCTGTTCCTTTTTTAAAACCTTTAAACTGTTTATTTAATCTAAATACCTTCATAAAATGACCCCTAGCGATGAATTAGAATAAACATTTATTTAATCATATCCAATAACTTCAAATCTAACTTTTTTATTATACATTATTCAATACTTGATAAACTTTTTCTACAACGAGTAATCTGTTCGAGGATTAATTCTAAGGGAAAGTAACTGGATCCTATACCTATACATCTTAAGCAGGATGGGACATTACCCTGCCTTTAGTAATTGCTGATTCCATTCAATAAAATGCAAGAGAGAGCCAGTCTAAACCGGCTCTCTCTTTTCTTACCTATTTTTACATATCTAAGTCTGTAAAGGCATATGGCACTAATTCTTTTAGAGTCAATTCTTTACATTCATTTTTAGCATTCGTTAAATAAACAGGCATGTCAGGTGGGCAAAATTCCACTAATACTTGTCTACAAATACTGCAAGGAGGAAGATAATCCTCTGTAGCCCCGGCAATCGCTATCGCTTGAAAATCTCCTTTTTTATACCCTTTCGTAATAGCCGTAAAAATAGCGGTTCTTTCTGCACAATTGGTTGCCCCAAATGAAACGTTTTCAACATTTACTCCATTGATAACGCTTCCGTCTTTTAGCAAAAGGGCAGCTCCCACAGGAAATTTAGAATACGGCATATACGCATTTGATTTTACTGCACGGGCACTTTCCATTAATGTTTCTTTATTTACCATCCTGATCATCTCCAACCATATTAAATTGAATAAAGACACTCGTTTCCTATATTATACCAAGTTAGTAACTATATTTTCTTCTTGTCACTAAAATGATCCAAATTGCAGGCAATGTAAAAATGGCCATTCCAGCGAAAGAGAGTCCTGGAGAAATATCATATAAAAATCCGCCTGCCAATGTCAATATCGCTGTGCTAAAACTCATCGCAAAAGCTGAATATACTCCTTGCGCATTGGAATTTTGCTCTTTGGGCAACGAATTTGTTATATAGAGAATAAATGCATAGTGGGCTAACGCAAATGACAGTGCATGCAAACTCTGCGATAACATAAAGACCCATACATTAGGAAATATAAATATGAGTAGCCAACGTAAAGTCGAACCAATTGCGGCTATCAATAGTAACGAAGATGGTTGCCATTTTCTAAACAGATGATCAGCCTTTGCAAAGCAGATGATTTCAAAAAGCACAGCAATATTTATTATCATTCCAATATAATAGGTGTTCACACCTAGATCCTGTAAATAGATATACCCATAATTATAATAGGAAGCATGGGCACCCTGAAGTAAAAATACAATCAGCAAAACAATTGGAAAGCTTTTAATCTTCCATAAGCTGCTCATCTTCATGGAATTCTTACTATCTTGTTGAATCGGCTTCTCTAACAATATTGATGGTGTTGGTAACATATACTTGATAAGCATTATTGCAAGCATAAACATCATCGCCCATAAAATTGCTTTGTCTCCAAAATATCCGGTAACCATACTAATCATGAGCACAGAGACTATAAAACCAAGAGATCCATATGAACGAG
Source organism: Bacillus sp. z26 (assembly GCF_058313635.1). Taxonomy (NCBI): domain Bacteria; kingdom Bacillati; phylum Bacillota; class Bacilli; order Caryophanales; family Bacillaceae; genus Bacillus; species Bacillus sp. z26. The sequence goes on from NZ_JBZFQM010000002.1 coordinate 956,076, forward strand.
CTTTTCCGTATGCTCCATCTCCTTGTTTCATTAGAATAACTGCCGTACTTTCCACCGCGGGTAACAAGGTTGGATAAAAGACACTAAAAATGAGAGTAACAACAAATAGTGAACTAAATGATGTCGAAGGAATATAAAGGAGTGTCCCCACTAATGAGCTAATTATTAACATAACAACGACTTTATGGGCGCTCCAATATTTAGAGGCAAGTGGATAAGCAAATAAAGCGGATATCCCCCGTATGACCAATCCAAATCCCATAATCAAACTTGCTTCTGAAACTGTTAATCCTTTTCCTTGGACAAGAAAGCCCGTCCAATAAGGGAGAAATATACCCCATGTCATAAAAAACATAAAAAAGTTCTGTGAAAACCAACGTGAATTGTTCATTCTTTTTCCCTCCATATTGATTGCATCATAGCATGTTCACCTATACAATAATGTGAGATATCTCATATTTTTAGTAATCTGGAGGAAAAAAGTGCAGTTTTTATCTGAACCCTTGCGTAGTCAATACATTGATTTATACAATATTCAATCTTATTTCAGCTTTTCGATTAAACCGTATATTCAAGTCCATCAATTTGAGCGTGGAGAATTCATATATAAAGAAGGTTCTATACCGGAATACTTATATCTCCTTGTCGAAGGAAAAGCGAAATTATATATTACTCATGAAAACGGGAAAGTATCTCTCCTAAATTTTATTGAAGCACCTTCCTTTGTAGGCGAACTCGAATTGTTAAATGCCGAAAAATATTCCATAGGAGTTCAAACATCAACAAAAGTCATTTGTTTTGCTATCCCTATGCATTCTTGTAAAGAAAAACTATTGAAGGATCCTGTTTTCCTCAGGCATCTGTCCATATTTTTAAGCAAAAAGACACATCTTCTCTCATTTAAATCTGTTCAAACACAAATTTATCCACTCGAAAATCGGTTGGCCTCATTTATTCTAATGTCAGCTGAAAATGATTTTTACAAAGAAAAACATACTGAAGTCAGTGAGTATTTAGGTGTCTCCTATCGCCACTTATTACATGTTCTATCACATTTCTGTAAAGCAAATCTTATAAATAAATATGAACGTGGCTATATTATTATAGATAAGGAACGGCTTCAGCAATTAGCTAAAATTGATTAATGATACATATGTCCAATTCACTATCTAATAAAAAAAGCTAATCTGATGATTAGCTTTTTTTATTAGATTAGCTTTAATAATTGACAGGCTTATTCCCCAGTTTTAGCGAACCGGTCGATGCGATCTCTTATCTCATCACGTACCCTTTGGAAGAATGCCCATTTTTCTTCCTCACTTTCTTCCGCTTTCGCCGGATCATCAAATCCTCAATGAACTCATATTACGCTTGGCGGCGTTACTGGGCAATGTGCATCTGCATGTCCACATAAAGTTAGGAACAAATCTGCATGATTTAAAATGTTCGGATCAATCATATCTGATGTGTGATTCGTTATGTCTATATTTACTTCCTGCATCGCTTTCACTGCATTTCTAATTTAAACCATCATATACTCGAAGAAACTCATTTATTCGATTTTTCACTTATTAATTATCATAATACTAAAATATCTACTAATAAAACAAAAATAGTACGAGTAAAAGGATGATAAAAAAAATATAATTTACACATTGAAACCAAATTATATAAGAGAATTCCACAGATTTAACAAGGGAAGTCTCATTTTCTTTACTTAGGATTTTATAGAATTATCTGGTTATCTTAAATATGTAAGCGATTTAGCATTTAGCTATAAGGTAAAAGTATTAGAAATAATACGTTTATTTTTATAAAAATATTGTGTTAGGAGTGTTCATCATGAATAATCAACATACTACTGATACAGAAAAGAATGGACAGTTTCCATGGATGGACAAGTCATTGTCACCACGTGAACGTGCTGAAAAGCTTGTAGCTGCTATGACATTGGAGCAAAAAATTGCCCAGCTTCATGGCGCGATGAATACGATTAATATTTATGACATGCCATCTATGGATGAGATGAATGCCATGAGCCCTGAGGAACAAGATCAACTTATGGCCCAAATCCAGGTACAGCGCCATGTAAAAGGTATTGATGAGTTAGGAATCCCACGTTTTCGTATTACTAACGGCCCTGTAGGCGTTGGAATGGGCGACGGACACCCAAGCCCGCCTGCTACGGCTTTGCCAATGACGATTGGACTTGCGGCAGGCTTTGATCCAGAGCTAGCGCGTGAGTATGGAGATATCATTGGTTCAGAAACAGCTACGCTTGGTCAGCATGTTCTAGAAGGACCAGGTGTTTGCTTACACAGAACGCCAATTGCTGGACGTAACTTTGAATATTTCTCTGAAGATCCATACCTTTCTGGCGTAATGGGCGTTGAGGTTACGAAAGCGATTCAAGACCATGATGTTATCGCCATGGGTAAGCATTATGCTGTTAACGACCAGGAGTACGAGCGCTTCCGCACAAGTGTTGAGTTGGATGAGCACGTATTGCGTGAGCTTTACCTGCTTCCGTTCGAAATGCTAGTTAAGGACGGGGATATTGCTGCAATGATGAGTGCCTACAACCGCGTCCGTGGTGTATATGCAACTGAAAGCCGATATCTCCTCAACGATATACTCCGTGACGAGTGGGGCTTCCAAGGATATGTTCAATCTGACTTCTGGTCTTGCCGTTCTGCTGCCGCTTCTTTGAACGCTGGTATGGACCATGAGATGCCAGATGCTAAATGGTTGAACGAGACGAATGTCAAGAATGCCCTTCAAGACACTAGCCTTGAGATTGAAACGGTTGACCGTGCATTGGTTCGCCGCTATACGCAAATGTTCCGTTTCGGTCAATTCGAGCGCCCTTACAACCCAGGTGAGATTGATGCAAAAGGTCATGGTGCTAGATCTCGCAAAATCGGTTCCCAGACCGCTGTTCTTCTGAAAAATGAAGGCAAAATGCTGCCACTTGATCCGAAAGCTTATGACTCCATAGTAATCATTGGTCAATCTGAGTACGTTGATGATGCGTGCAATGGTGGGGGTGGTTCTTCAAAGGTTACTCCGCTCTACACGGTACCACCAGTAGAAGGCATGCAAAATGTCCTTAAAGGTCTTGGTTCACACACGTCAGTCAGCAAGGTTACTGTCGCAAAAGATCTTTCAAACCTTGACGAAGCCAAAGAAGCTGCTGCTAAAGCTGATATGATTATTCTAATGGCCGGCTTGGTTGCCTCTGAAGGTTTTGATTTACCTAGTCCAAACATGCTAAATGATCAGAATCGTATGATCGACGAACTATTGGATATCAACCCGCAAACGGTTGTAGTCATGAAAGACAGCAGCCCTGTCATGATGCCATGGATCCATAAGGCTAAAGCTGTTCTTGAGGCGTGGAACCAAGGTACTGAAGATGGTCACGTCGTTGCCGATTTACTCTTTGGCGTTGTAAATCCATCCGGTAAAGTTCCTACCACATACGCAGCTTCTGAGGATGATCTTTTATACGCAGGCAGACCTGAGCGCTATCCTGGTACAGATGAAGGCAATGGCTTCCCGGTTATCCGATATTCTGAGGGCCTTAACATGGGCTATCGTTGGTTCCAGTCCCAAGGAATTAAGCCATTATTCCCGTTTGGATACGGTCTATCCTACACAACCTTTGAGCTTTCCAGATTCTCAGTAACACCATCACAAACAGATGGAAAATCCCCTATCACGGTAAAAGTGAACGTAACCAACACAGGAAAAGTTGCTGGAGCTGAGGTTGTTCAAGTATATCTAGGTATTCCTGTCCAGGGACAGCCACCTAAGCGTCTTGTTGGTTTCCAAAAAGTTTACTTAGAGCCTAATGAGTCACGTGAAGTTAGCATCACGATTGACCCAACTGCCACGAACCATCCAATGGGTGTATGGGACTACTACGAACACGATTTCGTGGTGAAACCTGGCGAGTACACTGTATATCTTGGTACATCCAGCGAAGATACTCCTTACAAAGAAACAGTAATTGTTGAATAAGTAATATTAATTAATAGCTAGAAGGATTGAATCAATAATAAGATTCAATCCTTTTTACGTGCATTAAAATATGTTTTCCAATTGGAAGTACTCTATTAAAGGCTTTGTTCTTCCTTCGTTATGCCAATTAATTATGATAGTCTTTGAAAACTTGCTTTGGGTCATTATTAGCCCTTTCTTCAACCAAATATTGCAAGAAAGCTGCGCCAGTAATCGAACATAATACTTGTTAAACTCCCTCTATAACTGTCACTTCCAAACTACTCTAAGGAATAGTTACCATATCTGTGCTTAAACAGATCCATCAATTTTATCTCTATATTTGTTTAAAAGATTTTTCAAATAGAAATAAAAAATCATCTTATTAATTTATTTATTTGAGAGAAAAGCAAGCGTTAAAATTATAATGTGGAAGAAAGTAGTGATTGGCGGTCTCCTTGCCCAATTCAGAGCTTAATAATTTGGTTGGAAGTCCCCCCTATTACTGGATGAGGAAATATTAGAAGATGTCCACGAGACGAATAAATAGAGCTAAAAGGGGTAGAACATTTGATAAAAAATCCCTTACAAGTAGGCAAGGTTAAATTAGGGATTATTCAAGCGCTATGCTATACTTAGCCTACCATTTGCTATTACAGTTTCATTCGTTTGTTGCACAAGCTTTATTCATTTATTGAATAAGGCTTTTTTTATTGACCAGCAAAATGATTAAAAACAAAAATAGACCCTACAAATGTAGGGTCTATTTTTAGCTGTTATTAAGCTTTTTGAACGTTTGTAGCTTGTGGGCCACGTTGTCCTTGTTCTACTTCAAACGTTACGCTTTGACCTTCGTCTAAAGATTTGAAGCCATCGCTTTGGATCGCTGAGAAATGTACGAATACGTCTTCTCCGCCTTCACGTTCGATAAATCCAAAACCTTTTTCTGCATTAAACCATTTCACTTTACCTTGTTCCATAATTGTTGCCTCCTAGTGTGGATGTCCACACAATGTATTACTATCCTTGCTCAAATACCTTAGACGAAAATCAAAACTGCTTCTCAATCTGAAACCGAACAAAAATAATTCTTCTTTAGAATAACAGATATATTTAGAAATAGCAAAGAATAAGATTAAACTGTCCATTAATACCTGTAATCTTCTACTATTGCCACCACAACTAATAGTAGACTTTGAATAAACAAGAATGATTTAACTTATGAAAGTTTTGATTATCTAACCGAATATAGCAAAGGGAAGGTAAATAATACTATATAGTAAAAAGGATGCAAGGTTAAAACAGTAAAATGCCCCGTTCTAACCCAGGTCAGAAAAAAAGACCTGCTAGAGCAGGTCAATGGTTTCAGATATTCAAGTGTTTGGAATCCCACACTCCTGATTCTACTAATTTATCCTTCCCTTTATATGCAAAGAGAACGGCAAGAATATTGATGACTAACATGATCAGGATGGCGTACAGTCCTGCCGTATAGCTTCCTGTGAATTGAAATATATATCCATAAGCAGGAAGGGCCACAATAGAAGCGACTGCTAATCCTAAAGAAGCTGTGGAGTAAATTTGGCTGTACTCTTTGTTTCCAAATAAACTTTGCGTCAACGCAGGTGCTAATGTGCCGATTCCGCAGGTCACAAAGGCAAAAAGGACGAGCGAAACGAAAATCATAGCCGAGCTGGATGAAGCGAACAATAAAAGGGAAACGGAAACCATTCCCAACACCATCGTGAATATGGTGGTATTTTTCGAACCTATTTTGTCATTTAAAATCCCGACCACAAGTGACCCCAGCACCACACCAAGCATATAGATACCCATAGCGCTTCCTGCGAACGATTGCGTATACCCCTTGCCAACTAGATAAGTCGGAAAGTGCATGGAAAAGCTGGCTATCGATGTGATCAAGAAGAAGAAAATGGCCAATCCATAAAAAGCAGATGATTTTTTCGCCACCGCCATGGTAACTCCTTCTTCTTGCGTTTGTTCTGTTTGGTCTGTTGAGTCTTTCCCTATCTCAGCTGTTCCGTATGGATATAACCCTTTTGCTGGAGACAAGGTTTTAATCAGGAGAAGAACGATTGGGACCACGATGACAATAGCCGCGACTCCGACTGCCACATACGAGTATCTCCACCCATGACTCACAATTAAATTTCCGATCATCGGCTGAGCGACGGCCCCAATCAGACCGCCAGTTGCTGTCAGGATACCAAGCGCCAACCCGTTCCTTTTTTTAAACCATTGGTTGATCAGGACAGGTCCAGCAATCACGGTGATAAAGACACCTCCAACAGCCAACGGAACCGCAAATACATACCATCCCCATACTGAATTCATCATGCTGAACACCACATAAGAACCTGCTTGCAAAAAGATTGCCAAAATCAAGAGCAACCGAATATCGTACTTGGCCATCAATTTTCCCCCAAAAGGAAGAAATAACATGGTGACCACAGCCGATACACTTAAATATAAAGTCAAGTTCCCAAGCCCAATATCCAAGTCTTTTGAAATAGGCGTTAAGAAAAGGCTTGCGGAGTTATTTACCGCCCCTTTCCCGATACCGACAATTATACAAAGCCCCACCAGTATCCACCAGGCATAATGAATTTTTTTCTTACTAGTCATACAAATCCCCCTTAGTTGTCTGTAACGAGGAAGCCTAATGCTTCCTCCAATCCCGCTTAACGCAATATAGTGGTTCCCCCGTAAACCACCATGGTTTGCCCCAAGATATGATCGAAATCACTGCTCGCTGATAAACCGGTTGAAGCATAAAGAATTAAAATGCTCACATCAATGAATATGTATAATAAATGCGATTTTCTTTTTCCTAGGATCCAATCCCTTGAAGCTCTCGGTCACCTCCAAACGACCGACAGATACAAATTTTAACACGATTCCCAAAAATAAGACACGAAAATTACTAAATATTTCAATTGATACCTTTTTGAATTACTACATATTACAGCACTCTCAAATTCAAGTAAGAGCATCTTCGATATGCGGAACGCTCCTTCTCATCTCTTCATCCAGACTGTTTTATCGCCCTTCGATATCCTCAACCATTTTGATGCCCAAACTATAGGGGGTAATGCCTGTTCGTGACGGCTGCTCCATACCTGCATTGAGCTTCGCAAATTCAATCGCTTCCCCGCTCATCAACTCAGGGTTTGTAAGGGATGCATTGGTACCTAGCTTCATTCATTTAAGAATTTCAAAAAGCCTAATAATTACCCCAGCTCTAAGTACATTCTCTTAAACAATGAATAAGATAATTTTATAAGATGTGAAGGGATTGAAAAAAATGTATTATGTTCCTTTTATATATCCATATCCGTATCCTTATTATATGAATATACCAAGGTATAACTATGCTAGACATTCCGTTTACAGGACGTTTTCTAATGAGATAGATTATGGTAACAGATTTGATTCTTTTCATTCTTCCCATGCTAACGAAAGGGTTATGTTGAAAGATAATGGACCGGGACCATATGTTGTTGATATCAATAAAGCAACAAAGCAAAACAATACGTATCGCACTGCATTATGGACAGGAACACATTTACAAGTAACTTTAATGAGTCTCAATGTTGGGGAAGATATCGGTTTGGAGATTCACCCTGAAGTTGATCAATTCTTACGTATTGAAAAAGGGAAGGGAATTGTTCAAATGGGCAAAACTAAAGGAGATTTAAACTTTAAAAGAAATATCTATGACGACTCAGCAATTATGATACCTGCTGGAACATGGCACAATGTGACCAATACTGGTACTATTCCGTTAAAACTATACTCCATATATGCTCCTCCCAACCATCCAAATGGCACTGTTCATATGACCAAAGCAGATGCTTTATCTATGGAAGAAGGCTAGGTTTCAACAACTTTCTCCCTCTAAGCCATAGCTAAATAAGGGAACCGTGTAACCACCACCTATTTCTCCTAATCCATAATAAGAACAGTAATATAGTAATAATAATAACACCATATTCTAATATTTAAGAAAGGACCAAAGAAATGGGAAGCATAACGGAGGTGGGATAGAACCCACCTTCTTTTAATTACACGGGATCTTGCATATGGAAACTCATATAAAAACAGACAAACAATCCTTTTGCAGACAAACTGATTTAAATTAGGGATTATGCAAGCACTGTGCTATACTAAGCCTACCATTTGCTATTACAGTTTCATTCATTTGTTGCAAGCTTTATTCATTTATTGAATAAGGCTTTTTTTATTGACCACCAAAATTGATTAAAAACAAAAATAGACCCTACAGATGTAGGGTCTATTTTTAGCTGTTATTAAGCTTTTTGAACGTTTGTAGCTTGTGGGCCACGTTGTCCTTGTTCTACTTCAAACGTTACACTTTGACCTTCGTCTAAAGATTTGAAACCGTCGCTTTGGATCGCTGAGAAATGTACGAATACGTCTTCTCCATCTTCACGTTCGATAAATCCAAAACCTTTATCTGCATTAAACCATTTCACTTTACCTTGTTCCATAATTGTTGCCTCCTAGTGTGGAATTCCACACAATGTGTTACTATCCCTGCTCAAATACCTTAGACGAAAATCAAATTCTCTTCTCAATCTGAAACCGAACAAAAATAATTCTTCTTTAGAATAACAGGTAATTCCAATAATAGCAAACCATACGACCTCACCTTCATAATTGGATGTTTATCTATGATTGTTAGAATAGCCCGATGAGAGAAAAGGATGCTATTCGAGCAGTCCAGGTCACTAGCCGGTTACCTTCTGTACATGGCGCTCCTATCCATATCGGCAATCCGGCTGCAATTGGCATAGAGGATCTCCATCATCCAGATTTCGGTGACAGCGTAATTATAAAAGATAGTGTATCCCTGTCTTTTGGGCATGCGGCGTGACTTCCCAAGCTGTTGCCATGCATATAAAACCAGAAATCATGATCACCCATGCTCCAGGCCATATGTTTATAACAGATTTAAAAAATGAACAGTTTAGAATACTTTAGTCCTAACCTTCTACAATCTATTTGAATAATTAAGGTTTTCTCCATACTAATGTCAGTGACCGCTTCCCCGAAAAATAAAAAACCACAACAAAGTTGTGGTTTGGGATTCGGTTGATATGCAGCTTTGTGTTTCTCACTTAACTAAAAAACACTTTGTCGACATTATATTTTGCGCGAAGTGTATTGATGATGTAGGTTTCATAAATTTCACGTTCCATTGGGTCTTCTACGATCATCAATTCAATTTTATGAACTTCAGCTCTGTGATCTTTGATTGGGCTTACGTTGTCCTCGAAATGCTTTTTTACTCTTTGGCGCAGTTTTCGCGCTTTCCCGGCAAAGAGAAGCTCGTCGCTGCGATTATAAAATAAGATCAGGCCGCCTTTGTCGCGGGGAATCTGGTGAAAATCGATGAAGCCATAGATTGGCTTTATGACTGGTTCGCCTTCTTTTGGCTGTTGCTGTCTTTGGGTAATGGTTAAATCTGGTTTAGGGATTACAATGTTAATCATTTTATCACGTCCTCTTTCGTTAACCTTTATCATATCATACGATTGGTGTGAAAGATAGGATTATTTCGAATGTTCCACTATACTGAAATTTACATGTAGTTAAATTTCAGCAACTATTCGCTGGTAAGATAGCGCATACTACCTTCATTCAGCGGCTCCTTACAACATTTTTTACTGCCACAAGAAACTATGATGAGTCGGTTCACCATACAAAATTGGTTTACCTTTAAAAAAATCTTTTTCCATCCAACATTTTGCATCTTCAGGGCTTAACTCTCTTGTACTCATTATTAAATTTAGAAAGCTCTCAAAATACTCAACTGATAAATTACCTCCATGATTTACAGTCATAATTCCCGCATCCCTCATCATATTTTTTTGATAACATTATAGTTTTCAATCACGTTCAATCAATCGCACGTTCCTTCATTATATCCATTTAACACAAGACCTAATTCACCATCTTCTTCTTCTGCATCAATAGTTACATTAGTTAATTGGCCTTTGATTTCAGGTTGGATCGCGATTTTAACACCCATGATATCTTCTGCAATATCTCTTTCTTTTGCTTCCTGAAGTGCCACTCCCAAGTTCATTCCACTGCATCCCGCAATCTCATAAAAGCGCAAAGTAGATACTCCTTTCGTTTCCATAGCTTGTTGTAGATAGGTTTTTGCCTGTTCCGTCATTTTCATTTTGCCATTCCTCCATATACTTAGTAGTGTGTTGTTTTCATCCCTCTTAGTTACTAGCTAATTTCTAATGTAGCTCTGTATCCTTCCATTCTTTATGCTGGCTCTATGGGAGGATATGGACGATAAAGATAAGCCAAAAGCCAAGAGATTTTCCCTTGGCTTTTGGTTGGTAGATTATTCACCTGTTTTGGCAAAACGTTCAATGCGTTCGCCAATCTCATCGCGCACTCTTTGGAAGAAAGCCCATTTTTCTTCATCGGTTCCTTCTGCTTTTGCTGGGTCATCAAACCCCCAGTGTACACGTTTCACATGTGGCGGTGTCATCGGGCAGTGTTCATCCGCATGACCGCATAATGTCACAACTAAATCCGCATGATTCAGTATTTCTGGATCGATCACATCGGATGTTTGATTTGTAATATCAATATCGATTTCTTTCATGGCTTTGACCGCATTTGGATTTAATCCATGTGCTTCAAGTCCTGCGCTTTTGACATTCCATTCAGGAAGAAGCTGTTTCGCCAATCCTTCTGCCATTTGGCTGCGGCAAGAGTTCCCCGTGCATAAGAAATAGATGGTTTTTTTATTCGTCATAAGTATCATCTCCTGGTTGGATAATTAGTGTGTTGTTTCTATAACTTAATTGTACGGAAATATTTCTTTTCCCATCTAAGTGCCACAGTTACCAGTGCGATGAGGACAGGGACTTCGACGAGTGGCCCAATGACCGCAGCAAATGCTTCCCCGCTGTTGATTCCAAATACCGCAACAGCTACCGCAATCGCCAATTCAAAGTTATTACTAGCAGCTGTAAACGATAGGGACGCCGTAACAGGATAGGAAGCACCTGCTTTTCGGGATGCGAAAAATGATACCGCGAACATAACCAAGAAATAGATTAATAATGGGATAGCTATCCGAATCGCATCCAATGGCAGTTCAATAATTTTTTCCCCTTTTAAAGAGAACATCATCACAATCGTAAACAATAAGGCAATCAAGGTAAATGGAGATATCTTAGGTAAGAAGGTTTCCTGATACCATTTTTCTCCCTTAACTTTCAGTCCAATATAACGAGTCAACATGCCTGCCACAAACGGAATTCCCAAATAAATCAATACGCTTTTCGTAATTTCCCACATGGAAATTACAACTGTTAGGTTTTCCATGCCAAACACTCCTGGTAGAACGTTCAAGAAAAAGTAGGCGAATACAGAATAAAATAAGATTTGGAATACTGAGTTAAAGGCCACAAGCCCAGCTACATACTCTCGGTCCCCGCGTGCCAAGTCGTTCCAAACAATAACCATGGCGATACAACGGGCGAGGCCAATCATAATCAATCCAGCCATGTATTCAGGATAATCATGTAAGAAAATAATGGCTAAGAAGAACATTAAAACAGGACCAAGCAGCCAGTTTTGAAATAAGGAGAGCAATAATACTTTCCAGTCTTTAAAGACACGCCACATTTCTTCATATTTAACTTTTGCCAATGGTGGATACATCATGATGATCAATCCGATTGCAATTGGAATCGAAGTAGTCCCCACAGACATGGTATCTACTACATTTTTAAAATTGGGCGCAAATACGGCAATCAATACACCAACCGCCATGGCGACAAAAATCCATAACGTTAAATAGCGATCTAGGAATGATAGCTTTTGGGTCACACTTCTTTCTTCCATTTGGTTTCTCCTCCTCATTACTCCTTAATTTGTTCACAATCAGTTGAACAACAATTCGCGTTGATAGGTTCCAACTGATCAATAATGGCTTGGATATAAGGCATTTGAACCTCATTTAAACGGCAATATTTCCAAGTCCCTTTTTTTCTCTCCAGGATAATTCCAGCATCCTTTAGTTTTTTCACTTGTTGACTAACCGCTGGCTGAGAGATTTGTAAGACATCGACAAAATCACACACACACACTTCACCATGTTTAAGGCATGCCAGTAATTTCAATCGATTTGAATCACTTACAGCTTTTAACAATTGAGCCATTTCCTCCATTTGATTCATATTTATACCACCTTATATAATCATTCTCTTATATAATTACACACTTATATTATCCTTTATGCTATTTCTTTTCAAGCAGGAAGATGTCTTATATAACAACTTTACACATTAAATTGAAAAGACCATCAAATACAATAGTCGGAGGTTTTAATGGTCTTTAAAAGCATTTTCTTTATTTAATTAAATCAATCATTAATCAACACCATTGATGGCGCTTCTTCTCTCCAAAAAGGAAGGCGATATCTCTCCATACGCCAATCAATTTTCCAATTCTTTCTTTGCAGCCGATTTCCTTAAATCTATAAATGAAATGCAAGGAAAGGCTAGTAGTGTTTTCTGGAATAATGCTTGATTGAAAACTCAATAACTTTCGATTTCACTGGTTTCATTTAGTGATAAAACCTCGTCTATAAAAAAATAATAAAAATAAGCTTGGGATATCCCAAGCTTATGAATCGTTCAATAAGTAAAATATTCTTTCATTCATCTAGTTTGCCTCAAAGTTATAATTACTTATTCCCCTACCATTCCATCATTATCGTTATCGCGCATATAAGGATATAACCAATGGTCACTCGTTATGGGCATACTGAAACCTGCATCTTTTGCTTCTTTAATCGTTACTTGTCCATTACCGTTAGCATCAACACTAGAAATATCACCACTCGTGTTTGAACTAGTTGAATTGCTTGAATTGGTTGAATGAGAAGGTTTGTTGCCTGTTAGACCTAGTGATTCATTTACTTCATCAGGATTCACATTGTCAAATGAATCAACAATCTTGTTGCCCCTTATAGTATAGGTATACTTATAATGCGAAGGAATCTGTGTTTCCGTATTCGGATATGTGATAATTGCTTCAAAATTAGTAGCTCCACCTGCACGACGAATCGCGTCTTCCATATAAGCTTGATCACCATGTCGGTTGAGTGTACTTTCTTGCGGGGTAATATTATACGCATTCGATACCCCTCCGAGAGAATCAGCGATTATATGCCCTTCATCTAAAACAGCACTTTCGACACCAGGAACCTTCGCCTCATCAGAGTAATATCTACCAGACGATGTTACAGGTTCGCTGCGGTCATCTTGCAGAATGATTTCGTCAGCAATGACACGTACTAATTGACCGTATTCATTCGTAAATGCCCAATATTCACGGTCCCCAAATCCAATGTCAACGACAACTTTAGATTGACGATATCCGGACAAATCACCACCATCCACTTCAATCCGTTTGTATCCTGAAAACTGTTCATCATTTGAATGGGTTGGTGTTTCCTCTAATACTGGTTCATCAACTACTTGTTCCTCTACTACTGGTTTATCAACAACTGAAGTGGTAGTTTCTTCTTTCTCTTCTTCTTTTTTGCTATTTTCTTTTGTATTATCTGTGGTTACTTCTTGTGAATCCGTTTCTCTATCTGTAACGGATCCTTCCTCTACGTTCGTACAACCAACCATAAACATAATCATTAAAAGTGAGATTATATAGTTTATTTTCTTTTTCATTTTAGGATTCTCCTATAATTAACTTTAATAACTTATAAATGGTATTTTATCACATAATGTTATTCTATTTTTATTCCCGCATTCATTTTCCTTTTATTTCTACAAGCATTTAATTTAGAATGCGTTTCATATGCGAAAAAATAAATAAAGCGATATAAACCCTGACTTAACAACAAAAAAAACACGGTGATTTTATATACGAAATACTGTGCGTTTTGACTAGATATTTACTAGTTGGCCGCTCACAAGTAAAAAAAGAAGCCAATCGGGGATTGGCTTCTTCTCATCAATTACACATATTTACGACTTACGCTCTTCCCATCATAACTAAACAAAATCCCCTTGCCTTCCAACATAGTCTCTATATAAACTGTCCATCCCCAAATGCAAATGCGGCAGAACCTTCTCCAGGCATTTCACATCGAGCCCAATATCTTCAAACCAATGCTTTAGGTGTAACTCTCCATTTTTTAGATAATATCCGTCATTCACCGTGATATCCGGGAATCCACCATTCACGCACATGCTGACGAGCTGATCATGTACCGCTTTCCATAGCTGATCGACAATCTTATAGTCGCGCCATTTTTCTGGAACAGATACGTATCCTCACGCATAACCAGATCCTTTGTCAGGTAGTTACGTGAGAAGCTGATATACAATTCAATCTCCCGCACTTCAGACATTTTCTCACAACCTGAATTCAATTTAACGCCGCACCTTCTCATCTCTTCATCTGGGTTGTTATAGCGTTCTTCTATATCCTCGAACATCTCGATGCCCAGATAATATGGGTTACTGCCTATTCTTGATGGCTGCACCACTCCTGCATTGAGTTTCGAAAATTTAATCGATTCCCCACATATTAGATCAAGCTCACGCAGGATGCGTTGATGCCAGTAGCTCGCCAGCCTTCGTTCTCCTAAGGATCTCAAAAAAACCTGATTTCTTTACTAATCAGGTTTTTTACATAAGAGCATTACCACAACAACATTTTGCTATGTACCCCATACAATACTCTGTATAAAAAAAGCAGCTAAAAAATAGCTGCTTTTTACTGAAAAGAGTATCCTTATTTAAGCCTTTTGTTACACAGTGGCTTCAGTAAAATCTTCTATTGAGAAGATTGTCCAAGCCCGTTTAGTATAAAAAATATAGCTTCCTCAATTTCATTCTCGCTAATGGAATGTTTATTTAACAATATAAAATTAGAAATAAACATTCCACCTATTACTGTGATGAGCATTTTAAGGATTACATCGTTTGATATGTCTTTAATTTCGCCTCGTTGTTTATATACCTCAATCACTTTTATTAAATGATTAAATCCAATCTCCAGAACATTAGGAAGTAATTCGTTTCTAAGTTCCTCTTTATAAAATATTTCCTTAATGAACACCTGAAATATTTCTCTGTTTTCAGAGAGAAAAGCACTACGGTTTGTTACAAGAGCTCTTAAAAACTCTTCAAATGTATACTTATCATTCATAAGTTCACCGACGAGTTCATCTACCATCGTAGGGAAGAAATCTTTTAGAAAAGGAATCATTATAGATAACAATAAATTTTCCTTCGTTCCATAATGTTTAAATATTGTTCCTTCTGCTACACCTGCTTTTTTAGCTATTTCAGATGTTGATGTATTTGAATATCCTTTTTCCGCAAAAGACGTAATAGCAACCTCAATAATTTTCTTTTGTTTAACCGTTTGTTTATTGGATTTTTCAAGTATTTTAGCCATTTCATCTAGTAGATTATTATTTACCATTTTAACCACCATCTTTGTTTAAAGCTATATCGCTTCCGTATTATAGCTTACGATACTTTTTCAAAGCAAACAAATTTAAAACGATAAACACTGCTGCAAAAGCCAATAGAATATATAGGTTACTACTAATATCAGATAAACTTAAACCCTCGTACATTACTCCTTTTAACGCATCTGCTGCATAATACAACGGCATAAAGTTTGCGAATACTTGTAGCCAATCCGCCATTCCCTCAATGGAGAAAATACCCGAGAAGAATATTTGTGGCACAATAATGATCGGTATGAACTGAATCATCTGAAACTCTGAACTTGCGAAAGAAGATAATAATATTCCAAGTGACAAGGCCACAAGAGCAATAATGACATTGATTAACATAACCGTCCAAATGGAACCAACTAAAACCATATCCAATACATTTATCGCAAACAAAACGATAATAACAGTCTGTATCAATGCCAGTAAACCATAGCCAACAAGGTATCCTGCGACAATCTCTCCTCTTTTAATAGGTGTTGCTAATAGTCGCTCCAACGTGCCAGTTGTTCTTTCGTTTAATAAGCCTATGCCAGAGATTAAGAAGACGAAGAAGAAGACAAAGAACCCAACTAAAATAGGACTAAAGGTATCAAAAAGCTCTGTTTCACTGCTGCCATAAACATAATTTGTGTTCAAGGAATCTAGTGAGAGCAATTCACTCTGTATTGCGTTAGTCCCCATCAATTTTAATTGCTTTGCTTGAGTATCAATTTGCTTTACTTTCATTTCTAAACTTTTCGCTATTGTAGGATCATCATTAAGTAAAGTTAAGGTTGTTTGATCGGCTTCCACTTGTAAAAAACCATCTAAATCTTTATCAAGTATCATTTCATTAACATTAGAAAATTTGTTATATTCCTTTACTATAATATCTGCATCTTCTAATTTTTCGATAATTTTCTGATTCCCATTAGCAACTCCCAAAACAGGATCCACGGTATTTCCATTAAAGACTAGGTTCATTAGTGTTAATACTAATAATGGAGCAACAAAGAGAAGAGCCAGTGTACGTTTATCTCTTAGTATTTGTAATAAAATCCTCTTAATAAGTGCTACTGTTCTCATTGTACTTTCCTCCCGGCATCCAAAAATACCTCATCTAAACTATTGACATTATATTGTTCTTTCAATTGGCGAGGTGTGCCAGATGCTATGAATGAACCATCTCTAACCATTGCGATATAATCACATTTTTCAGCTTCATCCATTACGTGAGTCGTTACAATAATCGTTTTGCCTTCCTCGTTTTTCAATCTTAACAGCTCATTCCAAATACTTAATCTTAATTCAGGGTCTATTCCCACAGTAGGTTCGTCTAATATCAAAACTTGGGGATTTTGAATTAAAGCGATTGCAAGAGATAATCGACGTTTCATACCTCCTGAGTACGCTGACACTCTTTTATTAAGGTCTGCGGTCAAGTTAACTAATTGTGCTGCATAGGCAATCCGTTTCTGTTTTTCAGTTTTGTCTAACTTAAAGAGCGATGCGAAAAACATAAGATTTTCCTTACCAGTAAGAGCCTCATATAATGCATCTGATTGTGCCATATATCCAATTTTTTGCAGGATATTTAAATTAGGCATTTTTTCACCTAATAAATAGACAGAACCTTTATCAGGAACATCCATTCCAACAATCATTTTTATCAAGGTGGTTTTTCCAGCTCCTGAAGGCCCTATAAAACCATAAATACTCCCTTGTTTAATATCTAAGTTGATATCTTTTAATACCACTTTTTTGCTGAAACTTTTTGTGACTCCTTGAACTTGAATAGCATTAGCTTCACTCATTATGTAGTCCTCCTTCCAAAAGTAAGTGTTTACTCACTCACATTGATTATAATCCCTGGTTGAGTTCCTTTCAATAAAAAGTGAGTAATTACTCACTTTTTCATATTTCGCACTAAACCCATCTTAATGAAAAGCACCAAAAAACTAGATAATATCTATATATATCTAGTTGTTGATTCTTGAAAAATGTTATCACACCAAAGAAAAGAGAACCGTCTTTTCGGTTCTCCTTTCCCTTCTATACATACTTCCTACTCACACTCTTCCCATCATAACTAAACAAAATCCCCTTGCCTTCCAATATCGTTTCCATATGAACCGTTCGCCCCCATAGATTGTGAAGATGAGGCAGAACCTTCTCCAGGTATTTTACATCGAGCTCAATATCTTCAAACCAATGCTTTAGATACAGCTCTCCATTTTTCAGGTAATCTCCGTCATTCACCGTGATATACGGGAACCCGCCATTTACGCGCATGCTGACGAGCTGATCACGTACCGCTTTCCATTGCTTATCGACAATTTTATAGTCGCGACCTTTTTTCTGGAACAGATACATATCTTCACGCATGACCAAATCCTTTGTGAGGTAATTGCGGAGGAAGGAGATATCCAATCTCCCTCACTTCAAACATTTTCTCTCGGCCTGAATTTGGTTTAACCCCGCGTTTTCTCATCTCTTCATCAGGATTATTATATCTTTCTTCAATATCCTCAAACATCTTGATGTCTTCCTTGCTTAATTGATACACCAACAATCTCACCGAGAAGAAGAAAAATATTAAATGATATAAAGAATATAATCAGACAAGCTGTAAAGGAGAAAAGTCATTCTTTTCAGTCATAAATTGTGGAGGCATTACTGGTCCTTCTGCTTTACCTAGTACAAGTTCAACTGAGTGACATGAATGCGAAAATGCGAATTGCCTCGCTATGGAGTTTCTTCTGCACGTAATATTGGAAGTGGATAATTTACCATTAAAACCTACCTCAAAACAGTTAGTCACGAACTGTTTTTAATGCTGCACTCCAAGATATGACTTCATTTAACATTGTTTCAACAACTGGAACGTGTATGTCAGTTGGCTTGAAAGTAAAATGATCTGAAAAGTCTGTGAATACTGAAAGTGCTGGATGTGTACGTACATCAGCTATGGCTAATTCACCTAAAATACCTCGTAAATGTTCTGCTGCGCGCGCTCCACCAACTGCTCCATAAGAAACGATACCCGCTGCTTTGTTGTTCCAAGGTTCCCGTGCTAGATCCAGTGCATTTTTCAAGGCACCGGTAATGCTGTGGTTATATTCCTGGACAATAAAAATAAAACCATCATATGCTCCTATCGTTTGATTCCATTTGATGATACGTTCATCGTCCATCGCTGTTGTACCGAAGAATGGTAAATCAAATTCTGCGATATCGATAATTTCAAATGTAGCATCATCACGTTCATCTGCTAATGATTTCACCCAATCACCTACTTGTGGACTGTTTCGACCTTCACGAGTACTTCCTAGGATAATACCGATTTTTAAAGTTTCACCAGACATTTATAATTCCTCCTTATGGTTATTAAATATTTTTATTTTTCAGTAAATTCTATATATTCAACTTACTTATAATGGTATTATAAACCCTAGGGTAATAAAAAAAAGTAGGCACTTCAAATATACATAGTTACTTTAAAGAAACTATTGGATTTGATGAGCTTTCTAAAAGGAATGATTGAAATTGGAAACAAAAACAGTCACACATAATAGAGATAATTGTGCCAACATTGAAATTGCTATGGATATAATTGTTGGAAAATGGAAGCCTGTTATCCTTTTCCATTTATCAAATAACGAAAAGTTACGTTTCAGCGAATTACAACGAGCCATTCCAGACATCTCTAAGAAAATGTTAACGAATCAACTACGTGAATTAGAATATCATGACATTGTACATCGTGAAGTGTATGCCGAAGTACCGCCACGTGTTGAGTATTCAAAGACGGAATATGGCCTGAAGTTAAATTCCGTCCTACTCGCAATGCAAATATGGGGATTAGAACATTTACAACATTTAAATGAACTCAGCCGTTTACCCAAGAAATCTTAAAATGAAGAAAGGAGAACCAATACATTGGCTCTCCTTTACCTTTTATACATACTTCCGACTCACACTCTTCCCATCATAACTAAACAAAATCCCCTTGCCTTCCAATATGGTTTCCATATGAACCGTTCGCCCCCATAGATTGTGAAGATGAGGCAGAACCTTCTCCAGGTATTTCACATCAAGCTCAATATCTTCAAACCAATGCTTTAGGTATAACTCTCCATTTTTTAGATAATCTCCGTCATTGACCGTGATATACGGGAATCCACCATTTACTCGCATGCTGACGAGCTGATCACGTACCGCTTTCCATTGCTTATCGACAATTTTATAGTAGCGATCTTTTTTCTGGAACAGATACATATCTTCACGCATGACCAAATCCTTTGTGAGGTAATTGCGGAGGAAGGAGATATCCGATTCAATCTCCCTCACTTCAAACATTTTCTCTCGGCCTGAATTTGGTTGAACCCCGCGTTTTCTCATCTCTTCATCAGGATTGTTATATCTTTCTTCAATATCCTCAAACATTTTGATGCCCAGATAATATGGGTTAATGCTTGTTCTTAATGGCTGCACAACTCCTGCATTCAATTTCGCAAATTCAATTGACTCACCGCTCGTTAAATCAAGCTCGCGGAGGATACGTTGATGCCAATAGCTCGCCCAGCCTTCGTTCTTCTAAGGATCTTAAAAAAGCCTGATTTCACTGTTAATCGGACTTTAGGAGAAACTCTGAATATTTTGATGATCTTTGGGGATTGGACAAAATGAATTAACTGGAGAGCCTAAAAGATTATGGATTCATTTATTGAACAGGTATCAACACTACATTTAGATTAAGTTAGAAGTTGTATATAAATGAAAAAACTCACTTAGAAATTCAAGCAATAGCAGAGAATTAAGGCTGTCGTATGACTGTCTTCTCTTATGCTGCTAAAGGGGCAGATTAGTGTAATAAGAAGGACTTTGATACTGGAATATAGAAATAAAGAATATAGTTTGTTTGTACTGAGGTGGTACAATGGGAATTTTTATAGATATTTTTTCAATTAAGCATATTGGTTCTGAAAAATACGCAAATATTTTTTTTGATTTAATGAACAAAAATGGACTGGATATAGAGAAAATCGGATTATTTGAACCAATTAAAAAGCTTTTTACAATTGAAGATGCCATCGATATGTGGACGAAAGAAGAACCTGGTATTTATGATATTGCAACGAATAAATCGCTTGGAAAAACAGGCGGTATGCTAGGGAAGAGTAAGGGATGTTGGTTTGACATTCATTGGTGGTTGCATCCGACTGAATTAAGTCTGAACCACTTAACTATTTATTTGAACAAAAAAGTATTTAATCAAATTAAGAACGATAATGTGCCATTGTTTGAAGAGTTAGTGGAATGTTTCGAAGCTATTTATGGTTATGTATCCGAAGAAGAAGTACAGGAAAGGCAGCATAAAACAGGAACATTAAAAGAAAGAATTCTAGGTGTCTTTTGGCTTAACTACTTTTCTCAAGTCTTTGTAGATTACTTAAATAATGGAGATTTATTTTATGAATTTCCTTGGAAAAAAATAAAGGAAGTTAATAATAAGGGAATTATTTTTCAATTAACTGATAATCCCTTCGATCAAACAATTGCTGATTTGGAAAAAAAGGCACAAAAATTATTTGGGGTAAATAAATTCAATGCAACCGCAAAAGATTTCCCAAAAATACTTTTGCCGTAATTCTTATTCAGCTAATGTGGCGTTAATCCAGGAAGGATTAATGCCTTTTTGTGTTGAATTCCTTATGGAAGTAAAGGGACAGGTTAGCGGAATAAAAACCATAAAATATATGGGAAATTCCATATATTTTATGGTTTAACAAACGTTATCTTAGTTGAATCATAATACCTAGTAATCATTAGTAGTTGTTCGTTCATAAAATCGGCTGAATAGATAAAATTGTGTTCAACCCAATAGGAGATAATTCCTATCATAGAGTAAGACTGTGCACGAACAAATAATTCCTTGTTAATTTTTTCGAAATATTGGGATTGATTGTCGCAGTAGCTTACTTCAGTTAGGAATAATTCCTCCAGTACACTACTGAATTTTTTATTAAACCCCTTAAATGCCTTATTAGTAAATAACAATCTGAAAATTTCCGAATTATCTTCAATGTATTTGAATATTTGAATTGCTTGTATGGAAACCTTATCTAATTCGAGAGTTTTTATTTGTTTATAAGGCTCTCTAAAGGCGGCAAGAAAACCATCGAGTGTTTCATCAATAATTTCGTCGATTAATGATTGTTTATCCAGATAATGGACATAAAAAGTTGCTCGATTATAATTGGCTTTTTCCGTTATATCAACAATTGATACCTTTTCGATATCATTCTTTTCGTTTAATAAAGTAAAAAAAGCATCTTTCAAATCCCTTTTAGTTCTGATTACTCTCCGATCTTCTTTTTTAAGTTTCATAGCATAAGCACCCCGACTTTTTAATCTTTTTAACGTGTTTTTTTCAACACTTTTTACGGAATGTTGAATACTAATACATATCTGTTTTATTGTGGATTGAAGAAAAAACCTATCCAGTTATAATAATGATGATAAATGATATGTTAGCCGACTCGTGTTGTTTACTAGATCTGTTAACATTTTATATTGATAAAGGGAAAGAATTCAAATAAAAACTGTTAGAAAGTTTTGTTTATAGTTTGCAATCTTAATTATAAATATGGGACTTATCATCGAAAATACGAAGGGGATTTATACGTATGCGTTCGACTTGCCATCTTATAATAACTAGGTTAAAAACTTTGTATATGTTTCGCGAAACCACTATCGTAGAAGTTTTTTGCAAAAATGACTCTCCAACTATTATTATTTATTATTCATATGGTTCTTATAAAATTATCGATATGATAAACAATACAAAAACAGAAATTTACCACTGCAATTATATGAAAGTGGTCGAAACAATTATGTTTAATTTTCGATTCCTACTTCCTAAACAAAACACTGTTGAATTATCTCAACTCTGGAATGGAATAGACGTTTATTAAAGAGTAATACCTCATATAAGAAGTACATTATGACAGAAAGGATCATTATAGATATTAGGAAAAGCAAATTCAATAAGTATTGAAGTTATTAAATAGTTGTTTTACCAAATAAAACAAAACGTATTACAGAATGGTTGGAAGCCAATTCAGAGAAAACCATTCTTGAAATTAACTATTCGGGCGATAATATCTATGATTATTTTCCAGAAGTAAGAGTAGTAAAGAGGGAGCTGAAGAAAATTCAACTCTTTTTTATTGAATGAACTCATATTTAAATGCAACAAATTATTACTAATAATAAAAGGATTAATGTGTAGTCTTTATTTGATTGTTACACCGTTTGAAGGCCTTGGTCGATAGGTCATTGGATAGATTATGATCAGACACACTATTTCATTTAATTGGGTATCAGTTTATTTTCATTTATTACCAGCCGAAGAGGTGAAGCAATGCCAACAACAAATCACATACTAAAAATGCTGAAAACTATGGAGACATTTCCTGATTGTGAAATTGAAGAAGTATTTACCAAAAATAATATACCTAAAGTAAGAGTACGTTACCTTCATACTTTGAAGCATTTTGAAGTAACAGATTTAACAAGTAATAAACAAATTAGTTATAACGATTACAACGAAATAGTAGATTTAGTAAAAAAGCTTTTAAAATAGATAAAAACTTTTTAAATAAACAAATATTTATGAAGTTGATTTCTAGAGAAGTATTAATAATATTATCCTTTATTTCTCTGCTGCAAAGGAGATTACTTCTATTAGGATCTGTGATTATAGCTTTTTTCACAAAAGGGATGCATTCCTGTAATGAATGAAGAGTATAAAGCAAGTTTGTGAAGAAACGTACTTAAACAAACAGGGGCGTTAACAGAATAAAGAAGCTTAAAAATATCCTCTTTTTTAGTGATACTGTTTAGAGAATCCTCCGCGAGCTTGATTTTACAAGTGGCGAGTCAATCGAATTTACAAAGGTTAATCAGGAATAGTATAACCGTCAAGAGTTTATACACTGGTTCCGATATACTTGACTTATTAATTTCTTAAGGATGGGATGGAAAGGGATGCTTACGAAGAAAGAGATGGAACTCATATATAATAACAAGGATGTGTTAGTATCACTTCTCCAAGTGGCTGAGGTACGAACGGTCTTCAAGCTATTCATGGTGCAAATCGATTTTCCTCAAAAGGAACAAATCTTGTTTGAGATCGATTCTGGCTATTATGAGAATTTTGGATATCTGCTCGATAAGATGTTAGCGGCTTATATGAAAGTGAATCCAGAAATCAAAACAGATACTTCTTTAAATTCGGTAACAAACGAAATCTGGAGTGAAGCTTTAGAAAGCTTATCAGATGACATCAGTGAGCCCAGTTTCAATGCTTGGTTAAGAGATACGTATCTAATCAAAGAAACAGAAGATACTCTCTTCGTCTCAGCGACGAATTCTTTCACAAGAGATTGGTTAGAGGAGCGGTATACCGATAAGGTAAAAAATGTGTTGAGTAACACCAGATGCAAGGAACATGATGTGAAGTTTGTTGTCCCTGACCCGACCCGTTGAATCCTAAAAAATAATGGGGTAAGTTATCCTATTGACCTTTAGCGACAACTAGAATAATGGAATTAGAAAGATAAAAACCGTGTCAGGCTAGCTAACGGTTTTCTTTTATTTGGTCCCATTAAACAATAATGTTGATGTTTGATTAAATTACCATCGATTCCGTTTGTCTCTTTTCGTTAACCTTCCCCTTTAATAAAAAATCGATTGCCCTCATTTGTGTTTAATAACGTTCTAGATATGTATTTAAATAACAAGGTATAATCTTTCTGAACATAAAAATAAGAAAAAGCCAATCCCCGATTGGCTTCTTCTCATTACTCATACATACTTCCGACTTACGCTCTTCCCATCATAACTGAAGAGGATTCCTTTTCCCTCTAGTATCGTTTCCATATGAACCGTACGCCCCCATAGATAATGCATATGCGGCAAGACTTTCTCTAGGTATTTTACATCCAGCTCAATATCCTCAAACCAATGCTTCAGGTAAAGTTCCCCATTTTTCAAATAGTCCCCATCATTCACCGTTATATAAGGGAACCCTCCGTTAACTCGCATGCCGACAAGCTGATCTCGTACCGCTTTCCATTGCTTATCGACAATCTTATAATCGCGTCCTTTTTTCTGGAACAGATACATATCCTCACGCATGACCAGATCCTTTGTCAGGTAGTTACGTATGAAGCTGATATCCGATTCAATCTCCCGCACTTCAAACATTTTCTCTCGGCCTGAATTTGGTTTAACACCGTGCCTTTTCATCTCTTCGTCTGGGTTGTTATACCGTTCTTCAATATCCTCAAACATCTTGATGCCTAAATAATACGGGTTGATGCCTGTGCGTGATGGCTGCACCACTCCTGCATTCAATTTTGCAAATTCAATTGACTCACCGCTCGTTAAATCAAGCTCGCGGAGGATACGTTGATGCCAATAGCTCGCCCAGCCTTCGTTCATGATTTTAGTTTCGAGCTGCGGCCAAAAATAAAGCATTTCTTCACGCATCATGGTTAATATATCTCGTTGCCAATCCTCCAGATTGCGGCTGTATTGCTCAATAAACAGGAGTATATCCTTTTCTGGCTGCGGCGGAAACTTTTTCACCTTTGCCTTTTTCTTTGGACCCGTTTCCTTATTACCTATATTCCATAAATCATCGTACGGAGTAATGATATCAGGTGATTCCTCATCGGTTTCTGCTTCATCCATGGACCAATTTAGTTTTGGACGTACAAGTGATGGATCGATATGCTCCTCAATCGCCAGGACAGAATCAAGAAACTTTTCTACCTCCATTTTGCCATGATCAATCTCATATTGCCTAATTCTTTCCGCTGTGGCAGACATACTTTCAACCATATCCCGCTTTGTATTTTTAAAACGAACGTTATTCTTAAAGAAATCACAATGGGCCAGTACATGCGCTACAATCAGCTTATTTTGAATCAAGGAATTGGAATCTAATAAAAAGGCATAACATGGGTTAGAGTTAATAACCAGCTCGTAAATTTTACTTAAGCCCACATCATACTGAAGCTTCATCTTGTGAAACTGTTTACCAAAACTCCAATGAGAGTATCGAGTTGGCATCCCGTAAGCCCCAAATGTATAAATAATTTCACTTGGGCAGATTTCATATCTCATTGGGTAAAAATCCAGTCCAAATCCGACCGCGACTTCCGTTATTTCATCAATGGCATATTCTAAGTCTTTCTGCTCGTCTTCTCTCACCCAATCCCCCCTCATTACTACTTATTTAATAAATATGATGATATGGGGAATTCATGTTTATAAGATTTACATTATGGAGGAAAACCATCTTGGATGGTAATGTTTTAATTTTTATTACTTTTCTAGACGCAAAAAATCTGTGCACTTTTTTTCACCTATCTATTTTCCATAACAACAAACGCACAGGAATAATATATATAAAAAATTCTAAATAATTATTATTTTATCTGATTAATGCTCGTTAGATGGTAAAATACAAAAAAAGGACATTATCCCTGAATTAATCCTTATAAATAAAGATTAAATAAAGCCAAATAGCAAAAAATGACTTGCTTGATCTATGGGTGTGCAGGTCATTAAGAAGGAGGAGCAGTATGAACGGATGGCGTATCGCTAAAGGGTTAGGAGTAGTCTTGTTCCTCATGCTAGGGATACTGTCCTTCCCTACAATGGGATGGGCCTTAAGCTGTGCTGAACCTCAACCAGTGGAACAAGCATTTGACGATGCCGATGCAGTGTTTAAAGGAATCGTGAAGGAACATGATGGAAGAAGGTTCGTTATACAAGTGGTCACGGTCTTTAAAGGGGACCTGGAACCGCGTACCATTGTGAAAGATACGACGCGAGATTGGCTGCAAGAAACCCTTAAAGAAGACGGTACCTACCTTATATATGGATATAACGATTGGTTTCACATCGGAGTCAGCCCTTGCGGACGGACAGATGATTGGGCACAGATGAAAACGGATGTAGAAATGTTTCCAAATGGGGAGCAGGCTACCTATGACGAAGATGACTATCTAGAATACACCCAAAGCCGAGATTTGAAAATAGCCAGTGCCATTGCGGGACTCCTTCTTTTGACAGGCGCGTGGATATTTTGGCGACGCAGACGAAATACCCGATGACCAGCACTAGCTGGTTTTTTGTTTGCTCTGCCCCCGTCGCTTCTTCATATACAATACAGGAATCTAACCGAAATCCTATGACAAATCATTATCCAAGTCTTTTTGCTCGTCTCCTCCCACCAAATCCATCTCAATACTACTTACTTAATAAATAATTATTTTTATAAAAAATGAATGAGAAACATCATCTAACTCTAATGAACCCGCAGTAAATAATAGGCAAATCCGATTGGTTCATTCACTCAAGTGGAGAAGACCTCTAGAGTAATTCAAATTCCCTTTAGTCAGTCATATAAAATGGCGTATGTGTATTTTTTATTATCTTTTCAACATACAATTCTAACTTCCATTATTTTTCTACATATAAAACATCCAGCCCATATTCTACACACAGTTATCACTTCCTACATTTAATATAGGATAATAACCATTGCTAATGGTATTAGGATAACCGCTTTGCCAAGAATTAAGCCATGGAAAGTTTCAAATTTACATTTTACAAACTGCCCAACTTTTACAGGGTGATAAAATCATGACTTTGAACAAACTAATTTTAACTCCTCCACTTAAAGGAGTGTGAAGTAAATGGATAAGGTTGATTATGATCGTGCTTTGTACTACACACATCGGTCAGAATGGGATAACCTCTTACTTCTGATGGTACGGACAAAAGACCACTTTTTGTCCAAAAAAATTGAACATTTTTTGCATGCCTATCATTTTTCAAAGGAGCAAACCTCCGTTGAAAAGACCCTGAATGCCCTCCTTCAATATATTGACCATGCCACATTCCTTCCGGATAATGAGGAAGAGGGTTGGGCAATGCAAACTTTTTAATATCCTTATTTTTTTCTGTGGTGGGAAAAATATACGGCTAAATGCAAACAGCGAAACACGGCGCAAAAAAATAGAGAGCTGACTTTTTAGTCAGCTCTCTATTTTTATATTTCTGATACCTTTTGCATCATTTCATTCATAAAGGATTGGAGCTTTTGCTCACTTGCTTGTTTTTGGCTATCCTTAACTGCAAAGTAGAACTTGATTTTTGGCTCAGTTCCTGATGGTCTTAAACATACCCAAGATTCATCTTCAAAGAAATATTTTAGAACATTGGATTTTGGTAAATGAATTGCTTCTTCTTTATTCGTAAGTAAATCCAATCGTGTGCTTTCTTTATAATCTTCTACAGCCACTACTTTTACTCCCGCAAGAGATGTTAGCGGCTCCTTACGGAATGTAGCTAGAATTTGCTGGATATGTTCAGCTCCTTCCTTTCCTTTTAAAGTCAGGGAACGCATTCCTTCTAAATAATATCCATGTTTTTCATATAAATCTTCAAGTGCCTGGTATAATGTTTTACCATTACGTTTGTAGTGGGCGCAAATTTCTACAGCCATCACGGTAGCCTGGACCGCATCTTTATCACGGGCAAAATCTTTAATTAAAGAACCGTAGCTTTCTTCATATCCAAATAAGAAAGAATATTCTCCAGACTCTTCATATTGCTTGATTTTTTCCCCAATAAATTTAAAACCAGTCAAAACATCTTCTGTTGTTACTCCATAGTTGGAAGCAATAGAACGTCCAAATTCTGATGTTACGATTGTTTTGAACATGATCCCATTAGTAGGTAATGTTCCTTTTTCTTTTTTCTGAGAAAGGATATAGTCTAAGAATAACGCACCTGTTTGGTTACCGGTTAAAACAGTGTATTCCCCTTCATCATTTTTAACAGCCAAACCAACACGATCAGCATCAGGGTCTGTAGCAATTAAAATATCAGCACCCATTTCTTTTCCTTTAGTGATGGCTAATTCAAACGCAGCATGTTCTTCTGGGTTTGGAGATTTTACAGTTGAGAATTCAGGGTCTGGTAACTCCTGCTCTTTTACCACTTCTACATGTTCATAACCCAAATCTTTTAGAGCACGACGAACCGGAAGATTTGCTGTACCATGTAATGGTGTAAAAACAACTTTCACATCTACTTCTTTTGCTAAATTTGGCTGTTCAGTAATCGTGAGGACTTTTTCGTTATAGGCATCGTCCACTTCTTTGCCGATTATTTTAATTAATCCTTTATCACGTAATACGGACTCTTCTTCTACTTTAATTTCGAGTTCATTTTCAATTGCATTCACCATCTCGATCAGAACATCGGCATCAGCTGGCGGTAATTGTCCGCCATCTTCGTTATACACTTTGTAGCCATTATATTCTGGTGGATTGTGACTTGCTGTGATGACGATCCCACCGATTGCATGTAAATATCGAACTGCAAAAGATAGCTCTGGAGTTGGGCGAAGGCTATCAAATACATAAGCTTGAATCCCGTTGGTTGCAAGTGTTTTGGCTGCTTCCATTGCAAATTCAGGTGATTTATGTCTTGAATCATAAGCGATTACCACTCCGCGCTGTTTTGCTTCTTCTCCTGATTTTTCAATATATGATGCAAAGCCTTGTGTTGCTTTACGGATTGTATAAACATTCATGCGGTTTGTTCCAACACCGATTTCACCGCGCATACCGCCTGTACCAAATTCCAAATTTTTGTAGAAGCAATCTTCTAACGCGACTTCATCATCCACAAGTGCAGTTAGTTTTTCATGCAACTCTGGTTCAAGCGTCAAATGATCATTCCATCTATTATAAGTTTTTTTCCAATCCATATATTTTATTCCTCCTAATTAAACGATCCTCTTTATTTTACTAAATATTTAATATTTCTTGAATATTATTAAGGAATATCTCTAAAGAAATATTTTCCAAGTATTATCGTTTGTAATGAAGCTCATACAAGTCTTTTCTGCGATCTTTTAACTGGCGTACCGTTCCAGATAATCTCTGACGTCTAAGAATCTCAAGGTCAACATCTCCAATGAGTACCATTTCAATATTGGCATTGGTTTCGCCCACGATCCCATCGCGTGGATACTCAAAATCAGATGGGGTAAAGATCGCTGATTGTGCATATTGGATATCCATATTTTCAGTTTGTGGTAAATTCCCCACTGTTCCTGAAATGACGGTATATATCTGATTTTCCACTGCACGAGCCTGTGCACAGTATCTTACACGCAAATATCCTTGTCGATCTTCTGTACAAAATGGTGTAAAAATAATATTCGCTCCTTTATCTGCCGCAATCCTGGACAATTCCGGAAACTCAATATCATAGCAAATGAGCATGGAGATTTTTCCGCAATCCGTATCAAATACATTGACCTCATCACCAGCGCTAATTCCCCACCACTTTTTCTCATTTGGTGTAATGTGAAGCTTATATTGCTTCTCGATTGTCCCATCTCTCCTAAAGAGGTAAGCAATATTATATATATTATCATCCTCTTCTTTCACAAAATGTGAACCGCCAATAATATTCACATTATAGCGGACAGCCAGGTTTGTAAACAGCTCAATATATTGCTCTGTAAAGTCTGTTACTTTTCGGACTGCCTGACTCGGAACCTTTTCATTTAAAAAGGACATTAATTGAGTCGTTAATATTTCTGGAAATACTACAAAATCAGAATCAGCATCTGCAGCAACATCAACGAAATATTCCACTTGGTTTGCAAAATCTTCGAATGAGTGAATCTTTCTCATCATATATTGCACGACACATATTCGAACAGGATAAGCTGTTTTATAATACCGTTTAGATTTAGGACGATAATCTACATTATTCCATTCCATCAGGGTCGCATTTTTTCCTGATGCTCGGTCATCTTCCAAATAGTTTTGATTAATACGGGTAAGTGTAAACTCATTCAAAAATTGGAAGGATAAAACCGGATCATATATTTTATGTAAGCGTACTTCTTCCACATATTCACGTGCAGTCATTTGATCTGCATATTTATGGTAGTTTGGAATCCTTCCGCCGATAATAATACTTTTCAAATTTAACCTACGGGCTAATTCCTTACGTTCCTCATATAGACGATGGCCAACTTTCATCTTTCTATATTTTGGATGGACCATAACTTCAATTCCATATAGATTTAAGCCGTCAGGATTATGATTCGTAATATATCCATCATCAGTTATTTCAGACCAGGTATGGCGATCATCATATTCATCAAAATTAATGATTAAACTTGAGCATGAACCAATTACTTCATCATTTAGTTCAGCTACAAATTGCCCTTCTGGAAAAATGGATAAATGGCTCTCCAAATGCTCGTGCTTCCACGGATCCATCCCCGGAAAACAAAGCTTTTGCAGCTCCAAAATATCATCTATATCGCGAATCTCCATTCGCCTAATTTCCATTTTATGTTCATATTTTGTTAAATCCAATTCCTCTGTCACAGACATGACACTCCTTTTTAAAAGCCATTCTCTCTATCCTCTGTTTTTTCCCATATTTTAATTTTTTCAAACAATCCTGAATGGCTATATGACTAATAGGCAAAGACATGCTGACAAAAGGTCCCCGGTTTAGTCAGCGTCACAAAAAGAAAAGCTGTTGGCTTCAGTTTCCAACAGCTTTATGAGGATTATCTTTCAATTAAATAAACTACGGCTTCCCAGGGTTTCAGGATTGTCTCAGCGGCTGTTTCTTGTTCTGCACGATCAGAGTAATTGCCAATTACCTTTTGTCCAGAAAAATCTTTTACGCGGTCCGGCCAGCTTACACGCTGTTCTTCACCTGTGAAGTTCGTTAGTACAAGCAAAGTTTGATGATTAAGATGTCTCATATAGGCAAAAATATATTCATTTTCTGCTTCGATTAACTCATAACTTCCTTCTATTATAATCTGCATTTTCTTGCGCAGGGCGATTAGCTCCTTATAATAGTAGAAAATCGAATCATGATCCTTTAATGCATTCTTAGCATTAATGTCTATATAGTTTGGATTTATGTTAATCCACGGTTTCCCTGTTGAAAAGCCAGCTTGTTCGGTATCATCCCATTGCATCGGAGTTCGAGCGTTGTCACGTCCTTTTGCATAGATCCTTTTCATAATCTCCTCTGGCTTCATACCTTTTGCTAATCTTTCGTTATACATATTCCTACTCTCGATATCCCGATAATACTCTATATCCGGAAATTGAACATTTGTCATCCCAATTTCTTCACCTTGGTAAATATAAGGTGTACCTTGGAGGAAATGCAGGCATGTTCCCAGCATTTTAGCTGATTTAATACGGTATGCTCCGTCATCTCCAAAACGTGAAACAATTCTCGGTTGATCATGATTGTTCCAATATAGACTGTTCCACCCTTTTCCATGCAATTCTGTCTGCCATTTTGAAAGTATTTTTTTTAATTTTATTAAATCTAATGGTTGTATATCCCATTTACCTGATGGACCGGAATCTACATCCATATGTTCAAATTGAAAAATCATATTTAATTCATGACGATCCTCAGCTGTATATAATATCCCTTCATCGGGTGTTACACCTGGAGTTTCCCCGACCGTCATTACATCGTATTTAGATAGAACTTCTTTATTCATTTCTTGAAAATACTCATGTATTTTCGGGCCGTTCATATAATGTTCAGCTCCGGATGCATATTCTTTGTCTTCAATGACTGACCCATCAGGCAGAGCAGAGTCTTTAGAGATGAGGTTGATTACATCCATTCGGAATCCATCTACACCTCTATCCAGCCAAAACTTCATTAAATCATATACTTCTTTGCGGACTTTTTCATTTTCCCAGTTGAGGTCTGGTTGTTTTTTGGAGAACAAATGTAAATAATAATCATCTGTTTCTTCATTATATTCCCAGGCAGATCCACTGAAAAAGGACTCCCAATTATTCGGCTCTTTTCCATCTTTTCCAGGACGCCATATGTAATAATCCCTATACTCGTTGTCTTTAGATCTTTTGGATTCAATAAACCAGGCGTGTTCGTCAGATGAATGGTTGACGACAAGGTCCATCACAAGTTTAATATCTCTTTTATGCATTTCCTCAAGCATCAATTCCCAATCCTGCATTGTTCCAAAATCGTCCATAATATCGCGATAGTCACTAATATCGTAACCGTTATCATCATTTGGCGACTTGTATACCGGCGATAACCATACTACATCCACACCCAGCTCTTTCAAATAATCCAGGCGTGCTATAATTCCCTGAATATCCCCTATCCCGTCTCCATTAGAATCCATAAAGCTTCGTGGGTAAATTTGGTAAACGACAGATTCTTTCCACCATTGTTTTTTCATCGTTCAGCACCTTCCTTATGATATGAGCAAAATTATTTTTAATTTCTTCTAAAAGAGCTGGATTCGGTCTTATATTCTTTTATGTATCCAGCCAAGGACACCATAAGTCTTTTTACCCTCAACAAATGATAATAAAGCGATTTCTTTTTACAATATTATGATAACATACTATAATTTTAATAAAGGTAATAAGTTGAAAAGGGGGGAATTTTCATGCTTAAGAAATTGATAAATCGTGATAACGCCCTTTTTCTGGCATTTGCTGCAGCCTTTATAGCGATGGCTGGCAGTCTTTATTTTTCAGAGATTAAAGGCTTTGAGCCATGTGTTTTATGTTGGTATCAACGGATTGTCATGTACCCTTTCTCGGTGATTTTAGTACTGGCAATCTGGAAAAAAGACTATCATATTGCTTTTTATACAATGATTTTATCAGCTATTGGCGCATGTATTTCAACCTATCATGTGCTCATTCAGAAGGTACCGTTCTTTATGGATCGGGCAGTTTCATGCGGCCGAATACCGTGTACTGGGGACTACATTAACTGGCTTGGCTTCATTACTATACCAATGCTTGCATTAACTGCTTTCATTATCATATTTGTATGCAGCTTGTATATATTTAAAGTGACAAAGGGGGAAACAAAATGAAGAAAGTTGTTATTTTCGTCGCTGCGGTCGTTCTGATTTTTGCCGCTATCGCGTACTTAACCAATAAGCAACAAACAGAAAAAACGGCAGGCAGCAACAACCCATATGGTAAAGATGAATTAAACCCTGCGACTGTCGATCAGTTAGATGATCCGCTGTATCAAAACATCATTAAACCGGATGAATTGGATGAGAAACTGGAAAAGGAAGAAGCAGTGACCGTTTATTATTTCAGTCCGAAATGTTCACATTGTGTAAATACCACTCCCATTCTAATGCCTGTAGCAGAAGAAATGGATGAACACATCTATCAATATAATGTGCTTGAATTCGAGCAGGGCTGGAATGAAATTGATGCAACACCAACACTTATCCATTATAAGGATGGGAAAGAATCAAGCCGTATCGAAGGGGAACGCACTGCTGAGGAATTTAAACAGTGGTTTGATAATTTATAAAAACACGCCGGGTGCATTTACTCGGCGTGTTTCTTTAGATTAAATAGGTATTGGCGGCTTTTGTCTGATACAATGGAAGTTCAATCTGTCTATTCTCACCAAAAAAGTGTTTATGCTCAAACGGAAAAAAGATACCAAGTTCATTTAATAGCTTTGAATTGTGATTAAATAATTCCACAGCCTCAGGATTTTCATTTTGATTCTCTAGAATGATCATTAAGGTTTGAATACATGACAATGCTTGAAAGGCACCTTTTAATGTACCGATATGAGAGTTTGAATCAGGTACAGACAACACTTCATTTAAGACAAACAAATCAATTAGTTCTTTTGTGAAGTACATAGGAAACAATTCATTATAAAATTTTTCAACTGCCTTACTTAGTTCAATATCCTGTAAATGAAGAGAACCTTCGACAATTTTCATATTGAACACCCTACTTTCTGCAATCTTCCTCTGTTGGCATATATAGGATAGCACATGATATTGTATATATAATACTAAATAACTTTGCAAAAATGAGGTATTTACATGTTAAACGTTACTAAATCAGGTCCTTACGCTCAAATCACCTGCCCCTCGGATTGGGTGGGAAAATCGATAGAAACCATTTTAAGAGATCATCTGCACATTCCAAAGAAAATGCTGCACCAGTGGCGAATGGAAAAGAACGTCTTATTGAATGGTGAAGCGATTTCTTGGTCAACAAAAATACAATCTTCTTCTATTATTTATATACCCATTTATGCAGATGATTTAAATGCATTACTACCCATAAAGAAGAAATTGGAAATTCTATATGAAGATGATGATATTATGGTTGTGAACAAGCCGCCATTTCTTAATACCCATCCTATTTCTGATAACGATCATCAATCTTTAATGAATGTTGTCACAGCCTATATTAATAATAATAAAATTAAACCTAGGCATATCCATCGCTTGGATAAAGATACATCCGGGGCCATTCTCCTAGCTAAACATGCTTATGCAGGAGCTATACTGGATAAGGCTTTAACAGATGGGGAAATTAAGAGGACGTATGTGGCACTTGTTCAGGGGATTGTAAAAAAAGAGCAAGGTACGATAAACGCTCCAATTGCAAAAGACCGACATACACCGGGGAAAATGAGAGTAAGCCCATCCGGAAAACAGGCAGTGACAAAATATGAAGTATTAGAAAGAATGAATTCTATAAATCAAACGCTTGTTTCCTGTAAATTGGAAACAGGCCGCACTCACCAAATTCGAGTCCATATGAGCTCAATTGGACATCCCCTTGTTGGTGATCCCTTATATGGGGGAAAGAAAAGTGCACATCTAAATAGGCAAGCCCTTCATGCATACAGATTAGAGTTTATACAGCCGCTTACCGGCGAAAAACTGTCTGTCGAAAGCGAAATCCCATTTATATAATGTCCTTTCAAACGAAAAAAGACAAATCCTCTCCTACCTATTATGGTAGAAAGGGTTTGTCTTTTGCTTCTTAACTTACTTAAAGATGTTTAAGTAATACTTAAGCAGTTTTATTGATAGCTTTCATAATCATGCTTACGATGAAGATTAAAAGAATTGCACCGATTAAAGCCGGAATAATGGCATATCCTGCAACAGATGGTCCCATATCTCCGAATATCGCTGTACCTAACCAAGAACCAATGATACCTGCAATAATGTTACCAATGATTCCGCCTGGTACATCCTTACCTACGATTAGACTTGCAACCCAACCTAAAATTCCACCTACGATTAATGATATAATAAAACTCATGATATATTCCTCCTTGAAAGTTTGTTTAATTAGCCTGACTTTTGTCAGTTACTAGGACTAGGGATAATTGCTTTATAACTTAAAATAGATTTCTAAATATAGAGTAGCCAACAGACTCAAGTTTATCCCTAATCTGATAAGTATTCTTGTCAGATATTATTTTACAAGAGCTATGGTTACTTGCAGACAGGTTATTGAAAGTAGATCAACTTTCACTGCCTTGTACATATTCAACGGCGCCGTTAATACTCTATAGATTCCCCTTTCTATCAGTCCTAAACATTTTTTTAATTATTTTTGGTAATTTTTTTATAGAGGATTAAGCTGCCTGAAAAATGGGTATATGTTATGTTTTAATAGTTATTGTTGAATAATGGTATACTAAAAAGAGTTCTAACTATCCATGATTTTTTTCTACTATATAATAGGAAAGAAAAATCAGAGTGCTCAAAAGTATTGGAAATTAGGGCTATATCTTGTTACATGGTTCATTTAATTTATAACTTTAGATGTAGCTTTAATTATTTTCATTTAATATGAATACCCTAGTAGTTAGCATATTTATAAAACAAAACCCAAAAATTATATCATTACTATATTCTTCATATTATAAGGAATACGAAGAGCCTAGTTCTCGATAGATCATTAAGCTACTGTTGGAGATGACTACATTTTGGGCGATAATGTAAACATACACATTTAGAGATGAAATTTGTCTTTCGGATAAAGATACAAAATTATTCGAATTGTTTTTATAGCGTTTTCATTATATAATAGCTCCAAAGAATTCCTGGAATCTAAATATCCCTAATGAATTAGATCATAAGCCAAACCGATTCACATCTGTGATCTTAACGCTTAATAACCATTTAAATTTATCATCTGATTCACATATTCCGTATCTTGCCTTACCGACTCCCACCCCATCACGTGTTACTACGCTTTTTTGATCAATAGAATCATTATTTATTTCTATTGAACCAATCTGTAATGTATGTTCTTGTCCTCTGTATAGGGAGCATATAATATATAGAGTTACCCACTTGTCAGTCATCAATAATTTTATCAATACCAAGCCTAGATCATAAAAGTCTTGTCCATTAACTAAATCCGAAAGTGTGGGGAATAAAAATAAACAAAAGAGCGCTGGATACGTCCAAAAATCAACATTATTAATGGTCTATTTTAAAATATGGAAACCCTTATATATAAGGATTTTATGAGGATTTTGTCGAAAGAATTCAATTTGACTTTTCCCAAATTCAGTTTATAATTCAATATTGTTATCTCTTTTTTCTGAGCCAAACAAATATAAGCATAAAAATGCGAAACTAGTATAAATATAATCTTAATACCGAGGTGAAACAATGAGTGCATTTATGAGCAAAGCGAAAAAGAGCTTAAGTGGACCTGTTGGTTTCCTTATAGTCGCTGTTGTTCTCTTTTGGATTAAAATCTATACAAGTTATATAGTTGAATTTGACCTTGGTATCACGAATACCATGCAAGAATTTTTACTTTTTATTAATCCAATCAGTTCAGCGGTTATTTTCTTTAGTCTCGCTTTATTGGCAAAAGGCAGACGTTCATTCAAGTGGTTAGTTGTCATAAACGTCATACTTTCCATTGTGCAATATGCCAATATCGTTTATTATCGATTCTTTAACGATTTTATTACATGGCAGACTTTAAAACAGACGCAGAATCTTAATGCTGGTGAAGGTGGCGGATTATTCGGAAGTATCCTGGAGCTCATACGTATTTATGATCCATTGTATTTCCTGGATGCAATCATTCTGATTTTGCTGATTGTCTACAAAAAATTCCAGCCAAGTGAAGGCCGTGTGAAATTACGCAAAACAGGTGCAGTTTTTACATTTGGTGTGGGAATGCTCGTATTGAATATTGCATTAGCTGAGATTGACCGTCCGCAATTATTAACTAGAACATTTGACCGAAACTACCTGGTCAAATATCTAGGAACCTATAATTACACGATCTATGATGGATTAAAGACAATGAAGGTGAATGCCCAAAAAGCATCGGCAGATTCCAGTGACTTAACAGAAGTACAAAACTTCGTACAGGCTAATTACGCAGAACCAAACAAGAAATACTTTGGAGCCGCTGAAGGAATGAATGTTATCTATATTCATTTGGAATCTTTCCAAAACTTCCTGATTGATTACAAATTGAACGGTGAAGAAGTAACACCTTTTATTAACTCGCTTACAAAAGATAAAAATACACTTTACTTTGATAATTTTTACCACCAAACAGGTCAAGGTAAAACATCTGACTCAGAAGTACTTTTAGAAAACTCCTTGTTTGGACTGTCTCAAGGGTCAGCTATGACTACAAATGGTACAAATACGTATCAATCAGCAGCTGCCATCCTTGAACAAGAAAAAGGATATTCTTCTGCCGTGTTCCATGGTAACTACAAATCCTTCTGGAACCGCGATGAAGTTTATAAATCTTGGGGAGTTCAAAACTTCTTTGATGCCAGCTACTATGACATGAAAGATGAAGATGTTTTAAATTACGGTTTAAAAGACAAACCGTTCTTCGAGCAGTCTAAACCGATGCTTGAATCATTACCAGAGCCGTTCTATACAAAATTTATTACAGTATCTCATCACTTCCCTTATCCAATTTCTGACGAGGATGCTACCATTGAGGCAGCAACAACGGGAGATGGCTCTGTAGACCGTTATTTCCAAACAGCCCGTTATTTAGATGAATCTGTAGAACAATTTGTCAACTATCTAAAAGAAACAGGTCTTTATGATCGTTCTGTGCTTGTATTCTATGGCGATCATTATGGTATATCTGAAAACCATAATGAAGCTATGGCACAAGTTCTTAATAAAGAGGAAATTACGAAATATGATTCTGCTGAACTACAGGAAGTACCTTTAATTATCCGTGTACCTGGTATGGAAGGCGGAATACAACACCAATATGGCGGACAGGTAGATTTAATGCCAACATTGTTACACTTACTGGGCGTTGATTCTAAGAAATATATCCAACTTGGTACTGATTTATTATCAAAAGACCATACTGAAATTGTACCTTTTAGAGACGGTGACTTTATGAGCCCGGATGTAAAATATATTGATGGTAAATATTACGATTCCACAGGAACGTTGGTAGAAGAAACTGAGGAGTATAAACAAATGGAAAAGTATGCCTCTACCATGCTTTCAATGTCCGATAAAATTATATACGGTGATTTACTCAGATTTTATACACCAGAAGGTTTTAAACCTGTAGATCCATCAAAATATAATTACAATTTAAAAGCTACGGATACTAATAGTTCTTCGAAAAACAGCGTTGAGTAAACAAAAGCCCCCAATTCCTCAAGGAACTGGGGGCTTTTTTATATCTAAATTAAATACGTCGACATGTACTTATCACTTTACTCAGGAATCACAGGCCTAGCTCAAAACGGATTCAACACTTTTTAAATGGATAAAGACATACTCCTCAAATGTCTAAGTCTTAGCTGCTTCTCCATCCCCTTATATTCCTAATAAACTTTATCCAAAGACTCCCTTTCCCCCTCTAATTTTATAGAGACATATTTTTGTTAATTTTATTTCTGAATGTTACAAGTTTGTAAATTCAATGTAAATTTTAGTTGTTTAAAACCATGTTTATGTAAATATTCACTAAAAAAAATGTTTTTCCTTTCCAAGTATAAATAAAAAGTTTAGTATTAATTTTGTTATAAATTTTAATTATTTTCCGAAAGTGGAGGTCACTATGGTATTCAAATCTAAGAAAGATAAATTTTCGGTTATGCTTTTAAATATTTCTTCAAATTTAAAAGAAAGCTCTGATTATTTCGCAGATTATAAATTAAAAAACATTAGCGATTTAAAAATCTTCTCCGACACAATGAAACAATATGAAACAACTGGAGATGATTTTGTACATGAAGTGATTAAAGAGCTTAATAACGCCTTCATCACTCCGATTGAACGTGAAGATATATTAATGCTTGCGATGACAATGGATGATGTTTTGGATGGTCTTGAACATTGTTCTGCTTTGTTTGAAATGTATTCAATTGTCAATGCTAATGAGTATATGTTGAAATTTGTTGACGAAATTCGCAATGCCGCTCATGAAATTGACCGAGCTGTAGAATTACTAACGATAAAAAAATTAAATGACATTCGTCCGATTGCGATTAAAATTAAAGAACATGAATCTTCCTGTGATACCTTGCATCGTCAATCTGTTAAACACCTTTTCCTAAGTGAAAAAGATCCAATTCGCATTATTCAATATAAAGAGATTTATGAGAACCTGGAGGAAATTGCAGATTATTGTCAATCTGTTGCGAATACATTAGAAACAATTGTAATGAAAAACTCTTAATGAAAGGTTCCTAAACAATTATGGATACATTACTTTTAATTACAGTATTGATTGTCGTATTGGCCTTAACCTTTGACTTCATCAATGGTTTCCATGATACAGCCAATTCGATTGCTACGGCAGTGTCAACCAAGGCATTAAAACCAAGGCATGCTATTTTAATGGCTGCAATCATGAACTTTGTAGGAGCCATGACATTTACAGGTGTGGCAAAAACTATTACAAAGGATATTGTTGATCCATTTACACTCGAAAATGGATCAATTGTTATTATGGCAGCTTTGGTTTCTGCAATAGCCTGGAATTTAATCACTTGGTATTATGGCATTCCAAGTAGTTCATCTCATGCAATTATTGGTTCTATTGCTGGAGCAGCGATTGCATCATCTGGTTTTAGTGCGATCCATTTCAGCGGATTTATAAAAATTATTTTTGCTTTGCTATTCTCACCATTCATCGCCTTTGTGGCTGGTTATATTGTTTACAGTATCTTCAAGGTAATCTTTAAAAATAACAATTTAGCAAAAACCAATAGAAATTTCCGTTTTATTCAAATCGGTACTGCAGCTTTGCAGTCATATTCTCACGGAACAAATGATGCTCAAAAGGCAATGGGAATTATCACTCTGGCACTAATCGCAAATGGTTTTACAACATCCTCTGATATTCCTTTATGGGTACAATTAGCCTGTGCTACTGCAATGGGGCTTGGAACGTCTGTAGGCGGTTGGAGAATTATTAAAACAGTCGGCGGTAACATTATGAAGATTCGTCCTGTTAACGGTGTGGCAGCTGATATTACATCTGCAGCCATTATCTTTGGTGCAACCTTTATTCACCTTCCAGTAAGTACTACTCATGTTATATCATCTTCTATCATGGGTGTAGGTACTTCCCACCGTGTGAAAGGCGTAAAATGGCATACGGCACAGAGAATGATCATAACCTGGATTATCACGATACCTATTTCCGGAACTTTAGCTGGTTTGATTTACCTACTTTTAAATTTTATTTTTTAATTAATAATTTCATAGAAGGAGATTGGATGGGTTACAAATTCGTAATCATATCCAATCTCTTTTTTAATTAGTGTGTTCTTTCTACATATCATTTACCATTTATTGTATTATAGGGATAACAATCAATTTAGTTAAGGAGTCTTTCAATGGATAATCAGTACCATTCAAAAGATTTTTTTAAAGGATTATATGGAGGCCTGGATGAATTTGCTGATCGACTCAGTTCTTTGATCCGTTATCCGATAACCATTGAGGATGCCAATCATCAACTACTGGCCTATAGTGCTCATACCAATATTACCGATCAAGCCCGCATTCTAACGATTATGGGCAGACGCGTACCAGAAAAAGTAATTAATGCTCTTTGGAAAAAAGGGATTATTCCCTTCCTTCTTCACAATGATAAGCCCATCATTGTCGATTCCCTTGATGAAGTAGGACTTGGCAAAAGAATTGCCATATCCATACGAAAAAATGATGAAGTGCTGGGGTTTATTTGGGCTCTTCAATCCGACACAGTCATTACAGATGAAAAACTATCCATTTTGATATTCGCGGCTAAGGAGGCAAAAAATCAACTCCTACTACTCCAGTCTCGTTT
The DNA here is from genome assembly GCF_058313635.1 of Bacillus sp. z26. Classification (NCBI taxonomy): domain Bacteria; kingdom Bacillati; phylum Bacillota; class Bacilli; order Caryophanales; family Bacillaceae; genus Bacillus; species Bacillus sp. z26. The sequence continues at coordinate 997,911 of NZ_JBZFQM010000002.1, forward strand.
AAAAGGCCAAGAAGAAAACTGTCAGGAATTCTTTTGGAAACTGTTGACCGGCCATTATACTGCAGAGAAAGCAATCCTTGCAGATGCGGTTAAATTTCCATTTACATTACCTAAATACTACACCATCGTTGTCATTGAATTTGAATCCTCTATTGATATCGATTTGGATAAGCAAATCGTCTACCTAATCAGTACGACACAAAAAGCGACTATTGTCTTCTACACAATTGATCAAAATAAGCTAATCCTTTTAATAGATGCCTATAAGGACCAACCAAAGAACTCTATATCCATTTTTATTCAGTCTTTTACAGCCGATATGAAGGATCGCTTCAATATTACCATCTGTTCAGAAGGCTGCGGAAACCTTTATTATGAGTATATTGATGCCTATAAAAGTTATTCAGAGGCTCTGGAAGTCATTAGTTTAAAGAAAAGGTATACAGATGAATTAATGGGTGTATATTGGTACGATGAACTCGGCCTTTATCAATACCTACCTATCATCAGTGAAAAACGTAATAGCCAAACCAAACAACTCCCTATCGGTCTTAATGCTTTAAAGATATATGACAATGAACATCAGACACAACTATACGATACATTAGAAACCTATTTAACCTATAATTCCAATCCAGCCGTTACATCTGCTATTCTGCATATACATCCGAATACTCTTTCCTATCGTTTAAAAAGAATATCTGACATCAGCCATTATGATTTAAAAAATCATAAAATAACGTCCCACCTTCTGCTCGAAATGAAATTAGCAAACTATTATTGATTGAACGTTTGTGAAAATTCACAAATCCTTATTTTTGAATTTTCTGTTTTTAACATACTATTCAAATAAAATACGGATTATAATAGCTATACATAAGATAAGACAGGAGGATAAAATATGCTGATAGGAATCCCTAAAGAAATTAAAAATAATGAAAATCGTGTTGCCATAACTCCAGCAGGTGTTGTGACTTTGGTGAATGCCGGGCATAAAGTCATGGTAGAATCCTCAGCTGGAATGGGCAGTGGATTTATAGATGCGGACTATGAATCAGCCGGCGCAATTATTTATCCTGGTGCAGCAGAGATTTGGGCAGAAGCAGAGATGATCATGAAAGTGAAAGAACCTCTGCAAGAGGAATATAAATATTTTCGCCCTGGTTTAATTTTATTTACCTACCTTCACTTAGCAGCATGTCCTGAATTAACAAAAGCATTAGTAGATTCAGAAGTGTTTTCAATCGCTTATGAAACTGTTTCATCGGGAAAATCGCTGCCATTATTAACCCCTATGAGTGAAGTAGCAGGTAGAATGGCCGTCCAGATTGGTGCGCAATTTCTTGAAAAGCCTCATGGTGGAAAAGGAATATTGTTAGGTGGTGTCCCTGGGGTTAAAAGAGGAAGAGTAACGATCATTGGTGGTGGAGTAGTGGGTACTAATGCTGCTAAAATTGCTATTGGATTAGGAGCAGATGTAACCATAATCGATTTAAGCCCGGATCGTTTGAGAGAACTTGATGATATATTTGGAAACCAAGTGACGACCATTATCTCCAACCCATTTAATATTGCCAATTTGGTTGCCGAATCCGATTTAGTGATTGGTGCTGTTCTTATTCCCGGGGCAAAAGCTCCAAAGCTTGTGACAGATTCAATGGTACAAGCTATGACACCGGGTTCAGTTATTGTAGATGTGGCAATCGACCAGGGTGGCATATTTGAAACAGTTGACCATATAACCACACATGATCATCCAACTTACACCAAACATGGTGTGATTCATTATGCAGTAGCCAACATACCCGGTGCAGTCCCAAGGACTTCTACCATTGCATTGACAAATGTGACGATCCCTTATGCCCTCCAAATTGCAAATAAAGGGACAATCCAAGCTGTTACAGATAATCCTGCATTATCTAAAGGGGTTAACACGCTAAACGGATATGTTACCTTTGAAGCGGTAGCCAGAGATCTTGGGTATCCTTATAAAACAATTACAGACGCTATGAATCGAACAATTCAAGGAAGCATAAACTAGGAATCTATATTCCTGTGATTCTTATTCTTATCCAAAACTAATTAAAGCCGGTGGAATTTTACTCGTCGTAAAATCCCACCGGCTTTTTCAATTATGAGGTGGGTTTGTCCCTTCCTCCGCCTATCTACTATTCTCGCACAAGAGGCATACTCATACAGCGTGGGCCTCCTCTTCCTCGAGAAAGCTCTGAACTTGGGATTTCTATTACTTCCACCCCACAGTCTTCTAATAGCTTATTTGTTACCACATTACGATCATATGTAATCACAACGCCCGGTGCTATGGCCAATGTATTTGATCCATCATTCCATTGTTCTCTCGGTGAAAATATTTCATCTCCTCCGCCACAAGGGATTAAGGCCAATTCCGATAATTTCAATACTTCCTTCAATGTATCTACTAAATTATATCTTCTTGATATTTGGATACTCTTTTGATCTGTCAGCTCCAGGATAAAAATATTCATTTGCCCATTTGTTCCTTCAATTTCAGGGTGAATCGTGAATTTATCTTTATCGACCATTGTAAAAACCGTATCCAAATGCATAAAAGCACGTTTTTTTGGTATTTCAACAGCCAGTACCTTTTTATAAGTCGTTGAACCACTAAGGAGATTATAGGCCATTCTTTCAATTGCCCATGCCGATGTTCGCTCACTTACTCCAATGGCCACAACCTCATCACTTAAAATGAGGATGTCCCCTCCTTCTATCGCAAAAGGATCCGAACGGTCCAACCAATGTGAGTGATTTTGGCTCTGATATTCAGGATGATTCTTCATTATAAATTCCCAGAAAAGAGATTCCCTTCTTCTGGCTGCAGTGAACATTTTATGGATGGTCATTCCCTCCCCAATAATCGCTGCAGGATCCCTTGTAAAATATAAGTTTGGAAGCGGGTCAATATAAAAAGGATACTGGGTTGATAAAAAGTCATCAAGATGTACCTTTTTATGGTCATCCAATTCTTTCTTTAATACACCCTCCATTAATTTCTTTACCAATTCTGTATCTGATAAGGATTCAAGGTATTCTTTAACCAATTCATAGCTTCCAGCGAGGTGATGCCTGCTTTCCAGTAAAAAGGTATTAATTAACTCTGATTTATTTTCAGGAGCTGTAAATGATTCCTTCACTAAATTTTCCAGGTAGACGACCTCTACATTACGATCTTTCAGCGCAGCAGCAAACATATCATGTTCCATTTGCATCTTTGGAAGGAAAGGAATATCATCAAAAAGCAATCTTCCCATATTTGAAGGTATCAAATGCTCAATTTCTTTACCTGGCCTATGTAAGAGTACTTTTTTCAGTTGGCCTATTTCAGATGTAATATGTAATTTATTTTCCGTTTTATTCATTTCACTTATCCCCTTAAAAAACACCATATTTGGTTTTATTCAGCTATTTCCCCTTTTTCAGGAAAAGTAATCCTATTTCAGTAGATTAATTGTCATATACATGGTTCCCTTATAACACTTTGTTTGTAAGACTTTTTATAATAAACTGACTTTTATTAAATGAAATTTATTTCTTTTTCAATATAATAATATGTGGTAATATACCATTATACGCGGATGTATTTATATACAAAAAAGTTGGTTTTATATTCAAAGAATAATACTGGAAACTAATAAAAATACAACTTTTAATTCTAAATAATCATAATTGTTGAATATTTATGAATCTTTTTACTTCGCTAAAGCACTAAAAAAACTATTGTTATTTACTCTAAATTTTCTTAAAATAGTATTTATGTTATGAAATAAGGAGAGGAAACAGAGATGTCAGTTAACACTCAAGCTCAGGAGCTTGGCAAGAAAAAGCATCCTCCTGGATTATATCTTTTATTCCTAACAGAAATGTGGGAAAGATTTAGTTATTACGGCATGCGTGCTATTTTAATCCTCTATTTGACTACTGAGTTAGTCAGCGGCGGATTGGGGATTGATAACAAAACAGCTCTTAGTATCTACGGATTCTACACTGGTGCTGTCTACTTTACACCGCTTATTGGTGGATGGTTGGCAGACCGTTATCTAGGTCACCGCCTGTCTATTACAATTGGCGGAATCTTAATGGCCTTAGGTAATATTGCTTTATTCGCCCATCAGAGCCAAACATTTTTATACATTGGCTTAGCGTTATTAATCGCTGGTAATGGTTTCTTCAAACCAAATATTTCTACATTGCTTGGACAATTATATGTAGGCAATGAATCTCGCCGTGATGCGGGCTATACAATCTTCTATATGGGTATTAATGTTGGTGCTTTCTTTGCCCCATTAATCATCGGATTTGTTTCGGAAGATTTATTTGCTACGACAGTTAACGGAGTTATGACATATGGGTACAAATATGGTTTCTTAATTTCAGCGATCGGTATGATCATCGGTCAATTGCTATTCAACCTATTTGCTAACAAATACTTAGGCGATGCCGGTAAACGTCCATCCGTTACTCAAACGAAAGAATCTAAAGAAAAATCCAATGCTCCATTAACGCGCAGTGAGAAACAACGTACTTGGGTAATCATTATCATTACTTGCTTTGTTGTCTTCTTCTGGGCCGGTTTTGAACAAGCTGGAAGTTCCTTAACTCTATATACAAAAGACTTTGTTGATCGCAATGTACTTGGTTATACAGTGCCAGTATCCTGGTTCCAATCGCTTAACCCATTATTCATCATCCTATTGGCACCAATTGTCTCTGCACTATGGGTGAAACTTGCAAGCTCTAAACGTGGTGACATTCCGGTTCCGACTAAAATGGCAATGGGGATGATTACTCTAGGTTTGGGTTATATCGTATTGTTATTTGCGATTTTCCAAACAGGTAACGATGTTGCGAGCGTGGAACAAAAAGCAAACATCATGTTTATTGTGGTAACATTCTTCCTTCATACAATGGGTGAATTGTTCTTATCTCCAGTAGGACTTTCCCTTGTAAGTAGAATTGCTCCAGTTAAATTAGCTTCATTGCTAATGGGTGTATGGTTAGCATCATCTGGTGTCGCTAACATTATTGCTGGACAATTAGCTGTTGTCACACAATCACTTGGTTATTTTGAAGTATTCGCTCTAATCGGCGGTGTAGCCATTTTCTTCGGTCTAATACTTTTAGCCTTATCTAAGAAACTTGTTGCAATGATGGAAATGAAATAATTATTCTATAAAAAAGACTGACGCAAGGCGCAAGATTTTGTATCTGCCCTTAACGTCAGTCTTTTTAATTATTATGAACCTGTACTCCCCACTTCTTTTTTAAAGAAACTTCTCATTGCATGAAAGACATCAGCCTTTTGCTTCAATATATAGTATTGAAACTTTTCATCCTTAATGTTTTTATATGCGGACATTAATGTGGAATTTCGATTGTATTGGTTAACTTCCCCGTACCCAAACATGTTGGATACGTCCATTAATTCTTCAACTAGTTTAACACAACGAGGGTTATCTGAAGTTAAGTTATCTCCATCTGAGAAATGAAAAGGATAAATATTATAGCGTTCAATTGGATACTTTTGTTCGATAATCTCTAAAGCCTTACGGTAAACCGATGAACAAATCGTTCCACCGCTCTCTCCTTTAGAAAAGAAATCTTCTTCTTCTACGACCTTGGCTTCTGTATGATGCGCAATAAATTCAATATCAACAGTTTCATACTTGGTTCTTAAGAAACGTGTCATCCAAAAGAAAAAGCTGCGAGCCATATATTTTTCCCACAGCCCCATACTTCCAGATGTATCCATCATGGCCAAAACGACTGCTTTAGATTCTGGCTTCTCAACTGAATTCCACGTTTTGAATTTAAGATCATCCTGATAGATTGGTGCAAATCCAGGATTGCCCCCCAGTGCATTTCTTTTAAAAGCACTAATCATCGTTCTTTTCTTATCTACATTTCCCATTAAACCTGTCTTCCGAATATCATTGAATTCGTAATGCTCGACTGTATGATCTCCCTGTTCTTTTTCTTTTAAATTGGGTAACTCGAGTTCAGAAAACAAGGCTTCCTCAATCTCTAATAAAGAAACTTCAGACTCTACATAATCTTCTCCTGCCTGGTCTCCCGCTTCTCCTCCTTTTCCCGGTGCCTTTTGCCCACTTCCATCTCTTGCAACTACATCTCCTACCTGGGAATCTCCCTCTCCCTGACCAATATGCTTGTTTTTATCATAATTATAACGAATTTTATATTCATCAAGAGAGCGAATCGGGATCTTCACCACATTCTTCCCATTGGACATGATAATACTTTCCTCTGTTATTAGTTCAGGTAAATTATTTCGTATCGCTTCTTGCACTTTCTCCTGATGTCTTTGCTGATCATCAAAACCTTTTCGATGGAGGGTCCAATCTTCCTTTGAAATGGCGAACTGATGGCTATCATTCTTATCCGACATCGTTTTCCCCCCTATATAGCATTCATCATTTTTTAGTTGTTTTGATTTTTTCAAAATCACTGTCTGATTACTCTATCCTATGCGTAAGCTACGATTTATTGCCAAAATATTCTTAAAATAAGACAAAGTTTCGCTCATCCCTCACCATTTAGATCATATAATTCTAAAACCATACATATGACTGAAAATAGTTTAAGGCAGGTAGGAATTAATTCAGGTAGTGCTCACGAATTAAGGCTTGTATGACGCTTTTGAAAGAGGATTATAAAAGGGGGTGCTTTACTGTGGTAGTTTAAATATTGGCGGCAAGTTAATGGATATCAATGAGAATATGAACGAAAGTAGCCAAATATCTTTAGAATAAGCGGTTTTTTTAGCAGTCCTGTTCATCTCCATACAATAAAAAAATCCTATGTTTTGTATAGGAGCATTTGTATTCATAAAGAAAAACGCTTGGATATTCCCCCCTTATTATCAAACAGAACTTACGCGGGAGATGCCACTCAATAACCAAGCGTTTTTGAGAAACGACCTATTGTTTTATTTATTTTCTGCCTCTTCTTCCTCATGTTGAACAGGATCTGGTTGCTTATCGTATTCTTTGGATAGTTCTTCATTTGTCCTAAGGTGCTCCATCTGTTTTCCCAGGTTCTTCATTTCCTCAAGATCCGGTGCCATTGAGCCATTCTCAGCAAGACTTTCAGCAATCGTATCTGCCTTTGCATCTTTTTTCATTTTCATCACCTCCTATGGCATATTCCCAGCCACCCCTCTTAATAAACATTATTTTCCAATAAACTATTATACTACCTTGCTAATCTCTTTCTTACCCATATCCCAGTCTCGAAAATTTTGGAGGATCAGTCCATATAGGTGTTCTCCTTCTCTAGAGAATATTAATCTCATTCTTTACATGTAAATAACAATTAAAAAGAACTATCTGTAAGTCGTTTGAATCGACTGTTTAGATAGTTCTTCACTAATAATCTTATCTATTCAACAAACTTCCTACATATCGAAGAAGCTCATTAGCTGATGTAGAATTATATCCATGTTCGTCTATTAATCTGGCAACCACTTCGTTTACTTTCTTTAATTGACTTTCATCTGGAGTTTTAGATGAAGTTGTAATTTTAACAACATCTTTCAAGTCAGCAAACAGTTTTTTCTGGATTGCTTCGCGTAAACGGTCATGAGAATTGTAATCGAACCGCTTGCCTTTACGGGCATAAGCAGAAATACGGATTAAAATTTCTTCTCTGAATGCTTTTTTGGCATTTTCAGATATGCCAATTTGTTCTTCAATAGAACGCATTAATTTTTCATCAGGATTGATTTCCTCGCCTGTTAGGACATCGCGAAGTTTTGATTTATTGCAAAAAGCTTCCACATTATCTAAATAGTTGTTCATTAATGTTTTTGCTGACTCCTCATAGGAATAAACAAATGCCTTCTGTACTTCCTTCTTCGCAATATCATCATATTCTTTTCTTGCAAGAGAGATATAGTTCATATAGCGTTCTTTCAACTCTGCTGTAATGGAAGCATGTTGATCCAACCCTTCTTTTAAGGAACGCAATACATCCAACGCATTAATGGATGGTATTTCTTTTCTGATAATGGTGGATGATATGCGGTTAATGACATAACGTGGATCGATACCGCCCATTCCTTCATCTGAATATTCCTTTTTTAATTCCTCTACATCTGAAGAATTAAAGCCTTCAACGTTTTCTCCATCATATAACCTCATTTTTTTGACAAGGTCAATATCACCTTTTTTCGGTTCCTTCAATCTACTAAGAGTAGTAAACATGGCAGCGACTCTTAAGGTATGCGGTGCGATATGGACGTTTGATACATCACTTTCATGAATCATTTTCTTATAAATTTTTTCTTCTTCGGATACTTTTAAATTATAAGGAACCGGCATAACAATGATTCTGGAATGCAAAGCTTCGTTCTTTTTATTAGAAATAAAGGAACGATATTCCGTTTCATTCGTATGCGCTATAATTAATTCATCCGCGCTTATAAGTGCGAATCTGCCCGCTTTAAAATTCCCTTCCTGTGTCAATGAAAGCAAATGCCATAGGAATTTCTCATCACACTTTAACATCTCCTGAAATTCCATCATCCCACGGTTTGCTTTATTTAATTCCCCATCGAAACGATACGCTCGCGGATCGGATTCTGATCCGTACGTAGCAATCGTAGAAAAATCGATGCTGCCAGTTAAATCAGCAATATCCTGTGATTTTGGATCAGATGGACTGAATGTCCCCACTCCAATCCGTTTATCTTCAGATAGGAAAATCCTTTCTACGGTCATATCTTCAATTCTTCCATGATATTCCTGTTCTAATCTCATCATATTTAAAGGCGAAAGATTTCCTTCGATCCTAATTCCATACTCTTCAAAAAAATCATTGCGCAAATGTGCAGGTATTAGATGCAGTGGATCTTCATGCATTGGGCAACCTTTTATCGCATAAATCGCTCCCCGATCCATCCGTGAATATTGCTCAAGTCCCCGTTTTAAAAGTGTCACTAAGGTCGATTTACCACCACTCACAGGCCCCATTAATAGCAATATACGTTTTCGCACATCTAATCGTTTAGCAGCTGGATGAAAATATTCCTCTACTAGACGTTCAAGTGATTCCTCAAGACCAAATAATTCCCCTTTAAAGAAGCTATATCTTTTCTTTCCATCAATAATTTCAACGCCTGCATCCTTAATCATGTTGTAAACCCTGGAATGAGCTGACTGAGCGACTAAGGGTGTTTTCTTTAATAGTTGCAAATAGTCACCGAATGTTCCTTCCCACTTCAACTTTTCCTCTTCTTCTCTGAACTGTTCTATTTTTTTTATGATATCCATTCAGTATTAATCCTCCCCTAGCTGTGATTCAGCTGCTACTAATACTGTATGCACGTATTGAGCCAAACATGTGCTATGCCCTCCAGAATCCATAAATGAATTGCCTGATTTTCGATTTATTAAAATACTCTCATTAAAGAAAAAAATTAACTAATATGGTATACTTTTTCCAAGATACCGATATAAGGAGGACCTTTCAATGACTGTTGCTATTATAATTGCTGTATCCCTAGCATTCCTTGCTGCCATCTTCACCGGCGGCTACAACGACAAAACAAACTAAAGTGCTGAGGCGACTGGTCAGCTCCGACAAGCATAAGAGGAGGCATGTAGGGAGGCGCTATTCCCTCCCGCAATGGCTACTCTTATGTCTCGAGGAGCTAGGAGCCGAAGCCGGATTAACTAAAAAGCTGAAACGGCCAAATTAAGGAACAAAGACTAAAATCGTCACATCTTGATACCTTGTCTCTTGCTCACATAGGTCAAGGTTAATAAAGTAAAAACCCCTCACTTTCAGCTCATGAAGTGAGGGGTTTGCTGTTTTATATTTATTTTAGAGCAAAGTGTTTGGACTTTACAAAATCCATCATGAATTCACGCTGTTTGCTTGTTAGCAAACCAATAATTTGCTCTGTCCATCTATCTTGTCTTAAGCCGTCTGTACGTTCGTTATAATAGGCTGAGATGATTTCATTATATTCTTCGAGTTCAGTCTGCTTGTCCTCATATTCATTCTCATGAAAGACTGCTTTCAGTGGCAGACGCGGTTTAGTAGCCGCTTCATCTTCCGGATAACCAATGGCCATTCCGAAGAGCGGAATTACGCGATCAGGTAATTTTAAAAGATCAGAAACCTTTTCGATATTATTTCGGATACCACCGATAAAACAGATACCGAGATTCATCGATTCAGCTGCAATGGCAGCATTTTGTGCAGCCAACGCTGTATCAATTAATGAAATTATGAAAGTCTCCATACTTTCCAGATTGTGATCTATATTTGTACCTTCTAGATCAGCAGCCAGCTTATGGCGATTATAATCTGCACAAAACACTAGGAAATATCCATTCTGTTCTACATAGGACTGTCCGCCTGCCAGTTCAGCCAATTGTTTTTTCTTATTATGGTCACTGATCCCAATAATTGAATAAGCCTGTACAAAACTCGATGTTGACGCAGACTGTGCTGCACTGACAATCGCTTCAACTTGCTCTGTTGATAATGATTTATCTTTAAATTTTCGAATCGAACGATGATTCTTTAATAATTCAATCGTTTCATTCACTGGACTAAAGCTCCTTTCTATCGTTTCGTCACCAAATATACCAAACAGTACGGATGTCATCTAAAGATATGTTTAATATGCTAAAACAAAAACTTCTCAAAAGGAGAAGTTATGTTAAATGTATATAATTTTGTTGGCGTAATGCTTCATAAATGACAATCGCTGCTGTGTTCGATAAATTAAGTGAACGAACATGGGTATCATTCATAGGCAGACGCAATCCTCTTTCAGGATGCTCCTCTAATAAATGCTTTGGCAGACCTGTTGTTTCTCTGCCGAAAATAAAGAAGTAATCTTTAGTGGTATCTTCATATGAAATATCACTGTGATAATTCTTAGCAAACTTTGTGATGTATAAGAACTCTCCACCACTATTCTTTTCAAAAAATTCCTCAATTGAATCATAATAAATAATGGTTACATGCTCCCAATAATCAAGTCCGGCACGCTTCAACGCCTTATCATCAGTAGAGAATCCCAATGGACGGATTAAATGCAGAGTTGTATCAGTGGCCGCACAGGTGCGGGCAATATTACCCGTATTTGCCGGGATTAATGGTTGATATAAAACAATATGTAAAGACACTTTTTCTCACCTCTGGATAGTTTAAGCAGCCTTTATTATAACACTATTTATCCCTTTTCCAAAAATGGGAGCCCTAATTCGTTAGTATATGAAAAAATTTATATTGAATATTGGGAGTGTAAGCTGTGGAGTCTTCGTAATCCCAAAATCTCAATCGACTGTTTGTTGTATGAGCATTTACCAATGGATTCCCATATTCATCCTTTGCTGTCACAATTGTATTATGATTGTACCTGCCATCTCCTTCAAAATCATAACAAATGATGTCCCCAATCATTAATTGGGTCGGGTTCTTCACTTCCTTCGTCCAAGCAGCTGCTTTTAACATCAGCATAAAAGCATGTGCTACTGTCCAACTATAACTCCAATTGCTTTTCCCTTCTATCCACCACCCCTTTGTACGATTCGGCGTGCCCCACATCGGTACTCCACCTGCATATAAACATTGGGATATAAAATTTGTACAATCGTCCGTGAATTGCGGAAAGTTAGGATTAAAGGAGTTCCACCATCTCTCAGCATATTGAACTGCCTTCAACCTGTTATAAGCAATCTTGGAACGCGGAGAAACAACATTCAAATTCTTAAGGAGACCTTGATCCAGTACTTGAGGCTTTTTGATTAATTCCTGATCATGTAACAGGTCGGTTCCTTTAAAAGAAGCTTTGCGTAATTCTACTTCTTCTTCCAGGTAAAATTGTTTTCCTTGCTTAATCGCGAGCTTCCAATGTATTTCATAAATCGCATCAATGGCATCTGTCCGTTCTGCAATTTTTTTTACATGTCCCTTAGCCATTACTTTGACTAATTCTCCCCCGCGCAATTGGATTCCATCGCGCTTTTTTACCAAGCTCTCTATGTTATCTTTCTTATAAGAAGATGGATCTTCTTTGAGTTTTTGTATTCTCTCCACGACCAATTTGCGCAAGTTTTCTTTCATCAATTCATTCACACTCCTTTTTTTAAAAAGTATGATGAATGTATAAATTCCATACAAAAACCGGAGTAAAAAAGTTACTCCGGTAAAATAAGGTGGTCGATTGCGCCTTTTATCTCATCCACTACCATCTGATCTTCCTCTTTTGTTAGACAATCTGTTAAGATATCACTTGCTTCCTGGCCACCTATTTTCCCAATAGCCCATGCTGCAGTAGCCCTGATAACTGGCCTCGGATCCTTTTGCAGTAATTCTTTAATAGATCCAATACTATCTTGATCCTTGAAGTGTGCCAGCGCCATAATCGCATTTCTCTGAATCGGCATCTTTCCACGCCATGAACCTGAAATACTGCCAAACTTCTCTTTAAATTGGCGATTACTTAATGTTAACATGGTCTTGAGCTGAGGTTTAGCTAATTCTGGATTCGGCTCGCATTCAGGATGATTATGAAAGTCTATACGGCGATTATATGGACAGGCTGTCTGACAGGAATCACACCCATACACCCTGTTGCCCATTTTATCTCTGAATTCATAAGGAATCATTTCCTTCGTTTGGGTCAAAAATGATATACACTTCTTGGCATTAATTTGTCCGCCCTGAACCAATGCTCCGGTAGGACAGGCATCCAGACATTTTGTACATGTTCCGCACAAGTCCTCCATTGGAGTATCAGATGGAAAAGGGATATTCGTAATCATTTCTCCAAGATATAGGTAAGAGCCAAATTCCTCATTTAAAATAGAGCAATTTTTCCCGCTCCAACCAATACCGGCCCGCTCTGCTACGGCACGATCCACTAATTCACCAGTATCAACCATTGATGATAAGAGGGATTCAGGCAACCGCTCTAAAATAAATGCTTCAAGCTTAGCCAATCTATTCTTTACTACATAATGATAATCCGTGCCCCATGAAGAACGGCTAAAAATACCACGCCTGTCGCCAGCTTTACTTTTAGGTGCATTCTTAAGTTTGGAAGGATAGGCTATGGCAATAGCGATAATAGATTGAGCTTCCGGCATTAGCTTTCTTGGATTGGTCCGTTTATCCAAATCTGATTCTTCAAACCCCGATGCAAAGTTAAGATTCTGTTGGTCAATCAGCCGTTTCTTTAACACCTGGAAAGGATCAGCTGATGTAAATCCTATTTTATCGATCCCGATTGTCTTGCTGTAGTCAATAATTTCTTCCTTAAGTAAACGAAAATCCATCTTAGCCTCTCCTTTCTAGGAAATATGTATAACTCTCGTATTTATGGTAAACTATATTCCAATCATTTTGGAGGTGTAAATTTATGCAAATTCAAGTGGATCGGCAACTATTTGAATGTGCCGGCGATGTAAAAATCGGTATTATCTCCTATCAAGAGATTGTGGCAGATGCCCTACCTTCCATGCTGATAGGACGTCTTCAGCTCTTTATCGAACATTTACATACTGAACTGGAAAGTAAACCCTGGAACGCATATGAAGGGATTGTATCATGGAGAAAAGTATTTAAACAAACAGGAAGTGATCCTTCCCGCTATCGCCCCTCAGTGGAATCATTATTTCGTCGCGTCAAAAAAGAAGCGTATACGCCATCAGGAAATTCAGCGATCGCTCTCAATAATTTTTTCTCCCTGCAATATACATGTCCAATGGGAATATACGATTTAGCAGAGGTGAAAGGTGATGTGGTGTTCCGAATCGGTACACTTGAGGATTCATATGAAGGTTTAAATGGCCGTGTAAACAAATTAGAGGGGATTATAGGTTCTTTTGATCAGACAGGCCCATTTGGCAGCCCTTATGTAGATTCTGTACGTACCAGTGTGAATGACCATACAACAAATGCACTGCATGTCATTTATTTTCATCCTGAAATGACTAAAGAACAAGCAAAGCAGATCATGCAGGCAATTTCCAAAATGTTTATTCAAGTCCATGGAGGAGAGTCTGCAATCCATCTATTGAGTCAAGTAAAAAATATTATAAAAATATAAAAAACGCAATGCTTCGTACTCCAAGGTTACGAAACACTGCGTTGTTAACGGAAATTAAGAGCGGGTGAAGGGAATCGAACCCTCATCATCAGCTTGGAAGGCTGAGGTTTTACCACTAAACTACACCCGCAAATAAGATAAGTATTATACTAGCAGATTGTTCAACATATTTCAATCTTTTTTCGACAAAAACTGCAAAATTTATTTAATAAATAAAACTGGCATCCTCAAAAGTAACGGACGCCAGTTCTTCTCATACCTTTAAACTTCGATTTCTTCTTGCTTCTTGTTTCGCATTATTCACAAAGCAAAAAGCCGATTCAAAGACACTTAATTTCTCCACTTCACGATATAATGACCAAATTCGGGTAGCAGATTGATAATTGCTTTTTTCCAATATATAATTACTCTTTCTTAGATAAGCATGAACGCTTTTTAATCTCATTGCTTTAAATCCTCGTTTTAATATAGAAAGCCAGAGAGCAAAATCTTCTGGTATATGGCGATTGTTGGTCAATTGAACTTTCCCAACTTTATATTGATCGATTATAACAGTTGAAGTGCCAATCGCTGTTGTATTTCTTAACAAGTCTTGATATGTAAGTTGATTAGGCATCTTTATGACAGGTTCATAAGCAAGGTTTCTCTCATCAATAAATTGATAATCCGTGTAACTAAATGCCAAGTTATGTGCTTGCATAAATTCAAGCTGTTTTTCCAATTTATTTGGTGCCCATAAATCATCAATGTTAAGAAAGGCAATATAATGACCTTTAGCAGATTTAATAGCCATATTTCTAGCTTCTCCCGGTCCGACATTTTCCTGAAGGGTAATTAATTTTATTCTGGAATCTTCCATTAGGTACTCTCTTATTAAACTCCTGCTATTATCAGTAGAGGCATTATCAACAATAATGAATTCCCAATTCTCATAGGTTTGCTTTTTAACTGACTCAATGGTTTGACGAATAGATACCTCTGAATTATAGCTAGGCATAATAATGGATACTAATGTCCTAAATGGAATACTGCTTCTCATGATTCCTCACCCTCCTAAAATGATTCATACTAAATCTCCCAAAGATCAATTGTTATACAAATATAATATTATGTATCCATTTTATTAACAGATTAAACACTTTTATGAACCGAATTTTAAAGGTTCCTTATTTTTTTTAGCAAATGATAGTTACTGAAATACCTCATATGGATTATTATGGGAATAGCAGGTGTTGAAGGGAGTGTCTTTCATTGAAAACGATTATTCAATCATTAGTTGTTTCCTTTATCATTCATTTGATCTATATAGGTGGACCACTCCTAGTAGGCTATATTAAAACAAGGTATTATAAACCTGATTTTGATGATAAATGGGGGAACGTAGAACTACTTCAAAATGAAGTTGTTTTTGGAACATCCTCCTCTCCACTGACTTTCCTAATTACCTTCTTCGGGGTTGCAGTGATTTGTGGATTAATAGTCAGAGCCTATAAGAACATGCTTAGTTAAAATAGATTAACAATCTAAAAGGAGCAGGCTAGAGAACTCTGGATTATCACGCCCCCCTTGTAAAAAAAATAGCCGGTTTCCCGGCTATCCTATTTTAAGTATTCATTATACTGTTTTCCATTTGTTCTTGTTTTCGTGGCTTAGTCATCCAAGCAAATGAAGCAAGCAATACGATAACGATCATCAGTGCAAATGGTGTACTTCCTGTAAATCCAAGAACAATATACCCTGTCATGGCAATACCTGCACTGATTAAAGCATATGGGAGTTGCGTCATCACATGATCGATATGATGCGCACAGGCACCTGTAGAAGAAAGTATTGTTGTATCTGATATAGGAGAGCAATGGTCACCAAATACAGCACCGGCCAACACAGCTGCCATAGCGGGTAAAATCATCGTAATATCTGTCGCTGCCGCAATTTCTCCGGCTATTGGAAGCAGAATCCCAAACGACCCCCATGAAGTACCCGTTGCAAATGTCATCAATCCGGCTAGTAAAAATAATAACAATGGAAGGAAAGATACATTTAAATTTAAGGAGTGTACTAATCCTGCTAAATACTGGCCTGTTCCAAGCCTACCTATCAAGTCAACGATGGTCCAGGCAAATAATAAAATATATACCGCTGGCAGCATAGCGCCAATTCCATGCTTAAGTCCCTTGGTAAACACTTTTATAGAGACTCCGCGCAGTATAAAGACTTGTCGTAAAAACATAAGAATGGTTACGATTATACCGATTGTACCACCCAACACTAATGATTTAGTGACATTAGTATTTTCAAAAATAGTCAAAAGAGTCGCATGGCCGGCAACTTCCTGATAACCTGTCCATAACATGGCAGCTACTGTACCAATAATAAGAGTCACAATGGGAATCACTAAATCTCCGACTCTACCTGTCGTACTTCTCGGTAAATCTTCTTTTAATTCTCCCGGCACTGTCTTGGCTGGGTTATAAAGAATGCCTTCCGCTTCTGCTCTTTCCTCGTGTAATTTCATTGGGCCGACATTCCAATTTCGGTAGATAACAATAAAAACCATAACCAATGCTGTAGTCGCATAAAAGTTCATTGGAATCATTTGAATAAATGCTGATAAGGAACTGTATTCTGTCACTTGATGAGTAACGAAAATACCCCCAATCAACGCAATAATATAAGCTCCCCAGCTCGAAACCGGCATAATTACACAGACTGGTGCCGAGGTGGAATCAATGAGATAGGCAAGTTTTGCTCTCGGTATCTTATGTCTGTCCGTTATTGGACGTGCTACTTGGCCAACTGCCAAGGCATTAAAATAATCGTCAATAAAAATGAGTATTCCAAGCAAGGCCGCTACTAATTGGGCACCAACTCTTGTTTTTACATGTCTCATCGCCCATTCACCAAAAGCGTGGCTCCCACCTGAGATTGAAATAAACGCAGTAATAATACCAAGGATGAGTAAGAATAAAATAATATATATATTGGATACATTAAGTGACCCATCTGAAATAAAGATTCCTTTTACGGCATCACATATAAGAATAAATGTTTCTCCCATTTTAAAATCAGCAAGCATGAAAGCCGATGCCACAATTCCCACTCCGAGGGATAGCAAAACTTTTCTTGTTAAGGCCACCATCAAAATGGCCAATAATGGGGGAATGATTGTATAAACTGTCGTTTCCATTTTTTCCTCCTCCACATAATTAAGGGGAACTCACCGTGTGGGCTGTACCTTTGCTCTCTTTTCTTCCAGCATAAAAGAGAATAAAGAAGGGCTGCAATAGAGAAATATCTAATGCAACCCTGTATCAGCTTATCTTTCTCCATCACGACCTGTAGCTCCTCATTATAAGAACCTCTTACAATGACAGTGTTGCTTTTATTCAAAACAACCCCAGCAAGTTCATTTTTGACTAATCAACTTGCTTCGGCAGTCTCCCCTTTGGGCTATGATCTCTGTTGTCATCCTCACATAGCTTACTCTTGAAACCTGCACCTCTACCCCATCGAAATGATAAGGTACTATTCTATTATTATTATTCTAATATAACAGATACCAATATTATTCACAACGGGGAATAGATGTGCTTTTTTCAGCTATTTGATTAATTATATAGATTAGGTCTTTCAAATTTTACACATTCCCAGATTATGTATAATAGCTTGTAGTAATAAAATTATTGTTAAGAAACCGATAAGCTTTTTCAATTCTTATCGTAAATACTCTAGATAGAATCTCAGCAATCGAGGAAGAGAAAGAGATTATAGAATAAGCAGTATAGGTTAATGTTCCCGTTAATTCCACGTATTATTTTTATAATACTCTACTTAAAAAAGTGAATCTGGAAGATTGAGCAAAGGTTTTACCAGTTATCTTATTAATTAAAATGTATATTGAATTTATATCAAGCCATGTACCATTTATATGAACTATGGCCTACATAAAATCACTCCTCAGCAGAAGTTACAAAGGAGTGATTTTTATCCTTTAATGCCCGCCAAGATAAGCCATTTTAACCTTTTCACTTGAGGTCAACTCATCTGCAGATCCTGAGAGAACAATTCTACCGGTCTCTACCACATAAGCACGATTAGCAATCGATAAAGCTAAATTAGCATTTTGTTCAACAAGTAGGATAGTTGTCCCCGAGGCATTAATTTCTTCAATTATACGAAAAATCGTTTTAACAAGGAGTGGTGCAAGTCCCATAGATGGCTCATCGAGTAAAAGTAATTTCGGTTTTGCCATTAATGCCCTTCCCATCGCAAGCATTTGCTGTTCTCCACCAGACAGTGTTCCTGCAGGCTGTTTCAGCCGTTCATTCAACCTGGGAAAAAGCTCAAATACCTTCTCCAGATCCTCCTTAATCCCAACTCGATCCTTACGTAAGTAAGCACCGAGCTGTAAATTTTCATCCACTGTCATATTGGCAAAAACTCGGCGTCCTTCTGGTACATGTGAGATTCCCTGCTTTACAATCTCTTGTGCTGCTTTTCCAGCAATTGATTTATCCTGATATATGATTTGACCTTGTTTCGGTTTAAGTAAACCTGAAACAGTTTTGAGCAATGTACTTTTGCCAGCTCCATTAGCACCGATTAATGTGACAATTTCCCCTTCCTCAATATGAAAAGATATTCCTCTTAATGCCTGAATATTGCCATAGTAAACATTAATATCTTCGACCTTCAGCATCAGGATACCTCCTCACCTAGATATGCCTCTATAACCTTAGGATTATTGCGCACTTCATCCGGTGTTCCGTGGGCGATTAATTGTCCGTGATCAAGTACATAAATACGTTCACACACACCCATCACAAGTTGCATATCATGCTCAATCAAAAGTACTGTTAAATCAAATTTTTCACGTATTAAGCTGATTAAGTCCATCAGCTGGTCAGTTTCTTTAGGATTCATTCCTGCTGCCGGTTCATCCAGTAAGAGTAACCGCGGATTCGTCGCTAAAGCTCTTGCTATTTCAAGCCTGCGCTGCATTCCATATGGGAGATTCTTGGCTTTTTCATCGCGATATGAATCCAAATTAAATATTTTCAAAAACTCGACGGCTTTTTGGTCCATCTCTTTTTCTCCGGAAAAATGATTGGGCATTCTAACTATTGAACTGAACATAGAATGTCTAGCCTGTGAATGATAAGCAACTTTCACATTATCAATGACAGATAAATCGCCGAACAAACGAATATTTTGGAACGTCCTGCTAATTCCCTTTCTTGTAATTTTGTAAGGTGGCAGTTTATTTAGTTTTTCATCATCTAAATAGATTGTTCCCTCTGATGGTACATAGACCCCAGTTAAAAGATTAAAAAAGGTTGTTTTCCCTGCTCCATTAGGGCCTATTAAGCCGCAAAGTTCTCCTGGAAACAGCTCCATAGACACATCTGCTACTGCTCTTAATCCTCCAAATCGAATCCCAATATTGTCAACCTTAAGTAGTGGTTTGATGGTTTGCATCCTTCACTCCCCCTTTAGTCTTCCTTTTGAAAAATGAGGTGATTTCCCTTGTACCCATCAATCCCTGTGGCCTGTATAGCATTGTCACGATTAAGATAATACTGTAAAGGAGCATTCTTGTTTCCGAATAGTCTGATAAAAACGAAGAAATGAATGTTAAAAGAATAGCTGCAATCACCGAACCTGACAAGCTGCCCAATCCTCCCAAAACTACGAATATTAAAATATCAAAGGACCTTAGGAAGCCAAAGGTAGACGGCTGTACAATATAAAAGTTATGGGCGTATAGACCACCTGCAATTCCGGCAAAAAAGGCACCAATGACAAAGGCAGCTACTTTATAATACGTAGTGTTAATCCCCATAGAATCTGCTGCTGTTTCATCTTCCCTAACAGATATACATGCACGACCATGAGTGGAATTAGTGAAATTCCGAATGACAATAATCGTCACTAAAATACAGCCAAACACCCAGGACCAAGTCGTCATTTGAGTGACCAGCATCCCTCTCGCCCCGCCAATATAATCCATATTAAGGAAAACAATACGAACAATTTCCCCAAATCCAAGTGTGGCAATCGCTAAGTAATCACCCTTTAATCGTAAGCTCGGAATCCCTATAATCATGCCGACCAAAGCCGCTATGATTCCTCCAATCAGCATAGCCAAAAAGAAAGGGATTTCAAAATTCATAGACATAATAGCAGATGCATATGCCCCAACTGCCAAAAAGCCTGCATGTCCAATTGAAAATTGTCCTGTAATACCAATAATTAAATGCAAACTAACAGCAAGGATGATATTAATCCCAATCGTGATAATAAGATTAGTATAAAAAACATTTATATATTCGCCTGAAATAAGAAACTGTATTAAGGCAAACAAAACGAATGAGAGTAAAATAGAGAGCCAAAAACCTTTAACCTTCTTAAAAATTGCCATCACTATGTCTCCCTTACACTTTTTCTCTTCGGTTTTTTCCAAATAAGCCCTGCGGCATAAAAATTAAAATCAAGATAAGGACAACAAATGCAGCTGCATCTCTCCATAAGGATAACCCGAAGGCACTGACCAACGCCTCTACTACACCAAGTAGCAGTCCACCAACCATGGCTCCCGGAATAATACCAATTCCTCCGAGAACAGCAGCGACAAAAGCTTTAAGACCTGGCATCACTCCCATTAATGGCTCTATTTTTGTATAGTAAGTCCCAAAAATAACACCTGCAGCACCAGCAAGAGCAGATCCTATCGCGAACGTAGCAGAAATTGTATTGTTAACGTTGATTCCCATTAATTTTGCTGCATCCGCATCAAATGAAACCGCACGCATCGCCCGGCCAATTTTGGTTTTATGAACAACAAATTGCAGGACGAGCATTAGGAAGATTGATACACCCAAAATCATCAGTGATTGACTTTTTATCATGACACCAAAGATATCTATGGTTTCAGATGGCAGAACATCCTTTGGATATGCTTCAGGCTGCGCTCCCCTGATGCGAATCATCCCGTTTTCAATTAATAAGGAAACACCTATTGCCGTGATGAGTGCTGCTATACGAGTTGCATTGCGAAGAGGTTTATACGCAATCCGTTCAATTAAAACTCCAAATATGGCACAAGCCACCATGGCTAGGAGCAATGCGGGGAAAAAAGATAATTCCATAATCGTAATGGCATAAAAGCCAATAAATGACCCGACCATAAATACATCGCCATGTGCAAAATTGATTAGTTTTACAATTCCATATACCATCGTATAACCCAGTGCTATTAAAGCGTATATACTGCCAAGTGATATCCCATTTACCATTTGCTGAATGAATTCCATAACCCGACTCCCCTCCGTCCATATTTCAAAAACAGGAAGCTTTTTAACAAAGCTTCCTATTCCTCTTTCTTATGGATTTACCTTCGTTTCAAAAACTTGCTTACCATTTTCATATTTTAAAATAGAAGCTGACTTAACTGGATTATGATTTTCATCCATCGTTAAATTACCC
The DNA here is from genome assembly GCF_058313635.1 of Bacillus sp. z26. Lineage (NCBI taxonomy): Bacteria > Bacillati > Bacillota > Bacilli > Caryophanales > Bacillaceae > Bacillus > Bacillus sp. z26. The sequence goes on from NZ_JBZFQM010000002.1 coordinate 1,019,524, forward strand.
GATACAAGTTGTAAGTCTTTTGTTTCCGCCAAAGCATCTTTAATTTTTTCGGGTGTTGCATTATCCCCTGCACGTTTGATGGAATCAGCAATGAAGAAGGCTGTATCGTAACCAAGCGCAGCAAAGGCATCAGGTGATTTATCTTTATATTTCTTTTTAAATGCTGATACAAAATCCTGAATTTTTTTGTCCGGATCTCCAGCAGAATAATGATTCGTTATAAAGGTATTATTCAGTGCTTCTGTACCTGCAATCTCGATTAACTTAGGAGAATCCCAACCGTCTCCTCCCATAACCGGAACGTCAATTCCTGACTCACGTGCCTGTTTTAAAATTAAGCCAACTTCTTCATAGAATGCCGGAACAAAAATAAAATCTGGACTCGCTTTTTTAATTCTTGTCAGCGTTGATTGAAAATCAGTATCTTTTTGTAAGAACGCTTCCTCTGCTACAATTTGACCGCCCGCTTTTGTAAATGCATCTTTAAAGGCTGCTGCCAGCCCCTTGGAATAGTCACTGGAGCTATCTACATAAATAGCAGCTGTTTTTGCTCCCAATTCCTGCTGAGCAAAGTTTGCTGCAACTGTTCCCTGGAACGGATCAATAAAACATGTTCTAAATACATATTCATTGACCTTGCCATCCTTTGAAGTAATGGTTTCATTTGTTCCTGTCGGTGTAATTAATGGTACTTTATTGTCGTTTGCAACTTGGACCTGTGCTAGCGTATTTGTACTCGTTGCCGCACCAATCATGACATTTACCTTATCCTGGCTGGCGAGCTTTATAGCTCCAGTCGTTGCTTCTGCTGCATCCGATTTATTATCGTATTTCACAATCTTCAGCTTTTTGCCTTCCACACCTTCTTTGTTTATTTCATCAAGTGCCAATTCCATCCCTTCCACAATCGATTGACCATAGGATGCGCCGCCTCCGGTTAATTCAAGGTTTGCTCCAATTTTAATCGTATCTCCCTTTTCTCCGCCGCTCGATTTCTCCCCACCGCATCCAGCCATAACACCCATACCTAATGATAATGAAAGAATAATACCTGCGAGTTGCTTCTTTTTCATTACACATGCCCCCTGTTTTTCATATAGATAAAGATATGAAACGGTGATTTAATTGAAAGATTAAAATATTCTGAATATAGTTTAACTCGTACAGGAAAATATGTACATATATTTTTTTATTTTGATATTATAGCAATACATACAATTCAATCTATAACCTTAAAAACAAATAATGAACTGAAAGAACCCAGTCTCATGACTGGGTTCACTTTTGGCTATATGTATGGGAATTAACTTTGTATAGATCAGTTACTGCCTTTTTTCGTTCAGCAAGTTTATATTGAAATAGAGCGGTTGCCAATAAATTGGCTCCTATAAAAAACAGATTTCCTTGTGCATTGGAATGGAGCAGTTGGTTTTCAAAACTCATGTTCTCATAAAATTCACCTTGAGAAACCCCCAGCTTTTTTCGTTCTTCATCCATTTCTTTTAGTCCCTTTACATACTTATATTGCATTGGCAAGAGTAGAAGAGACAATAAAATATAAGCAATACCAATTCCAACTATCAATTTTACCCCCATCTCAACCCATCCTTCACTTATTTCAAGAAATTCCATACACCAATTATGTACGTATGAATATATGGAAACTGCTCCAAATTTATTATTTGAATTTTTAACAATAGACTCAAGTATTAATCGCAAAGATATGTAATCTTTAAATTTACGATCTTACTTTAGTACCTCAAAATTGCATTCTTTTATAAATTTAATATACTGTTAAAATGTAGGAATCCAAAGTATTTTAGGGGAAATGTTATTTATGTATAAAATTAACGCTGTTTCTAAACTGTTAGATATGCCATCTGTTACTATTCGTTCATGGGAAACCCGTTATCATGCCATTACTCCAAAGCGTACTGACACAGGTCACAGAATATATACTGAGGAAAATATAAATGATTTAAAATGGCTTAAAAAGCAAGTTTATAACAATAAAATGAGCGTAAGCCAGGCCGTTCAACTTCTTAAAATTCAAAAGGAAAAAGATAAAGGTATTTTCAATCAGAACCAATCAATAGACCCCACATTAAACCAACCATTCTGTAAACAAGTTGATGAACTCTTTAATGCAGTTTTGCAATTTGATTCTGAAAGATGCAATCAGCTTTTTGATTTATACTTCTCCCAATTTCATTACAAAACTGTTTTTTATTCTATTATTGTCCCGCTTATGTACAAGGTAGGTAATGCTTGGGAGCAAGGAGAATTGTCTGTTATTAAGGAGCATATGATTAGTAATATTGTGCTTCAGCGCGCCATTAATTTTTTTACGGTTTTCCAACCATCCCCTGTTCAACCTAAAGTGATTGCCATTTGTCCGGAAGGAGAGCATCATCAACTTGGATTAATCCTTTTTACGCTCTTTTTAAAAGAGCAACATTATCCGGTCTATTATATAGGTGCCAATACACCACTTGATGGGTTAGATGAGATAATTAAGGAAAAGCATATTGGTATAGTGGCCATCTCGATTTCCAGTGATAAACATGATAACGCAGTCCAAAAATACATAGACGCCCTTTATAAGAAAAATCCAAAGATTAAATTTATCGTTGGTGGGCTAGGGATTAGAGAAAGCACACAACAAGGTCCTCGCTGGGATGTATCCCCGTCTGATAAAGATTGGCTGCAGATTTTGAACGAAATCAATCAATACCTCTAAAATAAAATAACTATCCTCACACCCCTATTCATGATATGCCCCAATAAGCCGACAGATTAAAAGATAAAGTCTGTTTGCCTATCGGGGATTTTTTTATATTCTAACCAAAATTCCCTGTAATTCAATTATTTGCTATTATTATATTTTTCTTATACATTATTTATATATTAACTATATTTACAATATGAATTATGTGAGGATGGGGATGCATGTTTTTAGCCTGGAATGAAATTAAAAATAATAAACTACGCTTTATTTTAATTGTTGGGGTTCTAACACTTGTTTCCTATCTTGTCTTCTTTTTATCCGGGTTGGCTAACGGGCTTGAAAACCACAATAAAGAAGCCGTTGATAAATGGGATGCAAATGGAATCATTTTGACGGATGAATCAGATATTACGCTCCCGCAATCAAGTATGGAAATTGGCGATTATGAAGGCAATGGTACAGATGAGTATGCCGTATTGTCCCAGTTTAACTCGATTGCAAAAGTAGATGATAGTAAAGCAAATGTCTCTCTTTTCGGTATCCGTGAAGATGAATTTATTATGCCTGAGGTAACTGAAGGAAAAGCTTTTAGTAAAACTGGTGAGGTAATCGCTGATGATTCTCTTAAGGATGAGGGGTTTAAAATTGGTGACGAATTGAGCCTTTCTTCCACTGACACCACTCTTACCATTACCGGATTTACAGAAGATGCAAAATTCAATGCTGCGCCAGTATTGTACGGATCTCTGGAAACCGTTCAAGAAGTTCGTTTTGGTGAAGCTGCAAAACAAAAAGAGGACCAAATTAATGGCTTTGTCATTCGTACAGATAACTTAGACAACGTCACTGTCGATGATGCGCATAAAGTTGTATCTACACAAACATTTATTGAAAATATGCCTGGATATTCAGAACAAAACTTAACTTTAACCTTTATGATTTATTTTCTATTTATTATATCTGCCGTTATCTTGGCGATTTTCCTTTATGTATTGACGATTCAAAAAATCAGTATTTTTGGAGTCATGAAAGCTCAGGGTATTTCTAACAGCTATTTATCAACATCAGTAATTGCACAGACCTTCATCCTATCTCTGGCAGGTGTACTAGTTGGTTTTATTCTAACCCTTATAACTGGTTATTTCTTACCCGCAGCCGTTCCTGTTGCCTTTAACTATATTGACATGCTGATTTATGGTGTTGTCCTGATTGTTGTATCCATACTGGGAGCACTATTCTCTGTTCAAACCATTGTCAAAATCGATCCTTTAGATGCGATAGGAGGTTAATATTATGGCATTACTGGAATTAAAAGAAGTTAACAAAGTCTTCAAATCCGGTCGCACAGAGATTGAAGCATTAAAAACGACTAACTTTACAGCAGACGCAGGAGAATTAATTGCCGTAATCGGTCCTTCCGGTTCCGGGAAAAGTACGTTTCTAACCATTGCAGGTGGTCTTCAAACACCTAGCAACGGGGAAGTTTATGTAAACGGCCAAAACTTAACTAACTTTAAGGAAAAAGAGCGAGGAGCTGTTCGATTAAAAGAAATAGGCTTTGTTTTGCAAGCTTCTAACCTTGTTCCCTTTCTTACAGTAAATCAGCAAATGCAATTACTGGATAAAGTGAAAAAGGGCAATATGCAAACAAAACAGCTACAGAATCTTATTGATGCACTGGGAATCGAAGATCTTCTTAACAGTTTCCCATCTGATCTATCAGGTGGTGAACGCCAGCGTGTTGCGATTGCTAAAGCATTATATACAGATCCAAGTATCATTCTCGCCGACGAACCAACCGCTTCCCTTGATTCAGACCGTGCCTTTGAAGTCATGGAAATGTTAAAAACCGCTACGACTAACCATGGGAAAACAACGATTGTGGTGACACATGATACTAGACTGATAGATTATTGCGATAAAGTTTATAAAATCGTCGATGGAACGCTTACTCTAGAATCAAACAAATAAATTTCCCCTCTCTGTCCATGTTATATGTATAGAATTTGAGCATCCCTGCTAATCGAGGTGATGCTCTTTTTTATTGCCGCCGCCCCTCATGTTCAAAACTACCTCCTAAACAGAACTTTCTGTAAATTACGATTATTAACTAAAATGTTTAAGCTTGCCTGCTAAATTGGTATATAAAACTACTATATTATAAAAATGAAATTAAGAAAGAGGCATACAAAAAAATGGAATCTTCCATACCAAAAAAACGACCTATATTTAAAAAGAAAAGAAAATTAAAGCGAAATTTAAAATCGAGGCACTTAACGATGATTTCACTTGGAGGAACGATCGGCACGGGGTTATTCCTTGCCAGTGGAAATACAGTTCATACAGCCGGTCCTGGTGGTGCACTTGCTGCCTATCTGATTGTCGGTATAATGGTGTACTTTCTTATGACTAGCCTTGGAGAAATGGCTGCCCATATGCCAGTTGCCGGGTCATTCAGTATTTATGGAGAGAGATTCGTTGATCCCGCATTTGGTTTTGCACAAGGTTGGAATTACTGGTATAGCTGGGCCGTCACAATTGCAGCAGAATTATCTGCGATCGTGTTAATTATGAAATTTTGGTTTCCAAACAGCCCTTCAGCTTTATGGAGCGGATTATTTCTTCTTATTATTTTTCTTTTAAACGCACTCTCCGTAAAAAGCTTTGGAGAGTCTGAATATTGGTTTTCATTAATAAAAGTGATTGCAATTATTATTTTCATTGTCTCAGGTGTCTTGATGATATTCGGAATTCTCGGTGGAGAAGCAATTGGATTCAAAAACTTCACAGTGGATGATGCACCTTTTAATGGAGGAATAACAGCTATATTAGGAGTCTTTATGGTGGTCGGCTTCTCATTTCAGGGAACAGAACTAATTGGAGTTACAGCCGGTGAAAGTGAAAATCCTGGCAAAACAATTCCTAAAGCCGTTAATTCAGTTTTTTGGAGAATTTTAATTTTCTTTATCCTATCTATTCTAATCATTGGTCTGGTTATTCCTTATACTAGTCCAGAGCTGGCTGCCACTGATAATGTGGCAAAGAGCCCATTTACTATTCTATTTGAGCGCGCTGGCATCGCCTTTGCTGCATCTGTTATGAACGCTATTATCCTAACTGCTATTCTTTCAGCAGGTAATTCAGGAATGTATGCAGCAGCTCGTATGCTATGGAACTTAGCGGAAAGAGGACATGCTCCAAAATCACTTGGAAAATTGAGCAAAAAAGGTGTACCTATCAATGCTTTAATCGCAACTGGCCTGGTTGGCTGTCTGGCATTTTTAAGTTCATTTTTTGGAGACGGTGTGGTTTATGTCTGGCTCATTAATGCAGCTGGTTTATCTGGGTTCATCGCTTGGCTTGGCATTGCCATCAGCCACTATCGTTTTCGCAGAGCATATGTGGCTCAAGGCTATGATCTAAATGATCTGCCTTATAAAGCAAAATGGTTCCCATTCGCACCACTCACTGCTGCCACGCTCTGTATCCTAATCATACTTGGCCAAAATACAGATGCTCTATTTGGCGGACCGATTGATTGGTATGGCTTAATGGTATCCTATATCAGTCTTCCACTATTTCTGATTTTCTGGTTGGGATATAAATTTATTAAGAAAACAAAGATTGTATCTCTGAAAGAAATGAATGTGAAAAAAATAAAGGCATGAAGAATGAAGAACCTCTCGTTACTAACGGAGGTTCTTTCTCCATTAAGTATATGATCTAGAAACCTTTCTATTCTATCTCATCTCTTCCTCGAAACAAACTAGCCTATCAGTCCGTGATAATCCATTACATTCCTTAAGCAACCGTTAACTTTTTCGTTCATTTAATTGCAAAAAATTGCATCCGTTTCCTCATGCACTTATTTTCCAAATTATAGATTTAAGGATATTTTCTTGATGAGTTTTGTATAATCCAATTTGGTATGTGGAATCATTTCGATTAAGCTGCATTCTTTTCATTTATGCTAAAAAGTAGGCCGAGAGTAAGGAGACAGATATGGAATACAGAATAAGAAAATTCCTTTCATTATCAGCTAATTCGTTACTCATGGGCATGATTTTGGCCTTAGTGGGTGGATTTTTAGATGCATATACGTATGTCACCAGAGACGGAGTTTTTGCGACCGCACAAACAGGAAATACCGTTTTATTTGCGGCGAGAGCAGCCAGCACAAAATATGGAGCAGCCATACAAAATGTGCCGCCTTTTTTAGCTTTTATTGCCGGCGTTTTAACAGCCGAATATATAAAAGACAAACATGATATGCACAGACGAGCTGTTTTACTATTGGAGTGTATCATTTTATTTATTGTCGGTTGGTTGCCGGGAAGTGTACCCAATATGATTGTCACGATGAGTATTGCCTTTGTATCATCCCTACAAATAGCCACCTTCAACAAACTGGAAAATTGGAGCTATAATTCAACCATTACAACCGGAAATCTGCGAACTGCCTCATCAGCTTTTTACGGTGCCTTTATAAATCATGATTCTGAATCAAAGAGAAAATTTAAAAGATTTTCCGCCATTATACTCTCCTTTATTTTCGGTGCATTAATAGGGACCTATTCCAGTGTCCATATGGGAAACACGTCTATTTGGATTGCTGCCGGAATTATCCTCTTCATCGTTATTTTATATCATAAAAGTAAAGAGAATATGGAAGAATTTATTAAGGAATAAAACGATCGGTACTAATGTTAAAAGAAAACAGCTGCATTTCTGCAGCTGTAAGATCACATTTATGCTATAGATTCTTGTATAATTTATCTTCACTTAATTCCTTAGCTAAAAACATAACTTTCTTCCACTTCATTTTTAGCCATTCCTGTGATCATATCTCCAGTTTGATAGAGATCTTCTTGTGTATTTCCGCTACTCATATATTCTTTCCAATCGCCATGTGGAATATAAATGGCATGGTTATCAAAAAGTGTATCTTTGCCTTTGTTATAGAAATATACATAACATTTTTCTTTTTGATTGGTATGAAGATTGTCTACTTCCAGAATAACTTTATGGTATTCATTTTCAGGATTTTTTTCGCTTATAAACCCCTCCATCTGATCCATTGCCTTCATTGTATCCTCGTAACAATCTCCTTTTATGACCATTATTTCTCCTAATACCACATCTTCACCAGAAGTGATAGCAGGATATCCTTTATAGGGCATATGATATAATTTCATATTTTGTAACTTGGCCTCTTTTTTCTCAATGACCTTATTATCTAAATACTTATTATAATTGAAAAAACCTTCCCGTAAACTTCCATAGACAAAAAGATTGATTCGTTTCATTAACAAATCTCTCCGCCGATCGCTTTTATATCTTTGTCATAAATAATACAAGCTTCAATAGCGAGCTCTAATCCTTTCACAATATCATTTAATGACATAAACGGTGTATTTTTCTTATCCATCACTTGCGAAGTCATATAAGGGATGTGAATAAATCCACCTCTTATATTCGGATACTTCTTATCAATCATGTACAGGATTCCATACATGACATGGTTACAGACAAATGTTCCGGCTGTATTTGATAATGATGCCGGGATGTTATGTTCATTCATATGTTTGACCATAGCTTTTACTGGTAAATTTGAAAAATACGCTGATTGGCCATCTGAATGGATAACTGCATCAATTGGTTGATTTCCTTCGTTATCTTTAATTCTATAATCATCCAGATTAATAGCAACTCTTTCAGGAGTTATATCAAATCTTCCTCCTGCCTGACCTACCGAAATCACAATATCAGGCTTGTGCTGCTCTATTGCATTCTCGATTGCTTTAACGGATTTATTTTGAACTGTAGGTATAATGACTTTAATAACCTCTGCTCCTGCGATTCTGTTGCTTACCATTTTAACAGCTTCTTCAGCCGGGTTTACTGGTTCTCCTCCAAATGCATCAAATCCAGTTATTAATACTTTCATAATTTATTCTCCTATTGTAAAGTTTTTATCTTAAAATCCCCAAATATACATCATAAATATATGAACAACTAATAATGTTAAAGCGATTGGAGCCTGTGCCCTTATGACTGAATTTTTATCTTTAAGTTCAAGTAATGCGGCTGGTAACATATTGAAGTTCGCAGCCATTGGTGTTATTAATGTTCCACAGTAACCGGCTGTTAATGCCAGAGTTCCACAGATAAGAGGATCTCCGCCTATTGCAAATACAAACGGTACACCAATGCCGACAGTGATAACAGCAAATGCGGCAAATGCATTCCCCATGATAGCTGTAAATAGTGCCATTCCTACGCAATAAGTCGCTACACCTACAAATGCGTTCCCTGTTGGTATAACATTTGAAATAATAGAGGCGATCTTATCACCTACACCTGCAGTCGTGAATAATACGCCTAATGAAGCTAATAATTGAGGCAGAATTGCAAATGATCCGATTGATTGATACATTCTATTAGTATCTTCTAACAACTCTTTAGTAGTCCCCTTAGTTAAAACAAACGTAAATAGTAAAGCAAATATGGATGCTATACCAATCGCTACAGTTCCAGGGAAACTAGTAAACTGAGCCACAAGCATGGCTATAACTGCAATAGACAATGATGGGATGAATATTTTCAAGCCTAATTTTTCTGCCTTTAAGTTTGCAAAAGTCTCATCTAATTGTTTTAACGTTCCAATATTTATTTGCTTAGTTGCCGATAAAACGGCTATCACAACTACTAATACACCTACTATTGTACTTGGAATATAATTTCCCAGTATGAAAATTACTGCTAATAGCCCCCAAAACACTGCTGTACCAATTCTTGTTTTGTGGTTCTTATCTTTCAAGGTGAACACCATAGTAATTCCCATAAATAATCCGATCATGATATAAAATAGTTCTAATAAAATATTAGAGAATTGCGCTATATTCATTATTGGTCACCTCATCCTTCTCCATATTTTTACTAGAATACTTTTGCTTTAATTTTTTATCTAATAATAAATTTTGCACCGTCCAGAAAATAAATGCAATTACTGCTATCGGAAAAGCAACTTTCGATACTTGAAGTGTATCTACCTGCATGCCCAGCCCTTCTAATGTAGAGGCAATTAAAAGTACACCTGAATTTGCAATAAATACATTTTGCGCAAAGAAATTACCGATATTATCAGATGCTGCTGAGTACGATTTTATTCTTTCAATATCTTTTTCGTCGACTTTATCTCCATACTTAGCAATGGCTGCACCTTCTGCCATTGGGCTTACTAAAGGTCTAACAAATTGTGGATGTCCACCAAGTGTTACACCCATACCAATCGTTACTTCTCTTATAAAGGTATAACCACTCAGTAATTTTCCTGCGGATAAGCTGCTTGCTTTTTTAATCAGCATAACTGCCTTTGCTTTTAACCCATATCTTTCACTCAACCCTATAACAGGAATAGTAATCAAAAATAAACAAGTTACTCTATTTGATACAAATGCTTCTCCGAGTGTATTGAGAATTTCTACAATATTCATGTTTGCCACAAGTCCAGTCGAAATACCAGCTACAACAACAACTGCAATAGTATCTAACTTTAAGGCAAAACCTATTATTATGATAATGATCCCTAATAGTTCCATTCACAACTCTCCTATTCCAATGTTTTTATTATTCTACAATAATTTATAATTATATATTCATCCTTGTTTATTGTAAATAATATGGCTGAAGATACTTCATCATTTTAATTAGGTAAAGTAAAAAAAGGTGATTATTTTCATAAGGCTGATTTCGTAAAGATTGTTGCTAATGCGATTAAAAAAGAGACAGCTTTTTGCTTTCTCCATTGTTCACTTAAAGTTCCTGTTAGCGAGTATTCGTGAGAAAATCATATTAAACTGAGGAAGTTTAAGGATTATTTATCACAAACAGAACCCTCCTATTAACTAGGAGGGTTCTGTTTTAATATTCCTATAGTCTAGATGCCTACTCACCTACCATCCCATCACCATCGTTATCACGCATATAAGGGTACAACCAGTGGTCACTCGTTATAGGCATACTGAAACCTGCATCTTTTGCTTCTTTAATCGTCACCTCACCATTACCGTTCGTATCAACACTAGAAATATTACCGCTTGTGTTTGAACTGGTTGAATTCTTACTTGAATTGGTTGAGCTCTTACTTGAACTAGTTGAGTTAGAAGACTTGCTTTCTGTTAAACCAAGCGATTCGTTTACTTCATCCGGGTTAACATTGTCAAAATTATCTACAACCTTATTGCCCTTGATGGTATACGTATACTTATAGCTTGAAGGAACCTGTGTTTTTGTATTCGGATAAGTGATAATTGCTTCAAAATTTGTCGCACCACCTGCATCACGGATCACTTTTTCCATATATGCTTGGTCGCCATACCTGTTCAATGTACTTTCTTGTGGGGTAATATTATAAGCATTTGATACCCCTCCTAGAGAGTCAGCTATGATATGTCCTTCATCAAAATTATCACTTTCCACACCCGGAACTTTTGCCTCGTCAGAGTAATATCTACCAGATGATGTTACAGTCTCGTTACTGTCATCTTGTAGAATAATCTTGTCAGCAATGACACGTACTAGTTGCCCATATTCATTAGTAAACGCCCAATATTCACGATCCCCATAGCCGATATCAACGACAACATTAGGTTCGCGATTTCCGGACAAATCGCCACCATCAACTTTGATAAGTTTATATCCTGAGAACTGTGTCTCCTCTTTTTTCTTTGCTTCTTCTTCCTTAGCTTTAGCTTCCTCTTCTTTTTTAGCTTTGGCCTCCGCCTCTGCTTTAGCCTTAGCTTCCTTTTCTTCTCTAGCTCTGGCTTCTGCCTCTGCCTTCGCCTTAGCTTCCTCTTCTTCTCTAGCTCTGGCTTCTTCTGCCTCTGCCTTCGCCTTAGCTTCCTCTTCTTCTTTAGCTTTAGCCTCCGCCTCGGCTTTAGCCTTAGCCTCTTCTTCAGCTTTAGTTTCTACCTCTGCTTCAACAGTAGCTGTATCTATTTTTTCTTCCTTTTGTTCTACCTTTTGACTACCATCTGCAACCTCTTCTACCGGAGATGTAGTAACACCAAATAAAATAAAAGATACTATTGCTACAGTCCCAAAAATCGAAAATGCATACCTTCTTTTTCTTTTATTTTCAGGAAGCCATCGTAACGCAACCCTTGGTCTAGCTAAACCGATAACTAAAGCTAAAAGAGAAATTAAAAATATACCTAAGAATAAATCATCCATCTTTTTTCCTCCTTATACTTTTTGTATTTATGTTAATAACAAATAGGCTTTTCCATAATTACTCATATTCTTATTTACCACTTTGCAATCTAAACTCAACCTAGATATTATTTCCATATAGTAATAAAGCCGGAAGAATTAATAAAGAGACCTCCAGAATCTGAACCAGCTAATAGGTTATCAATATCTCTCTGTATATCATTTTTTTATATGCTATCCTGTTTTTGGGTATGCCAAATAACCCTCCAGTTTCATTTTGGAAGGTTACTCTTATATTGGATAAATATTATTTCCTAAGCTATATCCAGGAAATTCTCGTTCTTTTTCAATAAAGCATCAATCTATTAAAGCAGCTTATTTTGTACTTCACTTTCTTTTTTAGCTATGCCTATCCCCACAACTGGGTTCATTCTTTCTCGTCCTCTTGTAATTTTACCAGTAACCCTAAACCTCCAAGTGGTCAATAAAGCTTCGCTTGTTATACGAGATCTCAGTCCCCAACTAGCCTCAAACATATCTACAAGTAGGGGGGAACCGGATACAGAGTAATCCTAAAATATTCTGAGGGTACAGCGACATTACATAACTTCTAAACGCAAGTCAAAAATTCAATGATTTAGTTACTTTCCACGGACTGATGGTGGCATCAAATTCGAATAAGAAACAAACTTTAAAAGCCTTGCTACATAAATTTTGTAGCAAGACTTTTAGATACGTTAACGATAGGGATACTGTTAACAAACGAACATATATACATATCTGTTGCTTTGAACGTTAAAGTTAGTCAGAACTAACTATTGCCCATTTTCTCTTTCCATTCCAATACATAATTTTCTAGTACCTTTTTTAGTTCTTGACCAATATGTAAGTAGTCCTCATCATTTAGATTGGCAAGAGATACACGAATGGACCATACGGGTGCTGAAAATCCTTCACCGCTTAATAATACAATCGATGACTTCTCTGCTAGGCGGTATAAAATATCAACCGGGTTATAATTCTTTTTCAGGTAATCAGTGAATCCTTTTTCAAAATGATGATTGCACCAGATTTCCAAATCGATTTCTGTATAATAGTCTGCATCGTTAGGCAAGTGTTTCTTGGGTAAACCCAGACCTTTATATAATAGATTCATCCTTCGATGTAAAATATCTATTGTTTTTTGCTTGTATTCATTATTAGTATCGAGCATTGCAAAAATCGAAAATAAAGCCATTTGTACTTGTTGAGGAGTAGATAGTCCAGCTGTGTGGTTCATCGCAACATCTCTGCTATCTGCCACTATTCGATCTATAAACTTGAGATTATCTAGATCCGGTGTAAGGGTAGCATACCTTTTATTGAGAATATCTTTCTCTTCTTCTGGTAACTCATTAATTAATTTATCAAATATATTGGATTGATTTATGGAAATTATCCCTAATCGCCACCCCGTCACACCAAAATATTTAGAAAATGAATACACTCCAATTGTATTAAATGGTAAATCGACAATTAGAGAGCGAAATCCCTCAACAAAAGTGCCGTACACATCATCTGAAATAATAATAAGATTTGGGTTATCTTGTTTTACAATTTGAATAATCTGTTCAATGGATTCCTTATTCATTGAAACGGAGGGCGGATTGCTCGGATTTACTAGAAAGAGTGCTTTAATATCCTGATCCTTTAACTTTTCTAATTCCTCAACTGGGTATTGCCATGTATGCTGTCCTTCATTGTCTATTTCAGATGCCTCAATTTTTACAAGCTTGTAATCATTCCTGGGGAGTTCTGGAATCTCGATATAAGGTGGAAAAATCGGAACCATCACAGCAATTTTTGAGCCTTTAGGCAGTAAGTAATTTTTATATAACGTATCAAATACATAACACATGGCTGCCGTCGCCCCTTCAACAGCAAATAAATCAAATGGACCAGATGTTGTATTTTCACCACACAACTCTTTTATAAAAAAATCCAGCACAACTTGTTCAGTTCTAACAAGCATTCGATCCGGATTTGGATAATTATCTCCAATAATCCCATCTACTAATTCATAGATCCATGTATCTGGTTCAAACTTTTTAATAGTGATGCCGTAATCAATGATTTCTTTTAGTAATTGGATCCCTGGCGCTTGCTGATTTTCCTTAACATATTGATTAAAACGTTCTGCAATACCTATGCGACTAGGCATGCCAGCTAAATCACCTTCATCCCATATGCGTCTTGATTCAGTGATAGCAAATTGTCCAAGTGTGAAAAAAGCTTCTCTAGGTGTAGCTGCAATCCAATTAGGATTACCACGGCCCGCATCCAGCATTGCTCTAGTCATTCTCATTTTTCCTTTTGCAAGATCAATGAGTTTATCTTTTAATTCAAACGGACTTATTTTCTCTAATTGAAGACTATCCTTTTTTAAATCATCCATCAAAATCCTCCTAACAAACTGCTAAATCCATAAGAAAAGTATTCCACAAGTAAACATGGAATATTATCGGACTTATCTATTTCTCTCGATAACAGATTATTCAGGGGAAAGGAGGGATCAATAAAAGGTAGATCGTTCTCTCTCACTTCAGCTTAAAATTATTTAACCTATTAGAAAAGCTTCCATATTCTACATATGGAAGCCGCTTATCCTTATCTCTGTTTTGCTAAACGAATGACATTCCAAGACAACTTTGGCAAAACGGATACTACTTTGCCATTATTACATTTTGCATTCCCATTTGAATGTGGTTTTACTGTTTCTTTATCGACTGAATTGGTCTGTTTCATATTTTCATTTTCCAGAACGATATGCTCTATAACTTCATATCCATTAAAATTACGTATATCTACCTCTAACTCCAATCCTTCTTCCAAGTGACGATTAACCGCAAAGATCGTTAAAGTATCTTCTTCTTCATTATATACTGCTGTAGATTCTAAATAGGGAACATCTGTAAAGTCCTTACTATCATATTTAGCACTAGAAATAATAGGATTTAACGATATACCGCGACCATATACCGATGTATGCATATAAGGATAGAATATGGTTTGCTTCCAGGCGGGTCCATTATTTTCAGCCATAATTGGAGCAATAACATTCACTAACTGCGCAAGACAGGCTATTTTAACTCGATCCGCATGTTTCAACAAAGTAATCAACATACACCCAACTAATAGCGCATCTTCAAAATTATATATATCTTCTAATTGCGGTGGCGCTATACTCCAAGGTTCAATCTGTTTGTCTTGTTCATTACTGTGATACCAAACATTCCATTCATCGAAGGAAAGATTAATCGTTTTCTTACCACGTTTTTTAGCCTTTATATAATCTGCAATGGAGATAACTGATTTAATGAAATCATCCATTTCTAAAGATAACGCTAAATAATTGGATAGATCATTGTCACGATTGCCATAATATTGATGAAGAGAAATGAAATCAACATGGTCATATGTATAATCTAAAACCGTTGCTTCCCAATCAGCAAATGTAGGCATGTTTCGATGTGAACTTCCGCATGCAACCAGTTCAATAGTTGGATCTACCCATTTCATCACCTTTGCTGCTTCCTGAGCTATTCTTCCATATTCAGCAGCAGTTTTATGCCCTATTTGCCAAGGTCCATCCATTTCATTGCCAAGGCACCATGTCTTTATATTATGGGGTTCTTTTACACCATGAGAGATACGTAGATCACTATAATAGGAGCCGCCGGGATGGTTGCAATATTCCACTAAATTTCTAGCAGCGTCAATACCCCTTGTACCCAAGTTAACAGCCATATTTACATCTGCATTCACCAGTTTAGCCCACTTCATAAACTCATTGGTGCCCATTTCATTGGTTTCAGTAGTTCCCCATGCCAAATCTAAACGATTAGGGCGTTCTTCTTTAGGTCCTATACCATCCTCCCAATTATAGCCGGAAACAAAATTTCCTCCAGGATATCGGACTAACGGCACTTTGAGTTCTTTTACTAATTCAAGAACATCCTTTCTAAAGCCATTTTCATCTGCCTGAGGATGAGTAGGCTCATAAATACCTCCATATACAGCTCTGCCTAAATGTTCAATAAATGAACCATATATACGATTATCAATTTCGGCGATTTTAAAATCTTTCTCTAGAATCATTTTCGCTTTATTGGCTGCCATTTACTTATACCTCCATTTTTTCTATACAAATGCATCTGTACATATCCAATTTTGGGGTACGGATAAATATATTTTTCGGATTCAAAGGATAATCTATAATCAATCCAATCTCTAAAAATAAGAGTTTTTTAATTAACAAAACATGCACTACGTTCTCTTTCTTTTTTCTCTGCCACCATAGAAAATCTCTAAATATATATGACTTAATATCTTATCCTGATAAAACATGCCTTCTGAACAGATTTCTATCCATTCACCATATAAATAAATGGTTCCTGTACGCCTTACGATGTATTATAACATCAGGTGAATAGTTTGTGCGTCGACTGAACTAAGTTGTTTTAATTTATAAGATTTTTCTAAAAAATATTTATAGCAACTGTGTTCTTACTCTTTTTTAACTAGGCATGCAATTATTATAAATAATAAAAAAGAGAGCAGCCTTGAAGAACTACTCTCGTCAATTATCCAATTGGCATCATTTGTTATTCATGATTCTTTCAGCTTGATAAAATAAAATGAAAGAGGTGATCGTATGGTTTGCAAAAAGAAATAGATAATAGCTATTGCTCCACCATGTATTATAATCGGATTTATCCTATATGCATTGGTCGGAGAAGATATTTATATGCTAAAAGTACTGTACATTGTTCATAATATACGTTCACTCAAAAAACACCCCTGAAAAGGTATATTCGTGTCTACCTTTTCAGGGGAAGTTCATTAACTGATGATGATCTTCACTTATACTTATATAAAGGTAATAATCTTTTGATGTTGCAGGAAAACTTTCGTTTCACGAGGCTTTGTTTCAGCAATTATTTTACCGTTTCGAACAGAGTAGAGAACCTCTGCTTGCAGGCGAAGCGCATGGTAGCCATTCTCCGCATTAAGCACAACGAAGTTTGCCGGATTTCCTTCTTCAATACCGTAGTTTTTGAGGTTCAATGCTTTTGCGCTATTATCAGTCACAAAACGCAAACTGTTTGCAATATCACTATAACCCATTAACTGTGAAGCATGTAAGCCCATATGCAGTACTTGCAGCATATTCCCATTTCCAATCGGATACCAAGGATCCATAATATCGTCATGACCGAAGCAAACATTTAAACCGTTTTGATCAAGCTCTTTTACGCGTGTTAAACCACGGCGTTTTGGATACGTGTCAAAACGCCCCTGCAGATGAATATTCACTAGTGGGTTTGCTACGAAGTTCAATTCGGCAAGTCTAAGTACGCGCATTAATTTATATGTGTAGGCATCATTGTAAGAGCCCATTGCCGTTGTATGACTTGCTGTAACACGGCCTTGATAATCGTTCATAATCGTTTCTCGGGCTACAACTTCCACATGGCGAGATTGTTCATCGTCAATTTCATCACAATGAATATCAATCGGCTTGTCATACTTCATTGCCAATTGAAAAATCTCGCGAATAGATTGAACGCCGTCTTCACGCGTAAATTCAAAGTGCGGTATGCCTCCTACAATGTCAGCACCCATTTTTAATGCTTCCTCTACCAGTTCCAGCCCATTTGGATAAGAAATTAGACCTTCCTGCGGGAAAGCAACAATTTGCAGATCAAGGTATTCCTTCATTTCTTCTTTTACTTCAAGCAAAGCTTCTAAAGCTATTAAAGAAGGATCTGTTGTATCAACATGTGTACGCACAGCACCTATCCCATTAGCAATTTGCCAGCTAAGTGCTTTTTTTGCGCGCTCTTTCACATCCTCTTTTGTTAAAGAATCTTTTCTTTCAGACCAACATTGAATACCTTCAAATAAAGTCCCACTTTCATTCCAACGTGGTTGGCCTGCCGTTAAGGTAGTATCCAGATGAATATGCGGTTCAATAAATGGTGCACAAACCAACTTTCCGCTTAAATCTATTGTTTCATAGCTTTCAAATCCACTTGTACCAGCTTTAACAATCTTTACAAATGTACCATTTTCTATTAGTAAATCCCAAAGACCTTCTCGTCCAAAGATGGCAGCATTAGCCCACTTTTGCATAAAAGCATCCTGCCTCCTCTTCCCTTTCAGTAACAACTGTTGTTTTCATTAGCTTAACAGCAACTACATAAATAACTCCTGTGATCAATAATGTGTTTAGTGAAGCGATTCCCGGCAATGTTAATCCCGAGATGACACCAACAGCCCATGCAATGATGGCTGGGATATGTACTTTTGCAATGTTAGCCTTCTCATACTGAATGTATTGTCTTTTTTGGATAAAGAAGAAATCCACTATAATAATTGATCCAATAGCTGGTAGAGTGGAGCCTAAGAATGTTAGCCAGCTTGTGAAATTATTATAAAGAACGATGGCAAATACCGTACCAATCATACCGTTGATCATAACCATGAATACTTTCGGCTTCTTGAACATGGTTGCAAAACCAAGTCCGGATGCGTACAATGAGTTATCATTTGTTGTCCAGATGTTTAATCCGAGCACTAAAACAGCCGGTAATAGTAGTCCTTGTGTAACCATTACGTCTGAAATATCATTATGACCTGTTGCAATTACACCAATTGCACCAAATAAGAACATTAACGTATTTCCTAAGAAAAAGGCAATGACTGTCGTTGTTACAGCATGCTTTCCTGATTTTGCATAGCGTGCAAAATCGGGTGTTAATGTCCCACCACTAATAAATGAACCAATTGTAATCGTTAAAGCTGCTGCTAATGTTAATGAAGTTTCAGGTTGATAAGCAAGAAGTACATCCAATCCGCCCATATCCATAATAGCCATGCCGGCACTCGTTGAACCAAAAATCGCAATAGCCGGTACAGCAATGAAACTTAAGATTGTTAAAGCTTTCATACCAAAATAAGCAGTTGCTGTCATTAAAATCCCTGTAATGATAACAATCGGTACTAGTGGAAGGCCCGTTAATTTAGAGACCGGATAGGCAAACATTCCTAGCCCAACGCCAAACCATCCTACTTGTGTTGCTGATAACATGAATGAAGAGATATATGCTCCTTTTTCACCAAAGCTATATTGTGCGAGTAAGTGAGTCGATAATCCTGTTTTTGCTGCAATATAACTTAATGCCCCTGTAAATGCCCCTAATATTAGATTTCCAAGTAAGATGACACCCATCAGTTGCATAAATGTTAATCCTTCACCTAATGATCCACCGGCCCACATACTTGCTGAATAGAATGTGAAGCCAAGCATAACAACAAGCATTTTAAGGAAGCTGTTGCGATTTGCTTTAGGTACTGATTGAAATGAAAAATCTTTGTCTTTTAATTGCACTTTTGTTTCCTCCCAAGTTTTAGTCTTGGTGAGCAAAAAAACCACTTGCCGCAAAGTGACAAGTGGAAAATGTCAGAAATAAACGTATTTTCTTTATACAATAATATGTGTATAAATACGTTCTCCAAACAGTATATCGCCCACCTTGTCAGCCTCTCTGGACTGCACTTAAAGGTTTTCATTTAAATTAAAATTATAGTAACAGATTCATTCACCTAAGACAATGGTAATTAATGGTGGTTAGCTTATAAAGAAAATAAGACGTATTATAGTTTCTCTTGTTACGAGATCTAAATTCTTTAAGTAATATATTTCTTCTCTTCATATTTAATTCTCCTATTCGCACGATTCATTGCACACGATTATGCATCGTTTTTGTCGTGTAGGAAAAATAAAAAAAGCTCCCAGCATAAAATGCTGAGAACCTTGATTTGACAGCTTTGGCCTACTGTCTAATGATACCGGTGGTCGGGGTCGAACCGACACTCCTCACGGAACACGATTTTGAGTCGTGCGCGTCTGCCAATTCCGCCACACCGGCATGATTTTGGAGGCGGCAACCGGATTTGAACCGGTGATAAAGGTTTTGCAGACCTCTGCCTTACCACTTGGCTATGCCGCCAATATATTCGTTGGAGCGGAAGACGGGATTCGAACCCGCGACCCCCACCTTGGCAAGGTGATGTTCTACCACTGAACTACTTCCGCATATAGGTTGGCTGGGCTAGCAGGATTCGAACCTACGAATGACGGAGTCAAAGTCCGTTGCCTTACCACTTGGCTATAGCCCAACAATTAAAATTTATTAGGTAATATAAGCTATTATTTAAATTAATTAAAAAAATGGGGCGACTGATGGGAATCGAACCCACGAATGTCGGAACCACAATCCGATGCGTTAACCACTTCGCCACAATCGCCATGTTGGCAGGGGCAGTAGGAATTGAACCCACACTGGAGGTTTTGGAGACCTCTGTTCTACCTTTAAACTATGCCCCTATATGAATGGTGGAGGGGGGCAGATTCGAACTGCCGAACCCGAAGGAGCGGATTTACAGTCCGCCGCGTTTAGCCACTTCGCTACCCCTCCGTTATTAAGAGTGCCGGCAAGAGGACTTGAACCCCCAACCTACTGATTACAAGTCAGTTGCTCTACCAATTGAGCTACACCGGCATAATAATTAAATGAGATTATATTATTTAAATTTTAATTTATAATGGTGGCTCAGGACGGAATCGAACCGCCGACACAAGGATTTTCAGTCCTTTGCTCTACCGACTGAGCTACTGAGCCAACTTCATTATGTAAATGGCGGTCCGGACGGGACTCGAACCCGCGACCTCCTGCGTGACAGGCAGGCATTCTAACCAACTGAACTACCGGACCATTTTATTGCGGGGGCAGGATTTGAACCTGCGACCTTCGGGTTATGAGCCCGACGAGCTACCAGACTGCTCCACCCCGCGCCAATGTGAATGTGATACTAGAATATTATGGTGGAGGATGACGGGATCGAACCGCCGACCCTCTGCTTGTAAGGCAGATGCTCTCCCAGCTGAGCTAATCCTCCATTTTTAAGTGGTGACCCCTACGGGATTCGAACCCGTGTTACCGCCGTGAAAGGGCGGTGTCTTAACCGCTTGACCAAGGGGCCATTTAGTAAGTTATTATGGCGGAGAGCAAGGGATTCGAACCCTTGAGACAGCGTTGACCGTCTACACGATTTCCAATCGTGCTCCTTCGACCTCTCGGACAGCTCTCCATATGGCTCCGCAGGTAGGACTCGAACCTACGACCGTTCGGTTAACAGCCGAATGCTCTACCACTGAGCTACTGCGGAATAATTTATAATGCCTGGCGACGTCCTACTCTCACAGGGACTCGCGTCCCAACTACCATCGGCGCTGAAGAGCTTAACTTCCGTGTTCGGAATGGGAACGGGTGTGGCCTCTTCGCTATCGTCACCAGACGATTTTTGTCAGCAACATTTATTATTATAATTGCATTTCTGACATTTTTCAAGAGTTTTTTTAAAGAAATTTCATCTTTTTTATTCTCTCAAAACTGGATAATGTAGGTTCGGCAAGTTGCGTTTTGAATCATTTGGTTAAGTCCTCGAACGATTAGTATCCGTCAGCTCCATGTGTCACCACACTTCCACCTCGGACCTATCAACCTGATCATCTTTCAGGGTTCTTACTAGCTTGCGCTATGGGAAATC